>CAZZJO010000018.1:0-7848 GCA_964654645.1 uncultured Verrucomicrobiota bacterium | reverse complement strand
TGTCGCGGAACAGGTTGCGTTCTTCGAGTTTGAGGTCGGATTCGCGCAGGCCGGGTTCGCCCTGGTAAAATCGGAGTTTTTTGGCTTTGAGTTGGGTTAGTCTGCCTTTGAGATGCGGTGGGATATCCAGGTGGTGCCGGTGCAGGCCGAAGTTGACACTGCCGATTTCCTGCACCAGGCTGTCGCCCTGTCGGATTTTGAAGGAAAGATTTGGCAGCAGCGGTCGCAGGTGGAGCTCGGCGGGGTGCAGGTCGGTCTCGACGACCAGTTGGAGCCAGAGTCGGAGTTCGGCGATGTGAACGGCCCAATCCATGACGTCCACGCCGTAGAGTTGTTCGCCAATGATACGGCGTCGGCGTTCGTATGGCGTCTCGTCTATGCCGAGCTGGGTGTTTGCACGGGCTTGCAGGTCATCTAGTACTAGTAGCATACCTACGAGGAAAGAGCCTGAGCCGCAGGCTGGGTCACAGATGGTGAGGTTGCGAAGACATTCATTGAGTTTGGGCCATAGGTTGCGCTCGGCCAGGGCTTGGTCGGAGGCCTCTTTCTCAGCTGGGTCGGAAGCAAACACGGCGTCGTACAGGAGTGGTTTGTGTTCGGTACCGAGGCGGTTGGCGAGCGCGTCCACGAGGCTGAGTCGGCACATTAAATCGATTTCGACGCGTGGGGTGTAAAAGATGCCTGCGGTACCGCGTAGATCTTCCTCGGTGAGACCTTCGGAGGTGACGTTTACGAGTGATTCGTAGACTTTCCCGATCATTTCTGGGTTGACGGCGACCTCGATGTCGAGGGGGGTGGATTCAGCGATGGTGAAGTTGTAGCGCTCCAGAAAACCTGGAGTTGTGCCGTTGAACTGGTCGAAGAGCAAAGCGAAGAAATCGTCCGGCAGATTCAGCTCAAGGGCAGCCTCGTCGAGGCGGTTGGGTGTAAACAGACCGCCATTGAGGTACGGCGCTTGAGCAAGCGCGGAGCGCACATTAGGGGGCAGGTGGCTGCGGTCACTGCGGCCAGCCTGAAACTTTTTGTTGAACGCTTCGAAGAACAGCACTGAGAGCCACTGTTTGAAGAATGTATCCTTGGGTTGGCCGGATTCACGGTACGCACACCAGAACTTGGCAATGAAGTTCGGGTCACCGCCGAGCCAGCGTTTACGCTGGATGAAATAGAGGAACATGATGCGGTTGAGTAACTGGAGTGCGTAGTCGTGTGCGAAGACTTTTATTTCGGTTGGATTTTGGATTGTGGATGGGTGGGACGAGATTAGGATTTTTTGGAGCTCGTTGAATACGTGGTTGTAGTCATCGAAAAACTGTTTAGTAACGGCTTCTACATCGAAGGCGTGTTCAACCTTACTTTGGACGTCGTTGATGGTTAGCTGGTTGAGGCTTTCCAGTTCGAAGGCAAGTTCTGCTAGTCGCTCGATAGTTGTTCGCGCGTGTGAGTCAAAAGAGTAGGGTAATGTTCGCAACTGGGTTTTGCCGGAGTTAATTGGTTTGGCCCAGGTGAAGGCTATCGCATTTGGTGTGGATAAGTTATCCCGTGTGACATAGCAGCAGACTATGCTTGAAACGTGGTATTTGGAGAGTTCTTTTTGGGCCCGGCGCCGTGAGGTTATGTTGGGGAGTTGGTTCTCGGGCCATTGTATGAGGTAGACGGGTAAGCCTTTTAGTTCTGCGATGGGTACGGCTTCAATGGGTGAGGAGTTTGGAGTAGGGATTGGGATGGTAACCGTGTTTTTAGGTTTGCCCCAATTAAGTAATTCGCGGAAAAGAGTCTGAAGGTGTACCACATCACCTGTTTCTCTAAACTCTTTGAGTTTTTTATCGATTGTTTGGAGCAGGTTGTGGCGCATATGCCTGGTTTGGGTCCACTAATCCCATGGAGCAAATGATTTGGGGTTCAGGTGGTTCTTCGTCTTGTTCCTTGGATATGATGCAAAGGTCGCCGTTTTGTGCAAGGTTGTACGCGATGTTTACCAGTTCTTCGTCAGAAACGCCTAGTCTGATATGGCGGTTGATTGTGTCGATGGCAGATTCCTTAAGTGGGTGCTGGTAGATGAGTTGTAGGAGTTCGTCGAGTTTTTTTATGGTTTGGTCTTGATGATCTTGGATGGACTGGCGGTAATTAGATAGCCTTTCCCAGAGTTTGCGTCTGGGGTTACGCAGGGTACCAAGTTGGCCAATTGGGAAGCGTTGTTCCTCAATTGCGATTTCGGCGCAGCGTGCTACAAGCTGGTGGTGGTTAGGTGCACGCGGACACGGTTCTGTGTCAGGGCCGCAACTAATTGCCTGGAAAATGCTGTATGGCGATTCTGAAATAAGGTTGCCTTGGTTGTCGACCCGTACTAGGGCATCGGTCCCATTTGGATACCGGAGGTAAGTGACCACTCCTGGGGAGCTTCCCTCGGCGATTTCGGTGTCGGTAAGTTTACGTGCTGATGAAACGATGGGCGGCAGTGTACGTGCTTCCTCTTGGTCTTTTTTAGATGCGCTGTTCCAAACTTGGAGTGCAAGGCTTGAGAGGTCGATGTCTCGGTCATCCTCCTCTTTGAAAAACTCAGCTTTCTCGGTGTATAGTTCGATCAATCGTTCTCTGGCTTTTTCGCCGAAGAAAGACTCATCGGCGCCGATGATTTCCTGATTTTTCTGGAGACGTTCGCTGAGTCTTTTATGGAGGTTAATGATTTTTTCTACGTCTTGGGCCGGCCAGAAAGAGTACACGAGGACGGTGTCGTGTGTTTGCCCGATACGATCTACACGGCCAGCGCGTTGGATGAGTCGGATGATGGCCCAAGGCAAGTCGTAGTTTACGATGATGTGGCAGTCTTGAAGGTTTTGGCCTTCGGCCAGGATGTCCGTGGCAATAAGAACCCTTAGTTCGGTGCTATTATTGGGAAGTCCACCGTTTTGGTTTGGGCTGAATCGCCTGACAATGGTTACGGGGTCACGGGTATCTGTGGTAAGCACGTCAATGTCTTTGATGCCCTTTTTGGCGAGCTGGGTGTAGAGGTACATGGCAGTGTCTGCGAATTGGGTAAAGACGAGGACCTTATCTTGGGGGTGGATTTGCGTAAGTAGATGGTAGAGTGTTTGGAGTTTTGCATCTGTTTCCGGGTTCCATGGGCCAGCCTTTTGAAGGATTTCGAACAATGCTTTGGCGTCTGATTCGAGTGCATTTGCAAGTTCAGGTTTAAAGAATTTTGCGTCTAGCCAATCAAATTGGTCCCGGTATTCTTCTTTGTAAGTGTCGTAGCGTTTGCTGGCGCGGGCTAGGTATTCGCTCCATGAAATAATCTTCGACGGGCTGATTTCTTGCAAATCTGCTATTTGGGTATGTTGGCTGGAGTCAAATGATTCGGCGAACTCCTCGTCTGTATCACATAATTGTGGATCTAAGGTTGCAAAGTCTTGGCTGCCGATGGGGACTGGTTGGCTAGTTTTATATGCGTGTAGGGTGACAAGGTTCCGAATTATATGGCGTTGGATGGAAAGTAGGAAGCTGTATCCACTGGATTCTAGGCGTTTGAAGAGGTTAGTTCTGCAAAATCCGATGAGTCGTTTACCAGCGCGGTTGAGGTTTCTGATGATCCGGAGGTTGGTTTCGTCGGTTTCGCTTTGCGCCTCGGGTCTGAGGTAATTGGCAAGCCCGTAGCGGGGTAGCTCCAGGTTTTCAATTACTTTGACGGTTTCTTCGTCGAACAGCCTTGCGTACTGGTCTTGTGGGTCTTTTGGATCAGTTGGGAATTTTATCGTTTTGAATTGGTGTTGTGGCAGGTAGTTAGGTTTTCCATTCAAGGTCACGTAGTATCGGTTTTTTTCTGGGTCGAACTTGGCGTAGTATTTGATGATGAACTGACGGGTGCGCCGTACGAGGAATAGGCGCATGAGATCTCTCCAATCCTCAGGGAAATTGCTAAATTCGAACGCCTTTAAGCATGATAATGAGGCCAAATTGTGCTGGACCATGAATTGTTGTATGGCATTGTTGCCGTTTGTTCTTAGCCAGCGTACGAAATGGTCGGGTTGAACGTGCAGGTCTTCGGTTTCGTCGACGAATAATCGGATTTGGTTGCTGATATCGGAATAGTGTTTGTTAAATGGGGTAGCTGTAAGTAACAGCACTCGGGACTCGTTCCGGTCAATGTACTCTTTGATAGCGCGATAGCTTTTGTTTTCGCGATTGCGGAGGTGGTGGGATTCATCGACGATAACGAGTCGATATCGTGGCAAGGTTGGGAGTTCTTTTGTTACGCTCCCTAGGGAGATGACTTTACCGGTGATTTGGTAATTTTGGAAGTGCCAGTCCCACATGGGGGTGAGTTTTGGAGGGCAAATTACTAGCGTGTTGTAGTCATTATCCTCTTGCAAGAGGCGTGCTATTGCAGTGGCCATTAATGTTTTGCCAAGACCCACTACATCACCCAGGAGAACCCCGCCGTATCGGTATATTTTTCGCACAGCGAGTCTGACGGCGGCTTTTTGGAAGTCCAACAAAATGTTTTGGAAGTTGGCTGGGACTTTAAACTCTTGGTCGGCTGAGCGTGCATCTTCCGATAGGTAATATGCGATCTTAAGGTAGATCAGGTATGGTCGGATGTCTTCTATGCAGGCCCAGCTTTGCTCTATAAGCTTAGCAAGTTGGTCAGTCAGGTCTACGGAAGAGGTGTCGTTCCAACGATCGTCAAACCACTTTTGGAGCTTGGCTGCGGCGTCGTGGTCGACTACATCCACGTTGAGTTCGCCTTGTTGCGAAAGTCCGGCTAGGGTGAGGTTGCTGCTACCTATGAACCCGACCAGTGGAGCGACGCGATCTTTGCGTTTTACTAGGTAAAGCTTGGCATGTAGTGGATAGCGCAAAAATGCTTTGACAATGACTTTCTTTTCTCGGAGTTGTCTGGCCAGAGTTTTGAGTGTGTGTTGTGCTGTATCTGATGGGACACCAAATTCAAGTTGTTTTTTAAATCCTTCTGTTATGCGCGATAGCAAGAGGTTTTTTGTAGGGCCGTCTAGGATGGCGGAGTCGGGATTAAATTTTGTTCTCTGAAGCAGCCTCATTTCTTCTTCGGGTGGCCGGTACATCCCAACTAGTACACGACAGGCGTGTTCTTCGTCCCCCCCTTTGAGGCGGTCTATGTGTTGTATTATTTGGTCCCAACCCCGGAGATTCAGGTAACCCACACAGAATGAGCATCCCACTGCCTCTGAAAGAACCCTATGTAGTCCATCAATCAGTTTAGTCTCGATGTTGTCGTATATGATGGGCATAGATGCTATTGCTTTTGATGATCTACAGATTTGGTGTTTGTGACAAGTGTTTGGTTGGGAGTCGCTGGTTGAGTCCAAAAAATGCTAGAATTGCGGTGGGGCGGGTGAACTATAAAGAATGAAGTTGGTGTAGAAATAAGGGATTCTCGCTGGTCCACTGCTGGTGATTGGTACGATAAAGTTTATCCCCCTGCGAACAGGAACGGGAGAGGGACAACTTTTGGGACTAGCCCAAAGACGGCAAAATAAGCGTACCACGCACGTGAGCACTACCTGTTAGCAAAAAGAGAAATAACTGGTTTCACCCGATGACAGTTGCGTCCGGGCGTTACCTCGGCTGTGGAATCGGGGTTATTAAAAGAGTAGTAATTTTAAGTGGCTGTCCTTATAGGCGAGTAAGGGTGATTTCACAGGCGTTTCCTCGGTAGGTTTCTTCTCCAGGAAGCCACCCATCTGCTGCAGGATAATATCCCTCAAAGAAATCTACGAAGTCGTCACTGTTTGCTTGGAGGATTTTCCCGATACAGTTGGCAAGTTCCACGGAGGCTTCTTTGACAAGGGAAATTGTGGTAGTAGTTATGCCAGCACCCAACGAAATCATGGTGAGCAAGTTGTGTAGTTTGCTGGTTTTAATTGTATGGGAAACTTCGGTTAGGACATTTCCAAAAGCTCGCATGCCTTGGTCGGATTCCCAGATCATTATTCGAACTGCCAGGCCCCCTGTGATACGGCGGGCGGGGAAGAGAAGTGCTCCGGATCCGAGAAATTCGCGAGTAAAGCCGGGTTTCATGGGGATTATACATTGCTGAGGGGTAGAATTAATCCCAGGGTATTCAAAGATTGGTGCACCGCTGAGATCCCAGCTCCATGCTAGGAAGTACACTTCGTTGGTAGGGTTGAGGAAGTTTTGCATAAAACCTTCAAACCCGAGAGTCAGCTTTAACGATTTCAGGGCAAGTCCACGAGCCCCACTTGAAACGTCTAATTCTAACTGGGCAGGTTGAATTGCGCGTGTGGCTTCACGGATGTCCGATACTGTCCGGAATAGTTCAAGGTAAGGACGTGTGGCGCGCTGCACAGAAGCAATCTTTGCTGAGAAAATGCCAAACGAACCGTACTTTATAAGTGCCATAGTCGCTCCTGTATTTGAGTTTAATTGTCAATCCTCGGGAGACCCCCCGTAATTTGGGAATGGCTCCACCCTTACGGTTTTGGAAGTTTATCGACTGTTTCGTTTTGGTCAAGGAGTTGTTTCCTATGTTGGATGGCTGTTGTGCGTGTGGCGGCTTGAAAGCTAATAAGGGGTACCCAGGCAGGATTTATAGTTCGTGATTTAAACGTTAAAGGCGACCTAGATCCGCAAGCCAATTACCCCAAGTATGATGAGTGTCAATGATATTACCTTGACGAGTGTGATAGGTTCTCGGAACACTACGAAGCCGATTATTGCAATGACCGCAGTGCCGAGTCCCGACCACACCGCGTAGGCGATGCTAACGTCGAGCTTTTTTAGTGCCAAGGTTAACATAGTGAATGCCAAGCCGTAGAAGATAAATATTAGCACAGAAGGAATAAGCCTGGTGAACCCTGCAGAGAGTTTCATGGAGGTAGTGCCGCAAACTTCCATTAAGATCGCTAACGTCATGTAAATCCATTCTTTCATATTTGTGGTGTGGTTTGTGTGACTAATGCGAGCAATAGTAATGATTCCGAGACTTTTCGCTAAGGGAGAGCTTATCAGAGTCGATGATGTGGGAGCAAATCCAAGCTTCGGTTAATTACTTAAGGGTTTTCTGAATTGGTGGTGTAACCGCCACACCAGCCCCGTTAAACACCGTGGCAATGAATTTACCCAAAAAGTTTTGTAATTTAAAGTTGGGTGCTGGGTGAACCGATTGGGATGTTGCAGGGGTGATGGGTTATGATGCGATAACTTTGTAAAATCCGAGTTTAAGTTTCGATGCCTCAGAAAATTTTGGGGTTTGTGTTAAGATGAGTAACCGTGCCTTGGATTAAAGAATTTTAGGCGCTCGGCTATGTTGTGTTGGACCGGTTTTGTAGTGGGTGCCTGGGGGACCCGCGAACGGATAGTAAGCCTATGCCTGTTAAATGGGGCAATGGACTGGGAGTTCCCATGACGTATCGTAGCGGGGCTCTAAATACCAATCCAACCCCTCAGCGTAGCCGACGTGGTAACATGGCGGACCCTAGGGTTTGGGACAGATCTTTGCACTCCCATTCGATGCGCTTGAAATAATCCCCATCACAGCACGAGCCCCAGAGTTACATCTATCCTCCATCCCACCATGCCAAAACCCTCCTGCCACAACAAACACCACACCCCCCCAGAGAGCTACACCATGTCCACCCACCTTCTCCCTCTAAATTCATTTTTTCGCGCTCTTCCGCCCGCAGCTAAAAAATGGTACCCCCCGCCGTAAGGCGGTGGATTAATCCAGTTCCCCCCACGTAGCCACCGTCGTAAGACGGCGGAGTTAACCTGTTAACCTGAAATAACCCAGATCACCAGCTTAAGCCCTGTTGTGAGATCTACCCTCTACATACCACCACCCCAAGGCCCCCA
>CAZZJO010000017.1:0-9393 GCA_964654645.1 uncultured Verrucomicrobiota bacterium | reverse complement strand
CGGTGGATTAATCCAGTTCCCCCCACGTAGCCACCGTCGTAAGACGGCGGAGTTAACCTGTTAACCTGAAATAACCCAGATCACCAGCTTAAGCCCTGTTGTGAGATCTACCCTCTACATACCACCACCCCAAGGCCCCCACCACAACCAACATCACACTCCCGCCATAAATTAATCATACAAACCCAAACCCTACCTCTGCATTCAATTATTACTTTTCCACAATTCCGCAAAGAAACCCGGCCGACGTGGAAGTCAACCCTCCGACTACTTCTCGTTTACCGCACGGAGGCAACGCAAGGTATGTCACGTAGTTTGCGTTGTGACGGCGTTGGCCGCGCGTATCCGGTCTTTTCAGGTTGAATCTGTTTTTTGCGCTCTTATGAGCGCGGCTACGAACACAATGGCGCGCGCCCGTCCACGGGCGCAGGTCCACACGTGCTGGATGCCGGTGGCTTGGAGGGTCGGGTTCCACCCCGACCGGATTGGGACGCGGTGGAACGCGTCCCTCCAGCGGACGGCGTGGAAGCCGTCCCTCCAAGGGCATTAACGATGGAGGGTCGGGTTCCACCCCGACCGATTTTGGACGCCGTGGAAGGCGTCCCTCCAATGGAAACGAAATCGGTGCTTGAGCACAGCATTCCAAAACCGCTTGGCCAATACCGCACCTAAGACGCAGAATAAGGCCGGGCGCGCAGTCCACTGCACCCTGTGGTTGGTTATGTAGACACGCCCCTTTCAGGTTTGAATCTTGTTTTCCGCGCTCTCACGAGCGCGGCTACAGAATGGTAGCCACCGCCGTAAGGCGGTGGATTAATCCAGTTTCCCCCCATAGCTCCCTTCATAAGACGACGGATTAAAAGGGACGGCCGGTTCTTGCCATCTCACTGCTGGAAAGCGAGCAGATAACCATTCTTGAACCTAGTATTCCGGATCAAGTGTGAGCTATTTGCAAATAACCGCGCTCTCACGAACGTGGCCGCGTTACATGAATGTTTTCCGGACTGCCGGCTTACCACTGTCAGAGATGGTATATTTTTGACGGGATTGGTTTGTGATGGGTAGAGTTTAGGCATGAGGGCGTTTGTTGCGACGGTGATTGTGTTTTGTGGCGGGTTTGCGGTGATGGTTTTGGAAATTATTGGGGCTCGCTTGTTAGGCAAGGATTTTGGCAGTTCATTATACGTGTGGACGAGTCAAATTGGGGTTGTGATGATAGCTTTGGCAATTGGGTATTGCTTGGGTGGGTGGCTAGCAGACCGCCAGGGGCGGTTGCGAGGGTTAGCTTGTTTGGTTTTGCCGGCTGCAGTAAGCACGTTTTTTACTCCTGAGTATGCTGGGGTATTGATCGGATGGATCGTTATGCGTCATCCGGTAGACCAGCCGATACCTCCAATCTGGGAAAAATTGGATCCTGCTCTGGGCAGCGCAGCTCTGTTTTTGGTACCGTGTATCGGTTTAGGTGCAATTTGTCCGTTTATGATTAGGATTTGTGCCCGAGACATAATGAAGGTGGGGCGGATTAGTGGTTGGTTAATTGCTGCTAGTACAATGGGCAGTATTGCAGGTGTATTTGTTTCGGGGTACCTGTTGATTGATCTTTTTAGTTTGCCGACGATATTTCGTGGGGTTGGAATATTAAGCCTGTTTTTGAGCCTGTTGTGCATTATGTTTGATCCGGTAATGGGTTCGATTTGGCACTCTAAGGCAAAGGCGGATGGGTATGAAAATAGGTAAAATAGTATGTTGTTGGTTGTTGTCGGGTATAGCGGTTGGATTTTGGTCGAGTCTATTAGCAGGTCCAGCAGTGACTTTGTTTGAAACGGTCACCGCATATCACTACATTCGTGTGGTGGATCAGGATGGTGTTCGCACATTATATTTTGATAACGCGCCTCAAAGTAGGATGTTGGTACAATCACCTGCCCTAGGGCATTTTGGATATGTGGATTTGTTCCATTTGGCACGGTTGTGGAAAGACAGCATGACTAACGTTTTGATGATTGGTCTGGGTGGGGGTAGCGCCCAGCGCTCATTCGAAGCTTTTGATCCAAATCTCCAAATCGAGACAGTGGAGATTGATCCGGTGGTGTTGCGGGTGGCAACCAATTACTTTTCGTTTAAGATGGGGTCGAATCAAATTGTGCACATAAGTGATGGACGCATGTTCCTGCGGCGGTCGACAAAGGTTTATGATCTGATTGTAGTGGATGCGTATACAGCGAGCCGGTATGGAGCTGCGATACCAGTGCATTTAGCCACGCGCGAGTTTTTTGTACTTGCGGCTAACCGGCTCACCACCAACGGGGTATTGGCCTACAATGTGATTGGCACGATCGATGGTTGGCAGCGTAATTTGGTGGCAAGCATGTATAAAACGATGAAAAGTGTGCTTCCCCAGGTGTACTTGGTACCAGCAACTGATTCGCTAAACGTGGTTTTGGTTGGAGTGAATGGCACCAATATGATCACTAGCTCGGAACTTACACGTCGAGTGAGCGAATTAGTGAAGGCGGTCCGGATACCGTCAAGTTTGCTGAGATCTGTCCCGCAGATTCGGTTTTTGCCGCCGCCTTGGTTTGATCAAGGGATAATTTTGACTGATAACTACGCGCCTGTAGAAGGCTTGACTCGAATGGGTCGCATTCAATAAATGTGTGGGCGTGTTTGGCTCGATTATTCCTCCTCTTTTGTTTCTGGTAATTGACCCCGGCGTCTCACTGACACATCTGTGCAAACCCCACGTTTCGAGGATGCAATAAATTCGATCATTGTCCTTGCAGGTGCTGAAGTAAATTGGGCACGGGCTTGTTCTAGGGCTGTGCTCATGTTGAGTCCCTGGCGGAAAAGGAGTCGGTAGAGACGTTTTAGTTCGAGTCGTTCTTCTGGAGTGAACCCAGCTCTACGGAGGCCGACAATGTTGAGTCCGCAAATTTCGTTACCGCCAGTTGCAATGGTAAATGGCGGTAAATCCTTACTTATTGCGGAACCGCCTTGCATCATTGCTAGGGTGCCTACTCGAGCGAATTGGTGCACAAGACAGTTCCCACTAATAAACGCCCGGTCTTGCACAATGACATGTCCAGCAAGTAATGCCCCCCCCGCGATAATGACGTTGTTTCCGATATGGCAATTATGTGCGACGTGACTGTGTTGCATGAAAAAGTTATGTGAACCGATAATGGTGGCGCCTTCTGGATCGGTTGCCCGGTGCACCGTGACGTGTTCGCGAAAGATGTTGTAATCGCCTATGATAACCTTTGTAGGGTAGCCCTTGTACTTTAGGTCTTGAGGTGCGTCCCCAATCACGCATCCTGCATGGAATTGGTTGTACGCCCCGATGGATGTTTGACCAGTGATATACACATGGGGACCGATCACACAATGCGGCCCAATCTTGACCCCCCCATCTATTACTGTGTACGGTCCAACTTCGACCGTGGGATCGATCTCAGCCTTTGGATCAATTATCGCTGTCGGATGAATCATAGTTACACTTTTGAGGTACGTTAGCTTAAGGAGCTTTAAGTGGGCAAGACAGTGTTACGGCCTTTAGGGTGAGGTGATTTAAAGGTAATTTAATCGGCTTTCTGTTGTAGCCGACACTGAGAATGTTGGCTTGGCAATGGGTTCCTTTAACAGAGGTTGTGAGTCGGTGTGTTCAGCACATTGTGTTCGGGGAGACACCTTATAAATTTGTCGTCTTGGGAGTTTGAACGGGTGGCCAGGCAAAGTTCAACGAGGTGTTGTCTAAAGCTTGTTCTCCACGGTATGTAAAGAGGGATTAATGTGTTGGACGGATTGTATAGTTTGGCCTAGGGGCTGTTGAAAGTTTAGGGGGGTGGGTGGTGCACTATTTCTGTCCAAAGAAGAATTGCGCTTAGGTGCAAGTTATGGTGAGATATTGCTTGCGATGAGCCTTCGATTGAAAGATCAGCCGCTAGGGGAACGGCCGCGCGAAAGATTGATTCAGCATGGTCCCGACGCGCTCGGTCACGCCGAGTTGGTAGCCATTTTGCTTCGCACCGGATACAAGGGCGCCACAGCTGTAGATGTGGCCAAAACGATGTTGGCGCAATTTGGATCGCTGACCGCCCTGGCAAAGGCGACAGTTGACGAACTTGCACGAATTAAAGGTGTAGGGCGTGACAAAGCGGTTACTCTTGTGGCGGCTTTTGCTCTGGCTCGGAAAATGAGTGCCGAGCTTAGGTGGGAATCCCCAGTTTTAGATTGCCCGGAGGCTGTAGTGAAACTTCTGCGTGAGGAAAACCTTTTGCGTGACGTTGAAACGTTGCAAGCTCTATTGTTGAATACACGGCGGCGATTAATCCGCGTTCACGAGATAGCGCGGGGAACATTGGACGCGATCTTGGTGCATCCGCGTGAGGTGTTCAAACCGGCAATTGCGGCGCAAGCTTCCGCAATCATCTTAGTTCATAATCATCCAAGTGGCGATCCATCCCCTTCCGAGGCTGATATTGTGGTGACGCGCAAGTTAGTAGCGGCTGGTCAAGTTCTGGATATCCCAGTGTTGGATCACATCATTATTGGGTGCGCATCCACACAAAGACAAAAAGATTTTGTGTCCTTACGTGCGCTTGGAATGGACATTTTCGATTGAGGTCAATGTTAGGAAGTTATGGAATAGGTGGTGTTTCAGATGATGTGTCAGTGGATGTGAGAAAGCTTTTGCCGCTGGAGGTCTCGTATATTGTTGGTTTGGTGAACCGAAGAAAATAGAGGAGCATCGCAAAATCGTACAGTGCATGGGTTAAGATGGGGGCAATAAGGGATTTGCACACAATAAATTCGATCCCAAAATAAACCCCAATCGCTGTTGCGGCTATTGCGTAGGTTGGGCTGATAAAGTGGCATAGACCAAAAAGAATGGAAGTACAAATGATAGCCGCAGGGGTGCCAAGATACGCTGATAAGCCATGTTGAATGACCCCTCGGAATAAGTATTCTTCACCAAGCCCGGCCAAAACCGAGATCAGTAATAACTGTGGTATCGACCATTCTGCGAAGAGTGGCCGGACAAATCCATCTAGAAAGCGCCGAATGCTGGTAAATGGCCTGATGGGTTTACTAATTGTAAATACGAAAAACGCTAAAATGGGAATTGTGGCTAGTACCCCCCCCGTAATGGCTTGAGTCGAGAAAATTAGGAGTTCATTTGTGCCAGTACGTAGAGTGAAGTTTAGGACTACTCCTACAAGCAGGATTCCAAACTCATAGGCGCAAGCCATCCAATACCATTTTTGTGTACCTCGAAGTTTCATTTAGCAACGAGTTGGTGGTTACCTTGATGTGGTTAAAGGTCGATAGATTCTCCCGGTTCGAGCAAGATGAGTTGTTTGAGTACGGAATCGAACTTTTGGATGGCTTGCTGTTTATCAATTGCAAGGGGCGGTATGGTATCGTAGTGAATTCCTACAACTAAGTCTGTATGAAGCAATGTCGCGGCATGCACAGCAGTGTCAACGTCCATAGTGTAAGTTCCGCCAATGCATAGCACAGCAAACTTGAGTGGGATGAACCGGCCTACGATATCCATTTCGGCAGTTAGCCCTGTGTCACCAGAAAAGAAAAAGTTTCCTTCGGGTGACTCTATGACGAAGCTTACGGCTGTGCCTCCGTATGTGCCGTCTGGCATGCTGCTGGAATGGGCGGCCTGGACAAGGCGTAGTCGGCCAAAGCGAAATTTAGCTACTCCCCCGGCGTTCATTGAATATAAGCGTTGTAATCCTTGTTTAGCTAGCCATTGCGTGATCTCGTAGTTAGCGATTACTGTAGCCCCAGTTCGTTTTGCGATAGGTACAGCATCAGCAATGTGATCGTAATGCCCATGAGAGATGAGAATGTAATCGGCAGGCACGGTTGAAATTTCGATGTGTTTAGCTAGGGGATTCTCTGAGATGTATGGGTCAAAGAGCAGATCAACCCCCTCAATCCGGACTCCAATGCACCCATGACCGTAGTACGTGAGTTTCATAGTCGCACTTTATTCTGTATGTTTTGAATTTAATCATGAAGCTAGGTTTGCGTACGGTCAATGACTTGGTGGAACCAATACTCGTAGCATTCTGGGGATTACAGATATTCGGACGGGCAATTCGCCTGCTGCTTCGCCATCGACTTGTACTGGCACCCGAATATTTGAGGTAATGTACAATGTATTGGTTTTTACCCTGGTGACATTATTTCGCCCGACTTTTCCTGTGAGAAGAAGCTTCAAGCCAGAGACAAGAACCCAGTAAAAATTAACACGATGGAACAGGCATAGGTCAAGTTGGCCATCGGTAAGGTTAGCCTCTGGAAAAACCCTGTAGCTACCGCCGTACCGCTGGCCGTTACCTATTAACACAAACTGCGCAGTGTAATGGGAATTTTCGAGCGTGGCTTTAATTTCCGGGTGTGGTTCTCGCATGGCTTTTATTAGGGCTACGATGTAAGCAAGGGGTCCCACATATTGTTTGAGGCGAAGGTTTACTAGTTCAATTGCTCGGGCGTCTAGCCCTATCCCAGCCATTTGGACAAAATATCGAGCAGCACGATTGGAATGGAGGAATTCTACTTTGCCCACGTCAATTTGTTTTTCGGCCCCTGCTAATATAATTTGCCATGCAGTTTTTATTTTTGGAGGAATACCGAGCTCCCGCGCAAACACATTCATTGTCCCCATTGGGAGAATACCCAGCCTTACTTTTGTAGAAGCCGTCGGCATTGATAAAATTCCGTTTACAACCTCGTTTAATGTTCCGTCACCACCCGCTACGATAATGGTTGGATAATCCTCAACTACTGCTTGTTGAGCTAATAGAGTAGCTGAGCCCGGTCCACTAGTAGGCATTAACCGTGGGGCCGGGTCTAACAAATGTAAGGTGGCTAAATGTTTATGGGCTTTTAACCCACGAGCTGCCGGATTGAAGATTACGCATGCGCGCACATTGGATGAGTAATAGTAAAAGTTAAGCCGACGTGTGGCCAGGATTAAACTCCCGCCGAGTTCTCAGTAGCAGTTTTTGATAATGCAATTCATTTGGGCCGCCAAGTCGGTCCTCCGTTTCGTTTCAGCTACAACTTGAGTTGGGTTGCGCGCTTTGTGCGTTACTCGACAATCTTGAGTGTATAGTATTGAGAAGCGGCGCTATCTTGTTTACGCGGGCCGAACGCCCTTGTCTCGTACTTGAACAGGTACCGATATGAAATCAGGTTTACAGAAGGTGGGATGTATATGTAAGCCTCCCATCTATTTGTCATAAACGGGGTGGGTTCCATGGGGATCAGGTTAGTCTGTATCTGGACATATGCTTGGATGGTCTTCCAATCCAGTGTTTGTTGCCTAGAACTGAATTTGACGGACACTTGGTAGAGATTGTTTGTGCTGCGAGACATAACCCCAGGAGTGAGGTTTGTAAATCGTGCAGCGCAGCCAGCTACTAACACCGGTAAGATTGCTAACCAGAAAAACCGTTTTCTCATATTGATTTATCGTGACTTCCCTGGCCTGATTTGTAAAGAAGGTTTTAACGACTTGCGGGGTCAAGCCTGAGCTATAGCTTAATTAATTCCTCAGCTATTTGCACGGCATTCAACGCAGCACCTTTTAAGAGCTGATCCCCACAAACCCAAAATGCAAGCCCGTTCTCAAATGCACAATCTTGCCGGATCCGCCCTACAGCACAGTTGTCCTTGCCACTCTGGTAAAGCGGCATTGGATACTCAAACTTTTCGGGGTTATCAATTACCTCTAGCCCAGGCGCTTTGCTAAGCACTTCGCGTGCAGCTTCAACGGTGAAAGGTTTTTCGAACTCAGCACTAACCGCAACTGAATGTGCCCGGTACACTGGTACACGTACACAAGTCACGCTGGCGCGAAAAGTGGGATGATGCATTATCTTGCGACCTTCATTTTGCATCTTCATCTCTTCCTTTGTGTAACCATTCGGCAAAAAGGCATCTATATGAGGCAAAAGATTAAATGCAATTTGATGAGGGTATACCTCGCGAGTCACAGGTTCCCCAGCTACAATTTGTCTTACTTGACGATCAAGTTCTGCAATAGCCTTTGCGCCTGTCCCAGAAACCGCTTGATAGCTAGCAGCAAAAATTCGTTTGCAGAAAAACGCTTTGTGCAAAGGATATAGCGCCATGAGTGTTATGGCTGTGGTGCAGTTTGGATTGGCGATAATCCCACGATGCCATTTGATATCCTCCGCGTTTATTTCAGGGATAACCAATGGAACATTGTCATCCATTCGGAATGCGCTCGAGTTATCGATCACCACACATCCAGTCGCTACGGCTACAGGCGCAAATTCTTTTGAGATGGAGCTCCCTGCACTGAATAGGGCTATCTCCACCGTCCTAAAACTATCTTTTGTAAGTTCTTGGACGGGAATGTCTTCTCCTTTGAAGGGGAGTTTTTTACCAGCAGATCTCGCGGAAGCCAAGAGAGTCAATTTTGAAACCGGGAAATTACGGCGTTCAAGGGTGCGAATCATTTCCACACCCACTGCGCCGGTTGCACCTACTACCGCTACGTGATATTGGCGGCTCATAAATTTTTCTTCATTTACCATGCATGAACACACGTGTCAACGGATGAAAGACTTTTTCACAGTCCTTTTGAGCGCCATGCGTAAACATGGAGTGTTCCATTTGCCTGTGCAGGTGCATGACTGTCCAAGTACATTTCCCACATCACATGTCTGGAACCACTAGGCACCCACAGGGCAAAAAACCTGGGCCATAATTTGTAAGAAGTTGATGGCATTATTTGGTTGGAATTCGAAAATGGGTAGCTCTGAAAATGGTAAGCTGTGAGGTTGGGGAAAGTTTTCAGCCTGAAGGGTATAGTGATAGGAAGGGGGGGGTAATTGGTGTTTCGGTGATCGTGAGTTTGTCTGAACAAGTAGAACCCTCAAGACGCACCCTGATTAGGAGTGCTGTTAGAGAATTCGAGAAGGAAGCAGAAGAAGCGCAGGGTTATTTGCCTGCAGTGATAAAATTGAAAAACAGGCTCGATGGAATCGGGAATGCCAGTGATCCGTAAACGTGCGGTGTGGTGCATGGGTGGAATGGGACAATGGATGGCAAAGGCGTCAACGTCCGAGGGTCTCTGAGGGGGCAGTCCTGGCTGTTATAAAAATAAAGCACTTTCAAATAATGTGTCTGCATGCGTGATCTACTCAAGCGGGCGGTGAACGTGGCGTATTTGCCAATATTACCAACTTTTCGAATGAGCGGTGTCAGGGTGAAACATGTTGGTGTGGGAGCAGAGCCGTTCGGAGGCCCCGCAGGGGTTGTGACGGAGGGTGGAGTGGACATATGATGCTTTTGGTCGTAGGATAAGGCAGCGGACGTTGGTATGGACTAACAATGCATGGC
>CAZZJO010000016.1:0-55661 GCA_964654645.1 uncultured Verrucomicrobiota bacterium | reverse complement strand
CTTTTGTTACCGCGAGAAATTGTTGCATTTGATTTGTCATGTTGCCAAATGTCGAAATGACCTTAACACCTTAGATATTCCCGGGCAAGAAAAAGTTTCTTCCAATTTGGGTGTGCGGCGGAGTTACAAGGGCTGACTTTGGATAGCCTATCGAACCAGTTCAACGGTCTTTTGGAGGGGAAGTTCAAACTGCCGAGACGCAGAGAATGCAGACACGTAATTGGCTTAGCCTTTTTGATATGCGGCATGTTACTGGCTGGACCTGCCCAAAAATCTTGGTGGAGTAGGGACGCATGGTGCCATGTGATGCTTTTCAACGCAAAGACGCAAAAGTGCAGAGCAAGGTATGGTGTGCAGTCCACTGCGTGCTGGGGGCGGTCATGCAGGCCCGGTTTTTGGGCTTGAATTTGGTTTTTCCGCGCTCTCACGAGCGCGGCTACGAGGTACGACGGCGCATGCCCGTCCACGGGCGCAGGTCCACACGTGCCGGATGCCGGTGGCTTGGAGGGTCGGGTTCAACCCCGACCCATTTTGGACGACGTGGAAGTCGTCCCTCCAGTGGAAACGAAATCGACGTAGACGCCGTCGTGAGACGGCGGATTAAAAAGGGCTATTGGGTATTTGGGGTTTTACGGTGGGCGGCCAGGTGCTGGGTACGCTTTAGTACCTGTGTTTCATTCCGGATATGAGCTCGGAGTTATTCGCCGGAATGCAATAACCGCCGCACAACCACACCGAGCGGGCGCCTCGGTGAGGTGTCCCTACTCCAAAAATGCTTTATTGTAGCGGCGTGTACCCCCCCGCTGAATTCCGCTGGTGCGGGATTAAGCTGGCCGAGCATGTCTTTTGGTAACGAGCGAATTTGCATCGGCTATGGGAACCAGGTCGTTTTTTCAACGGACTCCCGGGTTAGAGCTGGGATAACTTGCTGGTCGAGCGCATTTGCACCGCGGCAACTTTGCTGGGTGAAAACCAGGCAGTGGTCTGGTTTTTCTGCCGCTAAAATTCAAAGGTACCCGGCTGGTTAACGCTTAAAGCGAGTTACCCTTCCCCTGGCTTGAGCGACTTAAAAATTTGACAGATGTCAGTTTTGAGCATATGTTCATAACGAATTGCCTAGGCCATGGTGCAGACGCAAGGTCGGGTTTGTGCCGCAGGTGACCTACTTCAAGCCCGCAGGTGTGCCAATGCGGGCACTTGAAGAGGTTACCTTGACCTTGGACGAGCTTGAGGCACTGCGCCTGGCCGATTTCGAAGGCCTGTACCAGGAACAGGCTGCAGAAAAAATGAACATATCGCGCGCAACTTTCGCGCGGATTGTCGAGAGTGCTCGTAAAAAAGTGGCCGACGCCATACTGCACGGCAAGGCACTCCGTGTTGAGGGTGGGCCGGTCATAGTGGAAGGACGAATGGTTATGCCAATAGGACAAGGAAAAGGACAGGGCGGCCCTGGTCTGGGCCGCGGGCCGTGTGGTGGTGGGATGCGCCGTGGTGGTGGCGGCCCGGGCGGTCGCGGCGGCGCGCCTGCCTGGTGCGTTTGTCCGAGTTGCGGCGAACGCGCGCCACATGTCCCGGGTGAACCATGCAACCAAAAGATTTGTCCCAAGTGCGGATCGCGAATGGTCCGCGCTGATTGAAATGCAAAAGAAAGGAGGTGAGATCGTATGCCGTTCGGTGATGGAACAGGTCCAATGGGACTGGGTCCAATGACGGGCCGCGCAGCGGGGTATTGTGCCGGGTTTGGTATGCCCGGTTACATGAACCCGATCCCCGGACGTGGCTGGGGTCGTGGGTTTTGGGGTCGCGGCGGCGGGCGCGGTTGGCGGCACTGGTTCTGGGCCACTGGTTTGCCCGGCTGGATGCGTTGGGGTTGGGGGTCTGCATCCCCAACAGCACCAACAGTCACGCCGGAGACAGAAAAGCAGTGGCTGAAAAACCAGGCCGAATTCCTCCAGGCGCGGCTGGATGAAATCCGCAAGCGACTCGACGAACTCGAGTCGGAGAAAACACCATGAAGATCGCAATCACATCCACCGGCGCGTCCACTGATGCGCCGGTGGACCCAAGGTTTGGTCGCGCCGCGTTCTTTATCGTATTCGATACTGAAACCGGCGAATATACCGCGCTCGACAACACTCAGGGCCTTAACAGTCCGCACGGTGCCGGTATCCGCGCTGCTGAAACATTGTCACAGCTCGGAGTGGAAGTGGTCATTACCGGCAATTGCGGGCCAAAGGCCTTAATAGCCTTGGAAGCGGGTGGCATCAAAGTGTTCACGGGCGCAACGGGAACGGTGCGCGAGGCGCTGGAAAAATTCAGGCGCGGCGAACTTGATCATTCGGCACGTCCAACCTCTGGCCAAAACGAGCATGAGGGAATCAACTAAAATGGACACCAATCAAATTGTTTATCGGCCTATTGGCGTTATTCGCAGTCCGCACACTGACCCGGAGAAGACGCCGATTCAACCTGCGTTTGCATCCGGTTGCCGTGGCACAGCCGAAATTTTTCCCGAGTTCGCCGATGGTCTGCGCGATATCGAGGGGTTCTCGCACATTTACATCATTTATCACATGCACCGAGCCGCGCCGTTGAAGCTTCTGGTCAAACCGTTCCTGCACGATGTTTTGCATGGTGTATTTGCCACGCGCGCGCCCAACCGGCCAAACCCGATCGGCCTGAGCATCGTCAGACTCGAACGCCGCGAGGGCGACGTGTTGTACCTCGACGGTGTAGATGTGCTGGATGGCACGCCGTTGCTCGATATCAAGCCGTACGTTGACCGGTTCGATTGTATCCACCCCACGCGCAACGGTTGGTTGAGTGAGGTTGACCCTGCAACGGCTGAACGTCGTGGCCGACGCCAGACGAAATGAAACTGGCCATAGCAAGTGGCAAAGGCGGTACAGGGAAAACCACGGTGGCAGTGTGCATCGCACTGTCTGCCGATAGGCCGGTGCGGTTGCTCGATTGCGATGTGGAGGAACCGAACTGCCATCTGTTCCTGAAACCACAAATCCAGTTGCGTAAGCCCGTGACGGTCCCGGTGCCGGAGGTGAACACAGATAGGTGTTCGGGGTGCGGCCAGTGCCGTGACATCTGCCAATTTAATGCGATTGCGGTCCTTAAAAGGAAAGCGGTGATTTACCCCGAGCTATGCCACAGTTGCGGCGGATGCGCGCTTGTGTGCCCGACTGACGCAATTCGCGAAATCGAGCGCGAGATCGGCTACGTGGAGGTCGGGTCGCGTGATGGCGTAATGCTTGTGACCGGCACACTGCATATTGGCCAAACGCTAGCTCCGACGGTGATTCGTGCAGTCAAGCAACACGCGGCACCTGAAGGGCTAACAATCATTGATTGTCCGCCTGGCACGGCCTGCGCCATGGTTGCTGCTGTGAGGGATGCCGATCATGTTTTGCTTGTGACCGAGCCGACACCGTTCGGTTTGCATGACCTCAAGCTTGCAGTTGCAACGGTGCGTAAGTTGGGCTTGCGGTTTAGCGTCGTGCTCAACCGGGTCGATATAGGCGATGATCGCGTCATCGAATATTGCAGGCAAGAAGGTATCCCTGTGCGTCTGCAGATCCCAGATGACAGGCGTATTGCTGAAGCGTATTCGCGTGGTGAACCGCCCCTCAATGCTAGGCCCGAGCTAAAGGTCGGATTCCAACAATTCCTGGACGAGCTGGGCACATGAAAGAAATTGTCATACTCAGCGGTAAGGGCGGTACAGGCAAAACGACTGTTGCAGCATCGTTAGCTGCACTTGCTTCGGATGCGGTGATTGCTGATGCCGATGTTGATGCGGCAGATCTGCACATTGTGCTTCAGCCCCGGACCGTTGAACAGCATGAGTTCCGAAGCGGTCACGTTGCGGTTATCCGGCAGGCCGATTGTTCCGGGTGTGGAGTGTGCAAGAGGCATTGCCGGTTTGATGCGATAAAAGCAGTTGAACAGAATCACGGCCAACTGACGTTTGCAGTTGACCCAAGTGAATGCGAAGGTTGTGGTGTTTGTGTCAGGGTGTGTCCGAATCGTTCAATTGATTTCCCTGAACGGGTCAATGGCGAATGGTACATTTCACGAACGCGGTTCGGTTGGCTTGTGCACGCACGACTACATCCTGGGGCCGAGAATTCAGGCAAGCTTGTCACGCAGGTCCGCAGTGTTGCACGGCGGCTCGCCCAACAACAACGTGCCCGTTTGATAATTACCGATGGTCCCCCGGGGATTGGCTGCCCTGCGATTGCTGCTATATCAGGTGCAGACGTAGTGCTTATCGTGACTGAGCCGACTGTCTCCGGTGCGCATGACCTCGAGCGTGTTTTGGCTCTGGCGCGACACTTTGACGTGCCTGCTTTTGTAGCGGTCAATAAATGGGATATCAACCCGGATAACGCGGCGCTCCTTGAGCATCGCGCAGCAGCTTTGGGGGCGCAATTGTTGCCCCGAATCCCTTTCGATTCAGCAGTTGTAAATGCGCTAGTTAACTTGCAGCCGGTGGTGCAGGTTGGCCCTAGCCAGGCAGCAGAGCAAATCCGTCGCATTTGGGTCGAACTAACCAAATGGCTGACTTAAGCCAGGCAAAAGTATGATCCGCATAACTCTTGTTGTTGACAATACAGCGCACACGCCCGGGTTAGAAACCGAGCATGGTTTAGCTGTGTGGGTTCAGACCGACGCGGGGCAGGTACTGTTTGACACCGGCCAGGGCACCGCACTGCTACGGAACTTACAGGCATTGGGCATTAATCCCGCCAGCGCAGATGCAATTGCACTAAGTCATGGCCACTACGACCATACGGGTGGGCTACCTGCAGTCTTGCGTACCAACCCGCACGCTTTGATTTATTTACACCCTGCCGCTACAGCCGCCCGCTACAAACGACCCTCACAAAGCGCCGCTACAGAAGGAGACACAGTCCGGGAAATCGGAATGCCACAGGAAGCCCGTGCATTGGTAGAGCGTTATTCTGACAGGGTACGGCATGTCGATCGTCCGACTGAAATACTGCCTGGGATTTGGCTCACGGGGCGCATACCGCGACGCGACCCCGAAGAAGACCTTGATCGCGAGCCGTTCTTTCTCGATTCACACGGTACGCAACCCGATCCGTTTGATGACGATCAAGCGCTGTATCTCACGACAGCAAAAGGTGTAGTTGTGGTACTGGGTTGCGCACATGCAGGTGTAATTAACACGCTTGATTACATTCGTGAGTTGACGAGTCGAGTGCCTATTCGTGCCGTAATTGGAGGGATGCACCTCCGCAACGCAGGCCAGCAAAGGCTTGCCTGGACGATCGCTCGGCTTGCCGGATTTAGTCCCGGCCTCATCGTGCCTCTGCATTGTACAGGTGACAATGCCGTTGCGGCGCTTTTGACGGCATTCGGCGCCAAGGTCTGCAAAGGCGGTGCCGGAGCAGTGTTTGAGTTTTAACTGTGAACACGAACTACGAAAACATGGAGAAGCAAACAATGTTGATAGCGATACCGATATCTGGCGGAGTGCTTAGTGAGCATTTTGGTCACGCAGAACAATTTGCATTTGTGGAGGTGGACACTAGCTCGAAGCGGGTAATTTCGGTGCGATCCGAAGCGGCGCCGCTGCATCAGCCGGGGTTATTACCGCGCTGGTTGCATGAACGCGGTGTTCAAGTTGTTATTGCGGGTGGGATTGGGCCGCGCGCATTACAATTGCTCGAGGAAAACGGAATCGAAGTAATTTACGGCGTCCAGCCCGACACACCCCAAAAACTAGCGGGGTTATACCTCTCCGGTGGACTCGTCACCCGGTCAAACCCATGTGATCACTAAAGTTACCCTCGTACCACAATAGAGGTAGTATTTCGGGAGGTTATGGCGTCGGAGAACTATTGAGTTGTTTTGAAGATTCAGTCTGTTTTTCACATTTGGTGAGATACCGAGGGGGGTCAGTGTGTGCGATAGGTTTTTGGGAGGCAGATCCCAAACTACGAAAACGCGAATCTATTGCTGATTTTCCGATTTCATTCATCTTTGGTCCAGTACTGCCATGCCTAGGAGGAGCAAAGTGAGTAGGTATGTGTTCAAGGCAAAATACAGGGCCCGTGCACATGACAGCCCAGCCGCTATGGGAAGGTCAGGTAGGGGATAGTTTTGGGTTCCCATGCTCGGTAGAATTACTTTTAGGTTTGAGGTGCCTTTCTCAAGACTAGCTTTGTTGTACGGGCACCTTTGTATGCTAGTGGTAAACGGTATAAGGTGGATTAATGAAAAACGATGAAAGTGTCTATTTGTTGCAAATGCGAGCTTTGGTTATTTAGTAGTGGAAGCCGAGTTCGAATAAGATTTTGGATGATATAAAGACGGTGGCGGTGTTTGAAGGTAATGGTTAGTGACGGTGCTTAAGTGTTTAGTCGCCAAATTGAGAAATTTAGTGTGGCGGCGAAGGCTACCCATAAAAGGTATGGGATGAGTAAGGATGCAGCTATTTGGCTGACGCGCCGAAATGCAGCGATTGTAGCAATTATGGCCAAGGATAGTAATACGATTGTAATGAATGCTAGTCCCGGTTTATGCAGTCCGAAAAATATAGGGGTCCATGCTGCGTTAAGTGCCAATTGCACAAAGAACAGGGTTAGGGGCTTACGTTGTGCTGTGAATCCACCACGTTTCCACACTAGCCATGCGGCAATTGCCATTGTGGCATAAAGCATTGTCCAAACTGGGCCGAATAACCAGCTTGGTGGCGTCCACGACGGTTTTTGTAAGCTTGCGTACCAATCGCCGGGTGAAAACGCTATGCCTATTAGTGTGGGGCAGTAACAAATCACCACCCAAATAATCAGGCCCCAGCCCGATGCAATTGGTTTAAAAATGTTAATCATTCTTACTTGGGGTTTGGTTAGATTTGAGCATAGCCAACATTTAGGCAGTGCACGCTCTAGGGGAGGTGTAAGCTATTTAAGCGGCATAGTGCAGGTGGGGTTTATCCATCGATTTGCGATTTCAGCTACGCGTCTGCCTAGGCTTTCTGCTGTGAGTTTATCAGCTTCGTTAGGGGCTTCTTCGGGTGGTTCATTAGCAGCTTGTGCCATTACGCCAATGTAGCTGCTTAAGCGATTTATGCCCTTGTCGTTAAACGGTAAGTCTGTGAGTCCGATCCAAATCATGCCGTGCTGCATAGCTAGGGTGAAAAGGTATTGGAGTGTGCTGAGTTTATCACCACTAGGTCCGCTGGAGATAGTGAAACCGGCTGCGAGTTTGTCTTTCCAGGTGCGGTGGAACCAGCGCTCAGAAGTTGCATCTGCAAAGGCTTTGAACTGAGCTGCTGGTCCCCCCATGTATGTTGGTGTCCCGAAGATTATGGCATCGCTTTCATCTAATTGTGCTAATAGAGATTCATTAACAAACCGGCCGTTTTGGACGTCTTTATCTTGGATTTGGAGCAATTGCACTTGGGTGTTTAGCGCGCTCGATGCACCTTTGGCAGCAGCCTCTGCTAGTTTAGCCGTGTGACCGGATCCAGAGTAGTAAACTATGGCGATTTTCCCCATACACTTAATTACTCGTTTGTGTTTGACGGTTTGTCAAATTTTGGCGGCCTTTGGATTTTGCAGATTTTATGACACTCGTGGTGTAAGATTAAATTTTAACCCAACGGCTAGGAAGCAGGAACTGGCGTTGTTGGGATCCTCCATTTTATGGTTGGTTCTTGGGTTTTGTTTTTGCGCTTACGGATGCTAGGTTGGAACAAGTTGGTGAATTATGGTACTGATTGGGGTGAATAGGGGCCCGTAGAATGCTGGGTCCAAGGAGAATGGGCTCCTGTTGTTGAAGATGTTGCATGTGGCCGGTTCTTCTTGGAGGTTTTGTGCTAGGAGCTTCTTTACTCAAGAGAATAGTTGATGGGTAAAACCAGACAGTTGCCTTGGGTAATTAGCCATGAATTTTCTGTAGGTAAATTTTTTCTGTGGACAGGGCTCTCAAGGTGTGGGCGATATAAGGGGTAGGGCATTGGCGGTATCGATCTTTTAGGAATTTGTAACGGTGGTTTTATTTCAGTAGAGAGCAGGAAGGGCAGGAGCACCTTCACCTTTGGGAAACCACATTAATTCCTGTGGTGAATAAGAAGGCGAATTATGTTAAGCTGTTGCCAGTGGGAGAAAGGAAGAAAAGGGTCGGTCTTCCTGTGTGCTCTTCAATTGCAAAGGAATTCCTGAGTGGTTGGGAATTTTACGTGCAGATTGGGGGCTAGGAATTCCGGGAGCCCTTAATTGAACAAGCGGTGAAATCATGAAGTATGGGCTATTGATTGGGACGGCGTTTCTAGTTGTTTGTTTGGTTTATGGGCAAGGGCCTTTAAGTCCGCCTGGACCACCTGGTCCGGTAATGCGGTCGTTAGAACAAATTGAGCCGCGTTGTCCGATAAGCAAGGCTCCGTTTGTTATTAATGAGCCGGGATCATATTATTTGACCACGAACCTGCAAGTGAGTGCTGGGAGCGCGATATTGATCGTTACTAACTGTGTAACGTTGGACTTAAATGGATTCACCATAGCTTCCTTTTCTCCAAAGGCTCTAGATCCTGCAATCTCGATCAATGGCGGGCTGGGGAGTATAACGATTAAGAACGGGGTTATTAGAGGTGGAGTTACCAATGATGGTTCAGGCAATTTTAAGGGTGGTGGATTTGCCTCTGGCATTTATTATTTCCCTGCTGCGGGTCCGCTTATCCGCTTAATAACGTTCGGGTACGTGAGGTTAGAATTGAGGGGTGTCTTTTGAGTGGCATAAATTTGGGGACAAATGGAGGTACCACGGTTAAAAATTGCCAAGTACGTACCGTAGGAGGCACTGGGATTATAGCGCAGAATGTTTTTGACTCGGAAGTTACCGATTGTGGTTCAGATGGAATTAGTTGTGTTGTGGGGTCCCGGAATTACGCGGAGTCAATCTCAGGAGGTGCAGTAGTTGGAGTGGTGATTCGTGATTCGTGGGGGAAAAGCAAGACGGGGATAGGAATATCAGGCCAGTGTGCGCTGAATTGTTGGGGTGAGAGTGTGAGTGGTCATGGAATCCGCGTGTGCCAAGCGCAGAACTGCTTAGGCAAGAGTGAATCCTCTTTTGGACTGTATGCAACGGATACGGCGATTGGTTGTGTGGGTGAGAGCCAAACCCATACTGGATTGCGGGCGAAGGTGGCCTGTGATTGTCGTGGATTAAGTGTGAATGGTACTGGATTAGTGGCCACGAGTGTGCATGGGTGTTATGGAGAAAGCATCAATGGTGGCGTAGGGGTAGAAGCCGAGATTGCTTCTTTTTGCATTGGTTCACGGGTTAATGGCTGTGCAATAGCTTCACTTATTGGAGTTGGATGTTATGCCACTGCTGGGACCAATCATGTTACTTACAGGTACAATATGCCATAGGCGGCGCGATTGTAAGGGGAGACCCAAAACCTTAAGGATTATGGAATTGGGCGTTATGATGGGGCTGTTTGATCCGCGGGGTGACAAGCACAGTCGGCATGTGTGCCGGCTAAGAAACCGGGGCGAATTTATGAAGGTTTGCAGCAGCAAGTGTAAGAAAAACCTATGGGGATTTGGGATGGCATTTTTACTGCAGGTAATAAGTGTTGCCTGCAATGCACAAGGTGATTTGGTACCGCCTGGCCCTCCAGGTCGGACTATGAAAACTTTAGACCAAATTGAGCCTCGGGTTCCGATTTCACGTGCTCCATACGTAATAACGACTTCGGGTTCTTATTATTTAGCGACCAACCTTGTGGTAGATTCTGGAGACGCGATCATAATTGAGGCTGACGAAGTCACTATAGATTTAAATGGGTTTAGTTTGTGTTCTAAGGCAAATCCTCCTTCCGGTTATGGGGTTTGTTTTGGAAAACCTACCATTCGGAATGTGACAATTCGGAATGGAATAGTTACTGGGTCGATTACCAACGACGGCCTTGGTCAGTATGGCGGATGCGGATTTTTATATGGGATAGCGTCTAGGTGGTATGGAGGGGAATTAAGAAATGTGCGGATAATGAATGTACAAGTGGGTGGTTGTGCAGTTGGTGGGATCAGGTTGGGGAAAGGGTCGCGTACATTGGTGAAGGGGTGCCTAGTGCATACGATTGGCGGTCGTGGGATTGAGGCTGGGATAGTCACCGATAGCCAAGTTATGAATTGTAAATTTGGGGCGATAAACGCCTTGATTGTTTCAGATTCGGTTGGGGAGTCTTGGGATGAGGGTGCCATACAAGGGGCGATTGTGATGGGGTCTCGTGGGTTATGCCGAAACGCGCCGGGGATTCAAGCTACGAATGTGTATTGTTCTTACGGTTTGAGTTCAAACCAGGAGGGTATTATTAGTCGGGTATGTTGGAGTTCTCGTGGTGTAAGTGAAGGTGGATATGGAATTTCGACATGGGTAGGGGTGGACAGCTACGGGCGCAGTCGGGACAAGTGTGCCTTGAGTTCGCGCGTTGTGCGGAATTGTTATGGGGTGAGCCGAGATGGATACGGGATTTACGCTGCGGTGGTTGAAAATAGTTATGGGGCGGCCACTAATTTTCACGGTATTAGCGCGGAAGTAGTAGGATTCTCCGTAGGGTATAGCTGTACAGGTGCAGCGATTTTTGCCTTTATTGGGAATGGATGCAAGGCAGCCTCGGGTACGAATTCAATCGTGTATAAGTACAACATGCCTTGAGGGGAATATATGGGTAACTACGGTAATGCAGTCGTTTTGCTGCCATTGATTTTTTGGGGGCTTGGGGGTGTCCAATCTTGCTTTGCTCAGGGGTCCTTGGAGCCTAGTGGTCCTGTGGGGCCATGCATGAAATCGCTTGTCCAATTGGAACCCCGACAACCGATTTCAGTGCCGGCCGTGATTTTGCAGCCCGGGGCTTATTATTTAACGACTAACGTATTTGTCAGCAGTGGTGCGGGAATCGTGATTTTGACGAATGACGTTTGGTTAGATTTGAATGGTTACACTATTCAAGCCGTGCCTTCCTTAGTTGGAGGGTATGGGATTAGGATCGGTCCGGATCTTGGGAATATTGTAGTAGAAAACGGGTTTATCCAAGGGGGTGTGACGAATGATGGAATGGGAGGGTATAGTGGGGGTGGGTTTCTGACTGGGGTTAAAAGCGATGGCCTCGCCCAAAACGTTTTTGTGAGGAATCTATCTGTGAGCGGATGTAGGGAGGATGGTATTTCCTTGGGTTTACACCATAGTTTGATTGTTGAGTTTTGTTCAGTATACACAGTAGGGCGATTCGGAATCACAGCAGGCTTGGTAAAAGAGTGCAGTGCTACTGATTGTGGTGGTGGGATATATGGTTTACGAGTAGAGGATTGCAGTGGGGTTTCAGTGACGAACGTAGGGGTTAACGGTTCCGAAATTGTGAACTCTTACGGAGCAAGTAAGAAAGGGTATGGGGTTTTGGCTGAAATGATCGTTAATTGTTTTGGGCAAAGCTCCAACGCAATTGGAGTGGTTTCTTCGTTGGCTGAGAACTCCGCTGGCTTCAGTGAGGATGCGCATGGTATGCATGTGAGGTATTGTTCATCTGGATGTAGGGGTGTGAGTAAGTCTGGCTTAGGGCTTTCTACAACGGTTGCTAGTACTTGTGTGGGAACGAGCACGAATTGGATGGGTATATGCACGGTTGTAGCCCAAAATTGTTTTGGGTTTAGTGTAAGTAGCGTGGGTTTGTATTCTGACACAGTCAGTTTCTCGGTCGGGTGTCGCTCCAATGGCTGCGCTATACAAGCTACGGTGGGGAATAGTTGTTGGGCTATGAGTGGTTCGAACTCTATCGTGTATAAATACAACATGCCATGAAAGCTGAACAAGTACCTGGGAGCATGGAATGTGATTATGACAATAGAGGAAAGGTGGGTGTGCCATACCTTATAATGAGTTGCCTGATTAGGAACATGTGGTTTCCAGTGTTTGAAGACAAAATGGATTCAAACCATTCTCAAACATTATTGAGATTCTCAAGGGGTAGGCTTGCTGGGTTTTTGATCTGGGCAAGTGCAACGATTGGTTGTTGTTTAGCGCAAGGGCCGCTTGCTCCTACGGGACCGCCACGACCCGATAATGAAAACTCTCGATCAAATTGAACCTCGTATAGGAATTTCTGCCGCTCCGTATGTAATAACCAACTCTGGGTCTTACTATCTGACCACAAACCTTTACGTGAGTTTGGGTAATGCGATTGTGATTAGCACGAATGACGTGAGTTTGAACCTTAATGGTTACACCATAAGTTCGGATGAATCACCACCCACGGGTTATGGAATTATGATAAATTCTGGCCTGCGGAATATTACTATTGAGAATGGGGTGATTAAAGGTTTTGTCACCAACGATGGTCACGGAAACTTTGATGGAGTTGGGTTTAGGATGGGTATAGGTAGGATTTATCCGGTTTATAACGTGTACGTTAAAAACGTGACGGTAGTGGGATGCGCAGCTTCAGGGATTTACTTGGGTGAGAACGAGCCGACCGTGATTGAAAATTGTGTTGTAGAAAGTGTAGGTGCATATGGGTTAGCTGCGGGTATAGTCAAAAACTCCCTGGCTTATGATTGTAAATATGGCGCGGTATTAGGGGGGGACGATCTACAATTGTTGGGGTTCTTCATTTGACGGTCCTGGTATAGATGGTGCTGAAGTGGTTGATTGTGTTGGAGAAAGCGTTAGTGGCGTGGGGATCTCTGGGAAAACGCTCCGAAGTTGTATGGGCAACAGTGAGAGGGGGATTGGAATTTCAGGAATCGTAGCAGAAGCGTGTTTCGGAAGTAGCAGTAGTGGGTATGGATTATTGGCGCATCGGAGCGCTATAGGATGTATTGGTACTAGTGTCAACAGTGCGGGTGTGTTCTCAGACATCGCTCGAGTGTGTTACGGCCTTAGCACAAATGGTATTGGTATAAACGCTAGAACGGCTCAGGGCTCTTACGGGCAAAGTAGCAACGGCATTGGGATCCAGTCAGTTACCGCAATTTTGTCTGTGGGGAATCGATCTTCTGGTCGGGCGATCCAGGCTTCACTCGCAGTAAGTAGCTATGCCTTTAGTGGCACAAATTACATTCTGCTTAAGTACAATATGCCGTGAAACTAGATACTTTTTGCACAATTACGGTGTTATGGAAGATGACCATACGGGCGTTTCTGCTTTTGACCCCGGCATTAGTATTTTTCCCGTATGAAGTGGAAGGCTTGACTACCATCTCGGAAACCAATCATTTTGCGTATGGGGCAAATATCGGGTGGCTGGAATGGAGTGGGGATGTAGAGAATGGGGCGGAGATTGGTGAATATGTCTGTTCCGGGTACATTTGGGGTGCGAACATAGGCTGGATTGTGCCAGGCAGTGGTACGCCTGCGAACGGGATCCGTTATCAGAACAATTCTGCTACTGATTGGGGTGTAAACCATGACGGAACTGGGAAATTGCGAGGATACGCCTATGGGGCAAACATTGGATGGATTGCATTTGAAGAAATAGGTGACCCACGGGTGGATTTAGTAACAGGCAAGTTGAGCGGGTATGCGTGGAGTGCCAATTGTGGGTGGATTTCGTTGAGTAATGTGCAGGCGGTTGTACAAACAGTGTGCCTTCGGCCCGGCGTGGATGCAGACCGTGACGGAATAAGGGACGCTTGGGAACTTGAATACACTAACACCCTTGCGATTTTTGGCGTTGATACCGATATCGATTGAGATGACACAAGAGACTTAGAAGAGTACCTTAATGGGACGAATCCCCTTGATGCCAACGATGTATTCCGAATTGTGAGTATTGAACGTGTTGGATCGCTGATTGCGCTTCGTTGGACCAGCAAGTCTAATCGCTGTTACAGACTGGAGTGCAGGTCGACTCTTTTAGGTACCGAGTGGAGTGAGCTTTCATTAGGTTTTGAAAATAGTTTGGGTTGGAGTACAGCCACAATACCGTACGCTGGTTGTATGGGCTTTTTCAGGGTCCGGGCAGTTCGCCCATTGATGCCTTAGCGGGGGGTGAGCGCACACACAAGCTGGGATAGAAGAGGATAAAAAAGAGTGAGGTACGTTTAGGGCTCCGCTCCTTTTTTAAGATCAGGACCTGTGAGCTAGGTAAGGTTTGCTCCAGCGAAAGAATTAATTAAGTCAACAAAGGACCCCTCGCTTCTAAAAAATTGGTGTGCTAGTTGATTGGGCTTATGAGTGGATAGTGGGAGAGTTGGTGGTTTGGGGGGATTTTTGCTTGTGTAATAGGTGCACTTTTAGAGTATTTTTGACTGAGGGGCGAAAGACCGGTTGTGAATGGCCAATGTGATATGACGGAAACGGGTCGTGGGTTTTTACATGGACGGTCGATGCTCCTGGGCTTTTGGGGTACGCTAAATTCCTGGCATGTTACGTGCCGTGCCCAGGGGGTCTGAACGAATACTGGGTGAAGAGTGCTTTATTGGTTGCTTGGTTTCCTTATCTAGCGGCGCCTGAGTTTTCCAAACATGGAAGATGGGGGAGTCCCAATATTTGGTCTGAGGCCTCTACCTCTTCGAGGCAAATGGGAATATTTCCCAAATAGGTTGGGTTTGGGGAATTGCCTTTTAGGAAAAGTATGGCGAGTCTATTTAGTGTGCATCGGATTTTTGGTGTGGTTAGAGGTCGTACAAACTGTCATGGGATTTTAGGGAATGATACCCATGCACTTTTTTGTTTACTACTTTTAAGGCAAGTTGCCACGAATGCTACGCCCACCCAACCATCGATCACAGTTGGGTATTTAGCAGTATCAGGCTTAACTGTTTCCCCTGCTTTCCATTTCCGGACATCCGCCTCAAAGCATCTGTGTAACCGGGCAAATGCGTCGTGGAAACCTTCCATATGGCCGGCGGGAAGTTTGGACTCGGCCAGCAATTCTTGTGGTATGTCTTTTGGGAGGAATCCATCGCCTGGGATTACTGCGCCGCGCCAGTATACGCGGTCAGGTTGTGCTAGTAGATGGATACGCACGCAATCAGGTTCTTCCTGTCGCCATATTAGGGCGCCGCGTTCGCATACTACTTCTATGCCGAGATCGTTTTTGTGGCCGATTGAGACCTGTGACGCACGGATAAGAGCTTTTGCGTTATTGTTTAGTCGGCAGTAAACGGTCATGTGATCGTCTAATTCGCGACCTTCCACGAAGGTTTCAAGGTTGGCTGATAGATGTGTTACTTCGAGGCCTGTTATGAACCGCAATTGCATGAGGGCGTGGATACCGATGTCTGCGGCGCATCCTGAAGGTCCGGCGATTTTTGGATTGGTTCGCCAAGCAGCTTGTGGGTTACCGAAATCTTCAATCTTTGCAGCCAGCCATCCTTGTAGGTAATATGCGTCAACCCATCTAACCTCACCGAGCAATCCGGATCGGATGATATATCTTGCGAATCGGCTGGTCCAAAAACCGGTGTAAGCGTAAGCGACGGCAAATGGGATATTAGATTTTTTGACGGCTCGGACCAGTTTTGCAGCTTCTTCTAGTGAAGTAGCTAGGGGTTTTTCAATGAAGACTGGAATATTGGCTTGGATGGCTTTGATTGCGGGGTCGTAATGAACATTGTTTGGGGTTACTATGACCACGTAATCCAGTCGATCGTCTGCGGGTAACTTAGGCTGATCGTCAAACATTTCATCGTAGGTTTTATATCCGCGGATTGGGTAAGGCCATTTTTCTGCTTCTTGTAGTGCAATTTGCGGGTCAGAGGAGAGTGCCGCGGCGACGATCCGACGCGTTCCGTCGAAGTGGATAGCGCGTTCGTGGACTCGGGCGATGAACGCGTTGCGTCCACCTCCGATTAATCCGACGTTTAATGGTTTTGGGGACACAGGCATTTTAGCCTCCTTTATGTTGCGTTACTGAAAGTGGTTTTGAGCGGAATTCGATTTTAACATTAGATTTGGGAGTCCAAATACGCAAGCAATTTCAAGATGATTAGCAGCTGTAGGATGGCGGCCACACGCTTGTAGTTTTAGCAGTTCGTGATATTAGCACCGGAATTTTTGCTGGAGAATCAGAGCAGAGATAGCATAATGACCGCCCTAATAGGAAGAGGGAAAGGAGTGTGCCATGAAAGTTATTGTTACCGGAGGCGCAGGTTACATTGGCAGTATCGCCACGGAAGTGCTTTTAAATGCTGGCCATCGAGTTTTAGTGGTCGACAACTTGAGCAAAGGGCATCGGAGTGCAGTGCCAAAAGGCGCGGATTTTGAGCGTGTCGATTTGAGGGATAAAGACGCGTTAGCCAAGGTGATTTCTTATTTTCGGCCGGAGGCGGTCATGCATTTTGCCTCGTACACGCTTGTCGGTGAATCGATGGAACACCCCCTAATGTATCTGGGCGACAACGTTAGGTGTGCACTTAACTTGTTGGAAGCGATGTTAGAGTTTGGGGTGAAGAAGTTTATTCTTTCGTCGACGGCGAATCTTTTTGGTATTCCGGAGCAAGTACCAATTCCTGAGGACGCACCGATTAATCCTGGGAGTCCTTATGGGGAGTCAAAATTTTACATCGAGCGTATATTGCATTGGTTGAGTGTAACTAGAGGATTGAGGTATGCGGCTTTGAGATATTTTAATGCGGCGGGTGCCACTGAGGAACGTGGGGAGGACCACCGGCCAGAGACTCACTTAATTCCTGTGGTATTGAGTGTTGCTCTTGGGAAACGAGAATATGTCACGGTTTTTGGTAACGATTACCCTACGAAGGACGGCACCTGTGTGCGTGATTACATTCATGTTGTAGATTTGGCCGAGGCGCATGTGCTCGCATTGAATGCGTTGGAGAAAGGCAATTGCGTGTATAATTTGGGCAATGGCATGGGGTTCACAGTTATGGAAGTCATAGAAGTGGCCCGGCAGGTAACTGGACATTCGATACCGGTCAAGATTGGGCCCCGTCGGCCGGGTGACCCCGCGATTTTGGTTGCTAGTAGTGAACGGATTAAGCGTGAGCTGGGTTGGACCCCACGGTATCCTGATTTGCGGTCGATTATTGAGTCAGCGTGGAATTGGCACCGCAGATTTCCGAATGGGTATCCTGATTAAAGTCAGTACCGGTTTTCTAACAGAGCTCTCAGAGCTAAAGCATTGTGGGAATTGATGTGGATAGGTGCACACATGCCTGTAAGTGGATTTATATGGACCCCATTGGAGTACGGGAGTGAGTTGGGATGTGAGGTTGTACAGTTTTTCTTGAAGAACAATCGTCGATGGACTGGGCGGGAATTTAGTGAGACGGAGGTAAAAGAGTTTAACCGGTTGCGGCATAAATATGCGTACAAGGTTTTGTTTGCGCATGCGAGTTACTTGGTGAATTTGGCTGCTGCGGATATGGTTGTGTGGCAACGCTCTATTCAGGGGTTAATTTCCGAGTTGAGGTTGGCTGGACGACTTGGGTTACCATTTTTGGTGTTGCATCCGGGCTATCATGGGGGCGCAGGGGAAAGCCAAGGGCTGCAAAGGATTACAAAGGCCCTTGAGATTGTTTTAGCCGAAACCGCAGAAGAGCGTGTTCGGGTAGCTTTAGAGACTACGGCAGGACAGGGAACTGCATTAGGATATCGGTTGGAACATCTTGAATGGATTTATTCGCAATGTAGACACTCGGGGCGGCTTGCTATTTGTCTTGATACAGCTCATCTGTATGCGGCTGGGTATCCGATCAATACTTTGGAAGGTTGGGACGCGCTTATTCAGGAGGTAAATCGGCGATTTGGATTAGATCAGATAGTCGCGGTGCATTTGAACGATTGTGCGGCGGGGTTAGGCATGCGAATAGACCGGCATGTGCATATTGGACAGGGATCCATTGGAATGCGGGCGTTTGGATACATAGTTAACGACTCCCGTTTCAAGTTTATCCCTGGATGCATTGAAACCCCTAAAGATCGGGGTTTTCATGCTGACCGCCTAAATCTTCGTAAATTGCGCAATTTGAGAAATGTGGGGAGTGCAGGCCTTGGCGCCGTGTCGTAAAACATGCAAAACTATTTTCCAATTCTTAGTTTGCGATTATCCAAGAGGTCAAGGATTCACATTAGTTGCAGTTGACGGTGTTTTTCCGCGATAGTTTTAGCCAATTCTTGTAGTGTAGTGTAGTCGTTTTCTTTTGGTAAACCGCGCGCTAGTACAGGTTGTAGATGTTCCACTTTCAGTCCTGAAACTAAGGTTTTTAAGGTTTCTACGGCTTTACCACCCCAGCCGTAGGATCCGATCACGCTAAAGTAACGGGCTTTTGGTTTGAGGGCGTTAATGACCAGGGCTGCGTAGGCGGCTAGTGGGTGAGGGCCACCTAGAACTGTGGGTGTGCCGATGATGATAGTCGCAGCATCTACGAGGCTTATGGCAAGTTTGCCAAGGTCGGTAGTGGGAAGGTTGAAACGGTCCACTTTTATTCCCAGTTCCGCAAGGGATCCCGTGAGGTACTCAGCCATGAGTTTAGTACTATCGTGCATGGTAACAAAAGCCAATAAAACGGTATTTTCTGGCTGGGGTGAGACCCAACGTCGATAGGCTGATACAATCCAAGTATGGTCTTGATAGATTGGGCCGTGGCTTGGTGCGATCATATTGATTTCTAGGGGCTCGAGTCTCTGAATGTGTTTATCAATCAGGTTGGCAAACGGCATCATGATTTCGGCGTAGTATCGTTTTGCAGCCTCGTAAACAGCAGCCTGGTCGCGGACGAAGATATCAGAGCTGGCATAGTGTGAGCCAAAGAGGTCGCACGTGAACAGGATTTTTTCAGGTTCTAGATATGAGACAATAGTCTCAGGCCAATGAACCCATGGGGTGTAAATAAATTTCAATGCACGGTCCCCAAGTGAAAGAGTTTGCCCGTCTTGAACCACTATGATTTTGTCTTGTGGGATTTTAAGGTGGTCGGTCAGGAGTTGTTTAGCTTTGTCTGAAGCCACTACTTTAGCGTCGGGGTAACGTTCCAGTAAGTTTGGTATGGTGCCTGAATGATCCTGTTCGGTATGGTGAGAGATGATGTAATCGATGCGTGGCACGTCTGCCAGATGGCCCATTAGCACATGGAGCATTGAGGGATTTACAGCATCGAGTAAGGCAATCTTTTCACTACCTTCGACGAGGTATGCGTTATAAGTTGTGCCTTCGGGTAGGGGAATAAGCGAGTCGAACAATCGGCGGTCCCAATCAACCGCCCCAACCCAATAAACATTTTCAGTGATTCTGGTTTTTTTCATGTGCGCAATATTTAGTTTAAAATAGCACAGGTTGTGGATGATGCAATTTGTTGGAAGGGTATGGCAGCGTTACAAGGGGCAGAAATCCTGGGAAAGAAAGATAAGGTTCGATGACGCACAGTTTGTGAAATTGCTTGGTCAAAATGGTTCGAGCATGCAGGACTGTTGGTGTCTTACCCTGAATGGCTGAGTAGAGCTTTTGGGGTTTGAATTTATGCTTGTTGGGCGGCTAGTTGTATAATGTGGAATCTTCGAGGGTTTTTAGGGCGTCGTCGATTCGCCGGAGATACTCTGTAAAGACCTCTATGTCGGTGGTTGGTTTTTGGGCTAGATCCAATAGCGTTAGGATTTCGGTTCGGAGATGAGCCATTGCTTGCCTTTTCATTTCGTGCATTGCTTTGGAGGTTTTATCGCGCCAAGATGCTGTTAGGCGTGAAATATTTTTCCTGATTTCGTACCTGGCGTGATTGATTAGGCGACGGTGTATTAGTTTCCCGAAAATGGGCATAGGTATTAAGTAGCCGATCAAGTCAAGGGTGACGTCGAACGCCACGCCCACATCGATCGGTGGGTTTTCGGGGGGAATGATTCTGGGTGTAAAATCGGGTAGTGAAAGAGTGATTCCCAAGGTTTCCATTATCCTTTGGGCGAGTTTTTCATGGAATGCCTGAACAGTGGCGGATAGGTGTTTGTGTAATGTATTTAAAGGCGCAAGGAAGAGGTCACGGCGGTTTTCAGACAGCATATGGAGTTCCTCCCGGAGTTTCTCAGTGAGCCACTGCATGTATTGGTCTAGTAATTTGGGCACTGGCATGCGCCATTTCTGTAATAAACCTGATAGCTCGGTTGTGAGCTTATTTTCGATACCTTTTGTTTCTGGTTGTAAGCGTTGGAGCGTTTTTTCAAACGATGTTGCATCCAGTTCACGGACTACGAGCTCGAGTTGTTCACTGAGCAAGTCTAGGGCGGTGAGTTCCTCGGTTAATTGTTTTACGAGGTTGGTCTGGGCTTCTTTGGTTTTAGTTGCAGCTGTTAGCCCTAGCTGAAGATAACTTCGCGCGTTCGTTAGTGCTGAGTTAAATTTGTATCGAAGGATGTCCATACTGGCAGATTCCCTTTGCTCTAGCAGCGGGATAAGCACTTTTTGGAAAAGTAACTCGCGATATTTTTCGAACCCTGGTTTTACTGAGTAGAAGTAAATAGGGATCTTGCTGTCCCATTGTTTGTTTACAATTGATTGTGTAAATTCCAGGACCTCTTTTTGTTGTTCTGGATCGAGGAGGTCTGCTTTAGTAAGGAGAATTACGATCCGTGGGGTGTACTTTCGGATTTCCGAGATTAAACTTATGTCGCGTTCGGCTAGTGGGGCATCGGCACTAGTAGCTACGATTGCGGTACCTACATAAGGTAACCAATTATGGGTTGTTAGGGTGTTGTGCATGAAAGCGCTTCCGACGCCAGGAGTATCTACAAACTCAAGTGGCGAGAGATCTTTAAGTTGGGGGAGTTCGACAGTGATTGCGGCAACATTTTTCTGGTTGGCGGGATTTTCTTTTTCCGTGACGTATTCTTTTATCTGGGTAATGGGAATTTCCTGGGATTGTCCGTGGAGGAACTCGACAATAGCGCGGTCGTTGGGACCGTATCTGAGGCGGGTTATAACAGCAGTTAATGGGACAGCTGCAACTGGTAGGACAGGTCGACCTATGAGATGGTTTAAAAAAGAACTTTTCCCTGCCTTAAACCTTCCAAACACTGCGATGTCAATTTTTGTCGGTGAAGATGCAAATGACTCACATGCGCTGATTTCTTGTCGAAGGGAATCCAGTTTGAACCGGGCTGAGAGTTCTTTAAGCAGTATGGTCAACTCAATTATGTTAATGGCAAATGGTTTGCTCATAATGTATTGAGTTGTTTAATTTGGTTTTTGGGATATTGAAGATGATTAGGGCGCCCAAGGTGAATAGTACAGTGCAGTAAGCAAAAGCGATAGATGGCCCTGCAACTTGCCATATTACTCCTACCAAAATGCTGGAGACCATATCGCCTACGGCGTTGACAGCTGCTAATAAGCCGAACGCAGTGCCATGTCGGGATGGTGGTACTAATTCTGCGCAAAGGGAATCCTCTAATGTTTCCTCAGTGGCAATATATATTCCGCCTATTGCGAATATGAGGGCTAGACAGGCGATGGTTGGTGGTGCCACGATAATTAGCAGGCTCATTAAAGCCGCAAGTAAATATCCGAACCCCAACACTAGGGGCTTGGCAAATTTGTCGGCTACCCAGCCAGCAACGACAGCAAAGCCGGCGTAAAACGCATTTCGTAACAAGTATAGACTAGCACCTAATGCAGCAGCCTTGACGGGACCGATTGTTGGCGTGAGTTTGGTGGTTGCTAGAAGAATCAATAGGGTGTGAGAAAAATCCGCTATTCCAAATATACTGACTCCTATTAGGAACCGGTGGTATGTGGATGGCAATTCTTTAATTGCTCCTACAAAGGACACATATGGTACGACAGTTCGTGATTGTTCGTGAACTGTGAGTGCAATTATTATTGCCGCCATTAAACCTGGGATTGCAGCAAGCCCGAATAAAATTGCGAAGTTTCCTTTTATTATTGGGAGCAATGTAATTGCGGTCATTGGTCCTAGAATCGCGCCAAGGGTATCCATCATTCGTTCGAATCCGAAAGCGCGGCCGTAAGTCTCAGGTGTAACCGCGGAGGCCAACAATGCTTTACGGACGGGAGTTCGCACACCTCGACCAAGCCAAGCCAGAGTCCGAAGAATTAGAACATGCCACGCTGCTGTAGTAAGTCCGGTTAATGCAGTGCAGAAAGTAGTAAGGAGATAACCGGCCACGGCTACGCGTTTGCGTTTTTGGAGTTTATCCGTAAAAAAACCTGAGAAAAGCTTTGCAAAACTCGAAACGCCGTCTGCTACTCCTTCGATTATGCCAAGCCATGCAGCAGTGCCTCCGAGGTTCGCCAGGAATAATGGTAGCACTGTAGTAACGATCTCGTGGGACCAATCACTGAACAGGCTGGCAAGTCCGATCCCCAACACCGTTCTATTAAGCCATTTATATCTGCGCATTAGCTATGGTGTTTGGTTCATTTATCGGTGTTTAAAGCGCTATAGGTCAACGCCGGAGCCGCAAAGCTTACAAAACCAATTTTGAGGTGAATGGGGTTTTGCGGTCGAGATTGGTAACACGACAGTATGGTGCCGGTCTGATCCAACCCACCCACAATAACTTCACTTTTGTCGATGTTAATAATAAAAGGGTTTCTCATAGGCACACGATCCCTTTGATTGTTAATCATGGGTAGGAGTTATCAGCCGGGAACGGCGGTTTGCCCTAAATCAGAGGGCAGGGCAAACTCCATTGCCCTTTTTTGTTAAAAAAATCCTGGTTTTCTCTAAGCTTGTCAAGACGCCACCTGAGGTTAATCGATACACAGGTAAGTCGTGTCAATGAGTTGCAAATTGTTAAACTTTCCAACCGACCACTTGTGATATGAGTGCTCGCTTGTAATTTGGTTTTGAATTACTTGCAACGAAGTGAGGGGATTGCGCTAAAGAGATAAAGTAAAGTATGTTTTGGTGTTGTGAGGTACGAAGAGTAGGAGGTATATGATCACTGGTTTGTACACGGATCGTTATGAGCTAGCAATGGTGGAAGTATACTGGCGTGAGGGACGAGCAGATGTGCCGGTGGTATTTGATTATTTTTTCCGTACTCTGCCATATAAGGGAGGGTTTGCCATATTTGCAGGGGCCCAGACATTGGTTGAGGCACTCGAATCATTCAGGTTTGGTAACGATGAGTTAGGATTTTTGCGTCGTGAAGGGTTTGATCCAGACTTTTTGGAATTTTTACGCAAATTTCGATTTCGGGGATCGATTTGGATGCCATTGGAAGGGGAGATAATTTTCCCGGTGGAGCCCATAGCTCGTGTAGAAGGTGGATTGTTAGAGGTGCAGATCATCGAAAGTTTGCTGCTAAATATCTTGAACTTTCAAACGCTAATTGCAACGAAGGCCGCTCGGTGTTGTTTAGCAGCGCGAGGACGAACGGTAGCCGAATTCGGATTAAGACGCGCTCAAGGGCTTGCATCGCGATGGGCTACTCGCGCGGCTATGATTGGTGGGTGTGTTAGCACTTCAAATCTAGATGCAGCGGCTTGGTATGGGTTACGCACAGCTGGTACCATGGCTCATTCTTTCGTGCAAAGTTACGAGTCGGAGCTTGAGGCATTCAGGTCATTTGCTGCCGTTCATGGTCCTGAGACAGTATTGTTGCTAGACACTTACGATACTTTGCGGTCAGGTTTGCCAAACGCGTTGATCGTGGCACGGGAACTTGCTGTGCGTGGTATCCGTTTGGCCGGTGTACGGATCGATAGTGGGGATTTAGCGTATCAATCTCGTGTGGTACGTAATGCGTTTGATGCTGCGTCATTTCCGGATGTCAAGATAATTGTATCTAATCAGCTGGACGAATACATAATCCGTAGTCTCTTAGAGCAAGGAGCACCGATTGATGTGTTTGGGGTGGGTACAGCCTTGGTGACAGGGCATCCAGATGGGGCGGTTGATGGAGTGTACAAACTTGCAGTTTGCAATGGTAAACCTAAGATGAAGCGGGCCGACGGTTTAGCTAAGCAAACACTACCCGGACGAAAAGTTGTCAGTAGATACATTGACCAGGAAGGTTGGATCCGTGCGGATGCGATACACTTGTATGATGAATCGCCTCCTACTCTGATGGTTGATCCGCATGATCCAACGCGGAAAATAAAGTTAGGTGGTTTGAGGCCAGAGCCTCTTTTGAGATTAGTGGTAAAGGAAGGGGAAGTGGTTGGACCACTCTTAGATATTAAGGCTGCTGCTGCATATGCCAAAGAACGACTTCAATGTTTACCCCCAGAACATAAAAGATTTGAGAACCCGCATATTTATGATGTGGGAATCAGCCCAGGATTGGCAGCCCTTCGAGACAAACTAATAACTGAAATGATGAATGGAGCATGAAAGCACTTCTCATAGTAGATGTACAAGTAGACTTTTTGCCCGGGGGTGCATTACCCGTGCCCCACGGGGATGTTATCGTGCCAGTCATTAACCGCATTCAAAGGCTTTATCCTCTAGTTGCAGCAACCCAAGATTGGCATCCTCCAGGCCATTTAAGCTTTGCCTCCAGTCATCCTGGGCGTAAACCATTTGATGTCATAATGCTTAATGGGGCGGAGCAAGTGTTATGGCCTGATCATTGTGTGTGGGATACACCTGGTGCAAATTTTGCCCCAGGCTTAGAGACCGGTCATATAGCAGCTATTTTCCGGAAGGGGATGGATCCTAACGTTGATAGTTATTCGGGCTTTTTCGATAATGGGCGTAGACGCAAGACCGGCCTGGCAGAATGGCTTAGGGGAATGGGTGTAAGTGAAGTGCATGTGGCAGGATTAGCAGCGGATTATTGCGTAGCATATACGGCACGCGATGCGGCGATGCTGGGATTTAAAGTCACAATTTTGTTGGATGCTACCCGCCCAATTTCAAAACCCGGATTTGAAAGGGTTGCGACCGAGTTAGCTGGGATAGGTGTGAGAATTGTGCCTTCGAACGAAGTCTTACGGTGAACAAAAGTTTTTCAGGTCGACTTCTACGGATGGTAGACTAACAATTGTCATATGGACGAACTGGAGTTGTTACGTCTGGCGGCCCGGGCAAGAGAAAATGCTTGCGCACCTTACTCGGGGTTCAAAGTTGGCGGAGCAATTTTGACAAAATCAGGTCGTGTGTTTACGGGGATAAATGTTGAAAGTGCAAGTTATGGCCTTACTTGTTGTGCAGAACGTGTGGCGTTATTCAAAGCGTTAAGCGAGGGGGAGCGTGAGTTTGAGGCGATTGCTGTAGTAGCGCAGATGCCTGGCGGGCCAATGCCATGTGGAGCTTGCCGACAATTGCTCATAGAATATGCGCCAGAAGCTATTCTGGTAGTTGCTGACGCGAATGCATTAGAAAAGTACAGGAAGTTTACAGTTTCAGAATTGCTTCCATTTGCATTCAAGGATTTTCGTATCCTTGCTGGGAATTGCTCAACAGATCTTTCATAAAACGTAATCAATCTTCTTGTATTTGATCGGTATAATCGGAGGAACGTCTGGGGTCGGTATACTATCGATACGACGGTTTGATCAGGAAGCTGAAGGATGGTATGTGTAAATGACTTTTCCCCAACTTGTGGACTAATTGAGCCTAAAGTACACAGGATTTTAGTCTTGGGTTTGATTCAACATGGGCAGGTGCAGCATATGCGGTAAAGTCGCTATTACGGTAGCAAAGGTTTTAGGTGCATGTGCGGGTTGTATCCGAAACCGATTTGAGGAAGCAGAACCGTTGATTCGGCAGGCCCATGCAGAATCGCGGAAGCAGTTTGGTCTGCCTATAACCCCGCCCAAAGACCCCGATGGAATCCAGTGCAAGATATGTGTGCATGAATGTTGTGTAAAAGTGGGTGGTTTGGGGTATTGCGGTTTGCCCTTGGGTGACCGCACAAGAGCCCGTGTGAGTTGGTATTATGACCCACTGCCGACGAATTGTGTGGCGGATTTTGTGTGTCCGGGTGGCACGGGCTGTGGATACCCAAAATGGGCTTACCGCCCGAGCCCGGAATGGGGGTGGAAGAATCTGGCTGTATTTTACGAGGCTTGTTCATTTGATTGTCTGTATTGCCAGAACTGGAATTACAGATTAACGACCGGCTACACACCCCGTGTAACCCCTTCTGAATTAGTGCGAGCTGTTGATTACAAAACCGCGTGCATTTGTTTTTTTGGAGGAGATCCAACCCCACAATTGTCTCACAGTTTGGCTAGTGCACGGCAGGCATTAAAGGAACATGAAGGTAGGATCATCCGAGTTTGTTGGGAGACTAATGGATGTATGAGTGCAACACTCCGCGATGAAATGGTTGAATTAGCTCTCAGAACAGGGGGATGCATTAAGTTCGATCTCAAGGCATGGGATAATCACATTCATTATGCTCTGACTGGCGTAAGCAATACACGTACCCTCGAGAATTTTGCAGCTGTGGCTTGCCACGCAAAGAAACGGCCAGAAGTCCCGCTAATTGTCGCTAGCACTTTATTGGTCCCAGGCTATGTGGACGAGAAAGAGGTGTATAGCATAGCTAGGTTTATAGCCGACTGCGACCCAAATATCCCGTATGCCCTGTTAGCCTTTGCGCCCGAGTTTATGATGTCAGATTTGCCTCATACTTCGACATCTCATGCAAGGCGGGCCTTGACTGCTGCTAAGGAGGCAGGTCTCAGGCGGATCCGCCTGGGGAATCAACATCTACTTTGGGAAGGGGATTACGATGAAATCATGTAATTTGTAGAACGAATGATTTTTGATGGCAGTTTAGCCATGGATAGGCTTCTGGGTAACAGGCTTGCAAGAAACTCAAATATTAGGTTTGCTTTCTGGGAGTATGGGCAACAAACGAATAACCTGGTTTATGGGTTTTTTGTCATGTTTAACCGCTTACATGTATTCTGGGTTCGGGGCTGTTATAAACTCCAATTCCCTCATGGAAAGGTGGGGTAACCTTAGTAACAGCTGTCGTCCATGGACTTACTGGTGGTGGCCCGGAAGTGCGGTTGATAAAACCAACATTTGTCAATTGCTTAAAATTTATTCAGAGGCTGGGTTGGGCGGAGTCCATATCATTCCGATTTATGGAGTTCGCGGATACGAGGACCGATACATTAAGTATTTGAGCCCTCAGTGGATGCAAATGCTAGACTTTACAGTCCAGGAAGCACGAAAATTGGGCTTAGATGTTGACATGACCTTGGGTACCGGCTGGTGTTTTGGAGGGCCTCGCGTCACAGACGAAGAAGCGAATGCGCTCTTAGTGGTTTGGTCGAATTCAGTGTCGCCGAATGTAGGTGTGGTTCATATCCCTGCCACAAATAAACCGCTGGCTGTCGTAGCCGTTTCAAAATCCGGTGAGGTGGTGGATGTGCGGGACAAGGTTGATGAAACTGGTTTGTTGAGTTGGAAGCCCCACCAAGGTGAATGGACCATTTATGTTTTGTTTACTCGGCCGTCTGGGCAAAAAGTAAAACGGGCGGCACCCGGTGGCGAGGGACATATGCTGAACCTTCTATACCGGCCTGCAATTGAAAACTTCTTGAAATGGTTCGACGAAGCATTTGCAGGGTATGCAGGTGCAAAACCCCGAGCCGTCTATCACGATTCATACGAGTACAAAAGTGATTGGAGTCCGGACCTTTTGACGCAGTTTGCTTCCCGTTACGGTTATCGACTAGAAATGGAATTACCATATTTTTTGAGTGATGTTGATTTAGATCGGGTTAGGCGAATTAAATGCGACTACCGAGAGTTCGTTTCAGACATGATATACAGCAATCTTGTCGTATGGGTCCGCTGGGCACATTCAAACGGATTTATCACGCGCAACGAAGCTCACGGGTCTCCTGGAAATATTCTGGATTTCTATGCAGCCGCCGACGTTCCGGAAACCGAATTTTTCAGGTCGGACCGGGATATAATGGTAGCTAAGCTGGCTTCGTCAGCTGCGCATATACTTGGGCGTCCATTCACAAGTTCTGAAAGCGGCACCTGGATAACAGAGCATTTTCACGAGACATTGGATGCCCTTAAACATCTGATGGACGATTTCTTTCTGGCTGGGGTAAACCACGTTTTCTATCACGGCACGTGTTATTCGCCTTTGGATGCTCCATGGCCTGGATGGTTGTTTTATGCCTCTACACAAATGAACCCCCAGAATCCAATTTGGTTTCATGTCAGGGTGTTGAATGATTACATTGCAAGATGCCAAGCCATCCTTCAGGCTGGTCAACCAGATAACGACATCCTGTTGTATTGGCCAATCTATGACTTATGGAGCTTTCCTACCGGCCGGCTGCAACATTTGACTATTCACGCTGCCGAGAGTTGGATTGTCCCGACGCCGTGTGGATATCTAGCCCGGGCCCTATGGCGGAATGGGTACAGTTTCGATTACATTTCTGACAGATTACTTGCAGAGATTCAGGTTGGTACCCTACCAGGGTCAGTCAGGACCCCTAGTGGAATTGAATACCGGGCGGTAATTGTGCCAAAAACTACGTATATGCCGTTGGGGACTTTAGAGAAATTGTTGAGCTTGGCCCGGGGTGGTGCTTGGGTAGTCTTCCAGGACCGGTTGCCAGCCGATGTACCTGGCTGGTGGAATTTGAACCAGCGGCAAGTGATTTTCCGTGGGATTACAAATTCCCTTCGGTTTGCGGTGCAGAATAATTTCCCCGGTTTGGTTGCCAGGGTAGGCCGCGGGAGTTTAATCGTGGGGGATCCCCTTGCAGTGCTGGAGGCGCTTGGCGTGCGCCAGGAACGCATGGTACCCAACCTAGGTTTGGAGTTTATTCGCAGACGTGTAAACGACGCGGGGGTTTATTTCATCGTTAATCGGACGGCTCAAGATATAGACGGTTGGGTTCCCATAACGGCGAAAGGTAAAACTGCGATTGTAATGGATCCAATGACTGGTAGTATTGGAATAGGTGCTACCCGATGTGGTTTCAATGAGGAATTGGAGGTTTATTTGCAGATTGCAAGTGGGGGGTCCCTCGTAGTCTCGGTTACTGAGTTGGAGCCGAAAGACCTGCCTCGGTGGAAATATTATCGTTTGATCGGTGATCCAGTGCCAATTACGGGGGAATGGCGAATTGAATTTTTGCGGGGTGGGCCGACGCTACCGTCAGCGGTAACCACCAATCAACTGGTTTCCTGGACTGAACTGCCCGATCCGGAAGCACATCGATTTGCGGGGGCTGCCAAATACACACTCTCATTCTCAGTAAACCCAGCCACAAACTCACTTTGGGTTTTGGATTTAGGCAAAGTTTGTCATAGCGCAAGTGTGTGGTTAAATGGGATCCCCGTGGGTACGCTGATCGCTGTGCCTTTCAAAACCTATCCATTACCTCTGGGTATGTCTACCAATACACTTGAAGTAGAGGTGGTAAATCTGGCTGCAAATCGAATACGAGATCTGGATCAACGCGGAGTTCAGTGGAAAATTTTCCGGGACATCAACTTTGTGAACATTAATTATCGACCGTTTGATGCTTCGGACTGGCAGTTGGTTGAGTCGGGTTTATTAGGACCCGTTACGCTGTGGCCAGTGGAAGAATTTTGGCCTAAGTGAGCTGTATTTATTGACAAACCGTTTGTGTCAAGTGAACGTTTAAGGGCTTTATGACACGAGATGTCATTAATTCCCAAGAAATAGACCATCTGGTAGCTGGGTTACACCAGGTGGCAAGGAACCTTTGGTGGACGTGGAACCAGGATGCCCAAGAACTGTTTCAAGCGCTTTCACCCCGGGCATGGCAGACTATGTATCACAATGCTGTGGCTGTTTTGAAAGAAGTTTCCGATTACGAGTTACGGGTGAGGCTTCAAGACCGTAGCTTAGCTAAGAAGGCAAGGAAAGTTTTGGAAGAATTCCAGCGTTATATGTCGCGGGAACACGTTTGGGCTCGGGTTCACGCACCGGAATTGCTAACTAGACCAGTGGCCTATTTTTGCGCGGAATTTGGGTTCCACGAAACCTTACCAATTGCAGCAGGTGGACTTGGAGTTCTAGCAGCTGACCATGCAAAATCTGCCAGCGATCTAGGCATCAGTTTTGTGGGAATCACTCTCTTTTATCGGGAAGGATATTTTCAGCAGGCGATCGGCCCGGATGGTTGGCAAACGGAGTATTACAACTTGCTTAAGCCCGAGAACCTGCCAATGGAATTGGTGGTGGATAATAACGGACATCCAATAGTGGGTTCGGTAGAGATCGGCTTCTCTCAAGTGTATTTCCATGCCTGGCGTGTTAATGTGGGACGGTCTGTGATATATCTTCTTGATGCGGATCGCCCTGAGAATGAACAGCGATACCGCGATCTAACTTTACATGTTTATGGAGGTGACAGTACTACACGTATAATGCAGGAAATGCTGTTGGGAATTGGAGGGGTACGACTATTACGTGCTTTGGGTATTCACCCGGCAGTGTTTCACATAAACGAAGGACATCCCGCATTTGCAATGCTAGAATTGGTACGTGAACATTTAGCTAGCGGTTTGGAATGGGATCACGCTATCGAAGCCACGCGGGACAAATGCATTTTCACAACCCATACTCCTGTAGAAGCAGGTCACGATAGATTCCCGCCCGACCTAGTGGAATTTGCAATGCACCGTTATAAATCTGGTTTTCCAGTGGGGTTCCACCAAATATTGGGATTGGGTCGTGTTAATCCCCAGGATTCAAATGAACCTTTTTGCATGACAGTTTTAGCGTTAAAACTGTCCCGAGCAGCGAACGCGGTCAGCGAGCTTCATGGAAAAGTAACGCGCAAGATGTGGTGGGCATTGTATCCAGACACACCAGAGGATAAGGTGCCGATTGGCTATATTACCAATGGTGTGCATTTATTGGGATGGATGAAAGGACCTGTACGACGGTTTTGGTATAACAGGTTACAGGAGTATTTCCAGACACACCCGGCAGAGGCCAAAGCACGGTTTGGTTCGAACCTAGACATTGAGTCAGGTGGGTGCTGGGACTTGCTCGTTAATACACGAGAGTTTTGGGAATTGTTGGCAGATCCAGAATTCATCTCGGATGAAGAACTCTGGGCATTTCACTATAACTTAAAGCGAGAAATGATAGAGTTCATACGTCGGCGCCTTTTCCAACAACACCAGAAACGGTATGGAGAGTATATTCAGTTTGAAGAGTTGCTGGATCCAGACACTTTAACGATTGGATTCGGACGCCGATTCGCCGCTTATAAACGGCCTGCACTGGTCTTCTCAAGACTGGATAAGATCATCGAGCTTGTTAAAGATCCTAAGCACCCCATTCAATTTGTTTTTGCAGGAAAAGCACATCCCCGAGATGACGAGGGTAAACGACTTGTCCAATACATTGTGAATTTATCGCAGCGGAGTGAGTTGCGGAAACACTTGGTATTTGTGGAGAATTACGATATCCACGTTTGCCGCCATATGGTGGCCGGTTGTGATGTGTGGCTTAACAACCCCCGAAGACCATTAGAAGCATCTGGTACAAGTGGTATGAAGGCAGCCTGTAATGGAGTATTGAACCTAAGCATTATGGATGGTTGGTGGCGTGAAGCGTACGACGGTTTGAACGGCTTTGCCATTGGTCCGGATTTACATCCACCGAACATTGAAGAGCAGGATCGCGTAGATGCTGAAAATCTATACAACGTATTAACCCAGGAAGTGATCCCTTGTTATTACACCCGGGATCAAAAGGGCATTCCTCGTGAATGGATAAAACGGATGCGCCGGGCGTTTGTGACAATTGCCCCGAGGTTTAATACCTGGCGCATGGTTCAAGAGTATACGCTCCGATATTACCTTAGACGCTAACAATGCCTTCCGATACTTCACTAAACGACCACGAGTCAGTTTCCAAAAATAAATCTGCAGGTCACGATCCCACTCACGCGCAGACCTCTTCAGTGGACATAAAAAGCCTATCTATTGGAGAACTTGTCCTTTTGTTTAAAAAGCTTGGTCAGCCAACGTACCGCGCCGAGCAGGTTCTCAATTGGGTGTATAAAAAATGCGCGAGCAATTGGGAATCAATGACAGATTTGCCATTAACATTACGACGACAAATGGCGGAACGCTATGTTGTTTCCTCTTTAGAGTGTGTACGGGTTAGTGAGGCAGCTGACGGCACCGTGAAATTCCTCTGGCGGTTACCAGACAAAAATTTGATCGAAAGCGTCCTCATACCTGCAAATTTGGACCGGTTTGGTCAACGCGGGGATAGAATCACAGTTTGTATTTCTAGCCAGGTCGGCTGTGCATGGCATTGCCGATTCTGTGCAAGTGGGATCGGTGGATTAAAACGGAATCTACTCTCTCATGAGATTGTCGAACAGGTCATCGGAATTGAAAGATGGTGCAGAGAAAACCCCTCTTGGGTGGCAACCGTCCGACGCTTTACAGGCACCATCGTAAACAGCAGCCGACAAAAGCCGATTGAGCGGTTCGTGGATAACGTTGTAGTGATGGGGATGGGAGAACCACTCGATAACTATGAAAATGTAATGACGGCGTTGAAAACTTTGAATGCACCTTGGGGAATGAACATCGGAGCCCGCCATATCACTATCTCCACCTGTGGAATAGCCCCGCAGATAAGACGATTGGCGCATGAACCGTATCAGTTTGAGCTGGCTGTCTCACTACACGCGACTAATGATAAGATCCGCGATATGCTCATGCCCGTGAACAAAAAGTATCCAATCAGAGAGCTCATCGAAGCTTGCAAGTATTACCAGCGGGTGAAAGGCCGAATAATTACCTTTGAATACCTTTTGTTGTCGGGCGTAAATGACAGTGAGCGTGATGCACAAGCACTTGTGCAACTCATCCAAAATGTTAGTTGCAAAGTAAATCTTATTCCTTACAATCCGGTACAAGGGTTAAAATGGCGCCGGCCCTCAGATGAAACAATTAACTTGTTCATTAAAACGCTTAAGAAACACGGAATTAATGCTACATTACGTCAACAGAAGGGTGTAGACATTGACGCAGCTTGTGGACAGTTGAGGCTACGAACTATGGCAGAAGCAGACACAGGAAAACACCAACCATCCAGCCGCACAGCTGCCTAACGGTTAAATTTGAAGAGCTAGAATACTTAGGTCAAACAATTCTGGAACGTGGCAATGGTATCAGTTCCCAGCTACAATATTCTTCTACAAGACAAAATAGAATTAGGAGGTCGGGTTTCCGCAGAAAAACACAATCCAGTAACGTATTGTAACCTTGCTGTGTGACTATCCAGCTTGCAGCCGCGTTGATGCCTGGGAAGAGCATGAGGTTCGCCCTTAAAGGCCATTTCTAATGGTCCACCAGCGCCTTTTATCATCTCTGTTTTCTTCGGCCTCTCAATTGCAAATCTTCCGATCAACCCCCTTTGGCACCCATAGATAGTATGGGCAATTATAACCTTCCAATCCAGTCCCATGAACGTACGCATGGAATAACATGGAGAATTGGCTTCAATGGTCGGGTACTTAATGCAAAAGCTCATAAACGATGTGATTCTAACCCAAAACTATGTAGGTTGCTGAAAAAGGTCTAAAAAAATGTTAGCCGCCCTGTAGCGGAACAACTCGCCCATTTCATTGGGTGTGTTTGTATTTTTCGCGGTTCGACGCCGATCCGTTTTGCCAGGTACGGACTTCTGCTTCGAAACCTTTACACCTGGAACGATTTCTTCTAGTGGCATCCGGTTAGGTGAACTTTTTGGCTTTTCATAGCTGTGACTGCTTGAGGATTTATAGCCAAAAGTAAGTGGAGGGACTGGATTTAGACACTGGTTGCAATGAAGGCCCTGTAAATCCTATGCGTAATTCGCGTTCCTGTTTTATGCTCGGCCAGTAGTGCGGAAAACTGGTGGACACATTACCAATCTGGCATGCGCAGTCTCCGCTTACCACAACACCTTTTTCCCTTAGTAGCCAAAAGGCCGCATAGGCTTCTGGTGGGAGGTGGGTTTTCGCGCGTCTTCTGCGTGATGGATTATCGTTCATCAAAGATGCGTAGTATGGCCTTTGACGCTCACTAATTGAATTCAGATAGCGCTGCTCCACTGCTTGCGACTCCAAAATTTGGCGAATGGCTTTGAGCCAAGTCGACACCTCCACTCCATTCGTGGTATTTTCCTGCACTTTGCGGCTGAGTGTGCACGCGTGTAAACCGCAACCCGCTGTAGGTTCGCGAATAAAAGACTATGTATGTTGCTGGACTAGCAAGGCTGTTATTTTGAGGAAATCCATGCTCGGGCATATAATTATTTCCTGCAGTTTGAGAATAAGATGGGTGCTGGCGTATTTGGAATCGAAGTGTTTGGATTGTGTGAGTTACCGTGGTAAATCTTGGGTGGAAATGGTGATGAGCATATGAAACTGTCATTGGCTAAGGACAAACTTGGGTATGAAACACGGAAGGTGCCACGGTTCGTTGTATGGTTGCTGTTGATCCTACTTGTGGGAGCAGTCGTGTTGTTTGTATCTGCTAGGGTTTGTTACAAGTATATGTTTCCTTATGGGTACACACATGCGTGCTCTAAAGTTTTGTGTTTAAGTCTCACAATGTACGCAAATGAGCATGATGGGTGGTTCCCCTATGGGGAAGCTACGCCTGAGGCATCGTTAGGATTAATGGCAAAATTTGATCCCACCTTAGTGCATTTGCTAGGTGGGAAACATATCCCAAAAGAGATTGCTGCCCGGGCTTTCACCAATGGCACATTTGGGCCGGACACTTGCGGCTGGCACTATGTGGAAGGCCTGCGGGCGGATGACGATCCGGATCTTGCGATTGCGTGGGATAAAGTTACAGGCCTAGGGCATAACGGGGAACGTCGCCGAGGACTTATGCACGAGGTAATGTTTGTAGGTGGGTTTACTGAGTACATCACCAAAGACAAGTGGTCGAAGTTCGTCAAGGAACAGAAGGAAAAACTCGAACGTGTGATTGCCTCACGCGATTCGAACGATCCGCCAATACGTTGGAGTGACGAGGCCACCCTTGGCCCGAACAGGTTTGCTTCCCGAGTGCGAAAAGAAATTGCACACTGAACAATAATAGTGTTTAGAGCACAATCGTAGAGACGAAAACGTTTGTGACGTGGCGGGGTTCTCTAGTTGATTGTGTAACGCGGTAGATGTGGTTGAGCTTTTGGGGTGTGGCGGTGTGTGGGCATCCCTTCGGCGTATGGGGGTAATTGTGGTTCGAGCTTACCGGTAACGTGGTTTACTTGGTCTTTTGCAGGGTAGGTGGCAGAATCGAAGGTTGTATCACCTGAAAGTGGGTGGCCATCCAAAGGATGCACTGCGAGCTGTGACAGCGCAGGTTGCTGGCGTAATCTCGTCTGATCGTTTTTAGCGTGAGCTCGGGTCGTTATGAACTGGGACGACCAGCACGGGCACAGGGGCCTTGCGTAGGATGAGATCGACCGTCTGGCCAAAAATTTGCTCTTTGGTTTCCTTACCGCGATATGCGCACAGGACAATCATGTCTTGCTGGGTTTCGCCTGCGAACCGAATTATTTCGTCACCGGCAACGCCTTTACGCACTGCGTGGCTGATTGAGCAACTAGCCGAAACGTCAGCGGGGATCCACGAACAGAGGTTTTGGTGAGCTTGATCGAGTGATTCAGTTTCAGATTCTGCCACATAGAGGATTGTTAGTTCCGCACCGAATTTGGCTGCTAAACCAGCTGCGTGACCAAAGCCTGCGGCACTTGAGCTTAGGCTGTTAACTGGGCAAAGGATTCGTTTTACTACAGGCAGGGCATTCGGATCGTCCACGTTTATTAGGGCGTGTTGTGCCTGGCGTACGATAAATACTGGCACAGGCGAGTGTCGTAGTACCCTCTCGGTAACGGACCCGAGTAAAAAACGTTTAGCCGGTGAACGTCCATGTGTGCCCATGATGACAAGATCGGCTTGGTCACTTTTGATTGTCTCCAATATAGCGTTGGCAGGTAAGGCGTCTGAGAGTTCGGTCTTAATGTTCAATAACTTGGGGTCGCTACCGAGCACGCGTGTTATGAACGCGGTTAAGTCGGCTCGGGCGTATTCGGTTGCCTGACGGAGCTGATCGAGTAATTGGTCGGTCTCGGATTTAGTGAAGTATGGTGGCGGTTCTATTTGGACAGCGTGCAAGACGGTTAAGTGTGCGTCGAACACGCGTGCGCCAGCGACGGCGTATTTCAGTGCCAAAGCTGATGGTTCGCTGTAATCGACTGGGCAAAGGATCCGTTTTGGATTGAACTTTACGCTGTTTGTCATGGTATTTAGGCGTTAGTTGTTTGGTTAGCTACTGAGGCAGGTTTTGCGCCTTGTTTGTTGAAAACCAGATAATAGAGCAATGGCACAGTGAGTGGTGCAATAAACATTGAAACCACGCTGCCCGCCATGAGTGAGATTGCCAGGCCTTGAAAGATTGGGTCGAACAAGATCACTGCTGCGCCGACTACGACTGCCATTGCGGTTAGCATGATAGGGCGGAACCGAACAAGTCCTGCCTCGACCACCGCCTCAGCTAGTGGTTTACCCTGCGCGAGGCGCATCTCGATAAAGTCAACCAGGATGATCGAGTTGCGAACTACAATGCCTGCGCCGGCCATGAACCCGATCATGGATGTGGCGGTAAAGAATGCGCCTAGTACCCCGTGGGTGGGTAGTATACCGATCAGCGAGAACGGTATCACAGTCATGACGATAAATGGTGTGATAAACGAGCGGAACCAGCCGACCATCAGGATGTAGATCAAAACTAGAACCGCGCCGAATGCAAGGCCGAGGTCGCGGAACACCTCGATTGTTATCTGCCATTCACCATCCCATTTTATGGCCGGATATTGGTCTGTAAACGGCTGTTTGGCGTTGTAGATCTGAATTCGCGAGGGCAATAACGAGGCGGGTGTGCCAGGGTTGGTCACCCCGGAAAAGCCCGGTATGAACTGTCGGGCGTCGAGTTTTTTGATTTGTTGGTTCATCTTTAGGATGGCGTACACCGGGCTTTCTATTACGCCGGCTACGTCCCCAATTACATAGGTAACGGGGAGCAGGTTTTTGTGATAGATACTTCTATCGAGAGTGGATTGCTCGACTCGTACAATTTCGCGCAACGGGATCAATGGCGGCACCCCTGTGCGTGACGCCATACCGCCAATGCCTTGGATGCGGAGTGATAAGATGTCATCAACCGAAGTTCGCTTTTCTAATGGGAGTTGTAACACTATGTTGACGTCTTCCTTTTCATCGGGTTTATGGATGATGTCGATTGGTAAGCCTCCTACAGCCATGCGCAATGTAGCGGTGATTACTTCCACGCTGACCCCGTGCAAGGCGGCCTTCTCGCGATCAATTACAAACCGCACTTTTGGCTGGGGCGATTCGATGTACCAGTCAACGTCAACCACACCCTCAGTGTTTTTGAAGATTTCGATCATCTTTTGTGCAAGAGTTAACCGACTTTCCTCAGTGGGGCCGTATATTTCGGCGACGAGTGTTTGGAGCACAGGCGGCCCGGGTGGAACCTCTGCAACTGCTACGCGTGCGCCGTATTTTTGTGCGATTGCGGCGACTTTGGGCCGGACGCGTTTAGCAATATCGTGGCTTTGGGCTTTCCGTTCGTGCTTGGGCAAAAGGTTGATCTGCAGGTCTGCCACGTTTGCGCCGCGTCGCATGAAATAATGTCGGACTAGGCCGTTGAAGTTGAACGGGGCAGCAACGCCCACATAGATTTGGTAATCGGTTACCTCAGGTTCGTCCCGGACAGCGGCGGCAATCTCACGTGCTACACGCGCGGTTTTCTCAAGTGAACTCCCTTCTGGCATGTTGAGGATGATTTGGAACTCGCTCTTGTTATCAAATGGCAGCATTTTGACTTTGACCCAGCCGAGTGCCACTGTTGCGATAGCCGCCACCAAAAGCACTGCCAGAGCAGCAAAAAAGACTAGAGCTTTGCGGTGGCTGGCAATTAGTGGAGTCATTAGGCTGCGGTACACTCTTGCAAATAATCCCTCACCCGTCTCAGCGCTTTCGTGTGTGGTATGGTTAGCGGCCTTATGCGTGCGCCACTGTAGGATTCGCACTGCAGCCCATGGGGTGACGATGAACGAAATAAGTAGTGAGAAGAACATTGCTGCGCTGGAACCGATTGGGATAGGTCGCATGTACGGTCCCATCATCCCACTCACAAATGCCATGGGTAGCACAGCGGCTATCACAGCAAAAGTCGCGAGGATGGTTGGGTTGCCGACTTCGCTCACAGCTTCGACGGCGACCTCGAATTTGTTACGATCACGGTTTTGTGGCAGGCTAAAGTGACGCACGATGTTTTCCACCACAACGATGGCGTCGTCAACCAAAATACCGATGCTGAAGATCAGGGCAAACAGCGTGATTCGGTTTAGCGTGAATCCATAGAGGTAAAAAACCAACAGGGTAAGTGCAAGGGTGGTGGGTATGGCGATTGCCACAATGCCGGCTTCGCGCCAACCAAGTACAAGCAGGATGAGCAGTGATACACTGAACACTGCAATTGCCATGTGGAACAAAAGCTCGTTGGACTTTTCCTGCGCGGTTAACCCGTAGTGCCGTGTGATGGTGATTTGGACGTCAGTAGGGATCACGTGCCCTTTGAGTGTCTCGACCTTTTGTAAGACTTTTTTGGCCACAGCGATGGCATTTGCACCCGGACGTTTAGCAATTGCGAGCGTGACCGCCGGTTCTTCATCTGTAAGATTTGCATTCTGGGGCGCGGATGTATTTGTATGTTTGAGAGTAGCGCGCCCGCGCCCAAACAACACGTATTGGCTGGGTTCCTCTGGACCGTCCACCACTTGGGCCACATCGCGGACGTACACGGGTTTGTTGTTGAACACGCCGACGACCACGTTGCGCACCTCCTCAGCATCGCGGAGGAACCCGCCAGTTTCGACTATCACGGCTTGGTTTTGGGTGGTTAACTCGCCAGACCTGTACTGTCGGTTTGCCTGCTGCAACATTTGGGCGAGCATGCCTGGGCTAAGATTGTATGCTGCGAGTTTAATTGGGTCGAACAACACACGCACTTGACGGCGCGCACCGCCTATGATGGTGGTTTCAGAGACTTGTGGTAGGTGTTTAACTACGTCGTCTACTTGGGCAACCAACCGGCGTAGGGTGTAGTGATCGTACCGTGAGCTATGGAAGGTGAGAGCCAAAATAGGGACGTCATCAATGCTCTTGGGCTTGATTAGTGGGTGTGAGACGCCGGGCGGGATGCGGTCGAAATTCGATTGCAGTTTTTGGTTGAGTTTGACCAGGCTTTTTTCGACGTCTTCACCAACTTTGAATCGGACGATGGTCAGGCACTGGCCCTCGCTTGCAGTTGAATAGATGTATTCAACTCCTGGGATTTCCCAAAGGAGTTTTTCCATGGGCCGCACCGCGCGTTCTTCGACCTCTTTCGCACTGAAGCCGGGCATGGAGACGAGCACATCAATCATTGGTACCCGGATTTGAGGTTCCTCTTCGCGCGGCAGCAATAGCGTTGCAAATACCCCCAGTAAGATGGATGCCAAGATTATGAGGGGTGTAAGCTTCGAGTCTATGAATGCGTGGGCGATCCTGCCGGCGATGCCCAGGCTAGGATTCGGGTTTGTGTGTGCTTGTGCACTCATTTTGTGAAACGCGTGGGTTGATGGAACGCTTTTGGGTTATTACTAGTTTTCAACGACCAGTGGTTGACCGTCCCGAATCATTGGGGCACCGTCAACCACGATTAGTTCCCCGTTGTCAACCCCGGAAAGAAGTTCGACTTCTGCATTTGTGCGTTTGCCCACCTTGACAAGCCGCATTTGGGCGTGGCCCTGCGTTGCGACAAACACGATTTCCATTTGACCGCGCTTGACTACAGCGGAGGCCGGCACCCATACGGAGGTGATTTGCCCCACGGGGACTGCCAATCGGCCGAACATGCCAGATTTGAGGCCCTGGGTTTGCGGCAGGTCGAGTTTTACCAACATAGTGCGTGAAATTGGATCGGCAGCCGGGGCCACCTCAGCTACAACACCTTCTAAGGTAATTTTGAGTGTTGGGAAACTCACTGTCATTGTCATTCCGGGGTGGATGCTTTGGCAGATGGCTTCGGGCACGTCGGCTTCAAATCTAAGTGTTGTTGGATCTTCGAGTTCGAGTAGAGGTCGACCAGGTGCAGCGAAGTCACCCACATCGGCGTACTTGCGCGTGATTACGCCGTTGAAGGGTGCGCTTACGCGCGCGTAGTCGAGCATGGATTCGGCTTCCCGTACAGCTGCTTCAGCGGCTTTGTACCTGGCTTCTATACCATCAAACTCAGCTTGTGTTACTGCACCTTGTCGTAGCAGGGTGGTGAATCGGTCGTAGTCTTTCTTTGCTTGGGCGAGCATGGCGCGGGCTTGGTCGAGGCGTGCCTCGATTTCCCGCACGTCAATCAATGCTAGGGGATCACCTGCATTGACGCGTTGCCCGATTGTCACAGGCATTTGCAGTATGCGGCCAGCGACTTTGGCCTCGACGGTTGCGCGTGTTTTTGGCTGCACTGTGCCCATGACCTCTTCAGTGGCGACACGCGTTCTTAAAACTGCCGCTTGCACAGACACTTTAACGGGGGTCAAAGACGATTGCCCATGTTCGGGCTCGGTTGATTTGTGGCATCCCGTTAACAGACACGCGGCTAGGGTAACGCCTGCCGCAAGCGCGATTGCTTTTCCAATGCGACTGTTTTGGATCGTCTGTTTGGTTTTCATTTTGTGAAGAGGTGTTTGGGTTGACATGATTCATGGAAGTACCGGTAAGCCAACGGCCTTGCGCAAGGCCGCAATGGCAATTTGGTAGTCGGCCTTTGCTTCAGCGTGACGTACAAGTGCAGCTGTGAGGGCCGTCTCGCTGTCAATCAACTGAGTTGTTAAGGCGAGACCTTGCTCGAATCGGGCGCGTGTCAGGGTAGCGCTTTCGGTAGCACTTGCCACACCTTTTTCGGTGACTCGTAGGCGTTCTTCGGCCTCGCGAAGGTTGAGTTGTGCCTGTTGAAGTTCGAATTCAAAGGCGAGTCTGAGCTTGCGTTCAGTTTCTTGGGCTGCTTCGAGGTTAGCCAAGGCTTCCTGCACTTTGCCGCGTGTCAACTGACCGTCGAATACGTTCCACTGCATCATCACACCGGCAGTGTAACTGGTGCCGTCGCCTTCGCTTCGCCAACCGCGGTCGTGGTCAACGCTCGCGAATAAGCCCACTGTGGGTAGGTACCCACCTTTTGCGCGGCGGACGTCGGCTTCGGCAGCTCTGATTTGTGCGCGGATTGCGCTTAGTTCAGGTCGGTTGCTGATATCCAATTTATCCGGTGGGCGGAGCTCGGGTGCCCGATCTGCCACCTCGATCTCCTGGTCTTCAATGCCCATTAGTGTACGCAATCCTTGCAAAGCAAGTGCATGTGCGTTTTTTGCTCGGAGTAGGTCTTCTTGGGCCTGGGCGAGCCGGACCTCGAGATCAAGCACATCGGCGCGTACTCTTGTTCCACTTTCAAAGTGACGTTTCGCTATCTCGAGATTTTGCTGGAACGAATTCACTGCAGCTTCGGCAGCCCGGACAAACTCACGGGTTTTTTGGATGGTGAAAAATGCGCGTGCTACCTCGAATGATAAGGCGATTCGCACGGCCTGGGCGTGTTCGCGGGTTGCTTGACCGAATGCCTGGGCAGCCGCGCGCGCGTTTTTAATCTGGCCCCCTGCGTAGATTGGCATCGAGACAACGCCTTTCAAGTTTAGGTTGTCGATGTCGGGTACGTTGTTGAAGTCTATTGGCCCGAGTGGAGGTTCGCCAAATGCGCGCTGGTTGAGTATCGAGCCGAATACCATCATGGGATTATCGGTCCGTGTATAGGATGATTGGAATTGTAATTTAGGCCATGCGGCTGAATTCGCCTGTTTGAGCATCGCGTCTGCAGCTGCAATACGATGGGTTGCGATGAGAATATCGGGGTTATTTGTTAAGGTAGCTTGGATGGCGCGTTCTAATGTCCAGGGTTCGGCGGAGGCTAACCGAGCGAATGCGAAGATTATAGGTACAATTGCTAATAAACAGGTGTGTTTCAAGCGTTTCATTTTTGTGCTGTCGCGTTATTGTCCTGGCAACACCCAAGCCTCCTTAAGATGTATTCTGGTGGGCAGAACTTAGTGAATGAGCTTTGGAGTAGATTGAAGCCTACGAACGCTGTTAGAAGTAGCCAGTATTTCGAATGGATCCATGCAAGTAAGAGGCTCAGCAAGATCATTGAGCCTGCGAGTCTGCGAATAGCGAGTTCTATTGTAAAGAAATTTTTGTTCATGGTGTTGCGACTGATTAGGTTAATGTGATGGATGGATGCTTGTGGCAATGAGCGCTCCCAGGATTGCACCGTACATGATGCTTGTAATTGGGTTGCTAGTTATAGGGCAGGCACCGGTGGAACAACCCACTAGTTTATAGTATCCATATCCGGCCACCCCTCCGATGACTGCCCCAGTTATGATTCTAGCCAACATAGTTTATAGATTTAGGCAGGGATTAGGTTACAACGCGCCTAACTGGTGGTTAGTTATTGTGTACTTGTGTTATTGGCACTGAGCTCGTTTAGTTTCCCGGTTAATTCGCGCATGGGTGGTAGTCCAACCCATGAGTCGACAAGTACGCCGTTTTTGAAAAGTAACAGCGTTGGAACCCCGGTGATTCCATATTGCATGGCCAAGGTCGGGTTTTCGTCGACGTTTACTTTCACGATTTTGGCCTTACCATCGTATGCTTCTGCTAACTGCTCTAGGATTGGGGCCAGCATACGGCAAGGTCCGCACCAGGGCGCGTAAAAGTCTACGAGGACTACCCCCTTGGCTTTTAAAACATGGGTGTCGAATTCTTGCTCGTTTAGTTCGATAGTCTTTTTCATATGCATCTCTTTTGGGTTTGCTATTAGATGTAGAACCGTGGGGGCGCTTAAAAGTTACAGCCGGAAGAGAGTCTTGTGTGGGCTCAGTTCTAATGGGTGGTTTGAAGCAGCTTACCATTGTGCGCATGGGGATTGAGCTTGAAAGGGCATGAGAATGAAAGTTTGGTGCCGAAGGTGGGAGTCGAACCCACACGCCCTTGCGGGCACCAGATTTTGAGTCTAGCGCGTCTGCCAATTCCGCCACTTCGGCGCAATTTCCAAAGCGATTTTATACTTTTCCAGGTGCAGATTGCAAGTGCGGCCATGGCCAATTTTTGGGGTTGGAAATGGGGGAATGATGGCAAGGGATTGGTCGCGCACAAAATGCCTGGACATGAGTTGTAGATGTTACAAATGTTTGTCCAATCGCGATGGTATTAGAGTTTGTCTGTGAGCTCGGTTTGAATAGGCTTATCGGGGGGATTTTGGTCGGCATGTGTGTGAAAAATTACAGCCCGAAAGCTGATAGGGGTAGAGCTTGCATAGTCAATTGGTGAATAGGTAATTTCACTAGTTAGAATTTTGATGTTTGGATGCGCACGATTCGGAGATATTTGTATCGATCGTTGGTTCTACCGCTGATTTATTGTGTAAGTGGGGTGCTAGTGTTTTGGATTACATACGATTTGATTGATGAGCTTGGAGGGTTCCAATCTTCGGGTCTCAGAGCGGTTGAGATATGTCAGTACTATTTTATCAAGCTTCCGGAGGTATTGGTGACTGTTTTGCCGATAGGTTTATTGCTGGCGTTGTTGTACACGATAAGTAACCATGCTCGACATAATGAGTTCACGGCGTTGCGTGCTGCAGGCGTTGGGATTTGGCAGATTTCCTCTGTGTATTTCAATGTGGGGATATTGTGTGGGGTTACAATGTTTTGCCTGAATGAGTTTTGGGTGCCGGATGCGGACGTTAAGGCAGAGGCAGTAATTGCTCGAGCTCAAATCTCGAAGGGCAGAGTGGATTCCTCAACAATTAGGCTAAATGGGTTTGCAAATTATAGGGATCAACGCATGTGGCAATTTGCGAGCTTGGATGTGGATGGTGGGGTTATGGTTGAACCGAAGGTTGATTGGCGTTTGCCTGACGGCCGCTATAGGGAGTTACTTGCTGAACGGGCAGTTTGGACTAACGGGTATTGGTTTTTTTATCACGTTTGGGAGAACACCTACGGGATAGATGGGGGGTTAAGTAACAGATTGTATTTGGAGAAATTGCCTATGTTGGAATTCACGGAGAGCCCTAAAGAAATGTTGAGTCAGCTCAAGGTTGGTATGCGGTTAGCGCATCGTAAAGTACGGCGAGCAGAGGTTCCAATTTTCGAGATCGTCAATTATTTGCGGTACGCGCCTGAGTTGTCACCTCGTGAAAAGGCATGGCTCTTAACGCAATTGCATGGTCGTATTGCGTTACCTTGGATATGTGTGGTGGTTGTTTTGATTGCGTTACCGTTTAGTGGGATAAGTGGGAATCGGGCTGTTTATTTGGGGATGGGAAGTAGCGTGGGAATTTGTTTTGTGTATTTTGTTCTTCAGCAGGTTGGGTTGGCTTTGGGTTCAGGTGGATATGTGCCCCCTTGGGTTGGTGCGTGGTTGCCCAATGTGGTTTTTGGGGTTGTTGGGGTGATAATGACGAAAAGGGTTGGGTAACGGATTAATCTTACTTTAACTGTTATTAGGTCTAGTTCAAGGGGTTAAACCGGATGGATTAAGTTTATGAAAATTCGGACTGATTTGATTCTGCTGTTGCCTCAGATGGAATTCCGGAAGGTTGAGATTGGTCAGTTGTTGATTGTTGGGATGTCGGGAGGTGAGGCTTTGTGGATTGCACAGTAGACAGCTTTGATTCGGGTGTGGCTGTATAGTAAGGTTTAATTGCCACGATTTGGTATTTGCGGGGGGTTAGTGAGAATTGTGTTTCTACCAAGTCTCCTACTTTTTTACCCATCAGGGCCTGGCCTAGAGGTGAGAGATAGCTGATAATGTTTCGATCTGGATCGTTATCCCAAGCCCCCAGTATTGTTATCGTTTCTGAGATTCCAGATTCCACATCTATGATGGTGACAACCGTACCTGGTTCGACCACCTCACCTGTAACATGTGAGAAGTCCGTGGCTTGGGCTTTAGTGAGCATCGTCTCCAGCTCTGCTTTTTGTTGAAGTAGCAGTCTTTGGGTTTCTTTGGCGGCTTTGTATTCAGCGTTTTCTCGAAGATCGCCGTAACTAAGCGCGTGGGCGATGTCCCGGGCAATTGCAGGAAGCTTCTTATGGACGAGCTCTTCATATTCAGCTCGTTTGCGTTCAAGGGTTTCCCACGAGACAATAAGGGGTTGTTCTTGCCTGACAGTTTCAGCGGTGATGAGAGATTGGATAGATGGGTACAGTTTGATTATCCGACCAAGCAGCACGCGTCTGTCGCGTTCGTCGCTGAAGGCGGGAGTCATTTGGATATACCGAGTCAAGTCCCGAACCTCGTCGAGTTCGGCAGTTTGGAGTAGATCTGCGATAAGGTTTTGGTCAGCAACGAGGTAATCGCGCAATTTGTTACTACGTTTATCTGCGAATCGGTCACGGTCAATTGCAGACAGGACCGCCCTTAACACATTAGCACCGAGGACGTCAGCGTACAGTGCACTCCTTTCTTTCAACAGCCATAGAAGCAATTCGGAACTGGCACTTTTTTCCATAATGTATTTTGAAATCAGACTTTTAAGTTGATCCAGATAACCAGCCTGGATCAGTGCTTCAGCAATAACGTGACACACTTTAGTTGAAACGTTGTTGAGGATGTTAATAAGTAGCTGGGGCCAGTCGTTCGGCCTTGCCGCTTTTAGTGATTCGATTGCTTGTTTCCGTTTTTGAGGGCCTATTTTTTCGAGCACATTTGCTATATCAGGGCCTTGATTCCATACATCGGTAGCTGTGGGTTGGTTTGGTTTAGGTTCGAGCTTTGCTAGTTGGATAAGTTGATCTCTGACGAAGATGGCTTCGAGTGCTAGTGCGGTTTGGCTTGCCATGAATGCCGAGATTTCTTTGTTTAGGGAGTCGACAATTTCGCTGGCTATTAGTTGGAGATTACTTATTTCGGGGGCAGCCTTTATGATCTCCTCAACCACATGTATGCGTTCTTTGAGACCTTTGGCTTGGTTAAACTCGTTTAATAGCCGTTCTTCAGGTGAGGTTTCGCGTTCCAGCAACAATATTGGATCGGTCTTTTTTACAGGTATATGGAATAGGCCAGACTTTTTAAGCAACGGTTTGGTGGCATCCCACCATTTGCGCCAGTTTGTTTCGACTATGTCAGGCGTGAGGAGTTGTTGGATCTGATCAACTGTTGCTTTGCCGCCGCAACTAGCTATGGCTAATTTGACTAATTCCACTGGATTTTCAGTGGCAAGCCTTTTGAGTGATTCCAATTCGGTGAGTTTTTTGACGAGGATGTGTTCTTTGGGAAGTGGTTTTAATGTTTCGGCTGCGAAGCTCAGAGCCATTACGTGGCCAGGCTTGTTACAGAAGTCAATCGTAAAGCGGGCGAATACCGGGTCCAAGGTGCGAATTTTTCCGCAACCCCAGCTCTTGTGGTAGCAATAACCACTTGAGACCAGGGCGACAAGGTTATCCACGTGATGTTTTTGGATTTTCCGTTCTGCAACTAGTTTTTCAAATTGTTCACGCATAGCAAAATCAAACTAGCGTACCTGATAAGAACATGCATATTTAAGCCGTGTGACCAGTCAAAGTCCAAGACAAATTGCATATTCGGTGTTAAAACGCTGGGCGGCAGGGATGGGTTTTGCCGAGAACCTGTTGCGAGGGGCGTTTGAAAAGAACGTGCTCACTTACAAGGATCGTGCTTTTTGCCAGGAACTTGTGTTTGGGGTAATACGGTGGCAGGCCTTATTGGATTGGTTAATCAAACAGAAGGTGCACGAAAAAACTCCCCCGTTGCGGACACGGATTTTGATTAGGATGGGTTTGTACCAAATGATAATGATGGATCGGGTCCCTCCATATGCGGCGGTAAACGAGAGTGTGAAATTGGCTAAGGCGTTAGGGTTCAAGACACCAGACGTGTCGTTCGTTAATGCTGTATTGCGAGCCTTTGCTTCAGACTTGGAGAATACCGAGCAGTTAATTGCGCGTATTCAAAAGGAGGAGCCATCGGTAGGATATTCGCATCCTGCCTGGTTATACCGGCGGTGGGTAGCCCGATATGGATTGGAGAAGACAGTAAAATTGATGGAATGGGACAATATACCACCTCCGATTTTTGCCCGGGTCAATAACTTAAAGGTAGATCGGGATAAACTTTTAGAGCGGTGGGACTATGAGAAAGTAAAGTGGGAACCATTCACAGCTAGTTGGCTAACCAATGTGGAGTTTTTTAGGATCGAACCTTCGGGTAATCCAGAAGCCTTAGGGAGCTTTAAAGATGGGTGGTTTTACATTCAGGATCCTTCGACTGCACTTGCGGTGATGATGTTAGAGCCTGCGCCTGGTGAGAGGATTTTGGACTATTGTGCGGCTCCCGGAGGTAAAACCACTTTGATGGCACAGTTGATGAAGAATAACGGTTTTATTCGTGCTGTGGAAATTTCCAAGCGTGGCCTGAGATTGTTAGCTGAAAACTGTACTCGGCTTGGGATTACGATAGTAGAGGCTGGAGATACGCCACCTGCAGAAGGAGAAATGTTCGATCGGGTGTTGATAGACGTGCCTTGTTCTAATACAGGTGTGCTGCGTAGGCGTGTGGAGGTCAGATGGCGTCTGTCCGATTTGGAATTGTCTAGACTAGTATCCACCCAGAACAAGCTTTTGGAAAAAGCAACGAGGCATGTGAAACCGGGCGGCTTGGTTGTTTACAGCACGTGTAGCTTAGAACCAGAAGAAAATGCGGGTGTAGTAAATGCGTTTTTGAGCCGTCATCCTGAGTTTGAGCTTGAAACTTTGCGCCAACTTTTGCCGTTTGAAGATCGAGTGGATGGGGCGTTTGTAGCAGCCCTTCGGCGGAAAGCTAGTTGAGATAAGGTGAGAAGTACTAACTGTGGAGTGGGCGACGATGATTCACCACGTAAGCAATATGCAATTGTCCTGGTATGAAATATTCTTGTTGGGGGTTGGGTTGGCAATGGATGCGTTGGCCGTCACAATTTCAACGAATTCAGCACGCAAAATTAATGCAATCAGCACTGTGTTGCGGATGAGCGCTGTATTTGGGCTTTTCCAAAGTGTAATGCCTATTTTTGGGTGGATCTTGGGAGGCCAACTCGCAAATATAATTGGGGCGATAGATCACTGGGTTGCAGCAATAATACTTTTCTTGGTTGGCGTCAACATGTTGTTGCACAAAAAGGATGAGGATCTCCTCGATTCAGAATCGATTAGTTGGATGTTGTTGTTAGGTTTGGGTGTGGTTACAAGCTTAGATGCTTTAGCAGTTGGGGTAAGCCTTTCTTTGACTGGGGTAGGGGTGGTTATGCCCGCTTTGTGGATTGGGATTATTACGTTGATTATTTGTTTTGCTGGTGGGGTCCTGGGGCGGTTAATTCATATTGCAGCTAATAAATTTGCCGGAAAGATTGGGGGTCTGATTTTAATAGGCATAGGTGTAAAGATCCTTATCGAACATTTGTGAGCCTGACGCAAACTTTTCGGATACAATATCAACTCCCCATGGTCCTGTGGGCTGTAGTGATCCGAATCCTAACTATGAATATCAGCCCAAGCAGGAGAAGTAACGTGACGCCGAAAAGGTCGGCGTGAGATATCCTGCTTGAGAAATAGGTGGCCAAAGCTCCGGTTGCGGGTCCAGCAAAGTTGCCAAGGCCAATCGCCGCTTCATGTATTCCACCGTGCTCTCCTTTTGTTTCGCCTACGTGCATGGAGTAATAAAGTGATGAGTAGTAGATCAGACCAGTAGCAAGCCCGAAAAGTATTTGTCCGAGTATAAACATTGGCAGATTTATGGAGAGGCTAACTGCGAGGAATGAGGTGATTAATGCAGTGCATGTACCGAGCAGAACCCAGAATTTGTAATGCCACCAAAACCAATGCATCAGGAGAATGAAAGCGAGTACCCGAGCGAAAAACCAAACCGAACCATAGAAACCCGCCCACATTGGACTAAGCCCATGTCGTTCGGCAATTATCGGTGCGATTGGCACTAGGGTGTTGATAGCTGCGTATGCCAATGGATTGGCAATCCATGCCATGTACATAAAACTTTTTCTAATGTGTTTTGAAGCAGTTTCATTTTGAGAGGCGTAACTTTGGGTGGGGATCTCCGTTGGTTTGTGTATAAGTCCCTCAGGGTTAGCTCTTAGGTATGTGCGGCTTGCAATTGTGGCAAGTATAAGGCCAGTAAGTACCACAACACATGGAACAAAAAAGACAGCTCGAGGCCCTAGCTTCTCCAGAATTGTTCCACCCCAAAAATATGCGACTGCTCCTGTGATAGCCCATGTGATGTTGTACCAGCCCACGAGTCGCTGTAGCTGTCTGGAGGTTTCGCCTTCCGAGAGTTCTGCTTCTATGGAGGGGAATACCATGCAAAACCCTATCGATGCTAGGATTAGCGTGAGCAAGACAGCAGCTAGTCCTTGGACGCATCCTCCAAAGCACAGTGCGCCGGTAGCAAGTGCTAAGCCGAGTTGCATGGTTTTTACGTACCCGAGTTTTTGGGAGATTTTTCCGCCGAGCCAGGAAAACGTGGCATAAATCAATCCTGCGCCTGCAGCTAGGATAAGATTAGCATTGTTGGTAAAGCCGAACTTGGAGTGTGTAAGAAAATAAACGTAATACCCAAACGCAGTCGCTGCGAAGCTTGTAAGGCCTTCTACTACGAAAAGCCAAAGTTTCGAATGTCGGTTCAACATACGCACCAAAAAGCCAGAAATTACTGTTGATAAGTGTTGATGTACATGCGTGTTTCTTGTGCTGCCTGATAACAGTACCATTTGACCATCGGGTCGATTGGGGGTGTGAGGAGGTCGAGGTCTGCTAATGAATGCCACCGGATTGAGTAATGTTCGGCCGGGGCCCCCGTCAACATTCCGCTTACAGGCACAGCGAAATACACAAGACAAATATGGTAGTGATCATCAGAGATCCGGTGGATGTCCATAAAGCTAGGGGCGATTAAAGGGTGGGAATTTGGTGACAGTGCTGGGGGACGCCGTCCAAGGAGCTTGATAGTTAAGCCAGATTCCTCTTTTGTTTCCCTGATAGCTGCGTGTTCTGGGGTTTCTCCAGGTTCGATGTGTCCACCTACAGGGAGCCATTGGTTGAGTTTTTTGTGATGGACCAAAAGTACTTGGTCCCCTGTGGAAACAAAAACAGCGACAGCAAACTCTGTGTGACCGTAAGACCTAAGCATAAGGGTGGCCTTTTTGGATTTGGTGCAGAAACGAGGTTTTACATCTCGTAAAGTCCCTCGTCCCGAGTATATGTGGAATAGTCAGAAGAATCTTCAGACATTGGTCCGCCAAAAAATTCACTCAAAGCGTCCGACATTTCTTCCTCTACCTTCTCTGGATCTTCGCCGGCTTCCAATCGCCGTATTGCCACGTCTAGCTCAGGAGGTACTGAATCTGCCGGCATGATCTCCTTAATTTTTTTCATTAAGTACGCTAAATGTTTGGGGTTGTGTTCGTCTAGGTAGTCAATGTTGCGTTCAAGTTCACTCATTACCTTTTGAATCTTTGGATCGTCAAGATTGGGTGTGGGCGATTCCTCGAGGTGAGTTGATTCTTCGGTTTCTGATTTTGGTGTGCCTTTTATAAAGGCGAATCTGCTGATTTGTTTGACCATGTTCGGGTTCCCGCATCTTGGGCAAGCGGGTTGTTTATCGGGAGCAACCCGCTTGGAGAAAAAGCTGTAAATGCGTTTGCATTTGTTGCATGCAAATTCGTAAATGGGCATAACCTACCACCAAAGATATTGTTTCAGACGAGTTGCTTTGTCGAGATCTACATGTTATGTGGGGAATGTGTGAAACACCTAGTCAAGGCTTCATATGTCCCTAGACCGTAAGGATTTGGACTTACATATCCCCCTTGTGCAAGTACGGTTGATTTAACCGCAGGTACGGCATTTGCAGGGGCAGCTATCCAACGGGCGTACTTTAGATCAAGCATAGGAATGTCATTGAGATGATCGCCTGCGATGAATACCTCGCTAGGGTGTAACTTAAGGGTGCTGATGATTTGTTGTACTGCTGTACCCTTGTTGTAATCGGCGTGGGCAAACCGCATGTAGACATCGTTTCGAACTACGGTCAGGTTGGGCACTTTGGAGGCGAAGCTCTGCATGAGTTGAAAGGCGATCTCAGCCTGCTCCAGATCGGAACCAATAATGCAAAGCGGGGAATATGCGTCGGAGTATATTGTGGCTTTGCAATTGGTTTGGATTTGTTTGGCTAGGGTGGGAATCTCATGAGCGATTTTTGAGAATAAAGTAGCATGGGTTTCAGTGCATTTGGTATTCCAGGGCTCTAGAGGTAAAAATCTACCGTTTACCCGGTGGTATATCTCACGTTCAACCAGGACTATCCAATCAGGTTCAATTAATAACTGAGCTCGGCCTAGAATTTCCATTAGGCTGGACATATCACGGCCAGTTGCAATGACCCACTGCGCTCCCTCGGACTGAAATATCTGAATGAGGTTCTGAAGGACAAACGGCACTGGAGGTGTGGTGAATTCGCTGAACACAGTGCCGTCAAAGTCGGTAACTATTAGTTTAGGCTTTGGCATACGTTTTGATCTATTAAACGGATACCAAGAATTTTGGAAATGCAAAACCAGTTCCTATTTGTTGCCAGGGTTTTTATTTGCGGTAAACTTTGTGTTGGTTGCGAGCGTAATCAAAAGGAGGGCGGGATGATACTGTATCCAATATATAGACTGGTTAAGGATGAGATAGAGCGGGTAGTAGAGCCAAGAAGTGGCGTGTATGCTCTAATAGATCCTGAAGGTAAGGTTGTCTATGTTGGCAGGTCTGACACGAATCTCCGGGAAGAGCTGCTTAAGCATTTGCCTGAGGTTGAGGCTGATCCATTAATACGTAAGGGAGCACCCCAATTTTTTTATTTTGAACATCCGAGCTTTGTTACGGAAGGTTACGAACGTCAATGTATATTGTATCATCAATTTCGACCAGCGTGTAATGTTGAGCATCCAGCCAAGCCGTTCCCTTACTTGAAGTGCCCCATTTGTTTAGAATGAGTTCGTTGTTAAAATTGTAGCGTGCCTTGTGTATGTCGCGTTCGGTGTGATTCGAAGGTAAACTCCCCCAGGTCGTCTACAAGCCAATCAGGTTGGCAGTCGGCAAGTTTAGACCTAGATGCTCCGCCAGTTGTAACTGCTAAACTTCGTGCGCCAATATATTTAGCGCATGCAATATCATGGGGGGTGTCACCAACAATTAAAATTTCTTGTGGCAAAATTTCTGAGCCGAGAATCTCGCGCACCCGCTTTAGAGCAATGGATGCTATTTCCGAACGATCTTCATGTTCGTCGCCGTAGGCCCCCATTTGAAATCGATGCCACAATCCGTAGAACAAGAGTTTGATTTCGGCGCCTTTTTGGATATTTCCCGTAAGGAGTCCTATAAGTGGACGTGGAGTTCGGGATTCAAGATAGTCCAGGAATTTTACAGCGCCGGGCAAAGCCATACCATTATGTTGAGGCAAAACTCTCGGTAGCCAACTAAGGTAGGATCGAAAAAATCTTTGTCGATTTTCTTCGTTCCATTGAATCCCCCACAAAGAGAAAAGTTCACGGACTAGAGATAAATCTGTTCGTCCAGCAAAAGCTACACGTTCGACACACCCGCGCACACCAAACTCAGACGCAAGTGCCAGTTCAAACGCTTTGACACCGGCACCCCCGGTACGAATTAAAGTGCCATCTACATCGAACAATACAGCCTTAATCATTTGTGAGAAAAACCTAAGTGATCGACTCCAACCTTGCAATTCAGATAGCAATTATATGCCAGCAAATGGGGAGGGGATCCACACGTACTATTTCCATTGATTCAAGCTTGGGTTAGGTAAAAAATACAAAAAATGAAAGCCCAGCAAAAAAACGTTAAATTTGATTTAGAGTCTTACATGCGGAGTCGAGTAGAGGCGGTTAACAAAGCGTTGGATGAGTTTCTCCCTCCAGTCCGCAAGAAACCCTCAACATTGTATAAAGCGATGCGGTATTCCACTTTTGCGGGGGGTAAACGCATTAGACCATTGCTTTGTTTGGCTGCAGCCGAAGCATGTGGAGGTGACCCAAACAAGGCTATGCCACTCGCGTGCGCGGTGGAGTGTGTTCATACTTACTCTTTAATCCACGATGATCTGCCGGCGATGGATAACGATGATTTTAGACGGGGACGACCTACTTGCCATCGAGTATTTGGCGAGGCTATGGCAATTCTTGCAGGCGATGCATTGCTTGCTTTTGCCTTTGAATTGGCTTGCCATGCCGAGGGAACCCCAAGGTACCCAACTCATTTGATGGTAAGAGAGTTAGCTAAGGCTGCCGGGCCAGAGCACTTAGTTGCTGGCCAGGTATGTGATTTAGAGGCGGAAGGTAAACAAATCTCCGCTAAACATTTGCGGTTTATCCACGAGCGAAAGACAGGCGCTTTGATTCGATGTGCAGTAAGGCTTGGTGGGATGAGTGCTAATTGCACGCCTTCTCAATTAAACGCTCTCTCTACCTTCGGCCATTACGTGGGTTTAGCGTTTCAGGTAATAGACGACATTTTAGATGTGACGCAAACGTCGGAGAAACTCGGAAAAACAGCTGGGAAAGATGTGAAGGCGGGTAAGGCTACTTATCCATTAATTCTAGGACTGGAAAAATCAAAGGAGATAGCAGCACGTCTAACAGCAAAAGCGTTTTCTGCATTGGAGGGGTTTGGTGATCGGGCAATGCCGTTGCTGGAATTGGGGCGGTTCCTTCTTTGCAGGAGCTACTAATCAGTTGCGCTTTGTTTACTAGAAAGGCAAAAACCATTTATGAGCTTAGAAGTTTTCATGAACACATTGTTCGTAAATTCTTATTGACATATCGGATAGGGTAGTGTAGCTAATTAGGTACACTGTTCTCGAAAAGGAGGAAAAACTATGAGCATGGTTGAATGGCGGAAGTCGAACGACGCGCTAGGTACGACAAACAGGGGTAATCCATGTGAGTCTGGGTTATGTACCCTGTGTGACTCTGCATGTAAGGGAAAATGCGAGACATGGTTATCGTCTTTACGCGGACGTGAGGTGCTTTACCCACGCCGATTCGGTTACATTACATCTGGCTCTTCAAACGTCGTAGCTTTGGGTGTGGGGTATCATGCCCTCCGTATCCAGGGCTATGCGTTTGGTTGGAAGGGGGGAGACAACAATCCCGACAAGTGTGTATTTCCGAACGTAGACATTACCACCCAATTTGGTTGGACCCAGCCGGTGAAATGTCGAGTACCAGTGATGACAGGTGCTCTAGGATCAACCTTCGTGGCGGCTAAATATTGGGATTCATTTGCAATTGGTGCAGCCTTAGCCGGGATCCCCATCGTTGTAGGTGAGAATGTAGTGGGTGTTGATCGTAAGTCCGTGATTAAGAATGGGCGGATTGAAGTGTCCCCGGAACTGGATAGGCGTATTAGTGCATTTTTGCGATATTACGATGGTTGGGGTGCTATCATTGTCCAGATGAACGTAGAGGATACTCGGAACGGTGTGGCAGAATATCTGATCGAGAAGTATGGGGACAAAGTACTTTTGGAATTGAAATGGGGGCAAGGCGCCAAGTGTATTGGTGGCGAGATTCAAGTTGATAGCATCGAGTATGCGCGGTTTTTGAAAGATCGTGGGTATGTGGTTGACCCCGATCCATATGATCCAGCAGTGGAAGCAGCTTATAAAGCTGGTGCGATAAAGAGTTTTGCGAGACATAGTCGGTTAGGTGCGACCGACGCCGCATCTGCAAAGCAGGTGTACGAGACTTTCATGAAGCATATTGAATATCTCCGGAAGATAGGTCATAAGCGGATCACTCTAAAGACGGGTGCATATGGTATGGAAGCTCTTGCATTGGCTTTGCGGTGCGCAGCCGATGCGAAACTGGATTTACTAACGATTGACGGTTCGGGTGGTGGTACTGGTATGAGCCCATGGAATATGATGGAGCATTGGGGTGTACCGTCATTGTTACTCCATGCCCGAGCGTATGAGTATGCTAAGATTTTGGCGGACCGCGGAATTCAAGTGCCACCAATGGCTTTTGCCGGTGGATTAGCCAGAGAGGACCATGTGTTCAAGGCTCTCGCTTTAGGTGCTCCGTTTACTAAACTGGTGTGCATGGGCCGGGCTGCAATGATACCAGCATTCGTTGGTAGCAATATCGAGGGGGTCTTGCGACCTGAGAGGAAGGCACAAGTAAATGGTCAATGGGATGAACTTCCACCTTCTGTGTCAGTCTATGGCAATACCCCTGAACAGATCTTTGTTTGCTGGGAGGAGGTTGCAAGGAAGGTGGGTAAGGACGAAATGAAAAATATACCATTTGGTGCTGTAGCAATGTACACGTTCCTCGACAAGATTGCTGCTGGGTTGCAACAGTTCCTTGCGGGGGCTCGGAAGGGTAAAGTCAGAGAGATCAGTCGTGATGATCTTATGGCGGCGAATCGTGAAACTGCCCGGGAGACTGGCATTCCGTTCTGTACGGATGCTGAGCATGAAAAAGCGTTAGGGGTATTGTACTGGTAAGTTC
>CAZZJO010000015.1:0-37825 GCA_964654645.1 uncultured Verrucomicrobiota bacterium | reverse complement strand
TTGTTATTGTTTCGGCTACACTGGCGAAGCCGTCGAAAACGAAGACCGCGCGCATGGTGTATCCAGCATTTTAGAGGACATCAAAGCAAAGTGCGCCAAAGGATTGAACGACTGCGAACGCAACAATCCGCAAGGCACTTGTTGCCTGGGTAACGTCCAGCAGTTGGTTCGGGCGGCTGGCGATCGCTCCGGACCAACGCAACCGGGCGGTTGCGGCTGTTGCGGAGGCACACAGTCGGGTGCGCCAGTCATGCCAGACAGCAAACGAGGTGATCATTAACGCTCTATCGCTACTCGTTCGACGCAACGGTTATTCATCAACCCATGAAAACGTACATTAAACTCATAATTGTTGCAGCGTTGGCCATGGCAGTCGTCGCTGCGGTTGCATTTAAGCAAAAGAGCGATACAAGGTCTGTTTTTAACGATGCCACATCGGCGCAGATTATCCGGGCTGCAGCCGTCAACAATACCACTGGCAGTTTGGCCACGGCAGCGCCACCAAGTACCATCTCGACCAAACTACCCAAGCTCTTTGATTTGGGCGCGGACAAATGCATTCCGTGCATAATGATGGCGCCGATTCTCGATGAGCTTAAGAAGGAATACGCCGGCCGGCTCGAGGTCGAGTTCATTGACGTATGGAAAAACCCGGAGGCTGCCCAACGGTATGGCATCCGAGTGATCCCCACGCAAATTTTTTACGATGCCGACGGCAAGGAACGTTTCCGCCACGTTGGCTTCATGAGCAAGGAAGACATCCTGGCGAAATGGAAGGAACTGGGGGTGGAGTTGAAGTGAGGCGTGAAGCGTTAAACAGCAAGGGCGAAGGTATGAACTATTCTGGCTGGCTTAAGACGGTGCCTGCGGCGTTGACGGGGGATTCGTTGTGGAAAATGGAGGCTTACAGGTTGGCTTTATTTGCAGGGGAACTGGCCTGGCACGATGTGACCAAACCGATGCGAGATAGCGGGACGCTCGAACTGGCCAGCCAGCTCTACGAAGCCATTGGCTCGATTGAGGCAAACTTGTCTGAAGGTTACTCCAGTGCCAGGGACCGGGCACGGTTTTACGAGTACTCGCCTGGCTCAGCCAGCAAAAGCCGGACCTGGTATTGCGAAGCACGGCACATCCTCGGGGAGGCTGTTGCCGAGCACCGCATGCGTTTCCTGATGCAAATCGTTGGTTCGCTTCTGACCATGGCGCCACAGCAACGCGGCCAGGTCCTGCGCGAAGAAACAGTGCCCCATACCGTGAAAGGCCACCGGCAGCCATGCGTGCTGGCCAGCAGCGGCGACTTGTCCGGCCTTCTCACCAACATCCCGCTTCCCTAGTCCACGTTTCACACCTCAGGTTTCAAGTTCACATGGAACAACTCTTTGCCAACCTCAGTCGCGCGGTCGAAGACGCGCCGTGGACTACGGCTCATTTTAATGTGATGTTGGCTGCAGCAAGATGGCGGCAGAGGTTTGTCAGCAAACGCTGGTGGCGCGTGGACGAGAGAACACCAATCCTTCCCAGCAGGGCGGACTCGGGAAGCACGGCCAGAAACCCCAACCGAATCAGCGACGCGGCTTTCAGACCAGTTGTGGGGAATTCAGGGTCATCAGTTGTGATGATTTCATCAAAGTCCGGCACATGTTGGTGGAGTTGGGTGCTGATACCGCAAACCAGAAAATCTCCGAAAGGCGGGAGGCGACGCAGCAAGGCCACGGGCCAATCCGTGATTTATCCGTCAACCTGCGGAATTGGCGCAAGCGCGATGTCACCTTCGTTCATGGGCACAGGTCGGCAACAGTGTACTCCGGTTCGGCTTGCCCGTACGCTCGTGCCAGGTGCTGAGCGGCCAGCCGCGCCCATTCTTGGCGTTCGCCATCGTCCGGCAGAACCACTACCATCAACCGCGTATTCGGCGGCAGCCGGCAAGGCTCGTCGAGCTGAATCTTCTCGCCGTCAAAATGTGCGCTCAAAGCTATGGTGCGCATACGTGGTGAATCTAGCGTCTCGCGAGACTGGCCGCAACCTCGAGCTCCGACAAAACTGATGGAACAACTCTTTACCAACCTCAGCCGCGCGGTCGAAGGCACGCCGCTGATTGCCCTGGGCGCGTCGTTCGTGTGGGGGATTCTCAGCGTCGTGCTCAGTCCGTGTCATCTGGCCAGCATACCCCTCATCGTGGGATTCATTAGTGCGCAAGGCCAAGTGACAGTGAAACGTGCGTTTTGGACGGCAACGGTTTTTGCCGTGGGCATTCTCATCACCATCGCGGCCGTTGGTGCCATTACGGCTGCAGCAGGCCGAATGATGGGTGACGTGGGGCGGTACGGGAATTACTTTGTCGCGATTGTGTTTTTTCTCGTCGGCTTGCATCTGGTGGGGGTGATTCCCATGCCGTGGTCCGGCCCGGGCCAGGTTGACATGAAGCGCAAGGGACTGTTGGCCGCATTCATTCTCGGCTTGGTGTTTGGGATAGCGCTTGGGCCGTGCACATTTGCCTACATGGCGCCGATGCTGGCTGTGACGTTCAAGCTGGCAGCGACCAACTTCCTGTACGGCGCCGGTCTGCTCCTGGCCTACGGCGTCGGACATTGCAGCGTGATAGTCGCTGCAGGTACGTTCACCGAGCTGGTCGAGCGCTGGCTCAAATGGAACGAACGGTCAAAGGCCGTAACCGTTCTTAAAATCATTTGCGGAGTAATGGTTATGCTAGCGGGCCTATGGTTAATCTATGCCGCACCGTGACCGTCACTTGAGTGAGTCCAAATTGATCTTCGCATGAAAACCAGATTGACGTGGTCCAACATACTTGCGCTGACAGTGATTGTAACCGGTTGCGCCACGCAACCGCAGACTGGAAGTGGTCGTCTTGGCCCGGCCTGTGAAAATTCGCCTGACTGGTATTATTTTGAGTGGCTTGCCCAGGCCCCGTACGCACCCACATTCGAGGTTCTCGACACCGAAAGCAGTCTTGGTCCTTACGCGGCCAAAACTAAGACCATCACACTCAAAGACATTGTCAAGTTTCACGGCCATGCATGTGACGGTCTTGTCACCGCTGCCTGTGCGCTTGCCGTGGGTTTGAAAGAACTTTACCCGGAGGGAATCATTGACCGGACTGATACAGGCGGAATCTCGAACAATTCGCCGTGTTACGGTGATGTTGTTGCGTACCTGACCGGTGGGAGGATCCGGTTCGGTACGCAAAAAATCGCCCCACACCTCGGCAACGAGTTTATTCTGTACAGGTTTTCGACCCGCCAGGCTGTCAAGGTCTCACTTAAACCGGGCGTTTTCCCGGATGAGGTTGCCAAATTCGAGTCAAGAATTCGCCAGGGCAAGTTTACCATCGAGGACATACGCCGATGCCAACAAATGCAATGGGACTTTGCCAAAATGCTGGTTAACCAACCCTTAACAAACTGGTTTGTGATCGAGAAACTCGCTGGGTTCGTTTGGGAACCGGATGCGTATCCGCAACGCGGCACCAGGGGCGACGTGCTGTTGAAAAACGTGCTGCAAACCAACACCGGCAAGATGAAAGGGGACCGACCATGAACACAACCGTAATAATGGTGGTTGGTCTGTTTGTTTTGGCGACGTTTTCTGGGATGCTAGGTCTTGGTGTAGCCTTTGCTGCGGTACCGTTTCTGTCGCTGTTTTTGCCCGACCTGGTCCATCAGGTTCAACCATTGAGTTTGCTGCTGAACGGAATCACGGCCACGTTTGCCGCAGCGGGGTTTGCACGCAGTGGGTTGGTGCAATGGAAACATGCACTGCCAATGTGTATTGTAACAACCCTGGCCGCGCCAATAGGTGCGCTGTTGGCACAGGTGATCCCACAAATCTATATATGGTACGCATATTTTGCTGGGGTGGCCTATCTGGCATACCGGTTGTTCAAACCTGTAAAAGGCACAGTGGGCCAGCCACAGTTCAAGCTTGCGTTGATCCTTGCAGTGCCAATCTCGGTGGTCTCGGGTCTGCTCGGTGTAGGCCCGGGCTTTCTGCTTCTTCCAACATTGATCCTGTTGCAGTACGAGCCCAAGTCAGCCGCAGCGATTACAGCGGTGGCCGTGACACCACCATCATTTTCGGCGCTCATCCCGCATTTGCCAACTGCACAATGGAACCTCCACTTGACAGTGGCGCTATTGCTGGCTGGTGCAATCGGCTCGTTCATTGGCGCGCGCATTACAAGCCTGTGGGTACCTAGTTCCTGGCTCAAACGCATGTTCGGCGTGCTCATCGTAGTGATGACCGCGTACAAAATCTACACGCTGATGAGGTGAAGCACACGCACATGAAAGACCTGAGTCAGACCAAATGGCACGGAATCCCGCGCACTGAGATTCCGTGGTTCCCGACCGTTGGCGCTCAGAAACGCTTCGGCTGCGAACTGTGCTTCGTCACATGCGGCCGCGAGGTTTATGAGATCGCGGCGGCCCGCTGCGCAATTCCCGGGTCGAGCGCCCTTACAACTGCAAGGTGGGCTGTTCGACCTGCGCCGTGGTCTGCCCGACAAATGCTATTTCTTTTCCCCCGCGCGACCCGATCGCGAAGGCCGAGCGCGAATACAAGATTTTTGACATTGTCCGTAAAGAAGCCGCTGAAAAACGTACCAAACAGCAGGCTGCCCGGGCACGCGAACGCGCCGCTGAAGAGCTGCGCAAGGTTCGGACCTGCGCTCGGATTGAGATTGCCGGCCAGTTTGGCGACAAGGCGTTTTCTGGCGAAGCGGTTTTTGAACGCTAAGTGCTCTTGAAAGACAGATTGTTTGGGCAATTCCTAAAAGCCGTGTTACTATGGCCCGGGAATATGGCTGCTGTAGGTAGTGCAATCAAAACACAAGCAGGTCGCGGGAAGGCCAGCTATCCCATTGCGTGTGCACTTTCCATGTTCGCCTGTGCGGTTTTGCTGACGACCGTGTCGGCCTCGGGCGGTACGATTACGTCAACCGGCTCGGCCGCCGTTGCTGGTGTGGTTGGCATTTGCCCCCCGTACAAACTACGTGATGAACACGGCAACATCATTGACCCGGTGCATGGCGTCAACACTAACGCGCCTTACTCGTCCAGGCAAACCTGCGGCGCGGCAGGCTGCCACGATTACAACAAGATCACCGAGGGCTTCCATTTCCAACAGGGCAAAGGCGAGGCCGTGCCGGCCTGGATGGCCGAGCGTTATCAATGGGTAACTTCGCCCGGGGAACTACGGCGGCACATGGTGTTCGCCGGCGCCGCTCTACCGTTACTTGGCGCCCAAAAGCAATGCGTCACCCGTGACGATAGACATGACATCGTTCACGTTCATCACCGCCGGATGCGCACAGTGCCATCCTGGGGGCGGCCCATTGGAGTTCGATCGAAACAGCAAACGTCGGCATCAGCAAATGGTCATCGGGCTAATGTGCAACCGGAATGGCTGTCCGGTTGGCGTGGAAGTGTTTGCTGGCAACACACAGGACGCAACAACGGTTGAGGGCAAGATTGCCGAGGTGCAAACGCAGTACGGGTTGAAAGAGATCATATTTGTGGCAGATCGAGGTTTGGTCACGCAGGCAAATGACCAGCAGCTGGCTGGTGTGCATGGGTTGCATGTGATTTCTGCTCTGAGCCATCCGCAGATGTTGGAGCTGCTGCAGCGTGGAGTGATCCAGCCTGAACTGTTCGACCAGACACAGATTGTGGAGGTGCTGGACCCGGCCCGACCGCAGAGGCGGTATTTTTTATGTCGGAATCCGCACACTGCGCAGCAGCAGGCCAAGACACGAGAAGCATTGTTGGGACGCACCATCGAGGCGTTGAACCGGATTGCCTCAGCCTAGAGGCGTGCGAAGGTCGAAAAGATACCGGCACAGGTGGGCCGAGTGCTGCAGAAATACAAGACGGGCAAGTTTGTGAACTGGTCGGTGGAGGATGGCCGACTGGTGTGGCGGCTTGACGATGAAGCCATCCAAACCGAAGCGATGTTTGATGGTTGCTACGTGGTGTACACTGACTTGCCTGCCGAGCGGATGAGCAAGGAAGAAGCGATTGCTTCCTACAAAAAGCTCAGCCTGGTTGAAGAGGCTTTTCGGAACTTGAAGACCGTTTGGCTTGAAGTGCGGCCTGTGTATCACAAGACAGATGATCGGATACGGACCCACGTGTTCATTTGCATGTTAGCGTACTATTTGCAGTGGCACATGCAACAGAGGTTGGCGCCGTTGTTTAGAAGGAATAGGCGTGGCAAAGGGCGCAAGTGGAGCTTTAGCTCGGTGATGGCGAGTTTGTGGCAGATCAGCATCAACCCGGTGCGGATGGGCAAAGTGGAGTTTGAACAGGTGACGGTGCCCACAGCCGATCAACAGAGGATATTGGAGCTATTGGGTGTGAAGCTCTGAGCGATGTAGCCATTTTGGTGAAATCCAAAAGCGCTGTAACCTGCTGTAGCTAAGCCCCTTGCATTGAAAATGGAAAAGAAAATGGGTTGTAAGTGCTGAACTAACCCCATCACTAATCATCTTTAACCTGCCAGCTACGTCATAACCAATCTCTGGCAAAACGGCTCAACATTTTGACTTTTTATCCGCAACATCAAATCAATGCTCTAAGAGGAAATCGTTTTATACTCGGCAAATTTTTCCCCACGCACGTGGCTTTACCCGGAAAAATTTTCCGGCATAAACCCACATCATGGACGCCTCAGTTTGTAATTCCTTGTCCTGAAGGATGTTACGCGGCCACACAAATTTTGGCATTGGGTGTGCCTAAATGAAAAAGTGAATGCGCACCAATTTAAAAATAGCCGCCGAAAGTTCATTAAACCCGGCCAAAGATGCCGGGGGCCGGGGTTATATTTGCCGGGTCTCTGGTGCTGGCACCGTTGATCCCGTGCCCTCCGTTCGGGATCGGCACGCTCGCAACCACCAGCCCGGAGGCCCGGCGTGTGGACTCGGGGAGTCGCAAAAATCAGCCGGCAGATGGCTTCAAAAGCTGTGGAAGAGTTACATTAACGATAAAACTAATGCCGAAGTAGAAGAACAGTTGATTCTCCATTATTTACCCCTCGTGAAAGTAATTGTGAGCCGGCTCGCGATTACTATGCCTACTCACATCGATATAGGTGACATCGAATCAGTAGGGATCTTGGGTCTTATACAATCAATTCGATCCTACGATCCAACAACCGGCACTCCGTTTGAAAAATACGCCCAATGGCGAATTCGAGGTGCCATTATTGATGAACTTCGGAAGTCGGGGCCCATTCCACGATCCACCCACGCGAAAGCCAAAAAAATTCAAGAAGCGATCGCAAATTTCGAACAAACGTATCAAAGGTTTCCAACCGAAGCGGAGGTTGCAAACGAGCTCGGGATCACCGTAAACCAGTACGCAAACTGGTTGGATCAAACCAGGCCTTTAGCCTTTCTTAGCCTTGATTCACCAATTGACCCAGACAATTTAAATGAATCCTCCCTGCACGAAGTGATTCAAGATCCGTGTCAAAACAATCCATACGAAGAAATATGCACAAAAGATCTAGTTGCCTTAATCGAGCAAGAATTGAATCGTTTGCCTCCAGTTTATCAAAAGGTTTTGACGCTGTACTACATACACGGCTTGCAACTAAAAGAAATCGGTCGCGTTTTAGGCCTGACTGAATCTCGGATATGCCAGATCCATACTGCAGCAGTCTTAAAACTTAAGCAGGCGGTACAACAAAAAATCCAATTCACGGCAGCAACTTAAAAATTGCGAGATCCTAACCAATGATAAAACTCGAAGAACAAATTAGCTTTGAACGCACCAGCTATCGCCAGAGCCTAAACTCAGACTCCGCTCATAATAGAACACTTTTGGAGGTGGGGGAGGGTAAACCTGGTCATGTACCAAGCAAGGGCAAGGACCCTGCTTGGCACATGACCCCTTTAACAAGCGCAAAGCCTTTGAATGGGAATGCAAATTGAAAAACTGGTAACGCTTCTGAGGCAACACTTAGTTGTTCAAGGGGAACTCCTCGCACTGTTAGAACAACAACACCTTGATATTCTTGCGAATAATGTCGACCAGACCTTAGTGAGCACGGGAGAAATACAAGTTGTGTGCAAAAAGATAATCGAAATGCGCACCCAAATCCTAAAGGAGTTTGGCATCCCAGTGTGGGAAACACAGCGAAAGCTTGATGAACACTCCACCCTTTTCCGCCACATTCCGGAAGTATATCGTCCTCTGGTCGTAGCCCTAATTGATGAAATGCGCAATCTGAATACCAAAATTCACACTCAACTCGCCCAAAATATCCAGGCATTGGCTGTCTCAACAACAAAAATGCAGGAAATTTTGCGCTCAATATCAAACTCAAGAAAAATACGAACTGACCTGCACCTCCCAAACCATCACGCACGTAGATAGCATATTCTAAACGGTTCTGCCAATAGCGCCCAAAACTTCATCATTCTGGCCCCTCATAATGGATTTTAGCCCCTCTAACCCCGTTACAAATTCTCTTTGTAGCGGAAGTTTCATTCCTCCCCAGAGTTAACAATCCCCCTTAACTCCTACCTAGCGATCGAACTCAAAAACAAAACGCAGGGTGGCCCACCCTACAATCTGCCATCCCAAGGCAAATTAAAATCACAACCCGCATCATTTGCGCCATTCTAGCCTTTTGTTTATACCCATTCGCCGAAGCTGTAATTATTTGGAGCCCAACTTACAGAATCGTATCCCGCACATTTAACATCAAAGTACCCGAGAGCTTATCATGAAAGCCGGCTGCAAATTTTTATCCCGCGCCTATGAATCCTAAACCGTTTGACGGAATTGATATTGAACCAAGCGATGTTATCAGACATTTTGTCGTGCAATCTATGGGTATGTCTAGACTTTCAGTTCTCACATTGGCCTTGGCCCTTATTTCGGCTGGGTCCGGTATCTTATGGCTAAAGAACCCAGTCAAAAGCGCGGAATTTTTGCGGAAACTTCCCCGTTCGTTAATTGTTGGTTACATAACAATAGCTATCGCGACGATATGGTACCTAATATATTTACACACCGAAACGATGGCCGATTTCTCTCCATACCGGCGCCCCCTTACAGTCTTTTTCCTTGGATTGGCCTTGGGGGTAACTTTATATGTTCGTGATTTTTTGGCTGTCCGTGGGCTAGCAATAATCATGTTACTCCTGGCAAAACTAATGGTGGACACTGCTAGATGGCATACTTCGAACTGGCGGTTGCTAATAATAGGTTGGGCTTATGTACTTGTCATTCTTGGCATGTGGTTTACACTTTCCCCCTGGAGGTTTAGGGATCTGATCGAATGGGTTACCAAAACTCAAACACGTTTTAGAGCCGTCGCCTACGTGCGGGTGGCATTTGGAATCTTTCTAGTGATTTTGGCATTAACAGCCTTTAGAAACCCATAACTATGGCATGAATCAACAAGGCAGAATTTTAGTGATACGCGGAGGTGCAATAGGCGACTTCATCCTTACTCTGCCAGCAATCGCTGCATTACGAAATGCTTTCCCCGCTGCTCGTCTCGAACTTTTAGGTTACCCTCACATAGCCTCTCTCGCGCAAGCAGGTGGATTAGTTGACTGTGTAAAACCAATTGAGGCACGAGCTTTGGCAGGATTTTTTGCCGAAGGCGGCATGCTTTCGGAAGAATTACGGAGGTATTTCGCTAGTTTTGATGTAATTGTCTCATACCTATACGATCCTGATGGCGTTTTCCGGCGGAATGTAGGGCGATGTTCCACTGCCCATTTCATTCAATGTCCACACCGCGCGACTGATACAGATCGTGTACACGCTACAATAACCTACTTAAAACCATTGGAACAACTGGCGATTTTTGACCCTGACCCAATACCTCGCCTTACCATTCCCAAGATGGAAATAGATTCATTAATCCAATTGGGAAAAGTTAAAGGGCAACCGGGATTAGAGTGGAGAAATTCTGTTGCCCTTCATCCAGGCAGCGGGAGCGAACGGAAAAACTGGCCTGAACATAAGTGGCGCGATTTGATTACCCACCTCTTGGAAAAAACAACTACAAGACTTCTAATTGTGGGAGGCGAAGCCGAGTTCGACCGTCTGGACCGTCTTACAAAAGGCTTGCCTGCCAACCGAGCAGCAAGTGCACGAAGTCTGCCATTGGTAGAATTAGCCGCAATCTTGCAGAATACGAAAGCATTTGTTGGACATGATTCGGGGATTACACACCTAGCAAGTGCCCTAGGCCTACCATGCGTAGTCATTTGGGCAGACTCAAATCCAGACGTCTGGCGACCTCCAGCACCAAATGCCACAATTATCCACGAAAAAGCAGGTATACACGCAGTCCCTGTAGACCGCGTTTGGACTGCTTTATTGCAATACCTCGACAACGGTGTATCTAACTAGCATGGTTCAAATTAGCCGGGCGCCCCACCTTGCCGTGGTTCAAAGCTAGTTATAGCTTCTTCAACGCACACAAACCGGCCATTAAAAGCCCACCAAATAAACCAAACGGCGCCATGAACCAAAAATAGTTCCCTAAACTTTTGTCTAACAACGCTCCGAGCAAAACGCCAGCAAGCATACCCCCAAAATACTGAAACGAATCAATAATTCCTGCTGCAAATCCAGCCATACGTTTGCCACCTATGTCCATAGCTGCAGCGGTGCCAAGAATCGAATGCGTTGAATTAGCAGTAAAAGAAATCAGAATCAGACCTACCAACGCTCCTTTAACAGACGGGGCGTGTGCAGTAGCCACAATTATTAAAGTTTCCAGAAAATAAAGTACCATTGCCACAGGCGCTCGCCGGCCCTTGCATACTGTATCCGACACAATTCCTGCAAGCAACGAGCCTGCAGAGGCAACGAAAGGAATCAAAAAGCCTATCATTTCGAACTCAGGTGCGGTGCGCCCTATCCCATACCTTTCTTCCAAATATCGAGGGAACCACTGGTCAACTGCCTGGCGCACAGCTCCTGTACACGCGTAAGCTAAGGCAATCACCCACACTGTGGGGTTTCCCGCAATCTTAATAATCAGTTCTTTAAAACTCACCCGCTCGGTTGTTAGATCTCGTACATCCACGGGGATTATGCCAGGATATTTTGCTTCCTCAGGCGTCTGCTTAACCACCAAAGCCATCAGAATTGCTACTGTGGCACATATCCCCGCCGGTACCCAGAACAACCAACGCCAGTGCAACGGAGGCACATTGATAAGCCCAAAGATCGTAAAACCAGCTAATAAAATTGGCCCGAGCCTATAGATCACGATCCGTCCCAGGTTGATCATAAAACCAAATACCCCAGCAAATGCGCCGCGCTCACGCCGTGGGAACCATGCCGTGTTTATTTTGACCATTCCTGGCGCCCCAAATGCCTGCATGTACCCGTCTAAAGCGCGAATTATTACAAACAAACCCAGTATTCCAACGTACGACCCGAACCCAAAACAAACGTTTAGAACGACCGTGCCTGCTGCGCCTATCAACATCGCACGTTTACCGCCTAATCGATCGGTTAAAAGCCCATTAATGATTTGCCCAAACGCGTATGCTAGTAACCACGCGCTTATGATGTAACCCACCTCTTTCCGGGAAAAACCAAACTCATCGCTCACATTCTTGTTTACCAATGAGAAATTGTACCGGCATAGATAAAAACTCGTGTAAAGCAATCCAACAACCAACCAATTGATGCCTCGCCGCAACCCAAAACCAATGGGATACTTTCCGGCAACGCTACCCCCCGTAGGTGGACAATATCCCCCTTCCCTATTCTCTCGTAATTCCTTTCCTTTTGTATCCATCAAATCCTACCCAGGTCGCCGCAGTAGTGTTTACACGAATAAGAGACTCCGGTCAAACAACTTGCTTCAGCCAACACCTAGGAAACCATTTACCGGTTAGACCCATACCAATACTTACCCGGGGAATACTCCAAAAACCAAAACTTTGCCATTTTAGTTCACACCGGAGGCGCAAAATACCTCATCAAATCGAAAAATGCCGCTTTTGAGCGTTCCGATGGAAAAACCCAATTAATCCAACATGCAAGTAATCCGCCACTAAGGTGACCATAATGCGGATTTCTAAGTTAAAACCCAAGATTGGTTTAGCTCAGTATTCCTGCCGACAAAGCCTACTCTTTTACGGTATCCGACTCATAAACTAAACTTTTCGAGCCTACTCCATGCATTTATCAACAAAACACCCATTGCCCAGAAACTTCTAACGGAGGCTACATACCAACCTATCAAAAAGAACTTACATCCTGAACGGCTGTGTGCTATCGAGCTTGCGAAATTTAACGTTTGCTGGCAATCAATCTCATCCAAATTTATGTTTTTTCATACGTTCCTGGTATGAGTAACAAGAAAAGCAACGCAAGCAGGAAAGCACACCAAGTGGAATTTGACCCGATCGAATCCGTGCTTGAAAGCATTCGGAAGGGCGAGATAGTCATCGTGGTGGATGACGAAGATCGGGAGAACGAAGGCGACTTAGTAATGGCTGCGCAATTTGTCACCCCAAAACATATTAACTTCATGGCCAAATATGGCAGAGGACTTATTTGTGTCCCAACCACAGAAGAAAGGTTAAAACAACTGGGGATTGAACGCATGGTAAGTGACAACAGGGAATCGTTCCGCACTGATTTTTACGTCAGTGTGGACGCTGCCAAAGGAATCACCACAGGAATAAGCGCAGCCGATCGTGCACGCACGATCAAAATTCTAGCAGATCCGAGGGCTGCTCCAGAAGACCTTGTAAAACCTGGCCACATCTTCCCGCTCCGGGCTAAGCCAGGAGGCGTTTTACAACGCGCCGGACACACAGAAGCAGCTGTTGACCTAGCTAGATTGGCTGGATGTCGGCCAGTAGCAGTTATCTGCGAAATTATGAATGACGATGGGACGATGGCCCGGCTGCCTCAACTGGTTAAATTTGCCAAAAAGCATAAGCTCAAAATTTGTTCAATTGCCGATCTGATCGATTACCGTCGCAGAAAAGAAAAACTCATTGAACGCATCGAAACTGTGCATTTACCTACCGAATTTGGACCTTTCAATCTCTATGTCTACAAATCCAAATTGGATGGACAAATTCATTTAGCACTTGTCCATGGGGAGGTTGCTGGCAAACAAAACGTGCTTGTCCGTGTCCATAGCGAGTGCCTTACCGGCGATGTATTCCATTCATTGCGGTGTGATTGCGGCCAACAACTTGCCGAAGCCCTAAAACAAATCGTTAAAGAAGGACGTGGAGTCTTGGTTTACATGCGTCAAGAAGGGCGTGGAATAGGACTCGAACACAAACTCAAAGCATACAAACTACAGGAACAAGGTTACGACACGGTGGAAGCAAACATGAAACTCGGCTTTCCTCCAGATCTCCGAGAGTATGGTCTCGGGGCCCAGATCCTAGTGGATCTAGGTCTAAAAACCATCAGGCTACTTACTAATAATCCCCGGAAAATCGTCGGTCTGGCTGGGTACGGATTGGAAATTACCGAACGCGTACCCATTAAGATCAAGCCGAACCCATTCAATGAAAAGTATTTGAAGACCAAACAAAATAAACTTGGTCACCTGATTTAAGGCTATGTTGAAAAAAATCCAACTCGCTGATCTCAAATGCAACCCAGCACACCGGTTCGCAATCATAGCGTCTCTCTACAATAAAAGGTATGTCGACGGTATGCTAAAAGGCGCCTTGCATGTATTGAAGAACAGCGGCGTAAAAAACATCCAAATAATTCGCGTACCGGGTGCCTTCGAAATACCCTGCGTTGCGAAAAAACTCGCTTCAACCCCACTCTGTCCCCCAAACGCAATCATATGTTTGGGCGTAATTATTCGCGGAGAAACCGCCCATGCTCAACTAATAGGCGAGGCTGTCACCCAAGCACTCATGCAAATCCAAGTAACTCATGCTATACCCGTGATTCACGAAGTGCTACTTTTAGAAAACAAACAACAAGCCAAAGTACGATGCATGGATCCCGAGCATAACCGTGGGATTGAAGCAGCCCAAACCGCAATTCAAATGGCATTGATTATGGAGATGCTTGACAAAACTCTAAACCACAAGCGCTAAACTAATGATCACTCGACGCGAAGCCCTAAAACGAGTTCTGCTTTTAGGAGGAGGTACCATAAGCATTCCTAGGCTCCTAGAACCTACACCATTGCAATCCGCAGAGCCTGTGTTCGTCTTCGGGGTATTAAACGATTTGCACTTGATGACCTATGATTGCGCTAAGTTTCTTAAAGCAGTCCTAACGCGCATTAAAGCACAAGGCGCCGATTTTTGTTTAGTGGCCGGGGACCTCACCGAAAAAGCCGACCTCGAAAACATGGAAGCCGTAAAAGATGCGTTCTTAAACGTAGGTCTAACGTGCTACCCTGTGCTGGGCAACCACGACTACTCTACTTCCACAGACAAATCAAACTACGAAAAAACATTCCCCGATAGACTCAATTATACCTTCACTTATAAAGGTTGGCAGTTTGTAGGCCTCGATTCAACAGAAGGCCAAAAATACCAAAACACAACCATTTCACAGGAAACCATCCAATGGCTAACCAAACAAATAAACCAACTTTCTTCCACAACGCCAACAGTTGTGTTCACCCATTTCCCACTTATCCCATTTGTCCCTTTCAGCCCAATTAATTCTGACACGGTCCTAAAACTGCTCAAGACACTTAACGTTAAAGCCATTTTCTGTGGGCATTACCATGGCTACGTGCGGGTCGGTTTGCACAGTACAGAGATCTGCATCAACTACTGTTGTTCACTTAAGCGAAACAACCATGATGGCACCTCTGTGAAAGGATATTATCTCTGCAAAGTATATCCAAACAAGTTAGCAATCGAGCATGTCTCGTTTTATGTAAGTGATGGCATGCCAGTCTTTCCAGAAAACGACACTTTAAGTCAATGAGACGCACAAAGATCATAGTCACAGTTGGCCCTGCAAGCGAAAAGCCTCAAATTTTAGAACGCTTGATTAAAGCTGGGATGGATGTTGCACGCCTGAATTTCTCGCACGGTAGTCACCAGGAACATATTCAAAGAATCCAGCTCATCCGCAAAATCGCACAAAAATTAGACCGTCCAATTACAATCATCCAAGATTTACAAGGACCTAAAGTAAGAGTTGCTACCCTACCCAACAACCAAATCACCCTTAAAGAAGGCACTATTGTCACTCTCACACCCGCTGAAAGATATCCTAGCCAACCAGATACCATCCCAATCGATTATTCTGGCTTGGCTGGTGACGTGGCACCGGGGATGCGAATTTTGATGGACGATGGGTTGCTCGAATTAAATGTAATTGCTGTTGATCCACCCAACGTTAAAGCCCGCGTAGTCCGCGGTGGTATTCTCAAAAGTCGCAAAAGTGTTAACGTGCCTGACGCACCACTCAATCTGCCTTCGGTCACGCAAAAAGACCTCTCAGACCTAGAAGTTGGAATCAAGTGCAAGGTTGATTATATCGCTTTAAGTTTTGTTAGAGACGTAAATGACCTCCGCAATCTCAGAACAATACTAGCCGCTAAAGGTAGCTCAATACCAATAATCGCAAAAATTGAAAAGCCACAGGCTCTCAATCATTTGCGGGAAATCATCGAAGAATCCGACGCCGTCATGGTTGCCCGCGGTGACTTGGGCGTAGAGCTTTCACCAGAACGCGTCCCAATCGCTCAAAAACAAATAATCAAACTCTGTAACCAAGTCGGCAAACCAGTTATAACCGCCACTCAAATGTTAGAAAGCATGGTATCCAATCCAGTTCCCACCCGTGCTGAAACTTCCGACGTTGCAAACGCAATTATGGACGGCACAGATGCTATTATGCTAAGCGCAGAAACCTCTATTGGACAATACCCGGTTGAAGCCGTGAAAATGATGGACCGAATTGCGCGTCAAATTGAAGCCATTGCAGAGTTCAAAACTTACCCTCCAAGCCAATTTACCCCTACCCATGCACTTTGTGAATCTGTCCGAACCATTGAAGAAATCATCAAACCTGTGTGCATCGTTCTTTATACCATCTCTGGATTCACTGCAAAAATCCTCTCTGCTGAAAGAACTAAAACACACATTCTTGCGATTACACCCTCTCAAAAAGTGTATCACACTTTGAACCTCGTATGGGGAGTTACCCCGGTTTACATCGATAAAATCGCCTCCGGCTTCGATGAATTAATCGCATTTGCTGAAGACTTGGCCCGCAAAATTGTCGGAGCCAAACCTGGTGACAAAATTCTGGTTCTCGGTGGTGTACCCACTGGTATTCCCCAGAATACTAACTTCATCAAAATTCACAGCTTACAATAGCGACCCCATCTCTAGTTCAAAAGTGCGCCCGCGCTGCCATTTGGCTTGCCGTGGAACCTGCTTCCCCATCCAAGACACCTAAAACCAAATGCGTGTAAAAAAATACTCCGTTACCCTAGTTGACATGGGAATCTTTGTCACACTACATTTGCTTCAATAGTGGAAACGCAACCGCCACTCCGATCGGTAGTTTTGAACACCGCCTTTGTACCTCCAGAATTTGTGGAGGCGCACGGTTTGAATCGTATTTGGGTCTTACCAGAAATTTGCCAAGCAGAAAAATCAATTGCAATGGGGCGCTGTCCAGCTGCTGTTGCGGTCGCCGGCTCCACAAACGTCCAGCACCCTTTGATCCAAGCAGTTATCTGTGATCAGGTTAGACGAGCAATAACCTATCGCACTGAGTCATCGGGAGAGTCGTTCACATTATACGTCCCAAGCACACGAACAGCAGCAGCTCTTCAATGGTACGCGGCCGAGCTGGAAAGACTAAGTAAGTGGCTTGTACGGATTGGCGGGTGCAAGCTCCAACCTTGGGCATTTGCACAATTAACGCAAGGCTTCAATCAACTTCGCCGAAAATTGGACCACATGCGTATTGTTCTTCCGGCGTCGCTTTTTTTGTCACTCCAGCCACCCGTCAACAAAAAACACCCTCACCCTTCCCTCAGACCTCAACCTGCCCAAGGCTCCAAAACCAATCCCAAAATTGGAATCCTAACGGGACACTTAACTAACCTCCACCTAGCCTTGCTACAAGAAATTGAATCCTTTGGTGTGCATACTGTTTTTCTGTGTGGGGAACCCATACCCCCTACGCACGTAACTATAGAGGTAGGGCCTGATGTGGAGAAATCAATCTTTGAACTTATAGCGGATCAATGGCTACCCCAAGTACCGTATCTAGGCGCCAGACCAAACACGAATTTTTACACCTTCCTCACTAATGAGATCAGAAAATCGCAATTGGACGGGTTGCTAGTCATTCGGCCGGTATGGTGTGATCATTGGGACTTAGAACTGCCCATAATAAAACAGCGGGCGGGCATCCCTATGTCTCAAGTGGTTTTAGGCTGCGAACCTGATCCCATCTCACACGCCCTTAACCGTGTCTCAGCATTAATCGAAATGGTGAAGAAAAGATGAAGTTTTTGCCCACTAAACAAACCCACCTAGAAGAACTAGACGCGCTGTACGATCTATACCTGAGAGAGGGCATATGTTTCCCAAGCTATTGTGTACCAGTTAGGTCGTATGTGGAGGCAGAAGGCGACATAAGATTACATAACTTAAAATTTGACTCTTCTCCGGCTTCGATCCGCCTGTGGAATTTTTTGCTGTCCGAGAACCGACGCCTTCACACAGCCCGCGCACAGGGCATCAAACTCGTTGGCACCATGAAAGACCTTGGTACGGTACCTATTTTGGCTTATGCATATCCCAACACGATTGCCTTTTACCCCGACGGTACTTGGTGGACCCCATGTGTAATGGAACTCAGTGACAGATTGTTTTGCTTGGCAGATGAACATGGCATTGGCCCACACCTATGCCCCGTCAGAGCAATGTACAGTGCATTTATCAACAAAGAGCACTTTCCAATCCCCGATCAAATCATTTGCAGCACGGGCGCCGTATGCGACGATTTTTCGGCAATCTCGCAACGGCTGTTCCATCTTGGGTACCCTCTTCGTTGGTGGGAAATTCCTCCAAGACGCCCTCCTGACCCAGATGAAACCAAAGTGGAGTTACCAAACGGAACCACCGTCCCAAAAACACACCTCGACTTCGTAACCCACCAGTTTCACATGATTGCAAAGTGGATTGAGGAACTTCACCCTGGTATTCACCTCACAAAACAAGCGCTTCAGAAAAGCATCCACCGCGCCAACCAAGTCCGTCGTTTAATCAACGCAATACGAGATATCACCTTTTCCGCACCAGTACCCCCTATCCCTGCCTTGGAAGAGTTGATCGCCGAAATGCTCGTCATTCACTTCTGTTCGGACCCCTCCGAATGCTGCGAAGTGCTGGAGGCCCTCCTACAAACTGTTAAGGCTCGTGTCAAAGCTGGGGCTACTCCACTGGATCCGATACCTAAAGCTAGGGTGGCTGTTATAAATCCACCTGCAGACCTCCGAATGATGAACCTCATAGAAGAATGCGGCCTTCGGGTATGCGCAACTGATTACATGTTTACCCATGCCCTTATCGAAATTCCAGAGGATATGGATCCATTCCAAGCATTAGCAACGGTTGCGCTATGCGATCCAATGATCGGCCACCCCGCCGATAGGGCCCGATATATCGCAAAATTAATCAAAAAATACCAGATACAAGCCGTGCTCGTTTTGCGAATCCCTGGGGCGAGTCATTCCGCCTGGGAAGGCGAAGTCATCCAACGGTTCTTCCGAGAAAGTTACGGTATCCCTGTACTAGTGGTGGAAGTGCCAACGATCATTGACTCAGTTGAACCAACCCTCAAAACACAGCTTGAAGCACTATATGAAATCATACAGACTTGAGGTTTTGAAGCCATGATCACAGCAGGGATTGACGTAGGATCCAGGTTCATTAAGGCGGTTCTCTGGGACCAACGACGAGGTATGATCATTGCAAAAGACACACTACCCCAGAGTCACGACCCAGAAATGCTTACTAGACAATTGCTCAATTCCATTCTCTCACGCACAGGACTGCAACTTGATCAGATCACACGGATCGTAACCACTGGCTATGGCAGACACAGCATCAGTTTTGCTCATAAAACCTTCACTGAGATCACATGCCACGCCCGCGGTGTATGGCACCAACATCCCAATACACGCACAGTTATCGAGGTTGGCGGTCAAGATAGTAAATTCATCCGGTTAGGACACAGAGGTAACGTAATTGATTTCACAATGAACGACCGGTGTGCAGCTGGTACAGGCCGTTTTATCGAAGAAGCTGCCAGCCGACTCGGCCTGGATGTCGATGAGTTCGGCCGAGTAGCCATGCAATCCCAAAAACCATGTCAAATAAGCAGTATGTGCGTAGTATTTGCCGAGACTGAGATGACCGGGCTAATTGCAAAGCACACCCCAATTGCTGACATTGCAGCAGGGATTCTAAATGCTATTGCGGCTCGCATTAATACACTCACAGGAGGCGCAGTTATCCCACCTGTAGCATTCACCGGTGGGGTGGCAGCTGTCCCCGGCATGGCCACAACATTGGCCAACGTTCTAAAAGTCACAATCACACCTGTCCAAGACCCGTTTTATACAGGGGCATTAGGCGCTGCAATCTTAGCTGCAGAAGAAGCCCAATCTTCATCTCATAACTCCACTAAAGTCAGACTTCCGGAAAGAGGCGATCTACCGCGGTGAACCCACACATAGATCGATGCTCTCCTAACACATCTTCAATGCTTGGACTCCAATGTCAGACCTCCAAAAAGCTCCCTCGAAATGAATCCGAGCAACTGCCTCGTACGCTAACAAGCGCGCTTTTTGGAGGTTCTCTGCCCATGCGGTCACCCCCAGTACCCGCCCACCCGCAGTAACAACTTTGTCATCTACCAAGGCTGTGCCAGCGTGAAAGATCTTCACATTTTCAAGTCGCGCCGCCTCTTCCAAACCAATAATCTGTTTACCCTTTTGATATGGTCCTGGATAACCGCCACTGGCCATGACTATGCAAACAGCTGCCTCAGGTCGCCACCGCAATTGGAATTTGTGCAATCCCCCACTTACACATGCATCCAGCAACTCAAATAAATCTGAGTCAAGCCGAGCCATATAAACTTGAGTCTCTGGATCTCCAAACCTCACATTAAACTCCAGCACCCGGCAACCATCCTTAGTAAGCATTACACCGGGATATAAAAGCCCACAATAACGTATGCCCTCTGCATGACAACCGCGCATCCAAGGTTCCAAAATTGATTTGTACACCGCATCCAGTTTTTCCCCCGGCAAAAACGGTGTAGGACTATAAGTACCCATCCCACCTGTGTTAGGCCCAGTGTCACCATCAAATGCCCGCTTATGATCTTGTGAGTCAGGGAATGGCAACCATGTTTCTCCATCACAAATCGCATGCAACGATACCTCCACCCCCTCAAGCAATTCCTGGATTACAATCTTTTCACCCGCCTTCCCGAAAACCTTCCGTACCATCATTTCATCCAATGCTGCTTCCACTTCCTCCCTCGATTTGCAAATCAATACCCCTTTGCCCAAGGCCAATCCATCCGCTTTTACAGCGCATCGATACCCTAGTGTCTCTGCAAACTCTAAAGCCGCACGTGGCTCAGTAAAAACACGCCCCGCTGGCAAAGGAATCCCATATTTTTGACCAAATTCTTGCGTAAACGCCTTCGAAACCTCGAACCTCGCTGCCACACGATCCACCCCCCAAATCCGAAACCCATGCGCTTTAAACAAATCCACTATACCCAACGCTAACGGATTTTCAGGTCCCACCACTGTTAAATCAGGTTTGTGCTCCTGAGCAAACTTTAAAAGCGATTGCACGTCCTCAGCACCGATGCCCACACAGCGAACCAACTCACCGCTCCGTAGTATGCGCTCTTGCGCAATACCACCATTACCTGGGGCACACCAAACGCGCATTACATGCTCAGATTGCGCTAAACGCCACACCAGTGCATGTTCACGCCCGCCGCCACCTATTACTAACACTTTCATCGCCAACCAATAAACCAAACTTCTCCCCTTCGTAAAAGAGCGATTTTGTGCAACTCAAACTTTTCAAGAATCGACATTGTGCCCACCAACATATGTCCAAAAAGGGCATAACCATCACGTTTAGGACCCCGACCCCCCAGTCAAAACAAGAACTTTGCTTGGACACATTTGTCCTGGAGTAAAGCATTTACAGATCCCCGCAGCTTAACCAGTTTTAATTGAGAACCCAACTGCAAACCATTAGTTTTTTGCTTTCATTCAATGAAAAACCAGTATTTTACCTGAAGGTACTCCCGGTTTTGATCGGGCTAAAACTAAATCATTGTGACATGGCTGACATTGTACTTACGACGTTCAATGCAAAATACGTGCATACTGCTTTTGGGCTGAGGTACCTGTTAGCCAACCTTGGTCCAATCAAAGATCGAGCAGTGTTACTGGAAGCTGATATTCACCAATGGCCAATTGATCATGCCGAAGCGATACTTGCACACAAACCGCGAATCGTCGGATTTGGCGTTTATATCTGGAATGTGCCCCAAACGTATGAAACCATCAAAATTATAAAAACTATCAGCCCTGACACCGTTGTGGTCCTAGGGGGACCGGAAATCAGCTATGCTTATGAACGCCACCCATTATACGCCTTAGCCGATTACGTTATACCTGGCGAAGCCGACTTGGCCTTCAGAGAATTAGCTCAGCGAATCCTTGCTGGGAACCCACCTCACGAAAAAGTGTTTCCCACGGAACCTCCAGACTTAACAGAGATTGAGCTTCCTTACAGTCTTTATTCCGACTCCGACGTACAACATCGAGTCATTTACGTAGAAACCACACGAGGATGTCCATTTAAATGCCAGTTTTGCCTGTCCGCTATCGACCACCGCGTGCGATACTTCCCGTTAGACCCGGTCCTGCAGGAAATCAAACGCTTAATCGAGAGGGGTGCCACTAAACTCAAATTTGTGGATCGTACGTTCAATGTCAGACTCGAACATGCCGTGCAGGTAATGGAGTTCTTGCTTGCAAACTATCGTCCAGGCGTATCGTTACACTTCGAAATCGTCCCCGACAGACTTCAACCCGAATTAATTGAGCTATCGCGAAAATTTCCACCGGGAGCTTTACGCTTCGAACTCGGAATCCAAACCTTTAACCCTGAAGTCGCAAGCAGGATCAACCGCCCCCAAGTTAACAAGAAAATTATCGATACCATCCGGACTTTGCGTGAAACAACAAGTGTACATTTGCACACCGACCTAATTTTTGGACTGCCAGGCGAAACACTCGAATCGTTTGCCACTGGATTCGATCAGCTTGTAGCACTCAACCCGCACGAAATACAGGTTGGTATCTTAAAACGTCTCCCTGGAGCTCCAATAGCCATCCACGACGAACCCTTTCAAATGCGATATAACCCGAATCCACCCTACGAAATCCTATCCAATACTACGACCGACTTCTTCACAGTCCAAGAAATCCGCCGGTTCGCACGGTACTGGGAAATCATTTGGAACAGCGGCCGATTTGCCTTCACGGCACCTCTTATATGGGCCGGTGAAGATTCACCCTTCTACGCGTTCCTCAACTTTACACGGTGGCTATATAAGCGAGTCGGGAGAACTGATAGCATCGCACTCCCCCGCTTAGCAAGGCTCCTTTTTGAATACCTTACTCAAGTTCGGGGAATAGACCCACAAATTGTCGCAAAGTCCATTACCAAAGATTACCACGCAGTCCCACGACCACCCATCCCAGGATTAACCAAAAACTAGTGCCACTTAAAACGAGGAATTTGAGCGCCTAATTCCCCAAACCCGCAAACCGCTACACTATTTCAGTCAAATTTAAAATCTTCTTTCCCAGCGAGAAAACGTGCCTTCCTTTCTAAACAAGGACTGACATGGAAGAGCAAGTCATTAAATACACACACCCAGTCGTTGGCCCCACAATCCCCCCTCCTCCATTTGGATGATGCACAAAACTCCCTGCGCGTGGTATTATTTTTAGCGGATTGGAGGGTTTTTATGAAATCTAGAAATATTTTGAGCGCGGTTGCCGCAGGCATAGGATTATTAACCCTGAACATATACGGCGACACGATTTATCTTACGGGCAATGATGTCTATGCAACCTCATCGTTTGACGCCGCTGGTAATTGGAGCAACGGCCAACCCCCACAACCAGGCAATGATTATGTGACCCAGGGATACCTATTGCGGACACCAACATCTTATGGAAATTATACATTCGCAGGAGACTCGCTGTTGATAGGTCCTCCAATAGCTAACCCCTTCCTTACGAACGGAAGTGTGAACAATAACGCGCTTATCAATAAGACCTCTCGTGGGCCAAATGGAGAGGCTCCCATCTTCACTATAAATAACCTAATCTTAGATGGCGGATACGTACGCGATGGGATGGGAACTTCTGACGCCTGGGTATTAGAAGGTAATATGACCATAAGGGGTCTGGGTGGTGGATTAGCGAACCAATGTCGATTGGATATCAACGCTGCAATCCACGGTACTGCACCATTATACTTGGCCGACAATGGCAGCGGTGAAGCTAACCGAGCTACCTACATTAATTCGCCAAATAATACCTTTGCAGGAAATATCATTCTTTTAGGCGAATCAACTACACGCGCCCGCTTGATATTTTCGGAGGGAAGTAGAATGAACTTCACTATAGGCCCGAACGGAGTCAATAACATGATTTATGCCGACACTTCCCAAAATAAATACGGAATGGTCACTTTCAACGGCATATTTTACTTTGACCTTTCCAACGCGGGTACAAACCCCGGCGATTCTTGGCAAATAGTAAACCCGGCAAATCTATCCATCACATATGGCAGCACTTTCGCAGTGTATGGTTTCACCCGTGATGGGGGAGGCACAGGTCCGGGCATCTGGTATACCTCCGCAAATGGCACCATATACTATTTCAACACCGATACCGGTATCCTATGGGTTCCTGAACCTGGCATTGCTGTACTGTCACTAGTGGGTCTGGGGATAGTTATAACGGCACGGGCCATTAGGAAATCAACCAAATAAACCGGGTAAAATCGGCTCCAGAAAAGGTATCCCCCGAGTTTACTTTGTACTCTCGGGGGATACCTTTTTCCGAAACAATTAGGCACTGAGCTCCTCGCTTTTGTTAACCAATAACAAGGTTGAACCTCTCAAAGCAAAGGGTTGTTTACGAACTTGTCCATGCCCAGCTAAATCCCCTCGTAGAAATAACCTGATACTGCCCAGTTTAATTTGCCTAAATATGGGTTTTCTCCACGCACACTAGCCTATTAGTCCGTGTATACCCACTTTAATTGCCTCCCAGATCAGAATGTGAAAAGCTCCGAAAGAATAGCTTTTGCATGTCCCATGGAGGTAATCTCTACGCCAAACACTTTATAAATTAGACTACAAAGCCTCACTCAGGCTGGGGATTGTATCGAGTACCATAATAACGAGAGCAACTTGTTAAAAGGTTTCACTTTGTCCCACCGAGTCAGGAACGGTAGGCAAATATCAAAACAAAACCTAAACCAACATGGTGTTAGAAGACTGGCTGACTCAGGGGCAGGCAGAGTATGCATATGGGCCAAGACCCCGCTGTCGTATCCAGCCCAACCACGACCCACCCAGTTGTACCTTTAACGCTTAGAGGTAGTTCCCGCCTTGCACACGCATGGGCACACCATTATCCCGTCTCCGCCCACTTACGTCGGAGGCTACCAGTTTTTCCCAGTAGCCACCGTCGTAAGACAGTGGATTAAAAAGGACGGCTGGTTACTTCCCACACCACCCTTAAATTACCAACAGCTAACCTCAACCTACCTTCCAACTATGAGCTACCATTGCTCGTGAGCCCATAAAGAGGGATTTATCCGCCGTGTCACGTCGGCGGCTACCAGGTGAATTAATCTAACTTCTCCCTTCGTAGCCACCGCCGTAAGGCGGTGGATTAATCCAATTCCCCCCGTAGCCGCCGTCGTAAGACGGCGGATCAACCCAAAATAACCCGGATCACCAGCTTAAGCCCCGCCGTGAGATCTACCCTCTCCATGCCAACACCCCAAGGCACCCAACCACCACCAACATCACACCCCCACTAGAAATCAGACAAACCCAAACTCTACCTTTGAATTCAGCTATCCGCACTCTTGCGAGCGCGGCTACGAACACAATGATGCGTGCACCTCTGGGGTACAGTTCCACGCGTGCCGGATGCCAAACGACTCGGAGGGTCGGGTTCAACCCCGACCGATTTTGGACGACGTGGAAGTCGTCCCTCCAATGGAAACGAAATCGGTGCTTAGACATAGCATTCCAAAACCCCTTGGCCAATTACCGCACCAGAAAGACACAGAATAAGGCCCGGCGCGCAGTCCACTACGCCCCATGGTTAGTTATGCAAAGATTCCCTTCCCAGGCTTGAATCTTGTTAATCCGCGCTCTTACGACCGCGGCTACGAAGGTATGCGTTATGGTAGCCACCGCCGTAATGCAGTGGATTAATCCAGTTGCCTCACGTAGCCGCCGTCGTAAGACGGCGGATTAAAAGGGACGGCCGGTCACTTGCCACATCACCACCAGAGGCCCAGCAGCTAACTACACTTAAACCCAATGTTCCGTTCCTAGTATGAGCTATCTATGATATCCGCGCTCTCACGAGCGCGGCTACCTTACACCGCACAATAAAAGCCTTACCAAAGCTTTACCAGTCCGAAGGCCTACCACCTATACAAGCACCTAAACCCGCAGAACAATGTGCAATTGCTGCTACGGGCCTGGCTTAATTCGTATAGGCTCTAGGCAAAACAAAAGATAACCAAGCGCGCCACCTCCCACAAAGACTAATAACCACTATACCCTTAAGCATGAAAATCTCCCCAAACTCTCAGCTTGGTATTGGCAAAGGGAGGACACTCTCCTAACTCCAGGTAGATCCCAATCCCTTCCCAATGACAAGCTTAAATCAACGTACCACAATCCAACTTTTACACTTTAAGGTAGCCTGCAAAAACGCGTTGCGACTGTAGTGGTATCTTCACCAATTTCTTGTTTCCTATTGTTTCCTAAGCACCTACAGCCGTTCCATTTCCTTACCCCCAGCACACTGATAGATAAATCCTCCAATCAGACTTTGTCCACCTGCTATCGTCCATCAACAAAAATGCTTTTCTCCTCAACTATAAAGCCATTTACCACACACCTGGTATTTTCTGTCCACAATACTTGCATTTCCCGCTCTCGATTTCCAATTTTGCAATTCCATAAATTGTACGTTCAGCGATGACCTTCTTACAATTCGGACACTTTGTGTGCCCCCCTTCTGGGAACTCAGGCACATTGCCCACGTAGACGTACCGCAGCCCTTCTCTAAAAGCGATCTCCCGAGCTTTTTCTAACGTGTCTAAAGGTGTTGGATACAGATGTGTTAACTTGTAATGTGGGAAAAACCTCGAAAAGTGTAACGGCACATCGGGACCAAGCTCTTTAACTATCCACCCACACATCCGTTTAATCTTCTCCAAATCATCAGTATACGTAGGTACCACGAGGTTTACTATTTCTATCCATACACCCATTTGATGCATTACTTTGATCGCATTCAGCACCGCCTGCAATCTGCCCGCATTCAATCGCCTATACGTCTGCTCGTCGAATCCCTTCAAATCCACATGTGCAGCATCTGCGTAACGATAAAGATCACGCAGGGGTTGTTCGTTTATTGAACCGCATGTGACGAAAACATTTTTTAACCCGGCTTCCTTTGCCAGCTTAGCTGTGTCTTGGGCATACTCATAAAATGCCGTTGGCTCAGAATAAGTATAAGAGACCGACGGACACTTTAGCTCTTGGGCAATCGCAACCACATCTTCAGGGAACATCGACGCACGCCGAACAATGTCGTAGGTGATTCTCTCAGGCAGCGGCGGGCGTAATCTGACCTCCTCGCCGCTTGGGTCTTTGGTTTCCTCGGGTGAACGTTGTGAAATCTCCCAATTCTGGCAATTTAAACATCGGAATACACACCCAGAGGTAGCTATGGAAAACGTTTTTGTCCCCGGCAAGAAATGGTACAATGGTTTCTTTTCGATAGGATCAACGTGAAACGCACAAGGATTCCCATATGCTAATGTGAACAGCATCCCCTCACGGTTAACCTTATTGCGACAGCGACTTCTTCCGCCTGGCCCAATTACACAAAAGTTTGGGCACAGTTTACACATGACCTTTTCCCCGGCTTTCTCGTAATGGCGCGCTTCTTTTACCCACCCTCGGCGACGCCATAATTCCCATACGTCGACTCCCTTCAAACTTCCCAAAAATTCACTGGTTTTACTCTCGCTATTCATTCCAGCCATGATCTGAAACCTTCCCAGGAAAATAGATGCGGCAGTGTAAAGACCGACCCGCAAGGCTTCCCGGCGAGTTATCCCGTTGTTTTTAACCACATTATCGGCAGATTGCTGGCTGATCATCCCTCAGTAACATTAAAAACGAAAATCCATTTAACTCCGACAAATCCCTCATTTCTAACCAGGGTCGTCCCTGTGTAATCTCAAAAAAACTCGTGGCCATTTTTGTTGTAAGGCTTCAGGAGGGCTGTAAGCCGAATTCTGTCTACCTCGCGCGGTCTGATGTTACTAGCGCACCACACGAGGGAGAGAATCATTTGTCTGACGCGGCCATACCCGAAACCCCGCCATCCTTTTATTGGATGGCTTGGAGCGGGCCACTCCATGGGTTTCCTATTTGGCCTTGCACCCGATGGGGTTTGCCGTGCCTCCCCCCTTACGGGAAGGAGCGGTGGGCTCTTACCCCACCTTTTCACCCTTACCGGGTGAACACCTTTATTCGGGCGTTCACCAGGCGGTCTGTTTTCTGTGGCACTTTCCGTCGGTACACCTCACGGTGTAACCGCCCACACTTACCCACATGCCCCAGCCGGAGCCGTCCAGCTGCTACCATGTGGTTGTGTGGCATCGTGCCCTACGGTGTTCGGACTTTCCTCCCCCGCTACAGTCGATGCCACCATAGCGGAGGCGATTCTCCGCCCTCCTGAAACCCCATTACAAACAATATACCCCACACAAAAACATGCAAGACCTTACGTAAAAAAAATGGAGACCCACCCTCCTTACGATTGGATACGAGGTCGTGGCACCCGCCTCAGTCTGTTTTGCAACAAAAGTCGCCAAACCATGAAAAAGGCCTCCCAAATAATGTGCCCGCTCATTTTGGATCGACCCTCACGCCGCTCCGTAAATACGATGGGGACTTCCACAATCTTAAACCCACGACGCCACAAGCGGTGTAAAACTTCAATTTGAAAACTGTACCCATTAGACCGAATTTCGTCCAACTCAAGCGCCTCCAAGGCCCTACGACAAAAACATTTAAACCCACTTGTCGGGTCGGCAAATGGCATTCCAGTCACAATCTGTACATATAACGCTGCTCCCTTACTCAGCATCAAACGGCCTAACGGCCAATTGATGACCCTTATCCCACCAATATAACGTGAACCCAATGCACAATCAGCTCCTTCACAAGCAGCTATCAATCGCGGCACATCGGCTGGATCGTGCGACAAATCCGCATCCATCTCGAGAATATAATTGTAGTCCCTCGCTAAAGCCCATTTAAATCCTGCAATGTAAGCCCGACCCAAACCTTCTTTCATCTCTCGATGGAGCACGTGTACGCGGTCAAACCTTTTGGAATACTCATCAGCTAATTTCCCCGTCCCATCCGGCGAATTGTCGTCCACAATTAACAATTCAATTTGAACCCCGGCCATCTGTAAGACCATCACTTTTTCGACTACCAGGGGCAAATTCTCTATCTCATTGTACGTCGGTACTATAACCAGGGCCTTTTTCATTCACCAAACATGTGAAAGTCTACCTAATGTGTAACACTGCGCAAGTTAAACCCGGGGGTGAAAACTGAGCTACCACTACCTTTTGCCAACGCCACCAAAACTTTTACCCCCTCCCAGGTAACCTGGGACAATTAGGAAAATAATTACCCTCGTATCCCACACGCCGATGACATGAAACAACCAACGCCCCTCTTGGCACGAGCATGGAGTGCCAAACCTAAGTTTGAACAATTCGCCATTTAAAAATACTCCCTTACACCCACATGCAAGAAATTCAGCTAAATCAACACTTTCCTTTTCCGACAACTTTTCTACAACCTACTATTATAGACGGGTACCGGAATGGTTCAAAAACAACCCGAAGCTCCCACTACTTACTAATGTGAAGTCTTAATCCCCAGACTCAGCTCAAGCCGACTCAATAATAATGTTTGCATATTGGATTGTATCCGCGGTCCGGATCAGCCCTATCGCATAAGGCACCCGCTTCTTAAACTCCACATGTGGTTCATATGCAACTGGGATACCTGCCAATGCCTCCGCAAACTTAGTTTTTACCTCTTCGGTGTTATATTTCAAAAACTCTTCAGCCATCCACGCACGACCAATCACAAAATTCTGACGGATCGCTTTCAATACCTGCAACACGGTGGGGATATCATCTACTAAAGTTATGTCAACCGTCTCAATCTGCGGCCAAAATGGAAACCCGCGATCCGCTATCACCAGCGTGTTTGTATGCCTCACTCGGGACAAAAGACTATTTATGTGAGGATTTAATATGCCAGTCCTAAGCATAAAGCCAAAAATTTACTTACCCGGGAATATACTCACAATTCTTACTTGATTGGCAATACTGATTTCCATAAGCTGCAGGATGCTAATACTTGGAAGATTTATGCAAACCAACCATACACCACCAATGACAGCTGACACCGATCCTGAACTTAAGAAAGACGATTTGATTGTTATAACAGGAGCAGGCGGATTTATAGGAGGTCACCTAGTGAGGTATTTCCTCAACAAGGGATTCAAACGGATTAGAGCCGTTGACAAAAAACCTATTTACGAGTGGTACCAACATTTTTCTGTCCCCGAAGTCGAGTCCCTATGCCTTGACTTAAGCATCGAGGAAAATTGCCGCCGAGCTTGTGAAAACGCAGTGGAGGTTTACCAACTTGCTGCTGATATGGGCGGCATGGGATTCATCGAAAGACATCGCGTCGAATGTATGCGAAGTGTCCTGATAAACGTACATATGATTGAATCAGCATACCGCGCAGGTGTTAGACGATACTTTTTCTCCAGTTCAGCATGCGCATATAACGTAATGCTCCAGCAAGACCCGAAAGCCCGTGCCTTGAAAGAGTCCGATGCATTTCCAGCAATGCCAGAGCGAGGCTACGGATGGGAAAAATTATACAGTGAACTATTGTGCCAGGAATACTGGGCTGAGCGTGGATTAAAGACATTTATCGCCAGATTCCACAATGTTTACGGACCATTTGGTACTTGGGACGGCGGACGCGAAAAAGCTCCAGCTGCTATCTGCCGCAAAGTCATTGAAGCGATCGATCGCGGAGATTATAAAATTGTTATTTGGGGCGATGGCACACAAACCCGCAGCTTTATGTATATTGACGACTGCGTCAAAGGCATCGATATGATAATGCACTGTGATAAACTCATCGCCACCCCAATCAACTTAGGTTCAAGCGAACTAATCAGCATTAATGACCTGGTCACAAAAGTTGAAAATATCGCAGGCGTTAAATTGCAAAGAATTTACGACCTAAATGCTCCCAAAGGCGTAGCTGGACGTAATAGTGACAACACCTTTATCAAGCAGGTGCTCGGATGGGAACCCAATACCCCATTCGACGTGGGTCTCAAAATCACGTACGAGTGGATAAAAGATCAATATTACAAACGTAAAGCCGGGCGCCGGGTCGTTGAATAAACAAATATGTGACCTCGCTCAATGCCAAACAAGAATCTCTCAGCAATAGAAAAGTTTATCGGTAGAATTCCCTACAGGCTCGCCCTAGCAGGCGGGTGGATTGACCAGCCGTTCGTATCAAAACACAATCCACATCCCCCCGGCTCAATGGTGGTAGTCAGCCTAAAACCTACATTTCCATGGATGGACCGCTGTGGTATCGCCACTAGCACACGCCGTGTGGCATTAAAACTGTGGAAAAACGGCCTGCCTACAACCCGGCCCCTAATGGACTTGGTTAAACAACTGTACTACGCGGAAAATAAAAATAAAAAAAATCCGAGCGGTTCACAGGACATGATTGGCCTTATTTTCCCAGGGATTAACCGGTTGGATTATGACTACCAAGCCAACGGAGGTGTTTTTCCGGTTCATATCGAAACTATAACTGACCCTGCCACGGCCACCTGGCTTGAGTCTGTCATCCACGTGCTTCCCGTTTACCCAAGACCCACAGGTTATAATCCCTTACAAATAAAAAACCTCGACCCTAAATGGATCCATCGACTGGGAGAAACAGGCAAGGATTGTTTCCAAGCTATCAAGGAACACGACATAAAAGGCCTTGCACGCTCATTAAACGATTCAATGAAATGCTGGGAAAAGATTCTCCCATACATTTTTTACCACCCCAAAATAACAATTGACCTTATTGGATTACTCCGCGCTTACCAAAAAAGTTATCCAGGCGCTGCATATTCAGGATGCGGTGGCGGTTACCTGCTAATAGTCTCCGAGGAACCCGTACCGGGCACATTTAAAGTCGATATTCGATTACAATAAAACCGCTCCTTTTCTATGAACGTCATCGTATCTGGAGCTTTCGACGATATAAAGTCCCCTGACGTACGATTCTTGCAAGAAGCATCAAAACATGGCCCGGTCACTGTACTACTTTGGACCGATAGCCTTTTCCAAAAAATCAATGGCAGAGCCCCAAAATTTCCTCAACAAGAACGAAAGTACTTCATCGAAAACCTCCGATATGTAACCGAGGTTCACCTAATAAACCAGTTAGATAGCATTAACACTCTGCCACCGGAATTCCTAGCATCAGGTTCAATATGGGTCGTACGAGAAACAGAACACCATCCAGAAAAAGAACGCTTTGCAATCAGCCATAAAATAACTTACTTAGTCATTCCAACCAGTCAGCTGGCAGGCTTCCCCAATCCAATCCCCTCACCACAACCAAATCCAACTCGGAAAAAAGTAATTGTGACGGGGTGCTACGACTGGTTGCATTCAGGACATATCCGGTTTTTTGAAGAAGCAAGCACTTACGGTGACTTATATGTGGGTATTGGATCAGACGAAAATATAAAAGCCCTGAAAGGGCAAGGTCATCCAATGTTTCCACAGGAAGAGCGATTATACATGGTCGCTTCTGTAAAACACGTTTACCACGCTTTCATTAATTCCGGGTTCGGGTGGCTTGATGCTGAGCCAGACATCCTCCGAATTAAACCAGATTTTTACATAGTGAACGAGGACGGCGATCGTGGTGGCAAAAAAGAATTTTGTGAAAAACATGGCATTACATACATCGTCCTAAAACGAGCCCCAGCCCCAGGACTTCCCAGACGATCTAGCACCGAACTGAGAGGCTTCTAGACAATAGCTTTATCCGCTCCTACGAAAACAAGCCCAGGATATTTTTTTATACCCCCCACGCGGGAAATGCCAATATTACAACTATCCAGTCACCCCTTTTACCTAAAGGGTGGTTGCACCACTTCCTATCCCAACTTCTTCTGCCACGCCCAACTCAATGCTTCGCTTCCCTGAGTAAGTAGAGCACCAATTGGAAGTCTGCTATATTTCTCTCCACCTCGAATTCGATTCCTAATCTCCATTAAAAAGTGGGCGCACAATGCATATTACTTAATACCCGAGGTCATGTTGAAACCGAGCGTTTAAAGCTTTACCGCGACCATGATAAAGCAATCTAATTGCATAAACCAAAGAAACACCTTATTCCCCTGCTCCCTCCCCCGCTGTGTTATTAATTTAAATGTCGGTGGCTAGAATAATTTCAGCCCGCGACCAACTTAGAATATTTGTTTGACCGCCACCGCCAATATCCCGCCAACAAACTGCCAATAACTGAGTGAAACACCGCGGACAACGCACATGGGGTAGCTGCACCAGGCAATTCGGGAAAATTCCTTTGTGCCAACACAGTTCCGAGACCAGAATTTTGCATCCCAACCTCGATTGAAATAGTCCTGCTTGTAATTGGGTTTAATCGGAAAATGCGTGCCAAAATATACCCAAGCGCAAACCCGCCCGAATGTAGCAATAAGACACTTGCTACCAATTTCAATGCACCACGCTTAATGTCGTCGGCCCGGCTCCCGAGTACACTGGCAACAATTAAAACAATAAACACCACAGACACCAATGGTGCCACCGTTTGTATCCGGCATGAAAATTTTGGTGCGTACCGGTTCACCATCACACCAGTCAATACCGGAATTAACACAACCTGAGCGATCTCAATCAAAAGTTTCAAGACGTCGACCCGCACATAAGCCCCGGCTAACAACCAAGTCAAGATCGGAGTCATAATCACAGCAGCCATCGTCGAGCACGCTGTCATCGTAACCGACAACGCTACATCCCCCCTAGCTAGAAACGTGACCACATTCGATGCGGTTCCTCCTGGACAGCAAGCTACAAGTATTAACCCCACAGACGTAGCTTGGTTCAAATTCAATATGTGAGCGAGGGTATACCCTAACAATGGCATGATAGTATATTGCCCCACAAACCCTAGGAAAACGGGTCCAGGCCTTTTCAATACCCTCACAAAATCCTCTTCCGTCAACGTGACCCCCATCCCCAACATAATTATTGCCAACCCCCATGTAATCAAGGGGCCATGAAACCAAGTGAAAAGCGGTGGATGAAAAATCGCCACTCCACCAGCTATAATTACCCATACTGGGAACAGATCTGTCAAAAGTCCTATTAATCGTTTTCCCATGTTTTGCAGGAATAAACCTTTCCATGCAAAATAAATCTACCGCTCCCAAATTATTCCACCCCAAGGCCTTAGTGGTTTTGCTCTCCTTCTTTCTTGCGTTCTTCCCAAGCCTTCTTGCGTCCATGAGTAACCCGTTTGATAGAACCCACCAAACTTTCAATAGTTCGCTTTGGCGCCTCAAGTGTAGGTTCAACTCCCAAGGCTTTCACAGCTCTAGTCACAGCAGGATTTAAAGTGGCTATACGGGTGGACGGAAACCTCTTTAAAACTGCATGGAGATCAAACTTCGCATGGAAAAATTCCACTGCCGATGGAAAACCAAATACGATCCAATCAGCACCATCCTCTTCCAAGCTTTTTACCGCATCCTCAGGTAAATCTTCCTCACCCACATACCGATAACAATACACATCATCAACAATGGCCCCCAATTGCTCTATAGCCTTGGGCAACTCAACATCAGCCGTCTCACCCCGCAAAATACAAACTTTTAGATTTACTATGTTTTGGTACTTATCCAGCGCTGCCGCTACCACAGACCCCAAATCGTCTTCGGGTTCCACATCCACCTTTAAATGTAATGCCTGAACTTTTTTTACAGTAGTAGGCCCTACTGCTGCTATCCTAACCGGCCCTAGGTCACGCAAGTCCTCAAACCTTGAGAAAAACCGATCAAAGAAAATTTCTACCCCAAGCGGTTCTGTAAACACCAACCAGTCATATGAGTTTAACCCCATTATCACATCATCAAGATCATCATAACTCTTTGGAGGTTCTACTCGTATGATCGGTATCTGTATAACTTCCGCCCCCATTTCCAATAGCGGCGCCCTAATTTCTTCCATAAGGGCCCGCGGCTGGGTTAGTACAATCCGTAACCCAGCCAATGGGATCCTACGGAGTCTCTCAGTAGTGCTTGCCTGCGCTCCACCGTGATTTTCTTTCTTTTGCTGCCCTTCAATCATGCCTTAAGTGTACAGAATCATCTTAAAGTTTTAAAGTCCCTACCCTAAAAAATACGAAATCTTCCAAATTTGCTTTCGGTGTTTGGAAAGCTATAATTCTGCCGAGTTGGACTGCTGCCATGCATTTACACAAAGCCGTGTTTCACCGTAGCCGTACCTAACTCACTCTGAATGGAGAAAATGCAGAAAATTCCCAAGGTCCTACTGTTAATAGAATCTTCGAGAGCATCCGGCCGTGCATTGTTATTGGGTATTGCTGAGTACGCCCGGCACCACGGACCATGGTCATTCCTATGGGAACCCGGTGGATTAGAAAAGGTCTACGGCAGGTTGAAAGAATTTAAACCCGACGGAGTAATTCTCCGGGACACGGAGAATCTTGACGAGGTAATGAAATTAAAAGTCCCTCTTGTGATAATTGGCCATAAAAGACCTGAAATCCCCAATTTTGTAAATGTAATAACTGACTCAGAAAAAATAGGAAAAATGGCTGCTGAACACCTATTGGAATGCGGATTTAAAAATTTCGGGTATTGCGGAATTATGATGGGCCAAGGCTACGAACCGCCATGGTCTATTCTCCGCCGCCAAGCGTTTTTTGCCAAAGTCAAAGAGGCAGGCCACAAATATTACGATTTCTTCGATCAATTTCCACATCCTCATTACAGTAGGACAGCTGCAATTAACGCCCTCTGTAAGTGGCTCAAAAAACTCCCTAAACCTATAGGCATTATGGCATGCAACGATGATCGTGCACAACAAGTAGCCGAAGCCTGTAAATTGTGTGGCATAGCAGTACCCGACGAAGTAGGGATCATTGGGGTGGATAACGATGAGGTAGTATGCGGATTGACCGATCCCCCACTTTCCTCGGTAGCCGTAAACTTCTTCCGGGCCGGAACTGAAGCTGCAGCTGCCCTCCAAGCGCTTATGCAACGTCTTTCCCCTCCAAACGCCCGTATAATTGCCCCCGCAACACATATAGTGGTCCGCAGGTCCACAGACTTTGTAGCAGCCTCAGATCAATTTGTGGCTAAAGCCCTCCGTTTTATCCGCGACACCGGCTGGCATGCAAAAATAAGTGTTTCCGATGTGGTACAAGCAGCTGGAATTTCCCGAAGGAACCTCGAAAAACGCTTCCGAACAGAATTAGGGCACTCCATCCTCGCCGAACTTAAATACGTCCGAGGCGAAAAAATCGCTAATATGCTCGTTGAAACGAACCTGCCCATAGCCAAAATTGCCGAATGTCTTGGATTCGAAGACGCCCAGCATTTCGCCCGATATTTCAAATCAATTAAAGGCCTTACCCCACTAGCATATCGCAAAAAATTCGGGAAAACCCTTTCATAAAGGCAGAAGACGCAAATTGGCGGTTTTTTTGCGCAAAATGGCGTTGATTTACTGTCGCTAATCAATAAATTAATAATGAAAAAAATGCGCGTATGAAATCGCTAAGCCGGCAAAAAGCATTTACATTAATCGAACTCTTAGTCGTGATCGCGATCATTGCCATCCTAGCTGCTCTTTTGCTCCCAGTGCTAGGCAAAGCGAAAGAAAAAGCAAAAAGAATTGCATGCCTTAACAACATAAAACAATTAGGGCTTTCAACCCAAATGTATGCGAACGATTATAATTTCAAACTCCCTAACAACGCGGGGGGCAACTGGCCATGGGACTTGCGCGTAGAGGTGGCTGACCTTTTGACTGCCCAGGGCACGAAACGCAAAATCCTATATTGCCCTTCTTTCCCCGAGCAAGATAGTGATGCTCTGTGGAACTTCGCGCTCCCCAACTTCCGAGTGGTTGGGTATGCACTCACATTCCCCGGAACACCCGGGATTAACCCGACCAATTATAATACAAATATAATTGGACATGCAATTTATGACCCACGAACAAGGGTAACAATGCCCCCTCCCAAACCAAACGAGCGAGTTCTCTGGGCTGATGCCACTATCTCTCAACCTGGACAAAACAATACTAATTGGACTATTAGGTTAACTTACCAATACAAAGGAATCAGAGGTGGGTGGAGTGAGCCTCATAACACCCCGCACATGGCAGGCAAAATCCCCGCGGGCGGTAACCTGGTGATGTTAGATGGTAGCGGAACTTGGCGTAAATTCCAAGATATGGTAAACCGTGATAATGCAAGTGGCGCGCCCGTATTCTGGTGGTAAAAAATAAGTTCTTTAAGCTCCAGAGATCGTTATCTGCTCAAGCCACAAAAATTCCAGGGCCTGAAAATTTTGGGGGCCAGACGATTCAGTGGGCAAAGTAGTAACCCTTCTAATTCCATAAAAGGTCATTGACTGTTGCCCAAACATAGCGAGAAAGTGAATCTCTCCTTTAATAAAAGGTGACGGAGAAATACTTCTACTTAAGAAATAAGATCAACCCACCTAGCTGGCGCCTTCACAAAGTGAACAACTAATCTAAAACAACTACTGCTAAGAAGGAGAAAGAAAGGACATATTTTAACAGGCTCACGCAAAAAAGATGGGTATCCGGTTATAAACACTTTTCCAGCCTAACTCCCAAGCATATTTTACAAACAATGTTTTGCGGTTGAGTAGAGCGCGGAGGACACACTGTGTTCTGGAGTAACGCTTCTGTTAAGCCAATCCAACCCAGCATAAAAAGCTTTCCAGCGGCCGTCATTTGCTCCTCAAAGAGATTAACCAATTACAAATTTACCACTTTCCAAAACACAAGGCTAAAACAATCTCGGCACTTAGCAAGCAGAATAATTTTTCCCCATGCAGGCACACTCCGCCAAACAGAAAAAGCTTGTCATACTGAAACCACTGTTTCTCAGTCCTCCATGGACTTGGTATTCAATTCGATTTGTTATTCATCCTTAATCGCCCTCAACCGGAGGAAAATTGAATTTGGAGACGCCTGTTTTTCACTGGAAAGCATCTACACACT
>CAZZJO010000014.1:0-3876 GCA_964654645.1 uncultured Verrucomicrobiota bacterium | reverse complement strand
TTTGTTCTTCGGAGCAGCGCGTGTGGTATTTGTACGGGGTGCAACTGAAAGAAGGACTGGTGGTGGGGATGTATTGGGTGGCGGGGCAACATCATTATGGCGAGGAGGATCGAAGGGCTGAGGAACGAGAAGCCGAACGGCCAGTCGGAGAGGAACTGCGAAAGCACCGGGGGGACGGAAGCGGATTTGGGGAAGCGCCGGAAGACGGACGCAGTGAAGGCGAAAATACAGACGCGATTGAGAAAGCGAGAGCGTGATAGCGTTGGATTGGATTGCGCAAAGCTTGTGGATTGGGTACTGTCACATGGTGGCCAATTACCTGAAGCGATGAAATCATTTTCTACAATAGCCGGGACTGATACCTCTTCACGGTTGGGCTTTGATTTCTCCGAAACAATTTGTGGCGCAGGTGGCGTGGGCGGGCTGTTATGGATTTGCAATTTCCAATCTCCGATTGGCCATCATTTTGCGGCCTACGATGGAAACGGAAATGTAGTAGCTCTAGTCAGCGCCACCACTGGCGGTGAAACCGCCCGCTACGAATACGGTCCCTTCGCGGAGCCCATCCGCCTCACCGGCCCTGCCGCTGCTCTGAACCCCTTCCGCTTCTCGACCAAGCGCACTGATTCCACCACCGACCTGGTGCTGTATGAATACCGGGGCTACGGCTTCGCGCGCGGCAGTGGTCGCAGCCGGCACCCGACGGGGGGGAGGGCAGCGTGAGGGCCGTGGGGGCGGATGGGCCCGGCGAAGGGACCGTATTCGTAGCGGGCGGTTTCACCGCCAGTGGTGGCGCTGACTAGAGCTACAACGTTCCCGTTTCCATCATAAGCCGCAAAGTGGGTCCCACCTGCAGAGCCGGAGGCGGTAGGAAGGGTCACCCATAGCAGCCCGCCCGCGCCGCCGGCGCTGTCCATGCTCTCCGAGAGGTCCAGGCCCCAAACGTAGCTCCGCACACGCGAGTTGTCCGTCCCATTCAGCTCAACAATGTGACGACCAAATAGCAGCGGATCACTGATAAATTTCAAATCTTCGGTCACTTGCCATGTGCCGCTGTTGGTGTTCCACATCCAGGTGGTCTGACGGATTCGACGGCCCAACGCGTCGTATTGCCACTCCACGCGCCGCCACGAGGCTTGCGGGGTGTCCGAGCGGCTCTGCACACGGATCAAGCGGTTCTCCGCATCCCACGTGTAGGTCCAACGACCATCAGTGGTCATGTTTCCATCGAGGTTGTAGCTGAACGGTTCGGGTGGCTTTGGCACAAACACATTCCCCGTCACAGACGTCTCACCACTCGCTGTCACCGTCACTGACTGCCACACTGGCGCAGTGGCGTTGTTCACGCTCAGCTCCCGCCGGAAATACTCGCCCTTCCGACTGGCCATCTGTCCATTCACATACACCGGATTTGTCGCCAAAGCAACTCCCAAGATATCAACATACCCAGGTACCGTACGCTGCGTATATTGGTTGAGCAGGCTAACGATGTATAGGCTCTGGCGCAGGTTCCAGCCGTTCTCATCACCGCCCCGTCGTGACACCTTGCGATTGCCGATGTCATCAAAACCATAACTCGAACTCTTACCCGGCCACCGGCGTGCCATCATAAACCTCCAGCAGCGTCCGTCAGACGGATCGCACTATACGCACCGTGGGCTCCCCTTTCCAGCCTATCGCCCAGCGTCCACCAGTTCAGCAACCTTCAGCAACCTTCACTGCACTATCCGCACCTCGATTGTCTCATACCACGTAATCGCCTGAGCACCTCGCGTCCCTATTCCCACCTATTACTCCGACCCCGCTAACGACCCCTCCTCAATACTTCACTCCGTTCCGCCAACCGCCTTCCGACGTCCCCATCAACAACCCCTTGTCTTGCTGAGTAGGCTCCACAAACCACTACATCCACCCTCGACTCCTCCCCTACTGGCGAAACCTTTTGCTCCGGGCAATCCCCATGTTCGCCACTCCCTTTCCAAAAGCTGCTCAAACCCGGAAATGTGTTGGGCGCCATACTTCCGTTCCCCCATACCCGCTCGTTTCAATCAACGCACAACGTATGACCGTTGCCCATGTGTAAAACCGGGACCACCCGGCCCAGGCACCGACGACCAGTCCCGTAGCCCGCCCCCTTACACCCCCCAGCCCTGTGCACCCCCAAGGATGCCCACCACCCTCCCCCGTCCTCGCAAGCCCAACATGGCCTTAACAATCCCCCAACCACCACATGGCTTTCATCCTCCCTGAAGCTTCTTCAATCGCTCAATAAGCCGCTCCCGCTCCCTAATTTGGACTTCCATCGGTACGAAGTTCGTTGGGCTCGTCCCACAGTACTTGATCGCCATCATGTAGTTGGACAGTGCTGCATTCGTCTCACCCAGCTCCAGCAAAATGTTTCCAAGGTACATGTATGCCTCATATCTCCTTGGCCACTTGGCAATAGCGGCTTTCAGAGTTTCTTTAGCACCCTGAAGATCCCCCGCTTTCTGCTTCTCGAACGCTGTCCCTAGCGCCACCAGATAAAGCAGGTCTTGGTCGAGCAATTTCTCTTTGGGGACGAGGCACCACAAGGCCTTGCCTAACAGCAGCCCTACCACGACAGCCAAGGTAACCTTTAAAACAGCATTCAGCCGCCTTTGCTTATTCTCCATGATCAGGCTAAAGGGACCGGGCATATCAATTCAGTGGCGCGCGCGGTGGCATCGGGAAAGTTCCTGTGACCCAAGACTCTGCTGCCTTCCGGCCACATGTTTCTAACACTCTCTTCAATCCCTCGGGGTCTTTCTGTTTCGCACAATTCAATATCGCTTCTGCCCAACCGCTGGCATCGTACTTGTCGTAAAACGCAATCTCTCCTTCGATCGTCTGCAACGCCGCGACACCTTCCTTGTAACATTCAAAGACAGCAGCTTGCCACCGATCTAACGCTCTAGAACACTGCCAGCAATCATAAGCCTCCTTAGCAAGGTAGACCACAGCAGCCCCGACTACAATCACTACAACGGGACTCTGGCCTTTAGGGTCGACCAGGATTATAGGTCTGTTTTTTACGAATTCATGGAGGTTCAACCCTCCTTTTTCTCCAATTGGATCCCTACTCAGCCACCGGCCCAGGGCCGGACTGTAGGCGCGGTATTCGTACAGCACCAAATCGGTGGTGGAGTCGGTCCGCTTGGTAGAGAAGCGGAAGGGGTTCAGGTTGGCCGCAGGGCCGGTGAGGCGAATCGGCTCACCAAATGGACCATACTCATACCGCGCAGTATCGGTGCCAGTAGTGGCACTGACAAGAGCAACCACGTTTCCGTTTCCATCGTAGGCCGCAAAATGATGGCCAATCGGAGATTGGAAATTGCAAATCATCAACAGCCCACCAACTCCACCAGCACCATCCATCGTCCCAGAGAGATCTAAACCCCAAACATAGGTCCGCACCAAGGAGTCGTTGGAGGCATTCAGCTCGACAATGTGTCGGCCAAACAGCAACGAATCGCTCACGAATTTCAAATCCTCGCTCACTTGCCATGTGCCGCTGGTGGCGTTCCACATCCAGGTGGTCTGCCGAATCCGACGGCCCAGCGCATCAAATGTCCACTCTACCCTCCGCCATGAACCCGTCGGTGTGTCAGACCGGCTTTCTACCTTCACCAACCTGTTCTCAGCATCCCACACATAGTTCCACCGACCATCACCGGTCATGTTACCGTCAAGGTCGTAGCTGAACGGTTCCGGTGTGCGGGGGACAAATACATTTCCTGTGACCGGCGTCTCGCCTGTCGCCGTCACTGTCACTTGCTCCCACACAGGCGCCGACATGTTGTTAAAGCCCAGCTCCCGCCGGAAGTATTCGCCTTTCCGACTGGCCATCTGTCCATT
>CAZZJO010000013.1:0-3105 GCA_964654645.1 uncultured Verrucomicrobiota bacterium | reverse complement strand
ATAACGAATCTCGTGAACCATGAGGCAAATATCCCTACTGCGGCCATTCCAACAAACACTGCGACACAGATGAACCATGAAAGAGCCAGCCGTAACAGTGGGAGGTTTGGCTCGTGCAAATTCAGACGTTGAATCAGTTGTAAAGCCAATAATAAGCCAGATAAAAAGTATCTATAATAAAATCTTCTTAAATTTTTCTTTCATAGATTAATAACGAAAGCGAGTATAAGTCCAACCAAATATAAGAAAATTGATACCTAATAAAATAATAACAACTATTAGTAAAATTCCAATCCATATTAACAAATCTTTCCAATTTCTTTTTTCTTCTTCGAAAATATGGTAGGGGAGATAAAATAGACCACCCCATAAAATTGTTCCAGCGAAAAAAGTAATAATCACAGGAAAGAGAACTAAAAGAAACATTCCAGTAAATAAAGGTTCATTACGGAAGGCCTCGACTAAGGCAATTATATCGTTGAGGAAAGCGCCGATTACGGAAAGAATAAGAATAATTCCAATAGGAATTTTAATGATAGAAAATGAATTTTTGGGATTAAACCACCAACCAAAAAGGCTTTGAGGTTGTCTATATTCATATTCCATATTTTAAAGTTTCATTTTCCTTTTCATTATATGTTAATATTACTGGCATTTTGGTTGGCTCATGAAATTTTGTTTCTTTATCCGTCCTCAATGATGATAACACTTCTTTAATACGAATTAGCCCGATTTTAAGTGAAGTTCAAGCTAAAATAAAAATTGCGCAATGATGGGCAGTTTAAACAAGATTTAACGAGTTCCTTAGTAATAATTTTAGAGTTCTTTTACCCTTGGTGGTTTTGAAATATTTTTCTCTATCTTTAAAGCATCTTTTTTAGAAAGAAAGTATTCACAGAAAATCAATTTAAAAGGTCTTCTTGGTGCTGTCGATTTAGAATTACCACGAAAATGGTCAGTGAGACGTTGTTTGAGATTTTTAGTAAATCCGATGTAAAAAGAGTTGTCTTTCAAACTATAAAGAACATATACACAGTATTGTAATTTTTTCATTAATAATTTTGTTTCTTTGAAGAAACAAATGGGCCATATACCAGAACATAGTACGGTATATGGCCGTGAACCGTGCTTCGCTCTGGTTCACGGCTCCGCTCGATGGGGTTGGACCTGTTCCGAGCCAATTCAAGCGGTCTTGCTGCCACTCGCAACTCTTGGTCACGCACATATTCCCGTAGCCTCTTTATACACCTTGGGTTTTTTCCGACGCGCTATGATTTTCGTATGGACCCCATCGTATAAAAGGATTGCTCTCCTTTAACCACGCGATAAACGTGCCCATATCTTCCGGGGGAAGATCAACCTCCAATTGCGTGCCGTCTTTAAGATGCAGCGTAAGCAGTTTGCATTCCTCTACCTTTTCACTTGAAAAGCGTACAAACGGCCTCGTTGGATGCGCCCAGTATACAACCTGAGGATTTTCGGAAACCTTTCGCGCTGAAATATACCTTTCTCGCACTTGACGGGCCGCCAAGCCGGAAAGTATCCCCATCAATAAACCAGAAACAGCCCAACAGCGACGCCCTGGCGTCACCAGCGTCACCCCAGCAAACACCACGGAAACAATCCACAGCATGTGAAAAAATACAACGCCCCGTCTGATTCGTCGCTTGAAACGATGATAAGCTTCGGGCTCTTTCATGTGTCTATTTGCCATGAATTGACAACTTAGCAGTTGACCAAGAACCAAAGGAGGGAATAACCCAATCGTACGGCAACGGCTCGATATATACTGGCTGGAAAAGCAAGCTTATTCCACCCGCAGTAAAAGCAGCTGATGCACCTCCGCTGGCAGGAGTTGGTGCACTAGCCAACCATCTTGGGACATTACCACCCGGATAATCCAACCTAAATCGGGCTGACCATTCATATCCAATTACCGATATTGGATTCCAAGTAGCCGGGGCCGGGCTAGGCTTCCCCATCATGCCTTCAACCATAGCTCGGCCACCCCCACTTACGCCAACTGTTAAGCCACCAACCATAGCACCAGCATTGAAGGCGACTGCACCCCAGTTATCTGCTTGCACAGCATTGTAAGTGTTTACTCCCATCGCTACAGCCCCGACCGCTGCCGTAACACCAATCCCTGCCGTAACTGCTGCATTAGCTGTCGTTACCGGCACACCTGCTGCGACAAGCACCGACACCGCTGCTGGCGCGCCGACCGTCACTGCCCCAGCAATTGCTGCACCCACTGCAACTCCGGTTACAAACGACGTCATTATATCCGGCTCCCATGGAGAAGGCACATAAAATGCCCCTCCAGGAGCAAATGGATCCGACGGATACATTTGCCCATCCGGCCCGCACACCGGATTGCCATAAGCTAACCCATCCGGGTCCACGTAATTCACCGGATTCCCATCGGCAAACACATCCCAGTTCAACCCGCCACTAAACCCTATCGGATCAGGATTGATGAATCGCCAAATGTACGGGTTGTAATAACGCGCACGCATGTAAAGCAGACCATTTGGATCAGTCTGCACGCCAAAACGACCATTGAACAAGAAGGGGGTGTCAGTATTGCCGGTGCGGTAAGTCAACGTGCCATACGCTGAATACTCGAGCCGGTCTGTGATTCGTGATTCGTGATCCGTGAGAGCTACCGTCGAGCCTCGGTAATCGTAATGATAGTAGCGTAGGTCCGAGTTTGTGGCTGTTTCAGTCACTTCATACAGAAGCCCAAGGCCATAAACATAGTAGTTAGTGACACTAGGCCGAATGCGCATCAGTACCTGGCTCAGTCGGGCATTCGGATTGACCACAAACCGGGTCACTTGGCCGTTGCTATGGTTCGTCATGGCCACTCGGTTGCCAGATGGGTCATAACAATAGCCCATGGACGGGGTGGAACCCGTCCCTCCAACCTGAATCAACCGATTCCGAGCGTCATACGTGTAGCTAACGAAGGTATCGTTCGTTAGCGGGCCATACGTCATGTTACCGTCCAGATCATGGCTCATCCGCCGACCGCAGCACACCGTAAATTCAGTTAGAAACCCGAGCGTCATTACATTGGCTCCAACAGTCCAACGATGCCAG
>CAZZJO010000012.1:0-23814 GCA_964654645.1 uncultured Verrucomicrobiota bacterium | reverse complement strand
CACTGACGTCAATGGACTCGATTTGCATTACGATGGTGATGTTTTTGGTGGGTTCAGCATACATAGCTTTTCAAGCAATAGGCTACCATTCGGGTTTAGTATAGGAAGTATGCTGCGATATTTCGTGATATTCATTGGTGCGTATCTTTTTTGCAGTGGAGGTTATTCAGTATTGCCGTGAACTGGGTCCAGTTGGACTGCAACTAGCCTAGCTATACCCCAGGATATATGACCAGCAGGTCGGTAGTTATACCTGCGGCACTATCCGCCCCTTAGGGCTCAATACTCGCAATATAATAAGGCATCAACGCCGGGGGCAGGACACAGATGCCTGACGTTTTGTGTGACGCTGTGCAAAGGAGCTGGGGTTCGGATCCATTTGACGCTGGGGCAAACGCCCTTGTGTACACATTAGTCCCCGAAGCAAGCTCTTGCCCTCTGATAGTATTGGCGTGCTTATAGTCACCGCCTTTATAAGAAAGTGCGTTCAGTTTAGACGCCCTATCATCAACTCACTTACTTTGTGCCCGTGGGGCGTGATATAAGGGGTGACTTTATTTGAGTATTCACAGCCCCAAAAAGTAACAGCCCTAAGCAAAAATAACCTAGCAAGGTGTTTTTCAACAAAGCCGCTTGTGGCCAAAGGAGACTTACCCAATAATTTACGGAGGTTTTGCTTAATTTATTGTTATGACGCCGCGGGGAAACCTGTCAGTTATCTTCGGGTGTCTTCACTTGCGTTAACATGAGCATTTGAATTTTGTAGTGTCATAACCACCCCCACTTTAGGGAGCATTGATGGCTGCCGCGGTTTAGAATGGACGACTAAAAATACCGCCGGGCGTTTGGTCCCTTTGAATCATTCCTTGTGTTCAGGCAAAGCTGGGTTAGTATTTAAACTGTGAAACCCAAATGGTGGCTGAGCATTTTGTTCTTGCTTGTGTTTATAGTTTCCCGGATCCCCGGGCTATTGCCGCCGAATTTTAGTGCGGTATATGCACTTTTGTTTTGCGCTGGGGTATACTTCCGGGAAGGTAAGAGTTGGCTGCTACCTTTGGCGGCATTGGTCTGCAGTGACCTCTTTTTGAGCTGGTGGTACCATTACAAATACGGATTTACCACCTTTTCGCTAACCAATCTCCACCATGTGGCATTAAACTACCTCGCCTTTCTCCTAATATTTTTACTTGGGCGAATGTTTAAACCCCGGCACTCCTTTACTCAATTGGTTGGGGGTGGTGTTCTAGGCGCGCTCGTGTTTTTTGTAGTTTCTAACACCTTCGTATGGTTTCTAAACCCATTTAACGCACCAGAATATACACGTGACTTTCGTGGTTGGCTTTGGGCCCTGACGATTGGCACCGCTGGTTGGCCAGAAACCTGGACTTTCTTTAAGAACACGCTCCTAAGCGGTGGCCTCTTCACAGGGTTATTCGTAGGAGTAGCAAAGCTCGTAGAAGCACTCGAAACCGAACCTGAGACAGAAGCTGCAGAAGAACCAGTTGAGGCAGATCCAGCTCCGGAAAAAGTGTCGAAATGAGGAATATGCTATTCGGGGTGATATCTGACACGCATGGTTATTTCGATGAGCGTTTACGCTATATATTTGCGGGCGTGACACACATTTTCCATTGTGGTGACGTGGGGACACCGGATGTACTTTTAGCATTAGAAACAATTGCTCCAGTCACAGCTGTAAGAGGTAACGCTGACAGTGCGTATTTGCAACTACCAACGACTCAAAAGGCAGAGATCGAAGGCCTTCGGTTCCTTATCCAGCATGAAGTAAGTCCTTTAGTGCTTGACCCTGAGACCCAACGTTTAATTGAGGAGTTTAAGCCTCACGCGATGTTCTTTGGCCACTCCCATAAGCCATTTGTAGATTTTGTAAATAACATCTTGTTTGTTAACCCGGGGTACGCAGGTCGACCTAGATACGAGGCTGACCGATCAGTAGCATTAGTAAGATTCGAAAATAACCAGTTCGCAGCTGAAATCATCCCGCTTAAACAATGTATAATGTGAACCGAGTATTTTTTCATCCCAAGAGCAACCGCGCTAGGGGGGCTATCACTAATGCTGGAAGATAGTTTGCAAGCTCAACCCGCCGAATGCCTAGAACTACCACACCACTAAAACACAGGAGCAAACCGCAAGTCACGTTGAGGACCTGGATTACTGCAGCACTCTCCAGCAAAAGAGCAAGCTCATACGACAAAAGCGCAATTGTGCCTTGCCATGGAAAAAGGGCAAAACATGCTAGTGCAATAACCCATCCATACGTAACTCCGAACCCTAACGCTGCAAATCCGTCCATTATAGATTTGAATATCATTGGGAGTTTCCACTCACACGCCCCCTCGGCTACCGGACCAAAAACAGCTATGGGAGAAACACAAAACACAATTATTGCTGTCTTAAATCCCACTGACCTTCTTCGTACAGTGTCTTGGGGCACACTTTCAAACCAACGCCTAGCACTTGCACCTAATCGATTAGAAAGTCGCTGAACCCCAACTAAACGTCCCAGGATTCGTCCAATAACTAAACTTCCGAGGCCCACCAAAAAATTAACCGCCGTTTCCAAAAAACTCGTCCCGGATTTAAACCAGGCCCACCACAGTCCTGCTACTATACAACCTGTTCCCAATGCTAGTTGTGCAAAGCCACTCAAAGCCAAAAGGCGCCTACAAAACGGAACGAAACCCATCGCAGTGCCTAGCAGAATACACACAACATCTAAAATTGTCCCCTCTAAATAAGTCATCTTTTGGTGAGTAATAGACCATGGACGATAGGAAATTTCCAATAGAAATCTATTTTACCGTCCGCCGGCCAAGCAAATCCCCTGATCTTTGGCAAGACCTGTCCTATTAACCTCAGTTACTTAAATGAGTTTGCCAAACGCAATCCGGCCACAAGTACCCACATTACACACCACCCGGAATTTCTCTCTGTGCAAAACTGGGGATACACTGCTACCTCCGCCCCCAGTTCCCCACACACAATAACAGTCCCCTTCATACATTACAAAAATCGGCTTCAAAACATCCTCCTCCTACCTACGCACTGACCACGGTTCCAAACGTACCGACTTTTGATTTGGTAGTGGACTTCTTTCCACCTGAAGAAACAACACTTTAAACACCTCAGCCCCAGCCATATCCGGGATGTCTTTGAGAGGGCGAATCAATAATTGAATCTCCGCAGAGTTTAGATCTTTGTCTTGCTATTGATTATGTGGTAGCCATCCAAATGTTTTGAGATATGTTAAGAACCTGGCTTCTTGATTTCGAGGCATGAAAAAAATACCATTTGTGCGCGTTATGAACAAATTCAAGAAATTGGTATATGGATCACGTAGGCGGGTTCCGATGTTGATAGCCGTTTATCCTGGGATCCACTTAACTGGGCACACAATAAAGCAAGTGGTATGTGATGCTGAAATCCAAACAAAAGTCATCATTGCCCTCCAAAAGCGACTTCAGACACCCATAGTCCAAACAGGAATGGATTTAAGTGTTGAGGCTGAGGCGTTTGGAGCCCCCGTAGAGCTGCCGGATTATGAAGTGCCGACTGTAACTTCTCCCATTATCTTTTCCGTGGCAGACGCCCAGAAATTAACAGTGCCCAGGCCTGGGGCAGGCCGCACAATCGTGTATCTAAGAACCGCAGAACTCCTCAGAAAGTCCTTGCCCGACGCCGTGGTGCTTGGAGGATGCGTAGGACCGTTTACATTAGCCAGTCGGCTAGTAGGTTTAAGCGAGGCCTGCATGATGGCAATGACCGAGCCCGACACGGTAAATATAGTTTTGGAAAAGTGCACCGAGTTCCTTAAATCCTATGTTTCAGCATTCCGATCAGTAGGTGCAGATGGTGTGATCATGGCTGAACCTGCCGCGGGGCTTTTATCGCCCGACATGATGGAACAGTTCTCAATTAAATGGATCAACCGAGTTGCCAACTTTGTGGATTCCGATGACGATTTTGGCATCATCCTCCACAATTGCGGAGCAAAACCTATTCATATTGAAACGAAATCCAAAGCAACCGTGTCTGCATTCCATTTTGGCTCCACGATGGACATTCATGCCGCCCTCGACGCACTTCCGTCAAGCAAACCCGTGTGTGGCAACCTAGATCCAAGCGCTATATTTGTGCAAGGAAAGCCAGAAGAAGTCTTTGCAAAGACTACCTTACTCTTAAAAGAAACCCAGAAATATCCAAACTTCGTTCCCTCCTCGGGATGTGATATCCCACCCCAAGCCTCCCTCGAAAACCTCGATGCATTTATAGAAGCGGTAAGAGTTTATAACTCAGCAATTTAAACTTTCATACCAATTCATCACATTCTAAGGCTCTAATCGGGCGGCTGACTACGTACCTAAATTACACCGAATGGGGAACACAGCCCCATTCGACGGTTCAACGGCGGAGGGGTGAATTTAACACCTTAAGCAATGAGTCCAATTTGGGGTAAAGGCATAAACTCATTTTTCCTGGCGGCTTCAAAAGAATTAACATAACGCGCGTGATGGTGGGCGCCTAAATCTATTTTATGGGCTCACACCAGGATCCTTCGCTTTGAGCGTTTGCAAAAAATACTCTGACTGTCGCTCGACCCGCTTTCAGAGAAACAGATAGTCCTTTTGACCCTAAGCTATGTTCGTACTAATTTATCGGAAATGACACAGTCATTCGCAAATCGGAACCTAGACATGCAAAACGAGCTAGTGAACGAAATACTTAAACTTAAAGAAAAGCTCGGGGCGGTGATTTTAGCTCATAATTATCAAGCTCCCGAGATCCAAGACTTAGCCGATTTTGTGGGGGACTCACTTAAACTGGCACAAGTAGCGAGCCAAACGCCAGCTGAAGTTATTGTGTTTTGTGGGGTTCGTTTCATGGCAGAAACCGCCAAAATACTAAATCCTGACCGCCTGGTACTACTTCCAGACAAAGATGCAGGGTGCAGTTTAGAAGAAAGTTGCCCGGCGGAAAAACTCGCCGAACTTCAAAAGTCCAATCCCAACTTTTATACAATCGCCTATATCAACTGCAGTGCGGAAGTCAAAGCCATCAGCGATATAATATGCACAAGTGGGAATGCCGAATTGATTGTTTCTAGTGCGCCTGTCCATAAAGACATTTTATTTGTTCCTGATGAAAATCTAGGACAATGGGTCATGGAACGCACAGGGCGCAAGATGACGCTTTGGCCCGGTAACTGTTACCTACATGTCCAATTCCGCAGTGAGGAAATTCTAAAGCTAAAGAGCAATCACCCAGAGGCTAAAATTGTTGTTCATCCTGAAGCAGTACGTGAGGTTCGCGCTCTTGCCGACGTAGTTTGTTCAACCGAGAAAATGATAGCCTATTGCAAACAATCTTCAGCCCGCGAATTTATCGTAGTTACTGACTCTGGGATCTTGCACCGGCTAAAAAAAGAATGCCCCGACAAAATCTTTATGACCCCTCCTGTTTTCGATGCAATGCACGCACCTACAGACCCGTGTCGCTGCGCTGAGTGCAAGTACATGAGAATGAATACGCTCGAAAAACTACTGAAGTGTATGCAAACACTTCAACCCAGGATTGAGTTGTCACGTGAGCTAATAACACGGGCGAGGGTGCCAATTGATCGAATGCTCTCGGTCACGGCGGGCTCGAAGTGACCGTGTTACTCTTAAAAAATGCACCAGTGATGAAGGCAGCATATCTAGTGCCTGTCGGTGTCTGATGAACAAAAAATGATCGATCGTCCACTGCTAAGTGGTTAAATTTAAGGCGTGCTGCGGATTCAAAATTGGAAAGGAGAAGCTGTTTTGCGGGTGGGCCTAATTTTATTTCTCAGCGTGCACCTCGGTAACGCACTAGCCAGACTATACGACGCTGGCATAGACCTTAGACAAATTATTTCCCTGCCGTTGTTATCGAATGCTATCGTAATGCTCAGCGCCTGCGGAGCAATGATCATCTTGTTTGCAAAAGACTTACTTTCGAAGCACCCAATCTGGAGTTTGTTTCTGCTTGGACTCACACTTGTTACTCTTACCTTAGACTCCAGCGCTTCTTTGTTGCACGAGCCAGCTATGAAAGGAACACAAACTGCTTTCCCCAAAATTGTCATCGGCTCGATATGCTTCCAAGGTGCAATGATTGGCCTTGCGATTTGGATTTCCCATCAACACCAAACTCGATTCTGGGAAGCGTACGGCTTTAAAAACGGAAAACCCATCAAAATTGTTGCCTATGGTGCGCTATTTGGTTTGTTAGCACTTGTATTCCAGACCATGTACGTTGTCGTTACGACGCGGTTTTCAATAGAGGTGCCTGAGCAGGAAGTAGTGCAAATTATTCGGCAAACCGACGGCTTTTGGGCGAAAGCATACCTAGGATTTTTTGCCATTGTACTTGCACCCCTAGGCGAGGAATTGTTTTTCCGAGGTATGGTTTATCCTACTCTTCGGGAGCGTGTAGGGATTTTATGGGGAACAGTGATCTCCTCAGCCATTTTCACCTTGATCCATTTTAATCCAATTGAGACTTTCCTGCCGTTGTTTGTTCTCGCAGTAAGCTTAACCCTTGCATACGAGTTAACAAGCAACATCCTAGCATCCGTGGTTGCGCACAGTATATTCAACCTCGCAAACTTTATCGCAGTAAACCTTACTAAAACAGGGTAATGAACGAACTTGAGCTAATTCAAACCCTTAAGGAACGCCTACCTACAAACGAGGGAGTAATCGTGGGACCTGGGGACGATTGCGCGGTTCTCCGCGCACCCGACAAGGAGTGCTACTTATTGTTCAAAACAGACAGTGTTGTGGAAGGGATACATTTCTTACCCGCAACCGATCCATACAAGATTGGTCGGAAAGCCCTTGCCCGATGTCTCAGTGATATTGCGGCAATGGGGGGTATACCCACCGCTGCTTTAATTGCTATTGCACTCCCTTCCGGGTTCAACCCGCGGTATGTCATATCGGTTTACGACGGTCTATGCGACCTGGCACGCAAATATGACGTGGCCATAGCAGGTGGCGAAACATCGCAAAGCCCAGGCCCCATCATGATTACAGTATCAATCCTTGGCTGGGTGGAACCCACACGATGTATTCTGAGGTCTACGGCAAAGCCAGGCGATGCAATTTTCGTCACGGGCGAACTCGGAGGATCCATTTTAGGGAAACACTTAGAATTTGAACCGCGAGTAAAAGAAGCACGGTGGTTAGTAGAAAACTTCCCTGTTCATGCGATGATCGATCTAAGTGACGGTTTGGCCACCGATCTAAAGCGGATCCTTGCGGCTAGCGGCGTAGGTGCTGAACTACTTTCAGATGCCATCCCAATAAGTAAAGCGGCTCGGGAAAGGGCTTCTTCATTAACCACGCAAACTAGGGACCCTGCGCTGCAAGAGCAAGCTTATGGAATCATGCGTCACACTCCGTTAGCCTTGGCACTCTCTGAGGGTGAAGACTACGAATTACTTTTCACTGTACCGCCGGAGTTTGCCGTGCAATTACTTGACGCATGGAAAACCAAATTCCCAGAAACACGACTATCATCCATTGGTAAGATAACAGCCGAAAGATCAGTGACAATACGCGATAGGTATGGACGAAAACCGCTTTCAATTGATGGTTACATTCATTTCGCATAGCGAGGAGGAAACGAAGGCGCTCGCCTACCGCATTGCCACGTCTTTACGTCCTCGAACAGTAATTGGACTATGGGGAGACTTAGGAGCTGGTAAAACAACTTTCGTAAAAGGCATTGCTGATGCCCTAGGAGTAAAAACCCGTGTTACCTCCCCCTCTTTTGTAATTGTAAATTGGTATCTTGACGGGGTAATGCCTCTATACCATCTGGATCTTTACCGCATTGAATCTCCTCAAGACCTTATAAGCGCAGGCGTATATGAATATTTGCCGCCAACCAATGGTCTGACCGTCGTCGAATGGGCCGACAGGGTTTTCGGTGATTTTACACAAAACATCCACGATTTAACTCAAAACGGTTTCTTACTCGTACCAGTGAAGTTGACCAACTTGAATGGGTCGGCAAGACAAATCGAGTATGTGGATCCTAGCTATTGATTTCTCATCTCCCAAAAAAGGCGTGTGCGTTTACCCTGTAAATGACTCATGGGCTCCGGGTTCTGGTTTCCGGGTGCCTCTGCCTGGAGCGATTGAAGTTTTTGACGGACCGTCAACTCCTTTGGTTCCCTTCCGGCTAATTGATTCTGCCCTTGCCACGGCTGGAATCAAACCGGAAAACGTTGGGGGGATTGTGATAGGATCGGGTCCTGGTTCTTATACAGGAATCCGCGTAGCAATCGCAATTGCACAAGGCTGGAAAATCGCCTTTGGACCTCGCGAAATAAGGTTCTTCCAAATTCCAAGTTATGAGGCTATCATAGCCAATGCCGCAGCACAGGGCATACGCGGAGACGTATCAGTAATAATTGATGCCCAGCAAAACGAACTTTACTTAGCAAAATTTAAAATCACCAACAACAGCTGGTCTGAGACAGAGGCATTGCACATCGTCCCTGCAGCAATGATAGGCAAACTTACCCAGGGCACAATTGTGGTGGGTCCTGATTCAGAAAACTGGGTTGCTGACGGTGTCAATGTTTATCCCTCGGTCGCCTACCTTGCTTATGCAGCACTGAAGAGTACCCCTATCACTGATCCGTCTAACCTGACACCGATCTATCTACGACAACCTGGGTTTAAAAAAGCTCCACCACCAAGGACTTTGCACATGGAATTGTAGGGGTAATTTGCCACTTAAGCTTACACTGTTATCTCGACCGATTGCTTTTACGACTGGATGTTTTGTCTGGAAGTGCGACTTTCACTCTTACTCCGCTCTCACCTACTAAGCGAAATAGCGCATCTATAAACTCTGGGGTGGGTCGTACTGAAAACTCTTGATCTGGTTTTATTACAATCACATCGTCTTCTGCTCCTTTAAACACGAGATACCAAGGGCATTGGCCTGGGTGTGCCACCACCAATTCCCGCAATGCACTTATGAAATCTGGTTGTAACCCTTCTCGCGGGATCACAATGTAAATGGCCTTTGTGTAAGATTCTGGCACTTCTTCCAATGGAAGTACACCCACCGCAAATAGCCTAGCTGTCTCCCCACGGTTTCCTACTTCCGCAGTTACCATCACTGGCCGCCCAACTTTTAAAGTGGTAACGAGCTCATCTAATAGATCAGCAGGAGTAAATACCTCCACTGTTCCTTCCAAATCCTCAAGAGTCAAAATACCAAACCTACGGTTATTCTTTTTGGAAATGTTCACTTCGAATGCCGAGATAACACCTGCAACCCTGACCATTTGCCGATCTTTCTGATCGGGCAATTCTTTAATCGTTGCGGTGGCATACAATTTGATGAGGTTTTTATAAGGCAGGAGCGGGTGACCCGTAATGTATAATCCCAAAAGCTCTTTTTCATAGGCGAGCCGTTCGGCGAGAGGCCATTCCCTGCCTTCGTGAACAATAGGTGGGTGTTCAATTTCCAGCGGGCTTCCTATTCCAAAAAGCGAGATTTGCCCAGCTAACCTGTCTGCCGCGGAACGCGCAGCCCGAGTTAAAGCAAAATCCAATTGATCCATTAACACTGCCCTCGGTTGACCAAAACAATCGCATGCTCCACTTTTGATAAGTGCTTCTAAGACCTTTCGATTTACTACTCGCGTGTCGACGCGCTCACATAGATCAAGCAACGACCTAAATTTACCGCCTTCCTCGCGGGCACGAATGATTTCTTGGACAGCAGCTTCGCCGACATTTTTAATTGCCGCGAGGCCAAACCTAATCGCATCTGGCCCCTTCTCCTTCCTTTTTGGGTCCCTCCATACAGGGGTAAAATACATTCCACTATCATTTACATCCGGCGGCAGCACTTCAAATCCCTTCGCTTGAAACTCCGCGATATACTCAGCAACTTTCTCGAGATTGTTAATATCGCCAGTCATGAGTGCGGAGAAAAACTCAACGGGGTAATGCGCCTTTAACCATGCAGTTTGATACGCCACAATTGCATAGGCTGCAGCATGAGACTTGTTAAAACCGTATCCAGCAAACTTTTCGAGAAGGTCGAAAATGCGTTCTGCTTGGTCACGGGGAATGTTATTTACGCGCGCGCAACCTTGGATGAAAACCTCGCGTTGCTTAGCCATTTCAGTAGGTAATTTTTTGCCCATGGCACGTCGGAGCAAATCCGCTTGACCGAGAGTGTAACCTGCCAATACCTGGGCAGCCTGCATAACTTGTTCCTGGTAAACAAGCACGCCATAGGTCTCTGCACAAATTGACTCTAAAAGCTGGTGTTCGTAAATAATCGGGACCTCACCGTGACGCCGACGAATGAAATCCGGAATCAATTCCATTGGCCCCGGCCGATACAAAGCTATCAACGCAATAATATGCTCTATCGACCCAACTTTGAATTTTCGACACAGATCGCGCATTCCTGCGGATTCAAGCTGGAACACACCCAGTGTATCACCCCTGTTTAACAATGCATACGTTTCCGGATCGTCCAGTGGAATCTCATCGATATTGATCTCAATCCCCCGAGTGGCACGTACCAAGCGACAAGTGTCCCTTATGATAGAGAGCGTTTTAAGACCTAAGAAATCCATTTTCAATAACCCTAAGTCCGCTATCGGTCCCATAGCATATTGGGTTACAACTGTCCCATCCTCGTCCATCTTAAGGGGTATGAGGTTTACTAAGGGCTCATCAGCAATCACAACGCCAGCGGCGTGTACGGATGCGTTCCGCACCATGTTTTCAAGAATGAAGGCGGTGTCGATTAATCGGTGGACCCTTTCATCCTTCTCATAAGCTTCTCGTAACTCTGGTACTTCTTCCAATGCCCTAGCAAGGGTCATAGAGGGATCGGCAGGTATTAGTTTTGCTAATCGATCTGCCTCTGCATATGTGAAATTCATGACCCGGCCAAGGTCGCGCACTACCGCTTTAGGTCCCAAAGTACCAAAGGTAATAATCTGAGCCACGCATTCACGCCCATACTTCTGGCGTACGTATTCGATTACCTCACCCCGCCGATCATCGTCAAAATCAATATCAATATCAGGTGGAGAAACGCGCTCCGGATTCAAAAACCGTTCAAAAAGCAAATTGTACCTGATCGGATCAACCCGTGAGATCTCCAGCAAATAAGTTACTAAAGACCCTGCAGCTGACCCCCGAGCACTGCATCCAATCGACCGACTCCGAGCAGCTCGGACAACGTCCGCTATTACAAGGAAGTAACTTACGAACCCCGTTTTCTCAATTATATCCAACTCATGGTTAAGACGCTCCATCACTTGTTCGACTGCCTTCTGTACGGAGGCCTCTTCGATCCTTTGGGACGGTGACAAACCCCAAATGCGCTCAGCAACTTCGGTCGGCTCCTTCCACGTTGGCAATTTAGTCGGATCTTCGATCGACTCTGGTATTAACTTTGTGCCTTCCACACGGACCCGCAAAGTGTAGCGTTTATACAATCCCTCAGCTACGAGCACTCGAAGATACTCAGATGGGGTATAAGGAGCTGGTGGATGAAAAGCCGGGTATTTGAGTTTACCAAACTCGAATTCAACGTCGCATCTCTCTGCTACCTCCAATGTATTTTTCAGGGCATCAGGAACTTCTTTGAAAAGCTCCCACATCTCCTCAGCCGACCGCAAATGATATTGGCCTGGTTTATACCGCAGGCTAAGGCGATTTGGATCTTCTAAAGTCGTCTGGGTACCAATGCAAACTAGGCAATCATGTGCAAACGAATGCTCCTTTTCAACGTAGTGGACATCGTTGGTTGCTACTAACTTTACGCCAAACTCCTTCGCCAACTGAATTAGGTATCTATTGACTACGCGCTGTTCTTCCTCGTCATGATCCTGGAGTTCCAAATAAAAGTTCTCACGTCCAAACACATCACGGTACCAGGTGATCCGCTCCTTTGCAGCATCTACCTGACCCTTCAGGATCAAATCAGGAATTTCCCCCGCCAAGCACGCCGAAAGGACAATCAACCCCTCCCTGTACTCTTCGAGCAACTCTTTGTCTACCCGCGGCTTGTAATAATACCCCTCCAAATGGGCCGCTGTAACCAGTTTAACCAGGTTTTTATACCCGGTGTTATTCACCGCCAAAAGAACAAGATGTGTGTAAACGTCTTTGCCGCCCGCCTGAGTTTTCTTGTCAAACCGGCTGCCTGGGGCTAGGTAAACTTCACACCCAATTATGGGTTTAATGCCCGCTGCTTTGGCCGCCTTGTAAAAATCAATCACCCCGTACAAGACGCCGTGGTCAGTAATGGCCAAAGCATCGAAGTTGAGGGCGCGGGCCTTCTCTATTAGCCGATCTAACCGGCATGCCCCATCCAACAACGAGTACTCTGTGTGAACATGTAAGTGTACGAATTGCGCTTTGGCCACAACGAAACTTTAAGTGATGATTTATCCAGCGGCAAGACCACTATCTGGGGAGAAAATCACCCGGTGCGCGCAAAAAACTTCCTAATCGTATCTGCGACAAATTTAACTTCGTCCTCGGTTAGGCCTGGGTATAAAGGCAAACTTAAACATTCCCTACTCAATTGTTCAGCAACAGGTAAATCACCTGGTTTGTACCCTAAATGTGCAAATGCTGGTTGGAGATGCAGAGGGATAGGATAATGAATTGCAGTCCCGACACCATGCTCCTCAAGGTAACGTTTTAACTCGTCGCGCCTGTCGCATCTCACTGTAAATAGATGCCATACGTGGATACAACCCAGGTTTTGCCTAGGCAAAGTTAATGGCGTATCTGAAAGCAAATCAATGTAAAGTCGTGCCAAGCGCGCGCGTTCAGCATTCCACTGATCCAAATATTTCAGTTTCACTTTGAGTATGGCACCTTGAATGCCCTCCATCCTGTAATTGTAGCCAACCTCAACATGATGGTATTTTCGATCAGAACCGTGATCCCGCAGCGAGCGAGCGCGAACTGCAATGCCGAGCTCGTTTGTCACGAGGGCACCACCCTCACCAATCGCACCCAGGTTTTTCGTAGGATAAAAACTGAAACAAGCCACCCGCCCAAACGTGCCTATCATCCGGCCATCGTATCGCGCCCCGTGTGCCTGTGCAGCGTCCTCCACCAAAACAAGCCCATAACGATCACAAATCTTCTCTAGCGCATCCATATCACAAGGGTGACCAAAAAGATGAACAACGATTATCGCACGCGTACGTGGAGTGATTGCTCGTTCCACAGCGGCAGGATCAATATTGAAAGTGGTCGGATCTACATCCACAAAAATTGGTTTTGCCCCAACGTACGCTATAGCCCACGCAGTTGCCACAAAGGTAAATGGAGTAGTAATCACTTCATCCCCTGGACCGATGTCCAATACGCGCAACGCCAAATGTAAAGCAGAGGTGCCACTATTGACCGCCACGCAGTGTCTTACACCTAAGTACTTCGCAAATTCTTCCTCGAACGCGGACACATGGGGTCCCAACACAAACGTACACTCATCTACGACCTTGGCTAATTCCTCCAGCAACTCAGCGCGCAACTGAGCTGCCTGCCGCTGCAAATCTATGTAAGGAACCTTCATTTAGACCCTGATACCAGTTCTATGCCGGATTTGCAATGCTCACAGCTAGGAAATCGACAATCTACCCCTTTTTACTTTTAATCACAATTCATAAGCCTTCCCATCGTACCTCCGCCTATGCATTGAAATGAGTCGAATCAACCAAGTGAGTTGGATTAGTTCGCACATAACTTGCCTGCGCATTTGAAGCACCGGTTTGCAAACAAACTTCGTTAACCTCACCAATAACCCATTCCCTTTTTAGTTTTAAAGCAAGTGCTTTGACCACAGCAGGTTACAGCAGTTTTGGATTTCACCAAAACGGCTACACCACTCAAAGCTTCACGCCCAATAGCTCAAATATCCTCTTTTGATCGGCTGTGAGCACCGTCACCTGTTCAAACGCCACTTTGCCCATCCGCACCAGATTGATGCTGATCTGCCGCAAACTCGCCATCACCAAGCTAAAGCTCCACTTGCGCCCTTTGCCACGCCCATCGCTTTCAAACAACGGCACCAGCCGCCGTTGCATGCGCCACTGCAAATAGTACGCTAACATGCAAATGAACACGTGGGTCCTTATCCGGTCATCTGTCCCGCATGTGCCGGATACACAGGCCGCACTTCAAGCCAAACGGTCTTTAGGTTCCGAAAAGCCTCTTCAACAAGGCTGAGCTTTCTGTAGGAAGCTACCGCTTTTTCCTTGCTCATCCGCTCGGCAGGCAAGTCAGTGTACACCACGTAACAACCGTCCCGCATGTGCGGGACCGCCTCGGTTTGGATGGCTTCATCATCAAGCCGCCACACCAGTCGGCCATCCTCCACCGACCAGTTCACAAACTTGCCCATCTTGTATTTTTGCAGCAGTTGGCCCACCTGTGCCGATATCTTTTCGACCCTCGCACAGCCCTTGGCTGAGGCAATCCGGTTCAACGCCTTCACCGATTTGTTAGAACATGATGAACCAGTGGTAATAAAACGCATACCAAGTAGAAATAGGTAGGCACAGACCGTCGCTCTTTTAGAGCAGCTGACAATGTTTCCGTGCTTAAACTCGTGTCGGTCGGAGGGTGACCCTAAGTACTCGGCTGAGGTTGGCAATACCTGCCTGAGTGCGACAGCCAGCATCTTTCTTTCTCTTCCGACTTCGCCCACAAAGCAAATGCCACATGAGAAAGTCTTCTTCTGTCGGTTCCGTGCAGCTTAGTCACACACTCGAATTCGAACTTCGTTTTTGTGCGTGGGCTGCTCTACCTCCAGCTGGACTGCTCCGACCTCTGCAATGGAAATTCTGCAGGCGCTATCCGTGCCACATTAGTGTAGCGTGGACGCCACAGTAGCGACGACAACTAAAAATGAAAGGAACACACGTTTCATGTTCTAACATTTTCTAACGGCAAAACTGACCGATGCAACGGTCTGTAGCGTCCGAATTGGAAACTGACGTGGCCCGCCCGCGTTCAGTCTAGTGATTTTGTTAGGCGTCAGTACTTCAACACTCCCTGGACACCGAAAGTCACTGAGCGCCCGAATTGGACTACGCCCTCGACGCTGAATTCTTCAGTGACCGACTAGCCAACCTTGGGGCCCGCCGAGGGTAACAACTCGATATTCCTGTCCTGGCTCTCGTCTTTGCCTCATCGGTGCCACCCGCTCTCAACAAGCATACCTGCAAGCTGAGCCTCAGCCCCCACGTAGAATCGCTTAATGTAATATGACAAGCCGGCTGCAGCGAATAATCCCCACCGAGCCTCTGAATAAACGAACGAACCGCAGGTAACAGACCGCATGTCGTTGGCGTTCTAGTGCCGGTCGCGTTCGTCACCTGCCAAACCACCCAAGTTAAGAGTGAGGGAAAACGAGTCGGAAAGACAAACCTGATACCCAAACCCAAATGCGGCGAAATGGGGCATGCCTCCTACCTCTGTTGTCCCGGCCGAACCTGGGACACCAACGTTTGTAAGGAACCAATCGTCCGGGTGTGTATCGTAAGAAAGTCGGTGACCATCACGCTTCAGAGGCTTGGAGCCAACAAACACCCTGAAGCCGCTCTCCTGTGCTTGAGCGCAGGCCATCTGCGAAGAGAGTGAAAGCATGACTACTGACACCAGTGTTGCGAACGTTAATTAATTGCTGTTGTTTTTGTTTGTTTTGCCCGTGACGTGGGCGTAAAGCCTAACGCCTGGCATCAGCAAACACCGGGCAGCGCTGTCCGCTGCATGCCGTTGTTGGACGGCCAGGTCACAGTCTTTTGCATGTTCATCTCTTCAACCCACCTTTGTGTTGCTCGGCGGCCGCCAGCGCCGCTGCCATAAATTCTCTGTATGCCGTCCCGTCCTCTTTGATTCTGACAATTTGTGCGTTGCTCTTGCTATGAACAATGAGAAACCTGTACTTAGCGAAGAAATAGGCGATGATGAAAATGAGGCCGAGGCCGAAAGAGGCTGAGCGTGAGAACGCCCAGGATGATCCACAGGGGATTCCCTTGGGCGATCAACTCGGCGGAGTCAATCTCGGCCAGGAGAATCTCGCCGTGCCACGATTCCCTTTGTCGTCTCAACCACGCGGATCTCGAACAGTTGAAGCGTCTGGATTTCGAACATGCTGGGCACAACGGTTCCCAGCCAGGCGGTTGCTGGCTTGTTGGCCATACCACCCGTGGTGTATCTATGGTATCAGTGGCGCCAAAGCAAAAGGGCCTCGACTTGACTGTGAAGAGCAAGGCCAAGGTTTCTGTTTTAGTTCTCGCCGTAGCCGTTGGGCCTAATTTGGCGGTACGCTGCGGTGTTGTACGTCCGATGTAAGGTATTCAAGAGCTGTAGGCATTGCGTTAGGAATAACGCAGCGCGCGTCCTTACGAGGAACAGTTGGCCAGGAGCTTGAGATTGTTATGGAGAGTGGGGCATACGCCTTTGTCTTTTGGTTTGCGGTGACAAGGCTGCGGTCATGACTGGCACCAGTATGCAAAAAGATATGCCCTGTGAATGGGACTGCCTATGGATAAACCTTTTTAGTGGGCACACGGCCTCCTAAGTACTCGGATGGATACGGAAGGTGATCAGGTTAAAAGCTGGTGCAAATTCACAAAAGTTGTTGACTTTTTTGGAACTCTGCAGCATTACCTGACCGAGGTGCCAATGAGCCGGCTATTGGAATGGTTCGAATACTTGCGGAAGTCGGGAGATCAAAATCGAGGTTTTCCCCGTGGAAGATCGCTATCGCTGGTTCCGTTTTCCAAATGCCCGGTTCACACTCTGCCACAGAAGGAGGCACGACAACTTAAGCTTTTGGGGTGGATTGTCAAAGGTATTAAATTAACGGCTAAATGGGCTCGGACCGCTGGGCGTGTAAGCACTCTGTGTGGGAACACCATGTGTGTTTCGGCTTACGGCGTGCTTGCCAGCGTTGCCTCAGGGGTGCTTGTGGTGTGTGGGCTGTCGCATATTCTAGGGTTTGCTTTTGTGAACAGCCAATACAGGGAACTTAATCTGGTTTTCCCATTTTTTACCGATTCACAGGTTTATCTCTTGGCTGGGATTACGGAGTTAGGGATTGGCTGCCTATGCTGGGTGTGGCGGGGGCAATGCAAGGGCTAGCGTCATGATTTTGTCTTTTGTGAGTCTAATGGTTTGGTATCGGTTGGCACAGGCGTGGTTAGGTAGTGGTGCTTCAAGATGCGGTTGTTTTGGCTTGTTAGGCACGTTGACTGGTATGTCTGCACGAACAGAGAAGTTGCTTTCGGGAGTTGTGCTGGTTGCTTTGGTATTGTGCGCTTTGCCAGCATTTTTGAAATTCGTTTCGCAAACACATTTTGAAGATGAAAAGAGACATCTTCAACGGAAATAGAGTGAGTTTTGTGGAGGCTTGCCAAACGCAAAGCACCTGCATGCAATTTTTGGTGCCGGTGGTTAAATGGCTGTGACACCAGTAGCCAGTATGAAAAAACACAACCAACAAACAATAGAACAAATAGGAATATGCGAACTGTAGGAACTAAATTGATCGCAGTCTGGGGCGGATGCGTAACCGCAATCGCTATCGCTGCCAGCGTTACGGAGAGTTGGCGCACTCTAAATAGCGAGACGGTAACATGCAAAACCGAATGGTTGGAAGAGGAATCCGGTGATATGATAGGAGTCGGGTGTACCAGCGATACACTCGGTAAACAGTGCGTCAAGAAGAGGAAAAAGGATGGGACACCAGTGTATGGAACGTGTCAGCAGTCTTGGCCAAGCTATAAGGATAGGTCCATAACCTGCATTTGCGAGGAACAGCAACAGAAATAGGAGCAGGATTGTTACCCACAACCCTTCCTTCAAACTATCTCTCCATGTAGGCTGCGCGGACACTGCATAATAAACAACGTCCGACGAAGGGATAGTTTGGGTGGTAAAGGGCTGTGGATCCAAAGCGTTATGCCTATGAACCTGAGAGCACACCGGATAGGTAGATGGACACGCCGATTGATGGTACTACTGATAATTTTGGGATGTACACCAATTTCCGCAGTTTTTCCAGCAGAAGAGCAAGGAATAGAGGTGCAGGGGTACTACTTGGTGAAGCCGTTCAGCCCGAGAAGTGGTAAGCTGCACGTTGAAGATGTAGAAACGAACACGTTTTGCGCAACCTTGTGGAATAATGCTTACATCCTATCTCTTACTGGCGCATGCTTAGGCAATGTGTGGTGGGCGAAATTTGTTTACGACGGTTCCAACAACTACTACATGACATCCCTGCCCGCATTAAGAAACGGGAAAACAGTGCTGCAAAAGAAGATCCAAGTTGAGATAAGCCCCAGAGCGCATGCTATCGTGGGATACAAAATTTTCGGCGTGCAATGGCCGTGGTTGGTGTACTGTTTGTCCCCAAATCTCTTGCCACCGGGAGAAACAAAGATTTGCCGCACTCCGTTTGTCGGGATAAGAGACGATCCAGAGCTATTATACGGATGGAAGTGGGAGATAACTTGGTCTTCGTGCGGACGCTTCCCCGCATCTTTGCGAAAGGTGCGCGACAAGACGTTAGACTTGGATTGGCGCCAAGAATTGGCACGAGAGGAATTTGATTATCCAGAAACCGTGGAGGAGTGGAACAATTTTTTCAGGCATCTAGAGAGGCGGCATCTCGTTCCTAATGGACACGTGTTTACGGAGTACAAATGCGTTAATTGGTTGCACACTAACGGGTTAGACATCCCAGTAGAGGGAGTTTTTCGGGTTACGTGGTATTCGTTTAGTCCCTTGGTTGTTTATAAGTGGCCGGCGACGATCGTTGAGCTTCGGGCTACATCTGTCAGAATTGTGCCGCCCATTGACACCGTCACGGTCGGTGTATGCCCAGCTCCTGCAGTAGTTTATGATTACCGTTATCGGCGGGCTCGTAACGACCGAATATTCAAATATGCTACCTACACACTCAAACCTGGGGAACCGTTTAGGTCTGCAAATGACCCGAAATTGCTTGCGCAGGCTGAACGGCATTTGAAACGTGGGCGCAAGTATTATGAGGTGCCTGTGACAGGTAAACACAAAGTGTTATGGGCCGTGGCAGTTGTGTTGGCCATACCCCCCGTGGTGTATTTGTTGTACCAATGGCATGACAGAAGGCATGTGGCAAAGCAATGAGCCAGGTGAGAAGGGTACCGGTAAGCGTGTTTATATGGTTTACGGCATGTCAGGCTGAGCATCGTGTGTCTGGCTGAGAATACCAACCCCATGTCTATAAGAAACACCAACTTAAGCCAGCGTGTTTTTACACTTCTTGAAAGGTTGACAAATCTGGTCGTTTTACTTTTACCTATGCTGGAGCTACGAAGTCCGACGGATGCGTTTGTGTTGTATGTCTTCTCTTTTCCGACGAAACTAAGCTGCTTATGAGAACGGTCATTTCGCCAATCACTGCCACAGCTACAAAAGACCTCTAAAGAATGAGGAGCCCCAAAATAGTAGTACTGGCGCACGCCTACCAAAAGAAGGCATGGATTGGACCACTTACTGGTTATTCGCTGGCCATCGTAGGTCAACCATATTGGTTGAGCATGTGGAATTCTCAATGGCCGGTGCTAAAGTATGAATAAGCTGGCAAAAAAGAAAGCATTGACGTCTTTTGTCGCGCTTGTCATTGGACTGGGCCTGCCTCTGTACACCGGATTATGGAAGCCGGTTGGTGGGTTGTACAGTGAGCATTTACCGTTGCGTTGGCAAGTAGAGTCGTTTTTGAAAGGACAATTGGCCCTTAGCACGAGTCCACGTGGTTTGGGATGGGACCTGGCATGGCACAATGGCAAGGTACAACAAGTATTTGGGCTGGCTGTACCGGTATGGCAGTTACTATTCGAAGCGCCGGTGCGGTTGTTAGGACTAGGGCCGTTTCCCGACCGAATCTGTTTCATTGTGGCGTTGGTTTTGGTCACATATTGGATCGTAAACACTCAACGAAGCGATCAGTTCGACCTTGGATTGGTTTACTTGGGGCTACTCTGTACAGTACTTTTCCCGCCGTTTATCGCTTTATGCAGTTCGCGCTTTTTAGCGTATGAGGAGATCGTTGCATACGGGTACATAGGTGCACTAGCACTTGCTTTTGGAATTGTGCGATGGATAAATGCGGTGGCTGACCAACAAATCAACCGCGATGCAGTTACAGGTCAACTCACTAAATTGGAATGGGGTTACATAGGCGTTTGTGCTGGCAGTGGTTTGATGCCGTTCATTCGCCCAACATTTGGAGCGTATGGGTTAGTTGCTTTTGGTTTAACCACTATAATTGCGAGACTAAAACGCCTAAATCGGTGGGTGATACTGGGCGGGATAATAATCTACGTAGGTCTGACTGGTCTGTTGCTGTGGTTAAATTATTATCGGTTTGGTGCACCACTTGAGTTTGGGCATTCATTGAACCTGAATAGTATAGCTGCGATGCGGTATGCATCGCGGTTCGACCATCCCTATCAAGATGAACCGATAGGTTCGGCTGCACGCGAGTTGATAAGTGCATTGTTTTTTACAAAATCGTTTGGAATCCCAGCGCGGTCAGGTTACGAGCCGGATCTTTTCCCTGGTCAATCGCCCACTCTTCGATGGCGCGAAATTTACTTTACCACTTTCGGTGTAAACGAGTTTTTGACGACGACGGTAGTTTGGGTCGGGGCTACGGCCTGGTTCATTGTGCACCGGCGTCGCGCATTAACCGAGCCAGGTGTGGTTCTAGGGCTATGGTCACTTTTGTCTGGGTTAATGTTATTTTGGTTTTATTTAAGGTTTCCGTTCTTATCCTCGAGGTATCTGTTGGACTTTGGGCCTGGGATAGCGATTGGGGCGTGGGTCTTTTGGACAACTGCGATGAGATATGTGAGTAGAGTGAACCACTTGGTGCCGATACCAGCATTGGTTGTGATTGGTGCCCTGATTTTCTGGTGGGGTAGTTCAGCCACAAGAATCTGGACGCGTGAGAGTAGTAATACGTTAACGCTAAGTGAGCTGCGCGAGCGTATGGCGCAAGAAAAGAAACGTTCTTTGGATGTGGAGCTTCCGTTGGAATACACAAACGCAATCCAGCGCGCTCGAATCCCTTTCAATCTGGATGGTTGGTTGGAAGATGGCACCACTCTGGCTTCGGTTGCTGCGTTTGTAAAAGACCCTGAATGTCTTGTTTTGGATCTCACCTCAGCAGGTGACACGCCTTTGCCTAAGGAGGCTTATGAGGATGTGCGTGCTAAAATTGGGCTCGAGTTTTTAAAACGCCAGAGTATTACACCGATTGACAAAGGGTGGCGTATTGTATTTGCGGGGCCGACTCGCAGCCAGTACAAGAATGGATATCAGGTTGCGTTTATAGCGCTCGTAAAGCGGGCTGAGCTTACCACAGGTAAATCACCTTTTCGATTACTTCGGATTGCCTGGCGCAAAGACCGTGTTCTTTGGTCGGGAACGGAGGCCTCCTCTGAGGCCAGAGCCAGTGAGGTGCCCACAAACGGACCATGAAAGTTATTGTCATAGGAGCAGGGCCAGCTGGTTTAGCCTGTGCGTATGTTTTGGCCAAACACGGTTTGGCTGTGCAGGTTTTTGAGACCGAGCCTGCAGTGGGTGGTATGTGCCGGTCGTTACGCTTATGGGATCAGATAGTGGATTTGGGACCGCACCGATTCTTTACAAAAGAGCGACGCGCAAGCGACCTATGGCTTGAAGTGGTTGGTCCTGACTATGTAATGGTCAAGCGCCAAACGCGGATACTTTACGCGGGCAAGCTCTTTAAATACCCGTTGGAACCGATTGATACTCTGATGAAGCTTGGCCCGGTTGAAGCCATGCGGTGTATCGGCAGTTACATAATTGGCCGAATGGGGCCAAAGTACGATACCTTAAGTTTCCAGGACTGGGTCTGTAGCCGGTTTGGCAAGCGGTTGTTCGAGATCTTCTTCAAAAATTACAGCGAGAAACTCTGGGGCATGCCGTGTAGCGAGTTAGACGTTGACTTTGCCGCACAACGAATCAGGCAGTTTTCCCTGCCAGCAGCAATTAAGAGCGCTTTGTTCAAGCGTGAGCGGCAAAAACACAGAACTTTGGCAGAGTGTTTCGCATACCCTATTCGCGGCACAGGCTCAGTTTATGAACGCATGGCAGAGGCAATTGGCAGGTGCGGTGGCTCGGTTCACTTGAACACACCTGTTCGGCGCGTGTTGGTTGAGAATGGACGCGTTTGCGGAATCGAACTAGAAAGCGGAGAGAAGATGACCTGCGACCAGGTAATTTCGAGCATGCCGTTGCCCGCGTTGGTAACCGGATTGGGCGAGGTACCTAAATCGGTTTTGAGTGCGGCCTCCAACCTCAGATTCCGCGCGACGATCCTGGTTTACATCGAGGTAGTGGGAGTAAATCCATTTCCAGATCAATGGATTTACATTCACAACCCAGGGTTAATGTGCGGGCGCATAACGAACTTTCGAAATTGGAGCCCGCAGCTATGTGGCGCAAGCCCTAACACAATTCTGGCCTTGGAATACTGGTGCACGCCAGGTGATGATTTTTGGCAGCAAAACGATCAAGCGCTGGTGACTCTTGCCCAGGCGGAACTGTTGAAGTCTGGGTTGGTTGGGCGGTCACACCAGTTAGGTCGCAGTCTTGTGGTGCGGCTCGCCTATTCTTATCCGGTTTACCAGCGCGGATACAAGACACACGTGCAGATTGTGCGCAGTTATCTTGATAGTATCTCTGGTCTCCAAGTAATAGGCCGGGCCGGGGCATTCAAGTACAATAACCAGGACCATTCAATTCTTATGGGTTTGCTGGCTGCTGAGAATTTGCTGTGGGGTAAAAAACACGACCTGTGGGGTGTAAACGCAGACATTGACACATACCAAGAGGGCTGCAAAATCAACGATACCGGGCTTGAGCGACAGGCTGCACCGACTGTTAATACCGTGGCGCCGCACAGTAATGGAAGTAACTGCTAATGTGCAAACCCCCGAAACCACTATGAATAAAACCACGTCAAATAAGTGCACGTGCGTACCAGGCTTCACGTTAATCGAACTACTTGTCACAATTTCGATTATTGCCTTGTTGGCTGCGCTGCTTCTGCCCGTGCTCAGCAGAAGCAAGGAACGCGCGCGACGTATCGCGTGCCAGAATAACCTGCGGCAAACAGGTTTGGTATTGCACATGTACGCGGCCGAGAACCGTGATTTATTGCCGGATTGTACAACCAACAATCCGAAGTTTTATGGTTCATGGTGGCCATGGGACTTGAATACAAATCTGGTCAACGCGTTGGAATTGCACGGTGCAAGACGCGATATTCTATATTGCCCATCAAATGCACGCATGAATGACGATTTACATTGGAACTTTTGGAAGTATTATCCCCCGCGGTCAAACCGTGTGTTGGGGTATGTTTTTCTGTTGAATGGTAGCATTCTGATACCGCGCCACCTGCAACGCGTCAGTATCTACGGTGACGGCCTAACCGCGCCCGCGTCGGCGGAGCTTGTGCTCGATGCCGTAGCAAGCACCTATGGCGATTACACACGTATCCAGGGTATCCTGCTTGACCGCACCAGCCATCTGCAGGGCCGTATGCCAGCAGGTGGCAACATCGTTTTCCTCGACGGTCACGCAGCCTGGCGTCCATTTAGGGAGATGAAACCTCGCATACCAGTAGATGTAGGCGTAGTGTGGGATTTTTAGGCGAATCGGCTGC
>CAZZJO010000011.1:0-58029 GCA_964654645.1 uncultured Verrucomicrobiota bacterium | reverse complement strand
GTTTGGCAATCTGGCGGTTCTGTATTTCCATCTTCTCCCCCAAGCTGGACAACTAACTATGTCCCTGGCTTTACTGGTATTTTTTGGGCACCAGAAGTAATCCAAGTTAGCAACCGTTTCCTCCTATACTATGCCGTCTCTACATGGGGAAGCCAAGTATCAGCAATTGGTTTGGCCACTAACCAAACCATCGACCCTTTATCCCCATCCTACAGGTGGGTTGACCTCGGCCCAGTAATAACCTCCACAAACGGCGATCCCTATAATTGCATAGACCCAGCCGTTGAATTCGACGATCAGGGAAATATGTGGCTTGCATTTGGGTCTTACTGGAACGGGATATACCTAGTCCAACTAAATCCGGTTACAGGCTTGCGGATCAGCAACAACTCACCTATTTACCACTTAGCCTTTAATACATCAATTGAAGCCCCTTTTATTTTTAGACGTGGTCCGTTTTACTACTTGTTCGTAAACTGGGGTAGTTGTTGTTCAGGAGTTGATAGTACATACCATATTCGTGTTGGCCGAGCTACTTCAATAACCGGGCCCTACATTGACAAAAACGGGGTTGATATGCGAAACAGGGGAGGAACCCTCTTTCTTAAAAGCTCGGGTAAATTCATTGGCCCAGGTCATATAAGCATATTCTCTGACGGCACCAATGAATGGTTTTCATATCACTTCTATGATGCAGATGCAAATGGATCCCCCCAGTTAGATATACGCCCTCTACACTGGACCGAAGACGGATGGCCTACTTTCACTAATAAATGGGTTGCTGCTTACACATTTGACGACTCCGCAAGAGATTTGTATGGCCAGTACTCTGGGTTAATGGTCAACCGCCCAACAAGACTCATATCCCCTAATAAGGGGTCCACTGTACGTTTAAACGGAACAAGCCAATACATAAACCTACCCATTGGCGTTGGTAACAGCGCGACAATTATTGTTACATTCCGTTGGCAAGGCACTAACTTCTGGGAACGCGTGTTTGATTTTGGGCGCGGAACCTCTAAATATGCATTCCTCACTCCGAAGGCATCCACAGGTCGGTTACGCTTCGCAATAACAACAAACGGAATTCAAGGGGAGCGCATTCTAGAAACGGCAGCTCCAATACCAACAAATGCGTGGTTACAAGTGGCTGTTGTTCTGACTGGAGACCAAGGTCTTCTTTACACAAATGGCACTTTGGTCACATCAACCCCAATTCCTTTTTCCTTAGCCGACATAGCCCCTACTAATGTTTGGTTAGGTCGCAGTCAATTCGAGGTCGACCCATTCTTTAAAGGGGAAATAGCTTCAGTCCTAATTTATGGTTGGGCCCTTACACACGCTGAAATCCAGAATCCAAAACCATTTATTACCTTTCCTGCAAACAATACTCAGGTAAAACCGGGTGGAGTCATTCACTTCTCTGGTTTAGCCATTGACTCAAATGGTAATCTTATTCCTCCATCTAACCTTACCTGGTGGGCGGAGCACTTTACTAGCAACGAAACAAACTTAATTTGGGGACCGATCCAAGGAGAACAATCCGGATACTTTACTTTCCCGCCTAATACTGACACTGTCGGGCGGATCCGGATCTTTCTTGTCGCCAAAGATAAGTTAGCTCGTGCTTCTACTAACTCGGTTGTGCTCCCTCTAACTACAAACCACTACTGGACAGCCTTTTACCCATTTGATGAAGGAGCTAAGGAAATCATTAATGGCTACAATGGAACACTTTACAGAGGTGCTTACTCTACCAATCTCATATACAGGGGGCATGTACTCCGACTCAACTCAGCCTTCCTACAGTATGCTGCATTGCCAATGACTGTGAGCCAAATGAAAACCTTTAGTGCCTGGATAAACCGTTTAAGCACCCAAACCTGGGAGCGCATTATTGATTTCGGCAGTAACACAACAAGATACACATATATCACACCACTTGCTAGTTCGGGTAAGATCCGCGTGGCTGCTACCATTAACGGTCCCGGAGAAGAGTACGCCGTTGAATCACCTTCACCATGTCCCACAAACAAATGGGTCCACATTGCTGCTATTTTCACCGGTCGGGAAGCCCTGTTGTATATTGACGGCGAGCTAGTTGCCGTAAACAACGCATTTTATTTACTCCCCGAGGACACTAAAGGTCTGCGAAATTACCTTGGGAGGAGTCAATTTGTAGCCGATCCCTATTACAACGGGTTTCTAGATAGCGTGTTCCTTTGTAGCTTTCCAGCAAGCAGCTACATGCTACCCATCTCAAACCTCAAGTATTTATGGTCACCCCCAACCCTTTTTCTGAGTTGGGAAGCGATTGACAATTTTGCTTTGTTGCGTTTAGAAAGTTTGGGCGCACTCGAAAACGGCACCGTAATGTTTCCAACCTTCGACAGCAATGGCATGCACGTGATAAAAATCACGCCCACAAATCACGCTGAATTCTTCCGTCTTGTCAGATTAAATTAGGAAAACCAAAATGAACGCTAACCATCTTACGCTAAACCAAAGACTTTCCAAAATGAGTGATTATTTTCAACGTTTCACGTCATGTCTTCTTCTGCCCAGTCAAAATGTTCGTCGATCATTCGTTTTAGATCTCCTCCCCATACTTTTGATTTCCTTGACAACCAGCCATGCTCAGCAAACCTTCCCCTCCGAAGCACAGGAACAACATTCGGAAATAAAATCCTGGCCTCAGATCCATGACCCTTCAACTATTATACGATGCAAAGACACTTACTGGGTTTTTGGGACAGGCTTTGGAATAAAATCCTACAAATCCCAAGACCTGGCAACCTGGATTCCAGGTCCTCCGGTTTTTAAAGCACCGCCAGCCTGGACAACGAATCTTATACCCGGAAATCGAGGCCACTTCTGGGCGCCAGACATTATATACCTCAACGGTAAATACCTCCTCTATTATTCTGTGTCCATTTTCGGTAAAAACACCTCAGCCATTGGCCTCGCATCTAACAAAACACTCGACCCAAACGACCCCGACTATTGCTGGGTAGACTGTGGCCCAGTAATATCCTCTACTTTCAAAGACAATTACAACGCGATTGATCCCGCAGTCCTTTTAGACGAACATCAACGCCTATGGTTAGTATTTGGATCATTTTGGAGCGGGATAAAAATGATCGAACTTAGTCCTGAGACAGGCCTGCGGATTTACTCCAATTCTCCCATCTATTCACTCGCATGGCATCCAGCAATTGAAGCCCCTTACATTTACCGTCGTGGGGATTGGTATTACCTGTTTGTCAACTGGGATACTTGCTGCCGAGGAGCGCTAAGCACCTACAATATTAGAGTCGGCCGGAGTAGAGAAATCACTGGCCCATATGTAGACGCTCATGGACAACCAATGCTAAATCGAGGTGGCACGCTCTTGCTAGGGTCAATGAATGACCTGGTCGGGCCAGGGCATGTCGCCATCCTTAATGAGCCGGGCGGCGAGTATCTATCCATCCATTTTTACGACAGAACAAAAGAGGGGCGTCCAACCCTGGCTGTTTTTAAGCTGGACTGGGATGCCAACGGCTGGCCATCTTTATCAACGGAAAACCGACTATGGTAATATGAAAGGAATCAATCTGTTTAACTACACTTTAAACGCGTCTAAGATCCACCTCCCCAGTGGGATCCTAGCACTTACTTTGACAGTTTCCGTAGCAGCCATAGTTACTGCCCGTGAAATCACTAACAACATCGACGCACTAGTTTCAATCCAGCGCGATCAACCTAAACACCGGATTCCGCCGACATTATGGGGAATCTTTTTCGAAGAGATAAATCATGCTGGAGAGGGTGGTTTGTATGCGGAAATGGTGAAAAATCGTTCATTTGAAGCACCAAGCGGGACCAATGGCTGGTCGTTTTATATGACTGGCCAAGCTAGCGGTCATTGGCAGTTAGAGACCACAAATCCCCTCAACTCCGAAAACCCAACCTCGATCAAATTAGTTAGAAATCCAGGCGGTGATGGACAGGTCGGTATTTCAAACAATGGTTACTGGGGGATGTATATCGAAAGCGGGCAAAGGTACAAACTGAGATTTCATGCACGATGTAGTCCAGATTTTATAGGCGGCATCATTGTACAGCTTCAATCAGCAAATGGTTCTGAGGTGTATGCCCAACGCACTCTAACAGGATTGACTACAAACTGGCAAAAATTCGAGGCCGTATTGCAACCCTCAGCAACTTCAACAAACGCAGCCTTAACCCTATCAATTAATCAGCCAGGAACAGTCTGGCTAGATGTGGTTTCTCTGTTCCCCGAAAACACATTTAACAATCGGACAAACGGACTGCGACGAGACCTTGCTCAAATGTTGCTTAACTTGAAACCATCCTTTGTCCGATTCCCTGGTGGCTGCTATGTTGAAGGGCACTATTTAAGCAATGCTTTCAACTGGAAAAATACCATAGGTGACATTGCTGAACGACGAGGTCACCTTAACGATGTTTGGGGCTACTATTCATCAGACGGCTTAGGGTACCATGAATACCTACAAATGTGCGAAGACCTCGGAGCTGAACCATTATTTGTTATTAACTGCGGAATGTCCCACAATGAAGTCGTCCCACTCGATAAAATGGGGCCATACGTGCAAGCGGCTTTAGATGCGATCGAATACGCCAACGGTCCCACTAATTCATACTGGGGCGCTCTTAGGGCCGCAAATGGACATCCTGAACCTTTCAACCTCAAATACATCCAAATAGGAAACGAAAATGGCGGCCCAGCCTATAATGAACGGTACGCTCTCTTTTATGATGCAATCAAATCACGCTACCCCGATGTCAAAATTATTGCATGCGATTGGGGCGGCATACCAACGTCTAGACCCGTCGAAATAAGAGATGAACATTACTACAACTCCCCTGCCTTTTTCATCAACAATGCCACAAAGTATGACTCCTACAATCGCTCTGGGCCGAAGGTCTTCGTTGGGGAATACGCTGTTACTTCAGGATGTGGGATTGGAAACCTCATAGCCGCGCTTGCAGAAGCCGCATTCATGACTGGCTTAGAACGCAATTCCGATGTAGTTATCATGGCCGCTTATGCACCACTATTTGCAAACGTAAACGCTAAGGTTTGGAACCCCGACCTAATATATTTCGATAACCACCGTGTTGTGGGTACCCCATCATATTATGTCCAAATGCTCTTCTCACAAAACAGAGGCCATGTGGTTCTGCCCACGTCCGTCAAAGTGGTCGCCGAATTCACAAACCCGCCACCCTATGGTGCAATCGGGCTCGGCTCCTGGAACACAGCAGTGGAATACACAAACGTAACCGTGATTAGCAACGGAGTGGTATTATATCAAAGTGACTTTTCCAAAGGTGCCTCCGAATGGAAGGTTTTTAATGGCACTTGGATCGCCACAAACGGTGTGTACCGCCAAACCAACCTGATTACGGACTGCCGCAGCACCACTGGACAAACAAATTGGAGCAATTACACCATTACTCTTAAAGCCAAAAAACTCCATGGCAGCGAAGGCTTCTTGATCATATTCAATTGGCAGGATGACAACAATTGGACTTGGTGGAATATCGGGGGCTGGAACAACACCCAACATGCAATAGAACACTGCGAGTACGGCGGCAAATCAATCATTGGAGAACCCGTACGCGGATCCATCCTTGCAAATCGATGGTACGACATCCGAGTTGAGCTTAACGGCGACCGCATTCGCTGTTACCTCGATAATAAACTTATTCACGATGTCACGTACCCGAAGAGTGCTCCATTCCTTGCATCTTCCACATACGATGAAGAGGCAAAAGAAATTATTTTGAAAGCCGTTAACGTCTCTGCCCACGACTTGCATACTTCAATAAACATCAATGGTTCCAAGGAACTTGGCCCAATAGCACACGGCTGGGTACTTACTGCACAAGATCCACTCGCAGAAAATACGCTCGAAAACCCCACAAACGTAGTCCCCGTTAGAGTCATAGTTACAAATGTAAATACCAATTTCGTACACAAGTTCCCTGCACGCTCATTGACGATACTAAGACTTCGGGAGAAGCTTGTTCAACAGCCATGAGATCATAAGCCCTTATTCCATATTCAAAACGCGGCCTAATCTCGAACTCCACTTCTCCACACGGAAAAAATAAACTACAAATGTGCGTAGGATCTTGCAGTAAACAACTCAAATCCGGGCTGCAAATCCCGCATAGTGATCTGTCATTATTCACCCAATAAACTGGAGGCCCCGACACCTCTTATCTCCTCAATAATCACAAACACCACCTGTAACTACAATTCCGCATATTAGTGGGTAATCCTAAAACGGGGCCAAGATGGGTAAGGTTGGAAGCTTTCTTTTCCCCATCAGTCCGCGTTCTCCAAATTTGCGTTGCCTTTTCTTCGTGGATGGTAATCAGTAAACCTTTATTGTGCCGAAACCAATACACTAAACCAGTGAGTTATTGCGTTTTCAGCGATGCAAACCCTTATTTCGTACTGAATTTCTTCTCCCAAAGCAATTAAAGAGGAGAAAAGTAAACACGCCTCTTACATAACAAGTTCCCCCATCCCTAACAAAGTACTAGCGCTTCTTGGGAGGGGCGTGCACACAAAGACCATGCACAGCATGAGCAGCCTCCATCCAAGCCTCGCTAAATGTAGGATGGGCATGAATAGTACCCGCCAATTCCTTGGCTGTTATCTCAGCTCGAACTGCTACGGTTAGTTCCGCGATTAACTCAGTGGCATGAGGCCCTACTACTGCTGCCCCTAATAATTGATCTGTTCCTGGATCAGTAATGAGTTTTACAAACCCCATAGTTTCAGCTGCAGCAACTGCACGACCTAGTCCCCCAAACCGGAATTTTGCTATCTGGATATCGCGTCCTTCGGCTTTAGCCATTGTTTCGGTTAACCCAACCGACGCTGCTTCAGGAATAGTAAAAATCACTGAAGGCACCACCGTCTCAAACCGCTGCAGCGTTAGTTTGCAAGCGTTTTCTGCCACGGTCAAACCCTGCGACGTAGCATAATGCGCTAGCTGCATTCGACCTGTTACATCTCCCACTGCATAGATGTTACCTACATTAGTACGGCCATAGTCATCTACTATTACAAAACCACGTTCATCTGTCTTTACCCCGGCTTTCTCAACGCCCAATCCATCTGTGACTGGTTTCCTCCCAGTTGCCACAAGTACCATGTCAGTCACTACCTCCCCGTTACCAGTCTTAACGCGAACCTCAGTACCATGCACATCCAATTCCTCAATCTTTGTACCAGTGATAATCTTTATCCCAAGTTTGTTTTCCATGAACGATCTTACCTCCCGCCGCACATCTGGATCCAAAATCGTCAACACATCGTCCAACATTTCCACGATGGTAACTCGCACACCGGCAACTGCAGCAATACACGCCAATTCACATCCAATATACCCTCCTCCAATCACAAGCAATGAAGTTGGCAGTTGCTGAAGTGCCAAGAAGCCGCGACTATCCACAATCCGCTCATGCTGAGGAATCTGTGGTGGTATAAGCGAAGTCGAGCCTGTGGCAATTACCACACGCTTCGCACTCAAACACGTTCGTTGGCCCTCAGATTGAACCTCAATTGTATGTGGATCCACAAATCTTCCATTCCCTGTCACAATATTTACCCCATGTGCCTGGAGCAATTGTTTCACACCATTTCGCAATTGGTGTACAACCCGTTCCTTATGCTGAAACAAAGCGGGGTAATCTACCTCAATCCCTTGAACTCGGATGCCAGTATTGCACTTGTGTCTAACTTGATGCACTAGTGAGGCCACCCCAGCAAAAACCTTTGTGGGGATACAACCCCAGTTTAAACACGTTCCACCAAAATATTCCCGCTCAACTATGGCGACTTTTGCGCCTAGCTGTGCAGCACGAATCGCTGCCGGGTATCCACCCGGGCCAGCGCCTATCACAACAATATCATACACATCCATAGCACTTTCAGAACTTTTAAACCTTTACCACACACATAATCTTTGCCAAAGGGAAATATCTTCGAGTTTGGATCTTATCGCATTGACAAACCTCGCACCTGTTACCCCGTCAATTAAGCGATGGTCCCCAGACAATGTAAGATTCATTAACCACCGAGGCACAATCTGACCATCTTTGACTGCGGGTTGTAGTTTCGCACTTGCCACTGCTAATATCGCACCCTCCCCCGTGTTGATTATCGCATGAAATACATCCACATTATGCATTCCGAGATTCGAGATGGTAAATGTCCCGCCGCTCATTTCATCTGGAGTGAGCTTCCCAAGGCGCGCCTTCTCTGCCAATCGTTTCGCCTCCATCGCGATTTCATACATGCTCTTGGACTCAGCGCACCGAATTACTGGCACGACCAATCCGCCCTCTACAGCCACTGCTAATCCAATGTTCACGTGTTGATGCCTTCGCACAGTATGTCCGTCCGTGCTACTATTTACCTCAGGAAACTCCTGAAGCGCGACCACCACCGCCTGGATTATAAAATCAGTAACCGTATACGGTGCCCCCTGGGATTTAATTTTATTCCGGAATTCTATCAGATCAGTCACATCCACTCCGACTGTTACATAAAAATGCGGCTGGGTAGTGAAACTTTGTGTTAACCGAGCAGCTATAGTCTGGCGCATTCGACTAAGGGGCTGTGGTTTTTCCGCTATAGCTCGCCTTACATCCTCCACAGTAATCCTCCCACCAGAGCCAGTACCAATCACTTCCAAGACATCTATTCCTTCACGCCTTGCTAACTCCAAAGCAGCAGGCGTGATCTTTAAAATGTTATACCCACGGTCTCTAACATATCCCAACACGTCCTTCTCCGTTACTCTTCCACCCGGGCCAGAACCTTTTACTTTAGAAACATCAATAGCCAGTCTTCGTGCGAGTGCACGTGCGCGTGGACTTACACCCACGGCAGGCGGGGTTTCCACCTGCCCACTCGTAGTTAGCGTAGGTTGCGGTGCAACCAAGCCACCTGTCCCCACCACCTTTGCTTGTGCAGAATCGGCCATCACATACGCTGTTTCTTTTTTGTGTAGCACTTCCTTTGGCTGCGGAGAATCTGCTCCCATGGGTTTAATATCTGGCACAGGCTCACCCGGCTCCCCAATAAACCCCACAATCGTGTTCACTGGAACACTCACTCCTGCTGGTACTACTATTTTCAACAACACCCCTTCAACAAACGCTTCTACCTCCATTACAGACTTGTCAGTCTCTACGGTAAACAAAACATCACCACGAGAAACGCGATCACCCTCTTTCTTTTTCCACTCCACGATCGTACTCACTTCAGTCATTTGACCAAACTTAGGCATCATTATTGGCTTGGCCATATGCGTTGCCTCCTTAGTCAGTTACAGAATCCGGCTAGCAGCCTCGATTAAATCATCTACGTCTGGCAGAAATTCTGCCTCGAGCACATGAGACTGTGGGGCAATACCATTCTTTGCTCCAACTCGAATCACAGGAGCATCTAAGTAATCAAATGCCTTTTCCATTATCGTAGAAGCAATCTCTGCTGTGTAACTACCTATATGGACAGCCTGGCTCGCGACTATACACCTGCCTGTTTTCTGGACCGATCGGATTATAGTATCGATGTCCAATGGAACTAAGGAACGAATATCAACAACCTCTGCCCTAACGCCCCGTTCCTTTTCCAATCGTGCCGCAGCATTTAGACAATCATGCACTGCAGGCCCCCACGCAACAAAAGTTAAATCCTCCCCTTCTCGCTTTATATCTGCCACTCCTATGGGGACCAAGTATTCCTCTTCTGGTACATACCCCTTCAAGCCATATAATGCTTGTGACTCCACATATAACACTGGATTGTTATCGCGGATGGCTGACTTCAACAGCCCTTTAGCGTCATACGGTGTAGCAGGATACACAACGTATAGCCCTGGGATATGGCAAAAGATCGATTCCAAGGTTTGGCTATGCTGTCCACCGTAACCTTTACCAGCCCCTACAGATGCCCTTATCACAAGGGGAATCTCCACCATACCACCGCTCATGTAATGCCATTTTGCTGCCTGATTGCCAATTTGATCCGAGGCCATTAACGCAAAATCCATATACATAAGCTCGACCACTGGACGCAGACCTCGCATTGCAGCCCCCACCGCGGTGCCACATATACAAGCTTCGCTTATCGGGGTATTAAACACGCGATCCCGTCCAAAAGCCTCAAGTAATCCTTTGGTTACCTTGAAGGCTCCCCCATACTCTGCCACGTCTTCACCATATAATATTACACGAGCGTCCCGTTTCATTTCCTCATAAAGCGCCTCCTTAATCGCATCTCGATACGTTATCTGTCCATCTGTCCGCTTAATCACTAAAGGCGTCCAGACCTTCGGATTCCTAAACTCTGGTGGCACTTCATCAGCACGTGTATTTGTGTAAATATATTTTACGACATCTTCCGGTTTCGGATCGGGTGAGGCTGCAGCCCGCTGAGCAGCCCGTGCATTTCGCTCGCGTACACGTTTCTGAATTTTTTCGATCTCAGGCTCTGTTAAGATTCCAGATTCCAATAGTTGTTTCTTAAATGTCTCAATTGGATCGATCGCCCGCCAAGCTGCTTCTTCCTCCTTGGTTCGATACTCAATCCGTGGATCGCTCAACGAATGTCCCCAGTATCTGTATGTATCAACTTCAAGGAGTACAGGCCCCTGCCCAGCTCGGCAAATACGCGCGGCCCGTCTCACCGCGTCTCGCACAGCCAACACATCCATACCATTTACCAACTCTGCGTGCATGTTGTTATTGGCAAACCCCGCTCCCCGCCGCGCAAGGTGATCTACCCCCATAACTTCATCGTCAGTCCGGTGAGTCATGCCATAATGGTTGTTCACAATTAGAAATATGATCGGTAAACCATACTTATGATCACCCGCTAAATGATTTGTAAATTGCGCTTGGCAAGCCCAGTTTAGTGATTCCAAAACAACCCCATTAGCATACGCACCATCCCCAGCGAAACAACATACAACGTTATCTTTACGCAAATATCGGATAGCCATTGCTGCACCCGTAGCTATAGGCACACCACCGCCCACAATTGCATTGGCTCCAAGATGTCCCACCGTAAAGTCTGCAATGTGCATGCTTCCTCCACGACCTCTGCAATACCCGTCTTCCTTTCCAAAAAGCTCACAGATCATTCTGTAAAGGTGTTCTTCTAATGCTACCTCGACCAATTCTTCGCGATCATTCGAATTGCAATTAGGTACCCGGCCCCGCAATTGTTCGATCGTCATATGCCGAATCGCAAATGTGCCTTTAGCTAAGCTCTCGCCGTGACCCCGATGTGTGCTTGTGATGTTATCATCCGGTCTGATTGCGTAGCACGCACCCACTGCGGTAGCCTCCTGCCCTGCAGAGACATGCGTGGGTCCACGATAATCAAACCCAGGCAAAGCGTCGTACCCGCCCGATCTTAGTTTCACAATCATCTCTTCCAACTCCCGAATCATTAACATGTCTTCAAACATCCACACTGCCTCTTGGGGTGTAAGGGTACCCGCCTTTAGCTCCGAACCCAAGTTCCCCTTGTATGTATAACAAGGGATATTCCGGAACGATAACTCAAACGGCTCAAACTTTGGCCGCCGATCACTTAAATAAACAATGCTTGATTGATTTGCGTTGCTCATCGTTGGTTAGATTTTACAAGTTTGACCTCGACGCCTTTTTTTACCAACTCTCTAACAAAATCCTTGTCCAGGGCATCATCGGAAATTAGCACATCCACTTGTTCGAAAGAGCCCGAATGAGCGATTGCAATTTGTCCCAACTTGGAACTGTCAGCTAGCAATATCACACGGCGCGCCCGAGTCATTACCAGCTGCTTGGTAAACGCTTCATCAGGATCCGTAGTGCTTAAACCATCCTTGGTCATACCAAACGTACCCATAAACGCCTTGTCGACATTCAGTTGGGAAAGTACATGCTGACTAAGTGGACCTACAATTGCCTGACTTAACCGCCGGAGCTCACCGCCTACCAAAATTAGTCGTGGACCTTGACTTGCTAACTCTAAAGCTGCTCTGAGCGAATTAGTGATAACCGTTATATTGAACCACTCCCGCAATTGCCGGGCTAATTCTAATACTGTACTCCCCCCGTCCAGATAGATAGTTTCGCCCTTTTCTATATAGCCTAACGCTGCCCTCGCTATCTGCTGCTTAACTGCCCGGTTTACTGAAGCCTTGTCATCAAAAAGGGGTTCTTCAATTTGAGATTCAATCCGGACAGCCCCACCGTGTACCCGCTGGACTTCGCCGAGACGCTCCAACCGAGCTAAATCTCGTCTAATTGTAGCCGGAGAAGCACCGAGTTCTTTACATAAATCATCTACACGGACAACCCTACGCTGCCGCAGCAATGCCCGCAGCCGTTCCCATCGCTGCGCTGCGAGACATCTGTCATGAGACTTCTCCACCATGACTGTATTTACGCAAATACGATCATATTCAATCAGAGTCAATCAAAATCTTTCTAATTGTCTGCACCTAAACTTAACCATGCTAAAACTCAACCTGGATCCCTATCTAGAAAACGCTAAAAACCTAAATTTGACCCAGCTCTAACACTAAAACCAAATCACAAAAAACAAATCACTGCTGCGTAAAAACAAAAATATAGCAAGTTAGCATCAACTGAATGCCAATGGATCCCAGTTTATTGTCAGTTTTGGCTTCCAACCGGGTTCAAAAGGCCAGTGAAAAAACCCTAAATTGACATCCCCTCTCCTCTTGTTTGTCCTACGTCTAACCCCGGCGCTTTATCCGTAAAAATCGAAAACCAATCTCTTACCAACTCAGCTTTCTCTCATGTCAGAACGCCTCGTAAGGACTAAGTTTCTTACACGAGAATCCGACACACACAATTCGCTTTCCGTGCGCATTTATTTCAACCCCCATTGCGAAGCAGTCCCACTAACGAAAATTTCGCGAACTTCCGCTTCCGCCGGGAAAAATTCCCCGATAGGAAAGACCCTTTCGTGGATCGCGTAGTGAACTACTGAAAATTTCAAAACCTAGAATTGATACCTTTTACCCAAGCTCCAACTCCAATGTCCGGGGGGGCCTATCACATACCTCAGGTGGGCCAAAGTACTGGATTGGCCCAGGATACAAGTAACATTCCTCCAACGCCCAGCGTTCCCGGTTAGCTGCGAACTCAGCAAATGGTTTACCATTCAAATCTACCAATGCCTTCTTGATCACAGGAACATTCTTACCCTTCCTAAATTCAATATTTAGCATAGCAGTCAATGGTACACCGCCTGCCTGCCATTCAGAGGCCGGTTTATTCAAACCTCGGATGTTAGCTATATATCCGGTCTTCCCCGCTGCCAATAAAGCCGCTGCACAATAACCCAAGCTATAACAATAATCGGCATCAAAATTTGTGGGCTGACAACTCCGACCTTCGTATCCAAAGAAGTGGCACATCGACGAAAACTTACCATTGAATTTGCCCTGGGATTTGAGCTCTTTTAAACGTCTTTCAACTAGTTGTGCGATAAGCTTTTCACTTTCAATCCGAGAAACCTGGACATTCCCATGTGGGTCTCTATCGAGCAACAGCTGTGCTTGGATTTCCCGGGGTAGCATGCAAAACCCCTGCTTCGCCTCGGGGCTTAGCCTTTCGCAAACAAACCCAATCCGATCCTCGTCTGTATGCAATGTCACAAACTGGTCCGAGGCACTGGCCAAAAGTGCATTAAGTTCCTTAATCAGCCCCTTTACGTCTGGAAGGAATTCAATAATTCCCTCCGGAATCAGAACAATTCCAAAGTTCTTCCCAAGCGCAGCTCTACGAACCACGATATCAACAATGTACTCAACGATGTCCCGTAACGTTTGCTTCTTCGCCGCAGCTTCTTCGCCTATTAGAGCAATGTTTGGATGCGTCTGCAAAGCACATTCAAGAGTTATGTGGGATGCTGTCCGACCCATCAACTTTATAAAGTGGTAATACTTCCGGGACGAATTGGCGTCTCGAGCCACATTACCAATCAATTCAGAATAGACCTTTGTTGCGGTATCAAAACCAAACGAGGTCTCAATGTACTTATTTTTCAAATCCCCATCGATTGTTTTTGGCACACCAATAACTTTTAAAGGCTCCCCCTTCGCCATGTAATACTCAGCCATTACACATGCATTTGTATTTGAATCGTCTCCACCAACAATCACCAACCCCTCAATCCCAAGCTTTTTACAAGTCTCTAAAGCTGCCTCCATCTGATCTGCGCTTTCAATCTTGTCTCGGCCCGAACCGATGATATCAAACCCCCCTGTATTACGGTACTCGTCTACTATTTCCGCGGTTAATTCTTTATAGTTTCCCTTTATTACGCCAATCGGCCCCCCTATGAATCCGTATAACTTGCTCCGGGGATCCAAACTCTTTATACCATCGAACAATCCAGCAATTACATTATGTCCACCCGGCGCTTGTCCTCCCGACAAAATTACCCCCACATTCATCGGGCGCCGATACGGCTGTCCCCTCTCAAATGTGATAACCGGCATGCCGTAAGTATGAGGGAATAACTGTTTTATCGTCTCACGATCAGATTCCGGCTCCAGCCGTGGTCCTTCAACAGCAACCAATGCCGCCCCGTTCTCGGCAAACACTCGAGGCAATTTAGGTTGATATTGCCGACGATATTTCTCAAGTATCGCAATCTCCTTCGCCATATGCTTTTTACCGATTTTTCCGTGTATAAGAATACTGAAAGTATTCAGTTTTGAGCTTTCCTTTATACTCACCCGACACGTACATGCCAAGCCCTTTCTATGCGTCACAAGAGATCCTGATCACGAATCCCGGCTCTAATGCCCCAGAAAATAAGCTAAACAAACTCTCCCTTAAACGCATTTTTTCACCTGTGGTAAAACATTTTGTACCAATTTGCTTTGCATCTTCATCGCTACACAGCCAAAATCCCCACTAGGTGCCTCCCTAAAAACCTTCAATAAACTCCCGCAATGTACTGGCAAAACGATTCCGGCGTCAGGACACTTTGTTTTGAATCCAAACTTGCACATGCCCATCATACTTGATAAAAAATCCACATGCAGAAGAAGGCGAATAAGCGTTCCGGGAAGCAAGGCCAAATCTCCCCTGCAATATACAAAAATCCGGCCGCACCCGCAGAAAAACGTGTCCGCGACCTCCTTAAGCGGATGACATTGCAAGAAAAAATTGGCCAAATGCTTTGTGTTTGGCAGCAAAAAAGCACAACCCTTCTGAACAACGCAGGCGAATTCGACCCAGAAAAAGCAAAGGCTGCGTTTAAACGATGGCAGGGTCTTGGACAGGTGGCCCGTCCAAGCGACTCAGGCGGCGGCAAACCTCCGCGTGAAAATGCAGAATTAACAAACCAAATTCAGGAATTCTTCCTAACGTCGACCCGCTTGGGAATTCCTGTGGTATTCCATGAGGAATGCCTGCATGGTTTAGCGGCGCTCGGCGCCACTAGTTTCCCCCAACCAATTGCTTTAGCATCAACCTTCAACACCGAACTCGTTGAGAAGGTTTATTCTATCACGGCCCTCGAAGCCCGCAGCCGCGGAACCCACCAGGCGCTAACACCAGTGGTGGATGTAGTCCGTGATCCTAGATGGGGACGAGTAGAAGAAACTTTCGGCGAGGATCAATACCTTGTGGCTCAAATGGGTGTGGCTGCTGTAAAAGGATTTCAAGGAGATGCCTCGTTTAAAGACCACACCAAACTCATCGCCACGCTTAAACACTTTGCAGCCCACGGCACCCCTGAATCAGGAATGAACTGCGCACCTGCCCAAGTGCCAATGCGCATGCTCCGAGAAGTTTTCCTGTACCCATTCAAAGAAGCCATACAAAAAGCAAGCGCGATTAGCGTTATGGCATCATACAACGAAATAGATGGTGTACCTTCTCATGCAAATCGCTGGTTACTCCGAGATGTCTTACGCCGCGAATGGGGTTTTAAAGGATATGTGGTATCCGACTATTACGCAATTTGGGAACTCAATTACCGGCCCGATACCCACGGCCATTTTGTGGCCATCGACAAAGCACATGCATGCCTCCTTGCTATAAAGGCTGGGGTCAATATTGAACTACCTGAACCCGACTGCTATCTCCATATTGAAAGCCTGCTCAGGAAAGGTCTATTAACGGAAGCTGAATTGGACGAGTTGGTTGCCCCCATGCTTTATTGGAAATTTAAAATGGGTCTCTTCGATAACCCTTATGTGGATCCCGACGAAGCAGTACGGTTAAACGGATGCGATGCACATCATGAGTTAGCCCTTCAAGCAGCCAGAGAGTCGATTATCATGCTTAAAAACGATGGTGTATTACCCCTAAACAAGTCTAGCTTGCGCAAAGTGGCTGTGATTGGCCCAAATGCAAACCGGATACTACTCGGTGGCTACAGCGGGGTCCCACCCAGATTTGTCACTGTCCTGGAAGGGGTAAGGTCCGTTTTAGACAAGAAGGCTGATGTAGTCTACGCTGAAGGATGTAAGATTACTATTGGCGGGTCTTGGAACGAAGACCGTGTGGTATTCCCTGACCCTGAAGAAGACTACAAACTCATAAAAGAAGCGTGTGAGGTAGCAAGAGATTCAGACGTTATCATACTCGCGATTGGCGGAAACGAACAAACTTCGCGCGAAGCATGGTCGCGTAACCATATGGGCGACTGTGCAACCTTAGATTTACTGGGGCGACAAGAGGAGCTGGCGCGGGCCTTAATCGCACTAGGTAAACCTTTGATAGTAGTACTGTTCAATGGCCGCCCACACTCCATCAATTACCTCGCTACTCACGCAAATGCCATACTAGAATGCTGGTACCTTGGACAAGCAAGCGGCACCGCAGTAGCAGACGTCATTTTCGGCAAATTTAACCCATCGGGTAAGCTGCCTATTACAATCCCACGCTCAGTCGGTCACATCCCACACTATTATAGCCATAAACCTTCAGCAAGGCGCGGGTACTTGGCCGCTGATGAATCACCTCTGTACCCATTCGGCTACGGCCTAAGCTACAGCAAATTTAAATTCGAAAATCTCCGGCTCACGAAGAAACGTATTTCAGACACCGGAACTACCAAAATTTTGGTGGACGTCATAAACTTAGGGCCATACGCCGGCCACGAAGTAGTCCAATTATATATCCGCGACAAATTCAGTTCCGTAACACGCCCAATAATGGAATTAAAAGGATTTAAAAAGGTGTTCCTAAAACCCGGAGAAAAACAAACTGTAGAATTGGAACTGCACGCTGAAGAGCTAGCTTTTTACGACATTGATATGCGATATCGCGTAGAACCTGGCGAGTTTGAAATCATGGTTGGTAATTCTTCACGGGATCCCGAAATGTTACACGCTACTTTACGCATAATCTAACCGCGAACCTCGAAAATCACTGTACTATGAATACACCGAATTCCCATCGACTCTCATTTATTGAAAAAGCTGGCTATAGCTTTGGTGACGCCGCCGCAAATTTCGTCTTCATGACGATGATCCTTTTCCAACAAAACTTTTATACGGACACCTTTGGATTACCTGCGGCTATAGCCGGGTTAGTCCTGATGATTGGGCGGTTTTGGGACGCGTTTTTCGATCCGCTAATGGGAATAATCGCTGATCGTACCAACACACGGTGGGGCAAATTCCGGCCATGGGTCCTTTGGACGGCTTTACCATGGGCTGTCATCATGGTATTAACGTTCACCGTACCGGACCTCAGCCTGACAGGTAAAATCATCTACGCAATTCTCACCAACATGCTGCTAATGACAATTTACTCTGCAAATAACACCCCTTACTCAGCTTTAAGCGGGGTAATGACTGGGGACGGCGCAGAACGCACGCGTCTCTCCCAGTACAGATTTGTAGCAGCAATGACCGCTCAATTGCTTGTTGGTGGATTAACGTTACCCTTGGTTGCAAAATTCGGCCAAGGGGACTCAGCTAAAGGATGGCAAACCACAATGGGAATCTGGGCATTAGTATGTTTGATCTGCTTCCTAATAACCTTCTTAACCACACGCGAACGTATCCAACCTGACCCCAAGCAAAGTAAGTCCATTACGGAAGACTTCCGTACTCTAGCTAAAAATGGACCATGGCTGGCAATGTTTATCTTAACACTCGCACATTTCACAATGATATCCCTGCGGGGCGGCGTCGGCATTTACTACTTCAAATATTACCTCGATAGCCAAAAGCTGTACGAATTCCTTGACTGGTTCGGTATTACCAAAATCGGACCAGGCCACCCACTGGGAGGGATTTTCGGAATCCTGGGACTCACCCTAAACTCCGATCTCAGTAACCTACGGGACGTTGCTTTCAGCTTCCAACAAGTAACTGCCCAATTAGTGACCCTAATCGGCGTGTTCAGCGCGACATGGCTTTCTTTGCGATTCGGTAAACGAGCCGTTGCGTTGGCAGGATTTATACTTACAACCGTTATAATTTGCCTCTTCGCACTAATACCGCGGGAAGGCGTTGTAGCAGCGTACATAACCGAATGGCTGCGTGCTCTATGTTACGGGCCCACCATCCCACTGCTTTGGGCCATGTTCGCGGACGTAGCCGATTACGGCGAATGGAAAACCGGAAGACGAATTACTGGAGTTGTATTTGCAACCATAATCTTTGCCTTGAAATTCGGACTTAGCCTCGGGGCTCTTATCTTGGGCTTAATCCTCAAATTCCACGAGTACGCACCAAATGTGGCCCAATCCTCTCTAAGCCTCCTCGGTATCCGCTTAACTACCAGTCTTTACCCAGCATTTTTCCTGTTAATCGTCATCGCCTGCTTGTATAAATACCCTATAACTAAGCAACTTAACGAACAAATTCAAAGAGAACTCGAGGAAAGGAGGAAAAGATATGGCCTTCCAGACTCTAACGAATAAATCCCACTACCAAATAACACGACAACTTTGTTGGGCTTTTTTCCTGATCTCAACCATCTCGTGCACAGCAAATAACTCTACCAATACGCCTTCACCGGCTCTAAAGGACGCATTCCGCGGCCAGTTCCTTATCGGCATCGCGGTCAATGAACGACAATTCACCGAAGCCGACCAAAAGGCCGTACAGTTAATCACTAACAACTTTAACTCAATTAGCCCTGAGAATGTCCTTAAATGGCAATCTGTGCACCCTTCGCCAGATACCTATACCTTCGACATGGCCGATAAGTTTGTGGAGTTTGGACTAAAGCACAACATGGTTATTATTGGCCATACTCTAGTATGGCACCATCAAACCCCACAATGGGTGTTCCAAAACGAAAAAGGCGAAAAAGTAGATAGGGACACCCTCATCGCACGTATGCGTGATCACATCCATACCGTAGTCGGCCGATATAAGGGCAAAATCAAAGGATGGGATGTCGTTAATGAAGCACTTAATGAAAACGGGCAGCTACGCAGAAGCCGGTGGCTAGAAATCATTGGCCCTGACTACATCAAACTAGCATTTAAATTCGCCCATGAAGCCGACCCCGAGGCCGAACTGTATTACAATGATTATTCAATTGAGAATGAACCAAAACGCCGAGGTGCTATTGAAATAGTCAAATCGCTAAAAGCAGAAGGTATTCGCATAGACGCAGTCGGTATGCAAGGCCATTACCTAATGAATTGGCCCACATTGCAACAAATCGAAGACACTATTAACGATTTCAAAAAACTCGGCGTCAAAGTCATGATCACAGAACTCGATATCGATGTTCTCCCAAGGGTTGAAGGACACCTCGGAGGCGGGGACATTAGAACGATCCGAATCACAGACCCCCAAAGATGGCGTGAATTAGACCCTTACCCCGACGGCCTCCCCGAAGAAAAACAGGATGCACTAGCACAACGATATGCTGAATTGTTTAAAGTGTTTCTAAAACACCACGATACTATCACCCGAGTAACCTTCTGGGGTTTAACCGATGGCGAATCATGGCTGAATTACAACCCGGTCCCAGGACGACATAATCACCCACTGCTCTTCGATCGCCAATATAAACCCAAAAAAGCTTACTATGCTATCATTCGCGCCGCACAAGAATTCGAATCATCACAAAAGAACAAAGACTAAATAGCCCAAGGCGTTGTAACCAAAACCCAAACACCATCGTCTACTTCTTTTGAAACAAAGTCGCACAGAACTGCTATGAAAAAAACTATTGCATTATTAACAGTCGGTATCGTTTGGACTACTTTAACAGGCATGGGCTTTGGCCAACAAGCCACCGAAACCGAAAAAACTACTAATTCTCCAACACCACCCACGCTTCGAAGGCAGGGTGAAGCAGTCAGACCTGCAATCAACAACAGAATTCAATTTCTGACACAACAACTCAACCTCAGCGAAGAACAACAGCGCTTTATCCGGACCATTCTCGAACAAGAAAGAGAAAAACTCCAGTCAGTCAGAACAAACACAAACCTCACCCCGGAACAACGCCGAGCCAAAACCCAAGAAATCCGAAACGAAACGAATCAAAAAATCAAAGAAATATTAACACCCGAACAACAAACTAAGTTTGATCAACTCTCCAGCCAAATAAGGCAGAGAGGCAATGAACAAGCCCGACAAGGGACAAACCAGGTTCCACCCAGGGTCGAGCGCAGACCACGCCCCCCACAACAAGAAGGAGGCACAGCTTCTCCTAATAGCTTACCTGGTCGACGCGTAGGGCCACCACAGGAACGCCCTGGGCGCGGTGCTCAGCGATAAGGCTAAAAGAACAAGTTGAACCCCTCTTACTAGGCAAAGAGCTTTTGGCTCTTTGCCTAAATTGTTTTCCAATCATATAAACATTTAAAAATACGTGAATGGGAGATTGAGTTGCAGGTCCCTTAATGGTAAAATGTAAAAAGTAATGGGTACTCCCCTATATCAAAACTTACCAAAACATAAGTCTTTTGAGCAGCTAGAAGCTCTGCTCGAATCCAGAATTGTCTTACTGGACGGCCCTAAAGGCACGATGATCCAGGCAATGGGACTGACTGAAATCGACTTCCACGGAGAAATTTTTGCAACTCATCCCTCAACCCTCAAAGGAAACAACGACATACTCAACCTAACCCGTCCTGATATTGTAAAACTTATACATCAGCAACACGTAGACGCAGGCGCTGACATTATTGGCACGAACACATTTAATGCCAACAGAATATCTCAAGCCGATTACAGAACCGAAGCCTTCGTGTATCAAATTAACGTAGCCGGCGCTCGCATTGCCAAAGAAGTCGCATCAGCTGCTAACCGACCAATCTTTGTTGCAGGGACAATTGGCCCAACTAATAAATCCGCTTCCATTGCCACAGATCCTCAGCGACCACATCAGCGGAGTGTGACATTCAAAGAACTAGTTGAGGCATACAAGGAGCAAATTCTGGGGTTAGTCGACGGCGGGGTCGACTTACTCCTAATAGAAACGATATTTGACTCCCTTAATGCTAAGGCCGCAGCGTTTGCCGCAACCGAAGTTTTCTCAGAACGCGGTCTCCAACTCCCCCTATGCTTTTCTGTAACTGTCTCAGATAAATCCGGCCGCTTACTCAATGGGCAAACCTTAAAAGCCTTTTGGTATGCGATTCAGCATACTGAGCCATTTGCAATTGGATTAAACTGTGGGATGGGACCCGATCAAATGAGACCCTTTCTGCAAGAACTAAGTAACATCGTTCCATGTTATACAATGTGCTATCCTAATGCCGGTTTACCAGATATTACAGGACGCTATACCCTTGACCCAGAACAGATGGCTCACACCCTCTCAGAATACGCAAAGGAAGGTTTACTAAATATCGTTGGTGGATGTTGTGGTAGCACACCGGCACACATCAAGGCAATTTCCGAAGCAGTAAAGAACCTATCCCCTAGGCCCAAACCCATATCCCCACAAACGCGCCTTACACTGAGCGGACTCGAACCATTAGAACTCATCGAGGGCCAATTTGTTAATATCGGCGAGCGAACTAATGTAGCTGGCTCAGCCCAATTCGCCCGTCTAATAAAATCAGGCGATTACGAAGGCGCGCTCAGGATTGCCAGACAACAAGTCGAAAATGGGGCTCAAATCATAGACGTATGCGTAGACGACCCAATGATAGACAGTGCCCGTGTCATGCAAGAATTTCTCCACACCGCGTTAAGCGACCCCGCCGTGGCAAAAGTCCCAGTAATGATCGATTCTTCTAGCTGGAACGTAATCGAATCGGGCCTCCAATGCCTACCTGGCAAAGGAATTGTTAACTCCATTTCACTCAAGGATGGCCCAGAAGAATTCTTACGACGAGCTAAGTTAATCCAACGATATGGTGCTGCAATAGTGGTAATGGCTATGGATGAGCACGGCCAAGCAGAAACTTTCGAACGCAAAATTCAAATCATTAAGCGCGCATATGAGCTTCTTACCTCAGCTGGCGTATTACCTCAAAATATCATTTTCGACCCAAACGTGTTTGCCGTTGGTACCGGTGATGAAAAACAAAAGCATTATGCAGCAGATTTCATAAGGGCTGTAAAATGGATAAAAGACCACCTTCCACTTTGTGCCACTAGTGGGGGAATAAGCAATGTGAGCTACGCGTTCAAAGGCAATAACGCCGTTCGACATGCAATGAACAGCGTCTTCTTATACCACGCCATAAAAGCTGGGTTGGATATGGGGATTGTAAACGCAGGACAAATACAGCTTTATGACGACATACCCGCACAACTACGGGAACTGATTGAGGATGTGTTATTTGCTCGAAAACCAGACGCGGTTGATCAGTTACTCGAATATGCCCGAAATCTTCCAACCATCCAAAAAGACAAACAAGAAACCGTACATCCCTCTGAGAACTGGCGCCAAGGCTCAATAGAGTCACGACTCGAATACGCGATCATGCATGCCATAACCGAGTACCTGGAAACTGATCTTCAAGAAGCCCTCCAACACTATAAAGATCCCATATCCATAATCGAGGGCCCACTAATGTCTGCAATGAACCGTGTGGGCGACCTATTCGCCAATGGGAAAATGTTTTTGCCCCAAGTTGTCAAAGCCGCCCGCGCAATGAGACACGCAGTAACAATTCTGGAATCGCATCTCCAAGCAAAACACTCTAGCAACTACACCAGACGCGGAAAAATTGTGTTAGCTACAGTCAAAGGCGATGTACACGATATCGGCAAAAACATAGTAGCCACCGTATTAAAATGCAACGGGTTTGAGGTTATAGACTTAGGAATTATGGTACCAGCCGACCAAATCGCGCAGGCCGTAAAACAGTACCACGCAGACATGGTCGGCCTCAGCGGTCTTATCACACCATCCTTAGAGGAAATGGCAAAAACAGCAGAAGAACTCGTACGAAACCAAATAGACGTGCCTTTACTCATTGGTGGCGCCGCCACAAGCAAACTTTACACAGCTATAAAAATCGCTCCACGATATAAAGGCCCTGTCGTTCACGTGCCAGACGCCTCAAAAGCTGTGCCCGTGGCAAATTCGCTGCTAGACCCAAACGAACGACAGACGTTTTGGAATCGAATAAGGAGCGAATATCAGAGTTTGCAGGAACAATTTTTTTCACGCTTCGGACGTAAGTGCATCCCAATCCAGGACGCCAGAGCTAGACCAGCAAAAATAACTCAACCTAATTTTACCTCACCTAAATGGCATGGCCTGGCTATTCTCGGCACCCCTGCACACATCCAGAAGATATCTTCTGCCTCTGTACATGTCCCAGTGGGCACCTTGATAATTAAGATTACATTAAGCGATTTGATACCGTACTTAAATTGGACTGCTTTCTTGAACGCATGGGAACTCCAAGGTTCATACCCCGCTATATTAGAGGATCCTTCCGTTGGTCTCGAGGCACAACGTCTCTACTCTGATGCACAGGCTTTACTCCAACAAATGGCACACCAAAACCTTTTGCACCCTGCTGGGGTAATTGGAGTTTTCCCAGCCATCGTAAACCATGAAGAAATCACAATCCCTCCATCAAACGGTTGGCCACAGCAACCTCTTAAGCTCCATTTCTTCAGAGAACAAGGACCTAAAAGCGACTCAGAACCATGCCCATGTTTAACGGACTTTCTCCCAAGAGACAACTCAGGTACCTATGCATACGTTGGCGCTTTTGCTTTAACAGCTGGTCACGGCCTCTCTCAACTCATTGAAACTTACGCAACTCAAAATGACACCTATTTAAGCCTTATGGCAGAGGTGCTGTCAGACAGGTTAGCCGAAGCATTTTCCGAATTTGCACACCGTCTTGTAACCGCACTCTGGTTAGGAATTCCATTCGACCCTCTGTCCAAGTTACAAAACCTAAAACCAATTGGGATCCGTCCGGCGGCTGGCTATCCAATCTGGCCAGACCACAGCGAAAAAGACACCCTTTGGAAACTGCTCTCAGTTAAACAATTAGCTGGCATTGAACTAACCGAAACATTCATGATGATTCCCGCCAGCAGCGTGTGTGGCCTTTACATCATTCATCCTGCAGCTCACTACTTTAACATTAACGCAATCGGCCAAGACCAGTTAACCGAGTACTGCACACGCTCCGGGAAAAAGAAAGAAGCTGTGGTACGATTCATCCAACCATTCATGATTAGCTGATTTTCTGATCTAAGATCCCATACTCCGCGTTCAGTCAAGCCCCGCACTCAACTTAACCAACTCCAACATTCATACTCGTGCTATAAATCGACGATTTTCCCATCGGCGTACCCCTATTGAGATTGCTTTCAATATCCTACCCCATTTTTTCTAACTCACCCAACCAGCCTCTTATGGCCACTAATTCAAATTTCAAACCAGGCAACAATCACTCTTTATTATACCCTCAAAGGGGGAATCGAAAATGTTTATCCTAATGAGGGATGATTTGCTAAGTTCGGACGGCTTTTCTAATTCTACTTTTTGGCATGAAAAAGGGCTGCTACGGCTTGATCATGCACCAGTAGCAGCCCATATAATTCTTCCGGATCTGCTATTTAGAACTTAGCCTTTGCAGCGAGTTTTTCAGGACTATCCTTAGGACCTATCGGCTTGAGCCAAAAACTGTACTCATACTGTTGACAAGGAATCTGATACTCAGGATGTGGCCATGCCCCCCAACTGTCGTCGCCGCCAACACCCATCTGCTTCAAATCAAGGTTTAGAACCACAAAATCACGCTTCGTTAACTCATGAGGATGTTTGGCTTTTTCCAAGTCATCTGCGGTGTATGGAAGTGCATTAACACTGAGGAAATTTACAGGCCCAGTTTCCCCCAAACAAGCCCCAGCAAGTAATCCAATCCCTTTGCTATTCCTTAAAGCAACCCACCGCACATCGACTTTGTTCCCACTCTCACCAGGTTCAGTGTAATGGATGTAAAACTGTTCATCTACCATTCCAGCGTATTTGTTCACTGGCGCATCTTTTCTGTCGCAATAAGTCTCATGAGGACCAGGTCCCAGCCATGAGATGAAGTTATACTCTGCAGGCAACGTCATTTGCATACCTAAGCGTGGCAACGAGGGCAAATTCGTGTTCCATGGTATAAACCGCGCTTTAACCAAAATATATCCGTCTGGGTAGACCTTGTATGAGGTCTCCCAATTTGCATTAACTGTCTTCAAGAACGCGAGCGAGCGTACCTCTAAAGTATTCCGCTCTTTAATGACCGTCACATTAGTGACCACGAAATCTTCATGTGCGCGCTTCCAAATACCTTGGCTACGAACCATATTTCTTCCCCTATCATTGTCTGTAGGCGCCCGCCAAAAATCAGGCCTCAGGGGCGTGCGAATGGTCTCAACCCCATGATACTTAAGTGACACGAGTGCACCGGTATTTCGATCGAACCGGGCTATAAAATCTTTTCCTGTAACTGTCACAGCGTCGTTCCCATCTTGTATCTTCAAGGAACCACGCCCAGATTCACCAATCTGCATTCCAGGCGCCTTATAATCGGGTAATTTAAATTGATCCCAAGCAATCTGATAACCTGCTTTTGCCCACAAAGTATCCTTTCGAAGCTTAAAAACTAGGTTCAAGAAATATTCAACTCCGGGTTCAACCAAAAACGATTTTATTGGAATTACCACATTCGTTTCTCCCCGTGGTGGAAGATTTAAATCTGGGAGCCTTCCCGCTCGGATTACTCGACCATTAGCCGTGACACTCCACTCTCCATATACAATGTCTTGCAAGTTTAAGAAATCAAACCAGTTTTTGATCGAGACAGTCCGTGGCCCCACTAACTTGCAATGGACATATTGATAGATATGTGAAACCTCATACAATCCAGGGTGCGGCTCTCTGTCCGGGGTTACTAACCCATTACAGCAGAAATTATCATCGCTTGGGGTGCCCCTTGGCCCAAAATCACCGCCATACGCCCAGAAAGTCTTTTCTCCAGGGCTCACCTTTACAAAACCACTGTATTTTGGTTTTGATTGCGGCTGGCGAAAGGCTTGGTCCACCCAATCCCAAATACAACCACCTTGTAAATACGGGCGAGTGTAAATTAGCTCCCAGTACTTCCACATATTACCTGAACTATTACCCATAGCATGTGAATACTCGCACATTATGTAAGGCTTAACTTGTGGTCGCGATGAATATTCAAAAAGCTCCCGCGGACGTGGATACATTGGGCACATGATATCAACATAGGGTTGGAACCGAGCCTGCTCATAATGGACGGGTCTTGTAGGATCACGCCGTTTTACCCATGCTGCCGTTGCAGCAAAGTTAGTCCCGTCCCCAGCCTCGTTACCCAACGACCAAATGATCACCGAAGGATGATTCTTATCCCGCTCAACCATCCTAACCGTCCGGTTCATGTGGGCTTCTAACCATTCTGGATTCTTTGCCAAAGATCTCTCCCCATAACCCATCCCATGACTTTCAACATTTGCTTCATTAATCAAGTAAATCCCATAAATATCACACAAGTCATACCAAGCAGGCTGGTTGGGATAGTGTGAAGTCCGTACCGTGTTTATATTGAAACGCTTCATGGTAACAATATCTCGTATCATGCTTTCCACTGTAATAGCATGCCCACGATCGGGATCATGTTCGTGACGATTAACTCCCTTAATAAGGATTCGTTGACCGTTCACTAGCAGGTTACCGTCTTTAATCTCAACTTTGCGAAATCCCACGTTTACAGGGATAACCTCCAAAACCTCTCCGGCTGAATTCCTCAGGGTCAAAAGCAGTTTGTACAAATTTGGCGTTTCCGCTGACCATTTTGCCGGATTAGAAACCAGCATCTCAAACTCATGGTTCTTTTCGCTACCTGAAGCAACACTAACTTTTCCAGAAACTACAGCTACAGGAGTACCCGCCGGATCTAGCAACCGCGCCGTTGCTACAACGTCTTCCGGCCTCTCGGAGTGATTTTCAATCCAAAGTTTGATCTTCAACGAACCATTCACATATTGTTTATCAAGGTCAGGCACTACCTCGAAATCGCGAATATGCACCTTTGGGACAGCCCACAAATACACATCCCTAAATATCCCGCTCAACCGCCAAAAATCTTGATCCTCCAAGTACGACCCATCGCACCACCTGAAATTCTCCACCGCTATAAGGTTTGTCCCAGGTTTCAAAAAACGTGTAATGTCAAATTCAACTGGGGTCCGACTGTCTTTACCCATCCCTACAAACTCACCATTAATCCACACATAAAAGAATGAGTTAACCCCATCAAATGTTAACAGAATTCGTTTCCCTCTCCACCCCTCAGGAATAGTGAAAGTACGTCGATACATATTCACCGTGTTATTCGGATCGTCATCTGGTACAAACGGAGGCGTCCACGGTTGCCGCCATGGATAACGCACATTCACGTAAATTGGAATGCCGTAACCCTCTATCTCTACGTTTGACGGCACCGTAATATTCGTCCACGAACTATCATCAAATTCAACACGCCAAAAATCCGGAATTCGTGCCAGACGATTGGACGCGTACTTATATTTCCACAACCCGTTCAGCGAAAGATAAAACGGCGATTTAATCCGTTCTTCATTCGCAGTATACCTAATTTGCAACGCCACTTCCTCGTTGGGACAAATAACCATCGAGGCGCGAGGCGGTAAATTATTAATCCCAGTCAACTTAGGATTTTCCCAATCCTTCAACTCGGTCGCACCAGCATGACTAATTGCCGCTCTACCTATGCCTCCTACAATTAAACCGACCACAATTAAACCGCCTTTTTTGATCAAGAACTTTACAACGCTCATCTTTCTCATATCTCTACTTTTAATAATTACTTTTAGAATGCAGTTTAGGGGACTACCATTGCAAGCAATTTAGCCTCCCACAAATGGATGATCTCGCCACTGTCACAAATTACAGTGGCGGAAGGGGTGGGATTCGAACCCACGGTAGGCTTGCGCCTACTCCTGATTTCGAGTCAGGTGCCTTCAACCACTCAGCCACCCTTCCGCCTAACCTTAAATACAGCAAAAACCTGTGAAAATCTACGGCTTCTTAACACGGTTGACAATTCTCAGTCCACACTAAAAGACGATTCAAATTTCCGCATCCGGGAACAATTCCCGTATCCGCTTTCTCAATTTAACTAATATGGCTGGTTCAGCCCGCTTCCGAGCAACCAATTTCTGCATACAGTGATACAGCTCAATCCAATCCTCTAAGGGTGGGGTCTCCAATCTCGTCCATCTCTCATTCCGGGATTTGCGGAAATAAAACTTCCAGTTTTCACCTACCATGTGAACATATACAAAAACCCTTTCCCCATCAGCTGTCTTACGGGTCCATCCTATCTCTCCTTTTGCCATATCCCAACAACATCCTTTTAAAGCCCCCACTGCCCAATCAAAAAGCCACATCAACTGTCGCAACTGCCAAACACGCTATACCTTCACCACGACCTACAAATCCCAAACCCTCATTAGTAGTGGCCTTAATGTTTACTTCCTGCGGTTTTATCCCCAGCGCCGACGCGACTACTTCCTTCATTCGGGCTATATGCGGTGCAATTTTTGGTTCTTCCGCAATCACCGTAGCATCCACATTCAAAACGCGGCAACCCTTCGACAAAGCCAAATCCCGAACGTACTCGAGAAATACCTTACTAGGACAATCTTTCCACCTTGGATCTGTGCTGGGAAAAAGGTGTCCTATGTCATTCAGCCCCATCGCTCCCAGGACCGCATCACAAATCGCGTGAATCAAAGCATCTGCATCCGAATGACCCTCCAACCCCTTGTAGTATGGAATATGCACCCCACCTAATATTAACTTCCGTCCCTCCTTAAAAGGATGCACGTCGTAACCAATCCCAGTCCTTATCATAACAAGACTATACCCTATATGCCCTAAAACCCTCAATACCCATTAGAGCGTCCACTTCAACTCACCCACATTTTACCGACTTAATCATGCCCAGAACTGTTTAACGAGTTTTCTCGGTTTATCACGAGTCCATCCCCAATCATGACTTAACCCTACGATTAAAATCCCTAAGATCCATTTCAATCAAATCCACTTGCCGATTGTTACCCCATCTTCAAAAGCCCCTAACAACGCAAAACCGTGCTCTGCTCCTCCAGACACCCTTAACTCAATCAAAATCTGAGAATATTTTTTCGAAGAAACCACTTAAATTTTAGGCAATCCCGTGCCAACTAACTGCCGTTGATGCGATCACTTAACGCATTGGATCCTGTACCTCAGAGCATGCCGCCACCTAAAATTTCCCTTTGCCCAGGATATGACGGGTGTTGCCACCCCCTTAGCAAACCCAATTGGGCCCACCCTCAGCTTAACGCCTATGCAAAACAAACTGTGATTGACTTTGATTTGCCCAAAATATAATTTCACCTGCTGTTTTAAGCGAAAGTCGAAATGAAAACTTTTGTTCCAAAAGTAGATCCAAACGCGCGAAAGTGGTACTTGATTGATGCGGATGGTCAAATATTAGGGCGACTTGCTGCGAAAATTGCCAATATAGTGCGCGGCAAGAACACACCAATATTTACCCCACACCTGGATACTGGAGCGTTCGTAGTCGTAATCAATGCTGAAAAGGTCCGCCTCACAGGCAAGAAAGAAACCGAGAAAAAGTACATGTTCTATTCCGGGTGGCGTGGCGGCGAACATTACAAGACTGTAGCTGAAATTCGAGCTAAAAAGCCCGAATGGCTGATCTTACACGCAGTATGGGGCATGCTCCCCAAAAATCGCCTTGGTCGATCCCTTTTGACAAAGGTAAAGGTCTACCGGGGACCTAAACATCCTCATCAAGCCCAAAAGCCCGAACCAATCAAAATCGAATCCTAAAAACACACAAACTGAATTTCAGCTATGGAGAATGCCCAAAATTCCATAACCACAGTTCCCGAAACCTTAACTGGTACAGTTCAAACAGCTTCACAAGCTCAACCACCATCAGTAATCTGGGCCACAGGGCGACGTAAGACAGCTACAGCCCGCGTGCGAATGATTCTCGGTTCTGGAAAAATCGTGATAAACGGACGTGCCTTAGAAGAATATTTCCCAGTGGAATCGCATAGAGAGAAACTACTTCAACCACTCACAGCGACATCAAACAAGGAACGATTTGACATTTTCGTTAACGTCAAAGGTGGTGGGGTAGTGGGCCAAGCTGAAGCTATCAGACACGGCATCGCACGCGCATTACTACAGTTTGATCCTACACTGCGCCCAATCCTCCGAGCAGCCGGTTGGCTCACCCGTGATCCTCGTAAGAAAGAGCGGAAGAAGGCTGGGCAACCCGGCGCCCGAAAACGGTTCCAATTCTCCAAACGGTAATAGAAATTTACCTATACACTGTCCGTTTACCCTGCCGAGTCTTAGTACGGAAGGCAGGGTTTTTACTTTAATCCAACCAGGTGGTTTTGATAGAAACACTGTCAATGAAACCTAAACTGCCAGTTGCAGTCATAGGCGCCAGCGGATACTCCGGAGAAGAACTTGTTAGAATCCTCTTAGGCCATCCCTACGTGGAACTAACAGCGATAACTTCAAGACAATATGCAGGTAAACCATTAGCTGAGGTTTTTCCGCGGCTGGCCAAACTACCCAAGGCAGAAAAACTACAATTCGTGCAAGCAGACGTAACTGCAATAAGCCTTGTGGCTGAGGCTGTTTTTCTAGCACTCCCCCACGGAGTAGCGGCAGAATATGCCATTCCACTCATTAAACAAGGCAAACGAGTCTTCGACCTCAGCGCAGATTTTCGCCTCCGGGACCCAAATGTATACCAAGAATTTTATGGCCATACTTGTCCCGCTCCTGAGCTTTTATCCCTCGCTGTTTATGGCCTTCCGGAAATTTACCGCGAGAAGATCCGAACCGCGCAACTCGTTGCGTGTCCAGGATGCTATCCAACTAGCATTCTCTTACCTCTCATCCCGCTTCTGCAAAGAAAGATGCTCGATCCTGCGAGTATAATCGTTGCTTCGTTAAGCGGCGTCAGTGGAGCGGGCAGAAAAACCGAGGTGGATTACTTATTTTGCGAATGTAATGAGAGCGTGCGACCTTATGGGGTCCCCAAGCATAGACACCTCTCCGAAATTGAACAAGAACTTTCAATTGCTGCAGGCCAACCTGTAACTATCCAGTTTGTGCCACACCTAGTACCAACAAATAGGGGTATTGTAAGCACAATCTTCGGACAACCAATTGGAGGACCGGTACTTGGCACTTCTGCCCAAGCATTTCTCGCGGAAGTTACCCAAACTTATCAAAACGCATACAAACACGAACCGTTTGTTCGACTCCTTGGTGATAAACGTCTGCCTGACACAAAACATGTTATCGGCACCAATTACATTGATATCGCATGGAGAATAGACCCACGGACTGGAAAACTAATTATAATGAGCGCAATTGATAACCTCATCAAAGGTGCAAGTGGACAAGCGGTTCAATGCATGAATATTGCCTACAATCTGAATGAAACCCTCGGATTAGCCTAACAATGCAAGCCGAGGTGCCCACCCATAGTTGGGATCCAGTAGGATACGAGGTACTTCAGGGGCCACAGGTCCAATGGGCCGAAGACCTAATTAACACACTATCGCTCTCCACCAATTACCATATTCTTGATGTAGGTTGTGGTACCGGGCGAATCACAGCCAAGCTCGCCTCACTTGTACCCAACGGCTCTGTCATCGGCATCGATAACTCAATCCCGATGATCGAATATGCTAGCGCTAAATACCCGAAAGTTACTTACCCGAATCTCCAATTTATTGTGATGGATGCCCGGAATATCTCGCTCCCCTGCAAATTCAACATCGTGTACTCGAATGCAACCCTTCATTGGTTTAAAGAACAATCAGACTTCCTACGCAGTGCCTGGCAAGTGCTTATCCCAGGCGGCAAACTCCATGCATGCTTGGCAGCAAAACACAATGCTCAGGAAATTTTCCTAGCCATCCGTAAAATCATTCGAAAACATCCGTGGCGGGCATGGTTTCGCAATTTTCGCAAACCATTCTTTCTACCTACAGCGATCGAATACAGTCACCTCCTCATAGAAGCAAATTTCAAAATTCTCAAATGCGAGCAACTCAATGAAACCATGTTCTTCCCAGACCTAGAATCTTTGGCTAACTGGATCCGAAAACTGTGGCTCCCCTATATTCAACGGGTGCCTATAGAATACCGAGACCCGTTTATTAAAGAAATAATCGATGCTTATGCATCCATAGCCCATAGCAATGAAAAAGGTGTCCCAATTCAAACCTCAAGGCTTGTGATAATTGCCCAAAAACCTTAATAGATCTAGGACAGTCAGCCATGAGCCCAGATTTAAAACTGATTGAAGGTAGCGTAGTAGCACCAATCGGGTACCGCGCAGGTGGAGTCTTTTGCAACATCAAACAAATCGGCACCGGGAAAGGTTCCGAAAAAGGGCAAAAACCTGATCTGGCCCTCATTCTATCTGAAGTCCCTGCAGTAGCAGCTGGCATGTTTACCACAAATCATGTTAAAGCAGCTCCAGTTATCGTCTCACTTAAACACATTAAATCAAAAACTGTACGGGCTATTATTGCAAATTCAGGCAACGCCAATGCTTGCACCGGTCAGCAAGGCATACGAGACGCCCAAAAAATGTGTCGTTTAACAGCCCACGCCATCACACAAACCGCCTATAGTGGTAACCTTAAGGGCATTGTCAAAAACCTGCCTATTCACCCCTCACAGATATTGGTTGCGTCCACTGGGCGCATCGGAATTCCGCTCCCGATGGATCGGGTGGAAGAAGGTATAAAAAAAATCACGCAAGCACTCGGAACTACCCCCCAAGATGCACACTTGGCCGCAATAGCAATAATGACTAGCGACACACGCCCTAAAGAAATTGCAGTAGAATTCAAGATTAAAAACTACACTGTCAAAATTGGAGGCATTTGCAAAGGTGCAGGAATGATACACCCCCAGATGAGTCCGAAAGGGCAACACCCACCTTCTATGCCAGCCAACCTTTTCCATGCCACTATGCTATGTTTCCTTACCACAGATGTATCAATTTCTACTGTCGCCCTCCAACGCTGCCTAATTGAAGCGGTCGCAGAGAGCTTCAATAAAATCACTGTTGACGGCGACACCAGTACAAACGATACGGTAATAATCCTAGCTAACGGTCTCGCTGGGAACCCCACAATAACACTGGCCGATTTCAAAGGACAATCAGGGCTTAAACACCAATTAGCCAAAGCGTTCTTTGAAGCACTATGCTACGTCTGCAAGGAACTAGCCAGAATGATTGTTTATGACGGAGAAGGTGTACACCGCGTCGTGCTAATAAAAGTCACAGGAGCAGCCTCTCACAAGCAAGCCGATGCAGTCGCTCGAACAGTAGCCAATAGCCCACTGGTGAAAACGAGCTGGCATGGCGGAGACCCCAATTGGGGAAGAATCATGGCAGCCATCGGATACAGCCCAGTCAAAATAGACCCCACTAAAATAGATATTGGGTACTCCCACACCGACTCAACCCAGATACTCTGGTGCGTCAAAAAGGGCGCCCCAACCACGGTCCCGTTCAAACAACTATGCAAAGCTGTACAACCAAACGAATTTGTAATCCATATCGACCTTAACTCCGGCAAATACAGCTCGCATATGTACGCTGCCGATTTAACCGAGGCCTACGTCGAATTTAACAAAGGCGACGTGTCAAACCCTGAATCACTCGGAGGCTGACCTTGGGACCCTTGATTTAAACCAGTGCTATGACTACCACCAATCTAACACACCCACAGCAGGTTACCAAAGCGGCCATTCTATTAGAGGCGTTACCTTACATACAAAAATACCGTGATTCAGTCTTCGTCATTAAATACGGCGGCAGTTTCATGGATACGGATGACCCTCTGCCGCACATGCGAGAAATTGCAAAAGACATCGTGTTCCTCCAACTTGTCGGAATCAAACCCGTGATAGTCCATGGAGGCGGTAAAGCAATCTCACGTGCAATGAAATCCGCTAACTTAACCCCAAAATTTGTACACGGCTACAGAATCACCGACGAAAAAACCATCGAGATCGTTGAGCAAGTACTAAACCATCAAATAAATCCCCAAATCGTTCAAACCATCAACGAAGCAGGCGGTCAAGCAGTTGGACTCCTAGGAATCCAGGTGTATTCTTGTTGTAAAGCCACTATCCAAACACCAGACGGCCAATCAATCGACCTCGGATACGTAGGAGAAATTAACAACGTAAACACTGAGTTCATAAACAATGCTCTAAACTCATGCAAGATCCCGGTAATCAGCCCAACAGCTAAAGGTCCCGACGGGAAAATATACAATTGCAACGCCGACACAGCTGCCGCAGAAACAGCCATCGCACTCCGCGCCCGAAAACTGATTTACATGACTGATGTGCCAGGTTTAATGATGAATCCTAACGATCCCTCAACACTCTTATCAACTGTCACACTACACGAGTTGGAAACGTTAAAATCACGCGGCATCATAAATGGTGGTATGATTCCAAAGGTTAACACCGCAGTAAGAGCCGTTCGCGCAGGCGTTGAAAAAGTTTCAATGGTTGACGCCCGCTTGCCCCACTCTATCCTAATCGAAGTGTTTACCGATACTGGTATAGGAACCGAAATAGTGTTATAACCATCGCTGTGCAAAAACAATACCCAAACGAACTTCAAAGTATAGAACCTGGAGATGGATTCACCCCAATCCGTGATCTAGTCCAAACATTCGTCATCCCCAGTTACGCTAGGTTTGACATCGCATTCATTAAGGGTGAAGGGCGGTATCTATTTGATATAAATGGAAAAAAATACCTCGACTTCGCATCTGGAATCGCAGTTTGCTGCTTAGGACATGCCCATCCAGAAATCGCAGAAACCATAGCCAGACAGGCAAAAACCCTCACCCACGTCTCTAACCTTTACTACATCCCACAACAAGGCGAACTCGCACGTAGACTCGTCCACAGAATCGGCCCGGGCAAAGTATTCTTCTGCAACAGCGGGGCAGAAGCAAATGAAGGGCTTTTTAAATTAGTTCGTAGATACGGACACGAGGAAGGGCGATTTGAAATTCTAACTGCGATTAACTCCTTCCACGGACGTACCCTTGCTGGTATCTCAGCCACCGGACAGGAAAAAGTTAAACGCAACTTCGGCCCAATGGTGCCGGGCTTCAGGCATGTCCCATTCAATAACCTCAAAGCTATTGAAGAAGCTATTTCCCCGGCAACGGCTGCAATTATGATAGAACCCATCCAGGGCGAAGGCGGAATTCACCCTGCCACCCCAGAATTTTTGATTGGTTTACGGGAACTCTGCAATAAATACAACCTCCTGCTACTTTTCGATGAGGTCCAATGTGGAATTTACCGAACAGGCAGATTCCTAGGCTACCAAACAATCTTGGAAGGGCAAAACCCCGAACTCATCCGGGCGTTTCTACCCGATGGCGTCTCACTCGCCAAATCCCTCGGCAACGGCTTCCCAATTGGCGCATTCTGGGTGCGTGACAAATACGCCGATTTACTCGACCCAGGCTCACACGCCTCAACCTACGGTGGTTCACCACTCGCATGCACCGTCGCATTAAAAGTTTTGGAGATAATTGAACGCGATAACCTCCCAACTCATGTGCGACAAATCGGGTCTTGGCTACTGACACAACTTCAACGTCTTGCCGCCACATATCCATCGGTAATCAAAGACGTTCGAGGCGTAGGCCTTATGCTCGGAATTGAACTCCTTGACAAAAGCGAAATCCCAGCTTTCGCCGCCCTTGCAAAACCATCTTCAATCCAGTTTGTAAATATATTGCACCAACACGGACTGTTGGCAGTACCTGCCGGCACCTGTGTGGTCCGGCTTTTGCCCCCAATCAACTTAACACAACAAGAAGCCGAAGAAGCTCTCACCATCATAGAACAGGCAATCAAATCAATAAACAAAACATGAACACCACCATAACCTACCATGAAACACCTCCTCACAATTGAACAGCTCGACCCACAAGACATACAAATAATCTTACATGAAGCCCGGCAAATGAAAGCAGGCCGCGGGAAAACTAACACTCCCATTCTGGCCGGCCAAACATGGGCACTCCTATTCACAAAAGCATCTACCCGGACACGTGTATCATTCGAGGTTGGTATCCATGAGCTGGGCGGGAACACAATCTTCCTTAGTGCAGCCGAAACACAACTTGGACGCGGCGAACCAATCCGAGACACCGCCAGAGTCCTTGGCAGAATGGTCCACGGCGCAATCATTCGAACATACGCTCAATCAGACGTGGAGGAATTCGCCCGGTACGCCCAAATACCCACTATTAACGCTCTCACCGACGAGGAACATCCATGCCAAATCCTATCCGATATCTTCACCTATGAAGAAAAGCGTGGCTCCATCAAAGGCAAAAAAATAGCTTTTATTGGTGATGGCGCTTGCAATGTAGCACGTAGTTGGATGTGGGCTGCAAAAAAATTGCAATTCCAACTCTACATCGCCTCCCCTAAAGAATACTTCCCACCCCAAGAAGTCCTCCTCAAAACAGCCGATTATGTCACATGCACCACAGATCCCATCGAAGCCGCACGTGGCGCTGAAGTTTTATACACCGACGTCTGGGTCTCCATGGGTAAAGAATCCGAATCTCAGGAAAGACTACTACGCTTCACCGGGTATCAAATAAACAAAACCCTCCTCTCGGTTGCTAAACCCGATGCGCTAGTAATGCATTGCTTACCAGCCTACCGCGGAAAAGAAATCGACGAAGAAACTTTCGAAGCTCACGCAAAAACGATTTTCGACCAGGCAGAAAATCGCCTCCACGTCCAAAAAGCCATCCTAAAGTGGGCCTTATCATAACCCCCTACTCAAACTTTGGCATAACGACGCAAATACTTAACAGCCACCTGAAGATGCTTGGGCCAGGGCGCTACTATCAATACCAAATTCCCTGTCATCGGATGAACGAACTCCAACTTCTCCGCATGAAGAGCTAAACTGCCCATCAAAGGCCTTTCCTCTTCACCTTTCTTGCGTTTGTAGTCTGGCTTTATCCGGGATAAATATAAAGGAGCACCTCCATAATCCGCATCACCAACAATCGGATGACCCAAATACTGTAAGTGAACTCTGATCTGGTGACTACGTCCCGTGGTAGGAAAACATCGCACCAACGTATACCCAATAAAACGTTCCTCCACTACAAACTCCGTATGACTGGGCTTTCCCCGCTTACCCACTCGCCATAAACCATACCGTTTCGGGTGCGGCTCTAACTTAACTGCAACCTCAAACTTGTCCGACTCAACCCGACCATGTACCAAGGCCACATACTCCTTCTTCATCTCACGGCTCTCGAATAGCTTTGTCAATGCTGATACCACCTCTTTACTCTTCCCCAAAAGTAAGACACCCGACGTCTCCAAATCCAAACGATGCACGTTCATTAAATATGTAATATTGCGCTCCTTAACCCACGGCCGACCCTTAACAACCGCATCCTGAATCATACGCATCAAGTTCGGCCGCTGAGATTGATCAGGTGCTACAAGCAAGTTCGAGGGTTTGTTCAACGCAAGAATATACTCGTCTTCGTACAAAATTGGTACCTCCCAACAATACCGATCCGGCGCTGTCAGCTTAATAACTTCTGACCGCGCTGTTTCACTCATATCCCTCAATCCCCTTTCACACACTTGTTACCTTTCTCCACTCGTCCCACTATTCAACTGTGCAACGGGTGTCGAAGCTAACTCAACCCTTGCTAATTCCCTAAACCAAGCTTGGAATAACTCCATTCGCGCAACTTGCAATAAGGTCTCTCGAAATTGCCCCATCTCACTCTGCATCTTGGACCTGTCCACCGGAAGCACGTCTTTCACATAAACTATAAACCCACCATTCACTGTCGGCACAAACTCACTGCATTCGCCTTGCCGTAGCTTAAATGCCGTGTCACGAACCAAAGCAGATGGCAACATACCCTCCAACTCAGGTAATATTTGTGTTCTGCGCGCAAAAGGCTTAGGCGAAATTACACCCAAACGTAACTCCGCACAAACGCTATCAAAAGTTTTTCCGTTTCTAAGTCCATTTGTAATCCCGGCATGGATTTTAACGCCTTCTTCTTGCGCCAGTTTAACAGCCAAATCCCATCTTAAATCATGCTCAACCCTCTCACGAACCGCATCCAGCGGTAACACCTCCCGCGACAGCCGTTTTTCCAAAGCTAAAATGTACACCCCGTCTGCTTGAACCACCGGCTCACTCACCGGCTGATTTGAAGTCAACCTAAATGCCGCACGTACAAACTCTTCGTCCACATTCAATCCCGGAGGCGTTTCACTCCGAGAAAACGGCGGTGTAACATTAACAGATAAATTCGAAGTTGATGCCACTTGTAAAAAGACCTCTAACGTAATGGGATCATGATCAAATACTGCACGACCAAACGCATTCGCACTCCGCTTAGCAAAATCTAACGCAACCCCATTTAAATAATTCGTAACAATCCGACCCTTTATTTCTTCAGGAGATCCAGATGTCACATTATTGCTCTGCAACCGTGCATAAGCCCGTTCAACTTCATTGCTGAAATCAGGTAGCTTAGTGATAAATTCCCAAGCCTGCCCTATATAGTTAGTCATGGCAAAATGTACATACCTTACCTGGACTCGCTCCGGTAAAGTGTACCTATCAATGTGATTCGAGTAATACTCGGCCAATGCCTTCGGATCCAACGATACACGAGATAAAAAGTTCGATCCCAAAACTGGCATAACCACCGTTACAATTTCCCTGTTCTCGTATTCATACAAGCGCTCCAGTTCCTCTGGCGTTAAACACCCCCCAACACTACCCACTACCGTGGCTAAATTATTAATCATTATGTTGTGTCGCACAAAACGGGCAAAATCATCAAGTGTAACGCGCCCGGGCAATAAAATAGCCCGTTCGAATTGCAATGGATCAACTTGGTTAGCCCGTACTATCTGGGCCATCAGATTTTTTACCCCCATAGCAACTTGCTCTGCACTGGGTACAATCCCCATCTCCTCAGCCTTCCTTATTAGCAAGATCCGTTTATACGCTTCCCTCGTAATGCCATTCTCATCAAAACCAATCTCCCGAGCCCGCGCATCATAATCAGGCCAATTCCCATATGTAAGCCAGTAGCCTATTCGAACCTCATTCTTCACCTGCCATAACTCGTCCAGGTCTACTTTTCGCCCTGCAACCGAACCTAAATCCCCTCCCCTAGACCGAATAGCAGGCGCTCGCCCAGACGGTGTGAAATATACAATAAATGAAACCGCGGTCACGAAAATCAGCGCAACCCACAACCATTTCTGATGCTTTCTTAATGTGCCAAACATAACCGCAAAGATCGAACACTACGATACATAGCACCCCCCCCGTGGTCAAACCTGAAGTAGCTCCCCACTCAAACCCTTACTCACATCTCCACTTTACTCAACCCTAACCAAGCCTTAGCATTCCTTTTTTCCACCCTATAAGGTCAAAAAACATTTCGAAGTGAGGCGCTAAACCCCTCCTCGCCACCCGAGACTCTCCTATTTTCAACCAAACCAAGGTTGGCGAGCCACCAACACTCCTGGATTAACCGTATCCACTAGCCCCACCAAAAACTATCAAAACTTTACAACACTGACGCCCCAAAAACTCTCTCCTCTCCAATAATTTTTAATACCCTCACAGAACTAAATTGCTTTGCAGTACGAATCAAAGACACGGGGCCAATAAATGTCACTCCACACATACCTTCCAATAACCCCACGGCTACCCTGCCTGAAGTCATCCAGCATCAATATTCGGCGCTAATTTCCAATGTGCCCCTAACACACAAAAACTACCAAAGTCCCTTTTCAACCTGGCCAAATTGCACGAATACTAATACTCTCACCACCATTCCATGCACCTTAACATCCGCACAATCCTACTTACACACAAACACTACAGAGCTCTGCTTGACGTAAAACTTTAAAAGCACTAAGCTGGTAGGTAAGTATGGGTTGGACTGCCGCTGGACAACTAAGACGTCCAAGTACGTTCCCATTCAACACAATGCCTCAATCCCATGATAAAATTCCCCTGCAATTTATGCAAAACCCTGATCGACCAACCCAAACACGAGAACACAAAATCGCCAACAAATGACCCGATGGTTCAGCAAATCACATGGGACTCTCAAAACACTTAAATGACACTAATGACCATCTAATATGGAGACCATGAATAACAATCCTGAATTCTGGAAAGCGAAACTTGCAGCATACCTGCACGACCCACCAAGTAAGGCCCTGGATATCGCCACACATGGCGAACGGGCCGATGCTGCCTTCCGCCAGGCCGGCTTCATAGACACTGAAGTGGGCAAGTATTTCGATTATGCTGACGAGACTGCCGCTACTGCGGACCGCTTGCCGTTTCCATCATCCCGCTTAGCAGCCTTGCGATGTGCCTTCGACGGAATCCGCAACGCCTTTCGGCATCCGTTGAACGGAACGCCCTTCCCGTTCCACGAGGAATTCACCACCGTCGAGACAGCTTTCGAAGGTGAGAACACCACTCAGCCAGCTCTCACAGACAGCTCACTTGCAAACCTACCTAACGATACAGCTCGCTGGCGGGCCCGGTTCTTCGCTCATTGGCGCCTTTGGCCCCGGCACGCCATGCAAAAAGATTACCGCCTAGCCTTCCTGCCGGCCGACACCCGCATCCCCGATCACTCCATTTGGACACACATGCAGGTGGTCTCAGCATTGGCCGGCTGCGTTGGCCCGGATAAAGTTTGGCACCCCGCCTTCCTAAAATTCCAACTTGGCCCCGTTCAGGAGTTCATCGCCGCGGCCCGCAGCATCCGCGACCTCTGGAGTGGCAGCTACTTACTCTCATGGCTCATGGCCGCTGGTCTAAAGAAACTCTCCGAACTCGTCGGTCCAGACGCCGTCATCTTTCCAAACCTGCGCGAGCAACCCCTGTTTGACCTCCACTGGCGCGAAGATCTCTGGAGCAAGGTCTCCATCAGCGGCCAGCGCTCAGTTTGGGAGTCCTTGCAGTGGGAATTACGAGACCTGCTCACGCCCAATCTACCGAACGTCTTCCTCGCCGTCGTACCCGACGCGCACGCTGCAGAGCTGGCCCAAGCCGTTTGTAACGCCATCCAAGACGAATGGAAACGTATCAGCGATGCCGTCTGGAATGCCTGTGAGCAAGCAGGCTTGACGGCTGACGAAGGCGGTTTCACCGCCGCCCAACGCAAGGCCCGCTTCGATACTCAAGTCGAACGCTTCCTCTCCCTTTCATGGCAGGTCACGCCATGGCCCAGTTCCCTTGAAGCAGCTCTGAAACTTGCCGACGGTTTCGCTAGCGAAATGCCTATTCAACAGGCCCGCGCTCGCGTTCAAGCCATTGTGGATATGGCGGAAAAACAAATGCCCATGGAGCATCGCGACCCGCGCTTCTACACCGACGCCACCAAAACCAAGCTTAACAACCTCGGCCTCGGCTGGTCGGTTATTCTCGCATTCAACAGTTGGCAACTCGATGCCGTGCGCCAAACCCGCGCCTTTCCCGCCGCAAACACCGGCGGCTGGCAGGTCGGCACTTTCAACAACAAAGACGCCCTCACAGGTCGTGAGGAAGCCGTTGCTGGAGGGCGGACATGGACGGATCGCGCCGAAAAAGCTGGGGCACCATGGGCAACCCTCTTCAAACATGACGACTGGCTGGGAGCTCCTACGCTTATCAAGCGGGTGTGGCATTACGCTTATTTGGCCGCCGAGCCCTGGAATTTAAAAACTGACCCCGCGAACTTCCCAATGCCAAATACCCGCGGCATTGCCATCCACGAACCCGAAAGAGAAATCGAAGAAGAGGAACAATCAATAGAAAAAGAAAGATATTTTGCAGTGTTAACCTTAGACGGTGACGAGATCGGAAAATGGGTTAGTGGGGAAAAAACGCCAAAGCTAGAAACACAACTTGCAGACTACAAAGACGTTTTCGAGGGTCAACGCCGCGGGGTAAAACAATATTTTGAGCAACCTGAGTTCAAAAATTTCCTCCAAACGCAACGCCCTCTCTATCCCAGCTACCACCTACAATTCAGCGAAGCCTTGTCCAACTTCGCGCTCCTATGTGCCCGCCCCATCGTCGAGGCGTTTGATGGCCGGCTCATTTACGCTGGCGGCGATGACGTACTCGCCCTGCTGCCCGCAGACACTGCCCTTGCCTGCGCCCAAGCCCTGCGCATGGCGTTCCAGGGCGACCCGAAGATAAAGGAGACCCTGCACCGCCATGCCGCCGAACTGCGAGACCGACATCTGCGCAAACAGGCACGTGATTCGGAAGCCTCGCCTCCGCCTTACTACCAGAAACTCGCCGCCGAACGTTGTCTCCTTCACGGGGAACATAAAGGCTTTCTCCAACGCCTCGATCGAGTAGACCAGCAAAACCAACCCATCCCATTTCTCGTCCCTGGACCTGCCGCCGACTGTTCAGTCGGCATTGCTATTGCCCATTACACACACCCACTCCAAGACGTCATCCAAGAAGCCCGGGCCGCACAGAAGCACGCCAAAAAACAACTCGGCCGCAGCGCTCTTGCCGTGACTTTAATAAAGCGCTCGGGTGAAACTATCCAATGGGGATGCAACTGGGATTCAGGCGGACTCGAAGCTTACCTTTTAATGTCACAGGCTCTGCAAGACAAAATCATAAGTGCCAGGTTCCCATACCGCCTTATCGAACTCACATCAAAATACATAAATCACACCGCAAGCCCCAAAGATAACACGCATCAAACTGATTTCTTCGACGAGCAAGTTGCAATCAAAGTTTTAGAGAAAGAAATCTCCTTTGTCGCCGAGCGCCAGAGAGGTCCTAAATACGACCCCGCAAAAGTCCAGGAGATATGCGAAGCAATCCTTCAGTTCCTCAATCACGGGAGCCTAAAAACCCCCTGCCAAAAAATCGCTGCACTAATTGGCCTCTGCCAAACCGTAGCTTTCATCGTAAGGAACACTGAAACATTCGAGTCAGAATCACCTGAAACTGAACCCGAAACCCAACAATTAGCCGAAAGGCAGACTACCTATGAATCACAATAACACACTACATCTAATCATTCTTCAGCCGACCGATGTCCTATTTTTCCGGGACGGTCGGCCTATGGAAGGAAGCTTGGCAGGACATACGGCTGCCTGGCCATTACCAAACGTCATCAACCATGCCTTTCATGCCGCCCTCCATCGAGCAGGTCTATCGAACGTCCACCTCCACCGCCATGGCAAAAGCGGTGAATACTCGGACGACCGAGACCGCAAATTCGGTTGCCTCACCACAGCAGGGCCATTCCCTCTCATGCTCCTTAATGGCGAACCCCCCCCAGACCAACAAAAACTGTATCTCCCTCGCCCCCTCGATACCGAGGTAAATACCCCTCAAAAAGGACTCCGGGGCGGAGAGGAATACGGGCTGCCACGAGCCTCCTCAACCCCCGGTACCGAGGAAAAACCCACTCTAACAGTCACTCACCTACCCGTAGACGGCAATTGGCGTGCAACTAGTAGCTTGCCTCAGCCCCTACTTTATCCCGTGGCAAACCAGCGCCCCCCTACTAAAGAAACTAGCCCCAAAAAATGGATTTCATCCCAAGCCTATCAATCCTACCTAAACAATTCAGCCACTCAACTCGAGTCAAATGACTCTCTATCTGACTCAGAAATAGCGGAGCTAGAATCGACCATTGGCATAGCCATTGATCCCGCAACTGGTACAACGGGCCACGGCGAAACAGAAGGTAAACTCTACATAGCCAATTACCTCCGACTCCGCGAAAACTTCCGGATGGCAGTCTTCGCCCAAGCCATTGACAAAGAAGCAGGCGACCTAATCCACGCCCTATTCAAGGATGAACCACAGAGCATCATCGTCGGTGGCCAACAACGCCTCTGCACGGCCCAACGCAAAAACGCACCACAACCGCTGCCGTTGCCAATTGGTCTCAATAAAAAAGAAGATTTTAATCGCCTTAACGATGGCAAGTACGCCGTAAAATGGATCCTCCTAAGCCCCGCAATCTGGCCAGAAATCCCTGAAAACCAATCCGAAAGCATTAAATACCATCCCGGCGGTTGGCTACCCAATTGGGTCTGCCCAGAAACAGGCCACGTCCTGCTTAAAGCTGGCGATACCGACCGCAAACCAGGTGAACGCCGAGACGACTGGCGGAAGCGTGTGCGTGAGCTTCCAACGATCCGCGCACGCCTCGTGGCTGCGTTGGTGCCTAAGCCCCTCGTGGTTACGGGCTGGGCATTGCCTAACGATGTTGACCGACCCGAAGGCGGGGCTAAAAGCACGCATTTAGCCGTGCCTGCAGGTGCAGTTTATTACTTCGAAGCCGACTCAGCTGAAGATGCCGTAGCACTTGCCCATGCACTTAATTGGCACGGCGAGACAGCCGGCACGAGCATAAAAAACCGTCGTAGTACACTCTTAGGCGAGAAAGGATTCGGCCTAGGCGTGTGCGGCACATGGCAATTTCACCGAACCAACGGGTCAGATCACCATAAAAGTGCAATTAACAACAACCCAGAACGCAAACCATGAAAAAGAAAATCCTGTACATATTTACTCGCACTCCCCTGCACGTGGGGGCGGGCGCTAGCGTAGGCGCAGTCGATCAACCCATCATCCGTGAACGACACACAGGGTTCCCAATTATACCTGCTAGTAGCCTTAAAGGCACATTCGCCGACGAGTGGAATGAACAGGTAACTGTGAAACAACAAGGCGAAAATGGATCCGTAAAGGAAGTCACAGTCATCCAACGTTCAGCCAATGGGAAATGGCTTTTTGGCGAAACCGACGCCGACAAGGCCATGGCTGGTGCTTTACTGTTCACAGAAGGACGCCTTCTAGCCTTCCCAGTCCGATCCGCTAAAGGCAGCTTCGCATGGATAACCTGCCCACTAATTCTTAGGCGTGCCAAGCGCGATGGCGTACTCTCTACCCTCCCAGACTTCAAATCGCCATCCGATACCCAAGCGTTGTTTGATAAAAACAGTCCCTTATCAATCGATAACAAACTCGTCCTCGAAGAATACACATTTGAGAATGCGGGAGAACTCCCCGAATCCCTTAGTCAACAATTCAACCAAATGATGCCTGAGGACCCAGTGTGGGCGGAAGTCGGCAAGCGCCTTGTCATCCTCAGTGATGGTATGATGAGCTTTTTCGCACAGAATGCTTGTGAAATCTCCCAACATGTACGCATCAACGATGAAACCGGCACAGCTGCCCACGGCGCACTCTTTAACCAAGAAAACGTACCAAGCGAAACACTCTTCTACTCCGTTATTAATGCTCTAGCCGGCAGGGGACCAATATTCAAAAACAAAACCCCCGATGACGCCCTTAAGGAATTCGAATCGAAGGTCAACGGCAAAATCTTTCAATTTGGTGGTGATGCATCAACCGGCCTTGGCTGGTGCACAATCAAACTCACCGACCCATACAACTAAAACATATAATCAGGAGGTTGTCCCCTATGAAAGGTACTGCCCTAGTCCAAAATCTTGAACAAATCCGTGCCAAACATGCATTAGAAAAAGCGGAAGGCTTGAGTCGCGCCGCTGTGAACAAAATCCCGGCGCTGATTCTTACCAACGGCCTTCTGGCTACTGCGGCCTTCTGTAACGCAGAAAGCAGCGGGGAAACCAGGGTAGACATGAAAAAAGCCCTAGAAGCTACTATAGAACACTTGGCAAAGTGTGGGATACTCGCCCCACAAACAAGGTCAATCGAAGAGATGATCTACCAACTCAGCAACCGGTCGTCTCAGGACCTCCAACGTGCCACAACCGAAGCCCTAGCGTTTATTTCGTACCTGAAACGATTTGCATCCAAAGATTAAAAAGATCCAGTTATGCCTGCATTCTTACCATCAGATACCCGCGCGACTCTCGGCCAAAACGCAGAGAAATGTACCAGTCGCTCGCTGTTGCTTGACCGAATGGTAGACCCCACCGCCGAGAAAGCAGCTCGAAGAAACATTTTCGAGACTGCTTTAAAGAAGCCCCCAAATAATCATAAAGCGAAATCAGTAGCCCTCCTAATAGGCCAAAATACCTTTGATGCTGTGGTTTATGCCCAGCTACAATCCCGACTCATGGTGAACATGGCAGGCGGCGTTATGGAAAACGCAGGTCTATGCCTAGACCGCTTCGGCATGCCTTATATTCCCGGTAGCGCAGTCAAAGGTTGTGCCAGACGCGCCGCAATCAATGAACTCCAACAAACCCAATCACTCGAGGAAAAAACTGATCTACTCTTCAAAATCTGCTTAGTTTTCGGCTGGACCGAAACCGATTGGAAACCGGGTCGGAAGACCGAGCGAAAGGCTGGAAAAGTAGTCAAAACTGAACCCAATTCCGATTTCTGGTGGGCAATGGCAGAAAACACCGGAGAAACCCTACAAGACACCGAAAAAAATGATGAAATCCGCAATAAAATTTGGAATCAGGTAGCACGTGAAGTTGCAATTCGCATTTTAAATTTCCTACAAGTCAGCAAGATAGACGATCCCGTAGCACCCTGGCGCGACCTACCCAATTTCAGCGGTTTGGTTTCGTTCTGGCCGGCTTACCCCATCGATCTCGGAACGATCGGAAAAGTTGAAGGGTTACCCCTCGAAGTACCCAAATTAGGCGAGCTGGAACTGGATGTTGTTACCTGTCACCACTTCTACTACTACAGAAGAAACCTGCAAATCGCAACCGACACCGAGGAACCCATTCCAGTAGTCTTTCCTGCTGTTGCAGCTGGTCACGTATTCGCTTTCCCATTAGCCCTACTCCGCAAAACACATTACCCAGTCATCGATTGGGCGCAAACTTGGTTAAAAACTGGCCTGTCAAAATTCGGCATCGGCGCTAAAACATCCGCCGGATACGGATGGTTTGATTGGTCAGAAACGATCCAAACAATAGCGAAAAACCACGTTAACGCCACCATAAACAAATACCTTTCTGAACTCCAACAAAAGAAAGAAGAGGAACGGCGGAAAATCGAAGAGGCCGAACGCATCCGCAGGAAACAAGAAGAAGAAGCTGCCCTCGCAGGACTAAGTGAAGATGAACGAGCTGATAAAATCATTGCCCGACTAAACGATCAACAATTCGACTCTAAAGTCCGAGCCTTTTGTAAAGATCCTAAAAAGGGTGGCCCTACAGAAGCAGAGAAAAGAGCTATCGTCCGTGCTCTCCGCGGTCCGCGCCTTGCCTACTGGCAAAATTTCAAAAACAAAGCTACTAAAGGTGAGCTTGCTAAAATAGCCCAAGCTATTCGTGAACTCTGTAAAAAAATGAACCTCGGAAAAATGCCATGATCACCCGTACCTACCACATCGAATTTCTCACCCCATGCTTCTGTGCTGGGGCAAATCAAACACAGGCCGAACTTCGTGCCTCCGCCATTCGCGGCCAACTCCATTGGTGGTTCCGATGCCTGGGAGGAACTCTCGATGAAGAACGCAGCATTTTCGGTAGTGTCCACGGTGACCAACCTCTGGCAAGCACCTTTATCGTACGCGTCACTCAACAACCATCTGGCGGAGAAACAAATTGGCATGCAAAAATCCCACACCAAGGCACTCATCCAATAGTTTACCTGCTAGGGTTCTTCTGCGGAAGAACTGGTCGCTTAAATCCCAAAGGCGCAATTCCGCCAGGTAGTAAGGCAAAGATAGAAATCATCTTTAGACGTCCACCTACACAGCGGCTGGAACAGACACTACGCATTTTCTTCTCCATTGGAGCATTGGGTTTCCGTACCACCCGAGCAGCAGGTGCACTTACATCCAAAGAGCACGCACTTACTTCCGATTCATGGACTGCTTTAACCAAAGAACTCTCCGCCGCTGGATTCCAAGTCAACCTTTTGGATAAAACGTTTGGGACTGACTGGTATAAACTCTTAGAATCCGCAGGCTCATTTCTCAAAGACCGCCTCCGTGGACGTAACGGTTTGGGCATCAGTGCAGGCCGTAACGGGTCTAAACCAAATCCCCTGGGTTCCGCAAATCCCCGACAAACCAGCGTATTACACCTAAGACCAGTACGAATAGACAATCAGCTACGTCTCGCACTCATCGAAGCTCCGCACACTCGTATCCTGGGCTTACCAGCACTCAAAGCCCATGGTAGCAATGACTCAATCATTAACCTACTCAAGCAAAAAAATGTTTTGTCCCTCTAAAATGCCCCTTACTTAAGGGAAGCTCGTCCGTTGAACGTCTCCGTTCGCAAACATCCCCCTTTTACACACCAAAAAGCCAGGCCTAAGGGTCAGTCAGTTTTTAACCGGTTCATGCCTTCGACGTCCTGCAGACGTCCTGACACTAGACAAACAACTAAAATTCACACAAAACTAAATCGTAAATCTACAAATTGGGTGAACCATGAATCAACACCTATTGACCATCTATACACGCACACCGCTTCACGTAGGCACGGGTACATCGGTGGACGTTATAGACCTGCCAATCATGCGTGAGCGTATTACAGGGTTTCCGGTGATCCCCGCCTCAAGCCTTAAAGGGGTCCTGCTCCAGCTTGCACGCGAAACGTTCGAAAACGGAAAATACGCACGCAGCAGTGAAATCCCCGAAGAAGCAAAAATTCTTTTCGGGGCCATCGAAGGCAAAGGCGAAAACCAAAAAAGCAATGCCGGATGCATTCAAATCATGGAAGGCAAAATACTGGTTTTCCCAGTGCGGTCGTTGGCAGGATGCTTCGCCTGGCTCACCTGCCCAACTGCTCTCAAACGGTTCCAGCGCGATACCAGACGCACGTTCGACATCCCACCAGTGGATAAAGATCGCGTCGTCGCCGGTGCTGAACTGATCGTCAACAACCAAGTCGTGTTGGAAGAATATGCACTGGAGCTCCAACCCAACTCATCCGGCCAAGCAGCCAAGCTCGCTGCAGAATTGAAAGACCTATGCAACGATCCGCTTTGGGGCAGCAAACTGGCCTTGCGCATCGCCCTCGTCCACGACGAAAACTTTCAGCATTTCGTCACCACCTGCACCGAGGTTGTTGCGCGCATTGCCATTGATCCCGAAACACGCACCGTAAAAGGTGCATCAGGTGAAGGCGGTGGTGCACTTTTTAACCAAGAAAACGTCCCATGTGAGACATTGTTCTACACTGTTCTTACCGTTCTGCCCCCCAGACGAAAAGCAGACAAAGATCCCTCAGAGCTCCTAGCTAAACTTCTTCCATCTGAAAACCCAATCATCCTTCAAATTGGCGGTGATGAAACCACGGGCCACGGTCTGTGCGAAACCAAACGCATCGAACTATAACCCCAAAGTGTAGCCATGAAAACCCTAGCACAAATCCGTGCTGCCAATGCGCTCAAAGCAGCTAAACAGCCAAATATGGGTATAGGCCAAAAAGGCGGCGACGCTTTGAGTAGCTTCCCAATGCTCATCATCACAGACGGCCTGCTTGCAACACTTGCATACGCTGTAGAACGTAAGCCTGATGGTCAACGGAAAAATCCTGGTGCTCTGTTGGTCGCTAACGCCATTGCTGAACACCTGTCTTCTCCCGGTATCCGCATTGTTAAAGCAAGCGACGCAGACTCACTCGTGGAAGAACTAGCCAATGCTGACAGTGCTACCATACGCCGCGCCACATCCGAAACACTGGCGTTTCTAAACTATCTAAAACGATTCACGGCTTGAGCTATGCTAGCTGTAAACCAAAAAGTGGCCAAAGCACTCAACAAGTCCTGTGAGGCTTGGCACCTCCTCCTCGACAAGTTCAGTTTCGAGAGTGACAAAAAGTCTGAAGCAAAAACTGAGGCTTTGATAAAGGTCCACGACTGTTACCAGCGGCTTGTGCCAACCCATCTCAAACTCGCTGTGGACAGAACTCTCGCTTGGCTCTCTGCGCTCGAGCGCCAACACGGCGAGCGTCTTAGAACCGTAGAACTTGTAGCTGAAAGCAGGTTGCTTTTGCACCTCGGCCGCCCAAGTGTGCTGGAAAACGTCGGCATTTACTTCGAACGTACCACGGGCCTACCTATCATTCCAGGCACCGCACTTAAAGGCGTGGTCAGCACATGGGCGTGCTGGCTTGAACACCTTAATCCACAAGACGGATCATTTTGTAAATTCACTAGTGACAGCAAACAGCGCCGTAACTTTACTTCTGAAGAAGCCAAACTAGCCCAATTAATCCTCGGAGACGATTGTCTCAAAGGCTCAGAACATGCTGGTGAAGTCATTTTCGTAGGTGGGTTCCCACTTAACCCCCCGAAACTCGGCCTGGACATCGTTAATCAGCACCATGACGCAAATGGCCAGCCGTTAACCCGTTTGACCCCCCATACGTTTCTATGCATCGAACCCGGGGCCTGGTGGCGGTTCGTCTTTTTCGTGCGCCCCGGAGTCGCCAACGCAAAAGAACTGCTTGATACAACCGAACGGTGGATTATTGAGGCCCTTACTCAACTTGGCATCGGGGCAAAAACCGCCGCCGGTTATGGGCGTTTCCGACTGCCTACAGACGCCGACCGAAAAGCAGCCCACGGATCCGCTGCCACTACACAAGTTACCCCTAAGACGCAGCATATACCCGAACCAAAGAAAGCACGACAGGAAGCCGCCGCACAGGCACTCCTGCGTAGTGATTACCCAAATGAAGCAACTTTCCGCAACCGTGTCCTGGCCAAACTTAACCGGGGCCAACTCGACCAACTTAAAGCTGAAATTGACACTCTTAAAAAGCCCGAGAACGCACAGTGGCTGCAGAAGCTTAAAACCACACTGGCATCCAAAGATTACAAAGATATCCGGAAGCTCCTCCGTGACAAAGACTGGTTCCCAAAAGACTGGCTGGGTTAATAGCAATAAAAGCCATGCGACTCGAACACGCAGATTTCACATTCACGCTACTGACTCCGTGCTTTAGCGGCACGGCACTCGGCAAACAGGCTGATCAGGCCGAAATGCGCATTCCACCCATACGCGGTCATGTCCGTTTTTGGCACCGCGCCCTGTTTGGCCTAGATGACTGCAACCAAGTCTGGGGCAGTGCAGCAGGCAAGCAAGGCCATGGCAGTCGTGTATCCGTCTCATTTGTCGGATCAGTCCCGAACGCCCAAGCTCAACCTTGGCCCGCTGTGCTCCCCCACAAGTTACACCCAAAGGAACGCGGCCAACGCCCTGCACTTGCAGCCGGGCAATCGTTCACCATCCGTCTCCAACGCCTCCCCGGTTGCACTCACGAAGACTGGGAACACGCCCAACGAGCCGTCAAACTTTGGCTGTTACTCGGTTGCCTCGGCCTACGCGCCAACCGCGCTGCAGGTAGCGTCTGGCCCATCGCTGATTGGGCGCCCAGAACTGCCGAGGATCTAAAGGCTACCCTGCGAACACTTGGCCTTCGCAACTGGACAATCGCTCTTATAGGCGAGAAGCAACGCAAATCACCAGACGCGCTACGCGAAACCGCTTCCGACACAATCAAAAACCCAGATTCAAAAATCTTTGGGGGAATCAAACCCCGTAAACCATCGCCCGTCAAGTTTAAGGTCATCCAACTGGGCCAAGAATTTTGCCTGCTGGCTTGTGCACCAGACCGCCGCACATTGCAACAAGCGGAGGAGATCCTTGTCTCCAAACAGAACTGGAAAGATTTGGGCACATGGAACTACGTCTACCCATGAACACCACAACACCCAACCAATCCGGCCGATCCGTCCAATCCCAAAAGCCCGAGCGCCTCCGCCCAGCCGGCGGTTACCGCACCACCGCAAGTTCCCAAACCACCACACTCATCTACGACGCCACCTACTGGTTTTGCGAGAAGTTTTTCGACCCACACTCCCGGCTGGCTGACCAAATGGTCATGGCAACCCGCAACGGGTGGCAAAACATCGCCGAAGGCAGCCGCTTCGCCACTACCTCCCCCCAAACCGAGCTCCGCCTTCTTAACACCGCCCGTGCCAGCCTTGAAGAACTGCTGCTGGACTTCGAGGACTACTTTTTCCACAGGCACTTGCCCCAGTGGGCACGGGACAGTAAGCAAGCCCGTGTCATACGCGCCCTGGCTGCGCAGTTGCGCCGCGATCAGTCTGATCAGTCAGATCGATCAGATCAATCGGCTTCCATCCCATACTGCCCCCGGTGCGGCAAGCTCATGCCACTGCGCACCGCCAAAACCGGCCAACACACCGGCCGCCAGTTCTGGGGGTACACCAATTATCCCAATTCCAAAAACCCTGTTGAGCTATGAACAACAGTTCACCAAACCAACCCAAGGTTACCGCCGTGCTCGTGTCCGTCGGCGGCAGTGATGCACCGGTACTGCACGTGTTACGGCAACATCGGCCGAAACACATCTGGTACTTCTGTTCGGATGACAGTCGCACTCAAGCGGAAAAAATCCAAGAACAACTCGATTGGCATCCAGCACCACGGTTCATTGAGGTCGACCAGTTTGAGGAACTTGGACCATGCTACCGTGAACTACGCCGGAAAATACCGGACATTTTGGCTGAAACAAAGGTACCGGCCGACGAAGTGCTCGTGGACTATACCTGCGGTACAAAAACCATGAGTGCGGCCCTGGTACTGGTTGCCGTTGAGCTTTTTCACCAGTTCAGTTACGTGGGTGGCTACCAAAGGGACAAGGGTGGGCTGGGGATTGTATTGGACGGGAAAGAACGCGTCCTCTATCAGGGTAACCCTTGGGCAGAGCTAGCTATCCGCGAAATCGAACGTACATGTGACTTATGGGCTGCCTGCCAGTTCGAAAACGCTGCCGAAACACTGCGTGCCGTAGCACCCAAAGTGCCCTTGCGGCTACGATTCGAGGCCATTGCAACACTGGCCGATGCCATGGCCGCTCGTCACCGCCTCGACTTCTTTGGAGCCGTCCGTCGCCTCCATGAGGCAATCAGCCGGCTCCGCCCAATATTTGAGGGGAAACCCACGCCAAACCCATTGACCATAGCCGAACAAACCAAAAAACTCTGTGATGAATGTGCCGCAGATACAGCCAACCAAAAACTCTTGCGCGAGCTACTTGATAATGCCCTGCGTACCGCAGCTCAGAGTCGATACGAAGACGCTGCTGCACGACTCTACCGTGCCATGGAAATGCAAGCCCAAATATGGCTTGCCGAAAAAACCGCCGGCTTGTTCGTCAATGGCCGGTGCAAACCTGAAAACGTCAACCAATTACCCGACGCACTGAAAACCTTGCCCTTCTGCCGACCAAACGACCGCGGCGAGATCAAACTCAGCCTCGAACAGTGTTTGCTTGCCCTCGCGGCCATCGGCCACCCGCAAGCCAAAGCCATCAAAGCCGACATTGACCTGGGCGAAAAAAGCCGGTTCCGCACCTCTACCGAAAAACGTAATTCGAGCATACTTGCGCATGGGGTGCTGCCCATCGGCAAAGATGGCTTCGAACAAATGAAACAAATCGCATCAGAGTTCTTCGAATTCGATCTTACGCGCGAAGAAAACCCAATACCCGCGTTAGATCCGTCGTGGTTCGAATGAAAAAAACACCCACAGAGCAATTATGGCAAACAACCCCAATAACATGAACACAAGCGAGAAAAATAGCCCGGTCATGAGTGCAAAACACAATCCAACATATCCACACTCAACCCTAGCAAAAAAGCAACGGCATAGGACAAAGAGCCAATCGACCACACGAATGACAAACGAAACTGTCCTATTCGCCGTGACCGGCATGTCACCAGCAGTGCTAACCGAAACAATTTGGTCACTCGCCCACGAAAAACCACCAACCATACCAGATAGAGTCGTAGTCATCACAACATCCATAGGCAAAAACCGGATCGAGGCAGAACTTTTTACTCCAACCCCCGAGTACGGAGGACTAACAGTCTGGCAAGCCCTCCGCAAACAAATACTAGGCCCAAACTTCGAAAACGACCCACGCATAAACATGGAGGACATACGTGTAATCGCGAATTGCGACCCTAAAACAGGCAGAAGCTACCCACTTCCAGACATCCGCACGCCAGCCGACAACGAAACCGCCGCTGACTTCATCCTCGAAGAACTGCGTCGTCTCACCGAAAACCCAGACATACGCGTTGTTGCCTCATTGGCAGGCGGACGCAAAACAATGAGCGCGTTACTCTATGCGGCAATGTCCCTCCTAGGCAGAGCTAATGATCGACTAACCCATGTCCTGGTTAGCGAACCATTTGACAACCCATCGCTGACTCCAAAATTCTATTTTCCAACCCCAGACGGAGCACTCGAGACACTCCACCAATTACCATCCACTGGCGCCACCTATTCTAGCAGTGATGCTCAACTATGGCTTGCAGACGTACCTTACGTCCACTTACGAGACCTGTTCCCAAAGCATTTGGGACGCTACCCAGGCAAATTCTATAACCTCATACGTGCCTACTCACGTAGAATCCAGGAAATCATGACCCCTCCCACAATCACACTAGACCACCAACACTTTATATTAAAAGTCAACAACACCCCCATCCCACTAAATGCACGCGAATTTGCTATTTACCAATTTTTGGCCGACCGATGTCGCAGCGGCCAAGCACCATTCTGCAAATACTCAGTAGGAACAACCGAATTCAGCAATTGGCTCCCAAACTGGATAACGCAGCTTGAAAAACTCTCCCGCCATTACGAGTCCCTCTCTAAATGGAAAGACATAACCGAAGAAGAAATTCGAAAACACCTCTCCGGTATCCGCAAAAAACTCATCAAGGCTGGCCTTTCACACTTAGAAAGCTTCCTTTTACCTCAACGCGGCAATTTTGGCATCAATGTCCGTGTCAAAAACCCACAATGACCGTACCAGAACGTTCCAATCCTCGCTCCGCGCCACGCCTTGCATTAAATTAAACTCGAATCACTAGAAATTTTCAGTCAGCAGCCCAAAAATCAATAGGCATCACGCCTATGCCCACGGCCATAATAAATCAACCGGGTCTACGCGTCCATCTAACCAGTGAACGCCTCGAAGTATGGGGCATCAACCCCGATACCAATCGGGACGAATGCCTTCGCCAAATCCCACTGTTCGACCTAGAATGCCTAATAGCCAGCGAAAATGTCTACATCACTGCCCCAGCACTCGCCGAGTTATTGCGGCGCGGGATCCCAATCCAAATCTTCTCGTGGAATGGCCAGTTCCTTGGAAACTTCCTACCCGCCCAAAATAACCACGGCCTCACCCGCCTCCTACAATACCGTAAAACCCTCGACACTCAGTTTTGCCTCCAAATCGCCAAACAAATTCTCACAGCCAAACTCTACAACCAACGACGAGTGCTTCAACGCCTCACTGCATCAAGAACCAATTCCCAAATTCCTTCAAACTCACCCAACACGTTCAACCCAACACCAATACAAGATACAATCACCTTTTTAGAATCCCTCTTACCTGCCATCCATAACTGCCAATCAATAGATGAACTACGCGGATACGAAGGCACAGCCACTGCACGTTACTTCCAAAGCTGGGCAGTATTCCTACCAGACGAATTCCCGTTTGAACGACGCAGCAAACGCCCACCCCATAACCCAGTCAACGCATGTATCAGTTTCGGTGCCACCATCATCTACAACGAAGCTGTAGCATTCTGCCACGCACACGGACTCGACCCCGCGCTCGGCACACTCCATTCCACCGAGGACGGACGCTGGAGCCTTGCACTCGACCTCATCGAACCATTCAGACCCATTTTAGTTGAAGCCCTAACCCTAGACCTCTTCAGCCACCGAATACTTAACGCTAACCATTTCGAGAACCGTGACGGAGGCTGCTTCCTTAACGAAGAAGGACGACGCAAATTTTTCCTACAATACGAAAGACGCATGGAACGACAGTTCCTAAGCGAACACGTGGGACACAGAACCACGCTCAGGCAACAACTCGAACAACAAGCCATCATGTTCAAAGCCGCACTAGAAAACCCAGAAAAATTCAACCCGTTCCGCATGAATTAACCCCATCTATCACTATGGACACCTGGTGGTTCGATGCTTTTCCTCGCGCACCATACAACAAAAAACCTCCTAGCTCACCAAAAATGCTGATAATCATAGCATACGACATCTCCGATCCAAAACGATTACACCGCGTAGCACAGACCTGCGAGGACTACGGCACACGCGTCCAATACTCAGTATTCGAATGCTACCTAGACGAAGAACAATTCGCCCGTCTATGGAATAAACTCATTAGCCTAATCGACCCCACACAAGACAGATTAGTCGCATACAAACTGGACGCGCATTCCGCAAAACAAACTCTTACCGCAGGTACCATGATTTGCTCAGAACGCGTCATATGCTACCTCATCTGAATTTAAACCCACCGCCAGGTCATGAGCCCAAATCCAGTAAAATACCCAACCTCCCCACCTATGAGTGCAAACCAAAGTCCCTCAACCAGTTGCACTCTAAATCCAAATGATCTCTTCCAGCTAATTCGTTATCATTCCCGGCCCAAAACTTGGGCTCATGACCTGGAAACCAAATTGACCCCTGCATCCCAATGGGTTACAAATGCGAACTGGCAGGACCACTAAACGCCGAAAGGCACTGGAGACGAGCGGGAACCCGGGTTCCCGCCCGTTAAGGCGCCTGGCAGGACCACTAAACGCCGAAAGGCACTGGAGACCCAAGCTTACTTGTTGGGGACATTGGGGACAAAAATCCATTTCTGGCAGGACCACTAAACGCCGAAAGGCACTGGAGACGGGGGCTCCCAATCTTGTGGGAGCCCAACCCAAAGACTACTGGCAGGACCACTAAACGCCGAAAGGCACTGGAGACCACTTTGCACAATAATCACGGTCGGACCCGGCCCAAATGTCCGCTGGCAGGACCACTAAACGCCGAAAGGCACTGGAGACCTTACGAGCGGGAAACTGGGATCCCGCTCGTAAAAACAGAGGACCTGGCAGGACCACTAAACGCCGAAAGGCACTGGAGACTACACACGTAATTTCTTTGTTGCCATCGCTTTTTTGCCTGGCAGGACCACTAAACGCCGAAAGGCACTGGAGACCCCGCCCGCGCATGTGGGCGCGGTACGCCCGGGACCACTGGCAGGACCACTAAACGCCGAAAGGCACTGGAGACACAGGGTTTCCAATTGTTAAAAGGATTCTAGAACCACCAGCTGGCAGGACCACTAAACGCCGAAAGGCACTGGAGACCCGCGGGGACGATATCACCAGCTGCAACCCAACGTTCTCGACTGGCAGGACCACTAAACGCCGAAAGGCACTGGAGACACCGTCCGCTAGGAGGCTCCCCTTTTCCTCAAGTAAGCCCTGGCAGGACCACTAAACGCCGAAAGGCACTGGAGACTCGCCTTTGG
>CAZZJO010000010.1:0-161477 GCA_964654645.1 uncultured Verrucomicrobiota bacterium | reverse complement strand
CCAAGAGCATCCAGGATGCTAGTAATTGTAATTTCATATTATCTGGTTGAATGTAAAAAGTGCACCTCAGGATAATGGATGAACGCGGAAGAAGTAAAACAAGAAGTAATTTGAACTTGTGGAGGTGCGTGAAAGGATGGGTATAGCATGTTCCGGCTCCATATTTGAGAGTAATGAAAAATTTTTTAGGAACGGTAGGAGTGTACGTGTGCAGTACCAGGTCTAGTAGGCCTTTGCAGCTTAAGCGTAAAGTCGATGTGGTTAATTTAATGAGGCAGTTTGTATGTAAGGCGTTTTATGGGGGGCTATGCGACGAGGGATAGAGTCACAGATTTAAGGCTAAAGTGTTGCATGGGAATCATAAGTTGGTCTCAGGAACCGCGCAGGTTGAGGAGTTACCACTCTTTCTTGTCTGAGATGGCAAAGTCAAATAAAGATGTTAGTAGGTGCCTTGGGGGTCAAAACAAGGAAATTTTAGCAGTCACTTATTATGTAGGACCTGTGTGAGTGTTATTGTTTTGTTTAGATGCACACTACGAGGAGGTAGTGGGTAAAAAGTCTCCCTGGATGCACTCTAAGCATCCAGGGAGAGGTTGAAACAATCCAGGTTAAGTTTTGGGATGGCTATAAGCTATTGATTGGCTTCCTGTTGTTTTTGGGATTGTTCGTCTTGGGAATTGATTGTTGTGATTTTGAGTGACACAAGCTGTAGAGTGCCATCGTCGAGTTTTCGATATGAGCCGGTGGCGGTCATGCCGGCTTCCACTTTTTCGAATTCAAATGGTGCACCGTCTTTTGTGATTTTTGTGTCTTGTGTCACAGTATACGTTTTACTGCCCATCGTGATGGTCCTTTTTTCTTTATCGATGCTTTCAATTTTCATGCGGCGTAGTGGCAAGGGACGTGATGCTGACTTTTTTTCGTCGGAAAGTGTTTGTTGGGATGGGGTTTCCTTGCTAGCCTCTTGGGCTCCGATTGGGGTTGCTACGCACAATGCAACTCCCGTTAGTGCAACTGCGAGCAGATTTACTATGGTGTGTAATTTCTTCATAACGACTCCTCCTTTTGAGCTCCGGTTGATATGTAAAAGGTTTTTCGTAGAGTGGTCAAGCAATTTTTAGCGGAAGTAAGCCTGTCGTTGGAAAGCATAGGTTGTTAGCTGGACTTGTGGGAGACCCTTCCGTATAGTGCGGGTTTTTAGGCGTGCCTGAATGAGGGATGTTTATGTTGCGAAAATAGTAGGTTTTGGGGTGAGCAAGGTAGCGCTAAAAGGTCAAGTCTAATTGGGGAATATGTACGCCACTAGGAGGATGGACGTGATTTTTGCGGGAATACTGGCGGTGATGAAAGTTTTAACAGGTTATATGTGCAGTTACTGGTTTTTCGCAAAAACTTTTTATTTGAGCACTCGTGTGTCGGAATAACATTAGTGGTTGCGATCGCACTCACGAGGAGGGGACTTTTTCATCGGGCTGGGATGGATTAGGGGTTGGGTTTTCTATTGGTCCATTGGCGTTTGCTACTAATGGTTCATTTGGAAGTGATGCGGTGTTGGTGTTATGAGGTTGAACAGTTTTATTGGATTCGGTCAAAGGTAGGGCTGGCTCTTTCTCTGTGTGTGATTGGGAGCTAGGCGTAGTAGTTTGGGAGATTTGCTGTGCGGGTTTTCGGAGGTGTTGTGCCCCGGGTAAATCATCTAAGCTTCTAAGCCCAAAATACTGTAGAAATTCCTCGGTTGTTCCATAGAGTGGAGGTTTTCCTGGGACTTCAGCGCGTCCAACCACTTCAATTAATCCGCGTTCGAGTAGAGTTTGCATCACGGCATCGACGTTGACTCCGCGGATTTGCTCGATTTCGGCGCGGGTAATTGGCTGGCGATATGCAATGATCGCAAGTGTTTCGAGGGCTGCTTGGGTGAGGCGAGGGGGTCTAGGTTTTGCGCCTCCCAGGGTCGTACGTAGCCAAGGGGCGAACTCCGGTAAGGTGGCAAATTGCCAAGCCCCTGCCACGCATACGGGTTTGAATCCTTGTCCACGGCCTTCGTATTCCGCTGCTAGTTGTTGGATTTGTGTCTCGATTTCCTTTTCTGAGAATTTGGCCAAATTGGCAGCTAGTTCATGGTCGGGATTTTGTTCGGCTGTAGTTTTCAGAATTCGTAGTATGTCCCGAGCAGTAAGCGGCTTAGAACTGACGAACAAAATGGTTTCGATGACGTGCTTTAGCTCCATAGCAGTGGTTTTGCTTACTCAATTAGTGGTTTGATGTCCTGTAACAAATTCAGGTTCTAACTGGTTAAAGTTTGGTCCTCTATGGATTTGGATTTCTCCAAATGGTTGGTGTTGAATGGCCTTGACGTGTCCGGTTCGAATGAGCTCTAGCAGCGCTAAGAAAGTAGCTACTATGTGCATACGGGAGTTCATGTGTTCGAACAACGCAGAAAAAAGCACTACTGGTTGTTGTTTAAGTGTTTCCAGGATAAATTCGATTTTCTCTGTTATAGAAACCTCGTCCGCAATTATCTCGGCATCCTGGATTCTGGTTTGGAACCGTTTTAGCACTGCATTAAGGGCGGTGAGTAAGTCGAAAATAGATGCTTGGAAGGGCATGAGAGGTTGTGGGCTGGTATCTGATTCTTGGAATTTGCTTTCCCTGGTGTAGACCTGTTCTTGTTGGGCCTCCAATTTTTGCAGTTCAAGGGCGGCATCTTTGAATCGTTTATATTCGAGGAGTTTTTTAATTAATTCCCACTTTGGATCAATTTCTAGCTCGTCTGGGTCTTGTTCGTCGACGGCCCTTTGGTTTACCGGTAGTAATTCGCGGCTTTTTATATAAAGCAAGGTAGCGGCCATCACGAGGAACTCGCCGGCTATCTCGATATCGAGCATGCGCATCATGTCTATGTATTCGAGGAACTGGGTAGCTAAATCGGAGATGTTCACTTGGTAAATGTCCACTTCCTGCTTTTTGATTAGATACAGAAGCAGGTCTAATGGGCCTTCGAATATTTCAAATTTGACGCGGTACATTTCGAGCTGCAGATTTTTGGTTAACTGTAGTGCATGGTATTATTTGGAATTGGTGCGTGCAATTTAGGAAAATGATGGAGTTTACAGCGTGACCCATTTGTTCCGGATAAATTCGGTCCATGACTTATGTAGCGGTTGAGTAACGCACAGCCAAATTTCCTGGTGGAGCCGGTTTAACGCGTCGGGATCACTTAGAATTAGCAGTTTTTCTTCGCGGGAAAGATTGTCGGGCCCTTCTCTCATCAGACGGGTGGCTAATGTTTGAATAGAAGGTTGGCCTATGCCTAATTCTGCCATTTGTTGTGCGTAAATTGGATTTAGAAATTTTTCTTTGAGTAAGCAAATATGTAAGGCGTTGAGGTACGGGTCCAATATGGCCAAGTAAATGCCGGCGCTCTTAGGCCATTCTTGGGTCATGGCGGATAACTGGTTAACTTTAACTATTTCTTCCGGCGGCGAAATTTCTTCTGGTGTTAACAGGAGGCCAAGTTTTCGCAGGGCAACGCCGAGGTCAGGTTTGCTTGAAAGTATGCACAGTGGGATTGAGATAGTCAATCCGATGAAAATGGGTAAAAACCACCAAAATGCGACACGATCGTATTTCCAGATTATATAGCCCCAAATTAAGCCGATGACGGTATGGGGCAGTAACGCAGGTACTGCTTCTAGGAACCGGACTTGGATAGCGGACCTACGTATTGGAATCCAAGAGACGGTCATTCCGAATAAATTTGTAATTACAAACCAGGAATGCCATAACATGTTAATAGGTGCTACCAGGGCGGAGAAAACGGTTTCTATAATTACACTTGAAATGGCTTTTGCTAAGCCTCCAAATTGTTCTCTTACTTGGGGATTGATGAGCAGATATGCAATTGCGAGCAGCTTGGGGAAAAGGATGATACCCATGCATAGTGCAAATATTAGGAAAGCGTGCTGATTGGCAGTGAGGTTTAGGTAAGGGGTGAAAGGGTGGACGACGATTTCAGAGAGGCCAGATCTTACATAGGAGATTCGAATCCAATTGTAAACTAGCAGAAAAGCGAGCCACAAAGGGCTACAGAGGTAACCGAAAATGCCCAGAATTAGATGTATTCGGGAAATGCCGCGCAGGCCTTTTGCAAACACTAGCATTGAGTGTTGTAGATTGCCTTGACACCAGCGTCTGTCACGAGCTGCGTTCCCAAGCATGTTCTGAGGTGTTTCCTCATAGCTGCCGGTTAATTCGTATGCAAACCACACTTGCCAGTTTTCTTTAAGCAATAGTGCCGCCTCTACAAAATCATGGCTAAGAATATGTCCACCGAATGGTTTTCTTCCTGGCAATTTGGGCAGGTCACAATATTTCATGAATGGCTCCGTACGGATGATAGCGTTATGTCCCCAATAATTGCCAAAGCCTTGAGCCCAAAAGTTTAGGCCTGCGATGAAAATTGGTGCGTAAAGGCGGTTAGCGAATTGTTGAATCCGGCCGAAAAGAGTGGTGGCATTGACGATGGAGGGTACAGTTTGGATTAGCCCAACTTCGGGGTGAATTTCCATTAATTTCACTAAGCTAACCAGGGTCTCGCCCTGCATGAGGCTATCAGCATCGAATACTATGAAGTACTTATAACGTTTTCCCCAGAGGCTCAGGAAGTCGCGTATGTTGCCGCTTTTCTTTCCCTCATTTGTGAATCTGCGACGGTAAAATATTTTCCCAAGCGCGTTGAGTTCTTTTATAGTGTCAAACCATATGCGCTCTTCCAATAGCCAAATATCAGGATCGTCAGTGTCGCTGAGAACGAAGAAGTCGAAGTGTTCCAAGTGCCCCAGTCTGTGTAATGACTGGTAAACAGTTTTAATGCGGGCGAATACCTTTGAGGCGTCTTCGTTATAAATTGGAAATAGCAGGGCAGTTGGTGTGTTTCTAAGGGACACGTTATTGTAGGGCTTGGTTCTGGTGATGGTCTGCTGGTCTTGGAAAACCATACTCAGAAAACCTGCGATGGCGGATACGCACCCGAGCGCCGCGTACCAGACCAGTAGAATAAACAAGCATACCAAAATGGTTCGCGAAGTAGACCACCCTGTGCGCCACAGCAAATCCGCGAATAGCCACCCGAGTATTCCAACGATTAATACCGCTGCTGAGTGAAGTGCAAAGACACGAAAAAGCCTAGGAATGGGACGTTTTGGAAGGGGAACCAGTTTTATTTCAGTTTGGGATGTGGTGTCCATGTGTTAGTGGGTGAGGCGGAAAATTACATATAGCAGGATGGCGAAAGCAATCCATCCAAGGACTAGTTTTGCGTAAGGTAGCCTTGCGATTTCAGTTAATTTTGAAATTGGACCGAGGTCTAATGGTTGGGGTGCCGTGTGAGAGATTTGGAATTCTGGTCCTGCTTTGATCAATCCTTCACGGACTGCGATTACGAATTCTTCAGGCCAAGGTCCAGGGTTTAAGAATAGGTGTTGCCACCGACCAGGAATATCAGCGAGTGCCATAGCCAAGCGTCCTTTGACGGAGAGCATGGGATCGACTTCGGTTGTGGGTTGGTTGAGGATTTTACTAAACCATTCATTTAGCATAGCGTTCATTTCTCGGGCTGCGATTATTGTAGGTGATACACCCTCCTGGTGTTGGGATTGTTGGATAGCTCGCAAGATTGCGATCAGTGTTATCTGATTGCGAAGTAATTTATTTCGGATCCCTAGAGCATTGAGGTATGCTTCTACGCGTGAATAGGCTGCGTTCCATTCCTCCAGGTTATTCCCAGGCAGGTGAAGTGTTATAAGGTGTGATGGTAGGTTGTTCATGGTAAGGGGCTCCATAGGTAATTCCACGTTTCAGCCAAGGGTTGGTTGTCTTTTTTTAATCTACATTGAAGTTCAACTTGGGCTTTGTTAGTTGGGTCAGGCTCAATTTTTAAAATTACTCGCCAGCAATCCATCATTGGATTGTGGAACACTTGTACTTCCTGGAGGGTAGCGGAGCCGGAACATGTGACTTCGGCTTCAGGCGGTGAATCTTTTGGAACCGCTGACAAGCGAGGGCCGGCAAAATCGATTACGAACTTGCGCCAGGATGGGAACCGCGGATCAGCACCCACTCGAGTAGATATAACCTTATTTTCTGAGAGTTTCATGTCGGTTTCTCTGGTCCAATAGAGGGTATATGCAAATCGATATTGCTTTCCGGGGATTGGTTTTTCGGCTGGGTTCCAGAAGACTACGATATTATCAAAACCTTCGAATGAAGCGTTAAGTTCGACAAGATGAATTTCGCCCTCACCCCAGTATCCCCTGGGCTCGACCCATACACTCGGTACGGCGTGGTAATAATTGAACAGATCTTGGTAACAAGCGAAATCTCGTTCTCGTTGTAACAAGCCAAAGCCACGCACATTTTTTGCAGGGAAAATTTGGTGTCTCAAAGAGAACGGATTACAGAGCGGACGCCAAATTAGTTCGCCATCGGCCTTTTTTATGAGCAATCCATCGCTATCGTGTACCTCAGGTCTATAATCGTCGAATTTCCGATCGGAGTTTTTTCCGAACAAGAACATGCTGGTTAAGGGGGCTATGCCGACCGTTTTGATGGGTTTTTTGGTTGGGTCTACGGCAGCGATTTTATCAGGGGTCCGGAATATAATCACGGCTTCTATGTCTACGACTGTGGTTTCACCTGGGCGGATATTGAATTCATAAGCTCCCACACAACTTATGCTGTCTAAGATTGCATAAAGGAGTATTTCTTTATCAGTGCGGTGTGGTTTTCCTAGCCACCAATCGGTAAAGATTGGGAATTCTTCTGGGCGATCTGGCTCTCCGCAGTCAATAGCGAGGCCGCGAGCAGATTGCCCATATCGTTGACCTCGCCCTAGCAGTCGGAAGTAACTTGCACCTAAGAATGCCCCCAGTTCATCCCATTTTTCAGGTTCGTTGAGCGGATGTAAAATTTTAAACCCTGCGTAGCCTGTGTCTGGTGGGATCTGCCGTCCCATCTTTAAAGCCCGGTAATTGAAGAAGTCTTTAACGAATCGGATTTGTTGAACGTGAGTCAGGGTAAATTCGTAAATCCGTACGGGCTCTCTATAAATGTAGCCTGGGTGAAAAAACTCAACCCGGAATGGCAGGTCTTCCGCTAACCAGAGAGCTTTTTCGTGTCTAAACTCTATCTCCCTATATTGGTCGTAAGTAAGGTTTTTAAGGACGTCGGGAAGGTCTTGGGTTGGGGATCGGAACGGTGCTTGTGTGCGTTTGATGGCCTTTTTAAGAACGTAATCAAAGGTTACCCGTACAGCCTCTGAATTGCAGGTAACCGTAGACGCAAGCATGATTAGGCCCGGCACCCAGACCAATAGTTTTGCTTTCATCGTATGGGCAATAGATATCGGAAAAAGCCAAGTTGGCAAGAACGGAGAATCCAAACCCTGTCCCCCAGCTAACTTATGGCTGCAGGAAGTATGCCAGATTATGCATTATGGGGTTTATGCTTCTTGTGTAAATGGTTTTTACCTCCTTTATTCAGAAAAGAGAGTGGGGCGGTTTTTCACCGCCCCACATCTCTAATGAGAACGACCAAATTCGTTTCTGCACTTCTCCTACTCCCGACCAGTTACACCCATCAAATCCACTTATATCTTATTCGAAACGGGTTTTATTAGTAGTCCCCATTTCTGGGGACAAAAAGCGAAAGTAGATTATTAGTGGGTTTTATTCGCGTTTTAGAAACCTTGCTACGGCCTCGGTGCGTGTTCTAACGTGCAGCTTCTCATAGATACGACGGATGTATGTTTTGACGGTTTCGTAGCTTATACCGAGCTTATCGGCAATTTCCTTATATATGTAACCGTTTGCAAGGTACTCGAGTACTTCTCTTTCTCTTGGGGACAGATCGTCTACCTCAGGAGCTTGTTGGGTAGGGCGTTGGAAAGACTGGACTACTTTCCGTGCAATATGAGCTGTCATCGGAGAACCACCATTATATACTTCTTGGATTGATTCCAGGATTTCCTTTTTTGTGCTGCGTTTGAGTAGGTAACCCGTAGCCCCGGCGGCTAAAGCATTGAAGATGTTATCGGTGTCTTCGTAGACTGTTAACATTACAATCTGAGTATCGGGAAGTATTCGTTTTAATTCGCGGACGCACTCAACCCCATTCATACCCGGCAGGTTGATGTCCATGAGGACCACATCGGGTTTTAACTGGGGGAGTGTCCTCAGTGCGTCTTCGGCAGTAGGAAATGCACCCACGCATTTATATGCGGATTCACGCTCGATTATTCGGACAAGCGTGTTCCGGTACTGTTGGTTATCCTCTACTATGGCCACTTTAATGGGCATGTTTAGTTTCAGGCTTTAGGCAAAGTTTATATTTTGGCCTTCACAAAAGACGTTACTTGAAGTTCTAGGGGTTGGGCAATAATGGAATTTTGTAGAGACTCAGGTTCTGTGGTAGGGTAAAAACCCTCTTGCCCTAAGAACAATGCGTGTTTTATTATAGTATACGAATTCGGTGCGCATGTGGCGGAATTGGCAGACGCGCTACTTTGAGGTGGTAGTGGAGCAATCCGTGCAGGTTCGAATCCTGCCATGCGCACCAAATTTTTTTGCGTGTGAACTGAACAGGTGGTATCGGAGTGCAAGGTAGGTGCCTTTACCTGAAACCAGGATAATGGTGGCCACAATCAACATCACATTTTCGACCAACTTTGAGCAAACGTTAACTTCACCAGTACCACACCCGCAATCGAACCAGATTGAGCAAAACGCAAGACCTGTCATCTTTTGAAGGATCAATCCCTGCCTAAAGACTAATAATGTGAAACCGATTAGAAGGGTAAGAAGAATGATCCCGGTACCACGCACAGCGATGCCTAAGACAAGAAGGAGACCTGTGAAAACCTCAAACCAGGGTAAATACGCCGCAATTAAGGTTTGAAGTATTGGGTTACTGAGGAGATTGTATTGTTTTATTGCCTTGAGGAATTCGACTGGTTCAAGGGCTTTCGCAAGACCAGCGTAGATGAACATCATTCCTAATCCTACCCGGCACACTAAGCCGAGGAGTTGTTCGAGTGCCGGTAGTTGTTTTAGGTGGGCTGCAGTCATTCCGTTGGGAATTTTTTGTTTATTGCCTGGGTACTTCGGTGGGCAGACCTACTGATTTCCAACCATTGAATCCCTCGAGAAAAATGGCGATTTTTTCTTTGGGTATGCCCATATCCGCGAGCAGGGTAGCCGCCAATTCGCTGTCGTCGCACGCCCCACCTTCGCAATACAGGATGATTTTTTCTGCGGTTAAGCATGGGCCTAGGATCTTATCAATATAGGCTTCGTATCGATACGGGTTAAATAGGATAGCTCCTGGAATACACGCTGCAGAAAATTGCTTCTCTGTGCGGGTGTCAATCACAATCACGTTACTTGCCTGTTGGATTTTGGGATCAGATAGAAGATTAGTGATCTCCGTAAGGCGGACCCATCCCAAGTGTTTTTGGGCAAGGCGGTTTGTTACGAGTCGGATTATCTCTTCGAGCGTATTAGTTTTGGTGGAGACCGAGAGTGTTTGCAATGCCTGGATCTTTTCCGTTTGGGATTGGTCTTTCAAGGTTGGTATCGGACTTGTCGGGTTCAACCCAAAGGGAGAGATTGCATTTGCAACCAATGCAAATAATGCTCCCAGGATAGCAATGGCTAAGCCCTCTTTTATTAACGACCAAAATATATTTGCTAGGTGGTGGTTTTTTCCCATGAAAGGTAGGTCACAAATTTTTAACTGGGAGTTTAGTAATAGGCACAAAAAGTTCGGGGTTTGACGTGCTAGTGGTTGAGATTTTCAGGACCGCTGGAGTGTTTGTGGGAAGCTCAAATCCCTCAGGGAACTGTACTGTTATGCGGAAGGTTCTGCCAGGGTCCAAAGGTTTAATTTGAATATCGATCCCTTGCAACTCGGATTTTACTTCGGTGATTTCAACCTTTGTGGGCCCGTTATTATGGATGGTAATCGTATATGAAAGTGGTGCAGCCAATTTTTCCGCGGGCAGATGAATGGTAGGGGGTGAAACCGTGAGCGGTGGACGCATAACTACTATCACAGGTATTGAGACTGATGGGCAATTACTTGAAGTGGTTGTTATTGTAAGTTTGCCCTGATGGGTGCCTATTGGGAGTTGAGGGGCGGGCTTAATTTGGATTTGGTACCACCAACCAAGGTTATTAGTAATGAGAGTGTATTGAAAATTGGAACCTTCGGAATCAGTTGATAGGATTTCAATTGGCGCCGTTTCGTTATTTGTGAGGTTGATTAGCACGTGAGTATTTGGGTCTGAATCTGGAGTGATGTAAATTGCAGCGACTTGGGGATCGACTTGGATAGGTTTCCAAATTTCGCCTCGGAGTTGCAAAACTACACTGGGTTGGGTGGGGTCGTTGTTAATCACCGATACCGTCTTTATAAACATCCCGGGATATAAACTGGCGTGGAACTCGATAGGTAACTTTCCCGTTCCTTCAGGTGGCACTTTACGGGTCCATTCACCAGCTGTGGTGCAGCCGCAACTGAGCCTTACATCGGTGATTTCAAGGTCTGCATTGCCTGCGTTTGAATACAAGAATTCGCATTTTACTGAGATGCCTGCGGTCACTCGCCCTAAGTCGATTACAGGATTGAAAAAAACTATTTTAGGGGCTTGTTTGGCGGTGTTAGTTTGGTGGGATTCCGACTCGCTACAAATGCCCAACATGGCAATTAAGGAAGCACCTAGTCCTACCAATAACAGCCGTGGCAAATATATTGGCAGTATATGCGGATTTTTTGGTTTCATCTACAAGTACATTAGAGTACCGGATTCAAGCTGTGTAAAGCCTTTAAATGGCAAGCCGGGGTGCTTTGTGAACAATTGATTAAAAAATTTTGGTTAATAGGTGTTTCCAAATCACGAATGCAAAAGCTGCTAACAATGCACATGCAGGAATGGTGGTAATCCAAGCAAGTACTATATGCCATGCTACTCCCCATCTGACGGCGGATATCCTTTTAATTGAACCCACTCCCATGATTGCACCGGTGATGGTATGGGTAGTGCTCACGGGGATTCCAGATGTCGCTGTCAGCACCAGCGTCAGGCCGCCTGCGGTTTCGGCACAAAACCCGCCGATGGGTTGGAGTTTTGTGACCTTAATTCCGAGTGTGCGGATAACACGCCAACCGCCTAGCAGGGTTCCAAGTGCAATTGTTCCATAGCATAAAATAAGCACCCACCATGGGATTTCAGTTTCTTTTGGGAGAAGGTTATTTGCAATTAGGAGTGCTGTTATCAATCCTGCTACTTTTTGGGCGTCATTAGCACCATGGCCCAGGCTATAAAACGCAGCGGAAAACAGCTGAAGACCTCTGAAGATCCGGTCGACTCGGTATGGGTTGCTTTTTTTGAAGGCTATGAGGCATAACAACATTAAAATGGAACCTAGAATCATTCCTATGAAGGGCGCTAGGATAATAAAAAGGGCAATTCGTCCAATCCCGGGCCACCAGATGACGGCAGAGAGTCCGCCCTTAGTGATTGCGACTCCTGTCATGCCCCCGATTAATGAATGGGATACGCTGATTGGCAGACCATAGCGCGTACATAACCATGTCCATGTGACGGCTCCAATGAGTGCTGATGCTACAAAGGCATTGTCAACAACATCGGGTCTCACCACTCCTTTGCCTATGGTTTTGGCTACTGCTGTGCCGAATAAAAAGACAGCTGCAAAGTTAAAGAAGGCTGCCCAAGCTACTGCTACGCGTGGAGGCAGAACTCTAGTTGCCACTACAGTGGCAACAGAGTTTGCGGCATCGTTCATTCCGTTCAAAAAGTCAAAAAGTAGTGCTAACCCAATAATTGAAACTAGTGGAATGTAGTGGTCCATTTTTGGGTGAGGCGGTTAGAAATGTTTAAGAGCGATTTGCATTATGATATTTCCGGCGTCACGGCATCGGTCGATTATCTTTTCGAGGAGCTCGTATAGATCCCGGAGCAACATAGCCTGCAGTGGGGGATATTTACCGCTGTAGATTTCTCGTAGTAGTTCGGAGAGTAGTTTGTCGGCATCGCCCTCGATCTTTTGAAGTTGTTGGTTTTGTTGTCGGATAACTTCGATTTTGGGACGGTGTCTGAGAGACTTGACCATTTCCATGATGATTTCGGTAGCTTGCTCCAAGAGTATTACATGGCGCGAGAAGTCCATGGTTGCTGCTTGAGAACCGGCGATAATCATACGTTCTGCAAATTTTTCTACTGTTTTGGGGATCCTGTATAATGCATGGGAAAGTGCGTCAATGTCTTCACGATCTATCGGCGTGACAAATGTTTTTGCAAGTTCGGCTGCGAGCCGTTGCCGTATTTTTTTATCTTCCTTGCGCAGTGCTACAAACTCTTCGAGGGTGGGTAGCTGACCAGGGGTACGAATTACGATCAGCAAAGCATGCACACTAGTCTTTGCTTCCTGGGCCGCAGCCTCGAGAAGATCAAAAAAGAGATTGTCTTGCGAAAACAAACGCAGTACCGAAATCATATGGGTACAAATTCTTTGCATAATTCGATCGGAGATGTCGATTCAAATTTTAGGCGTTAACACCACATTTCCTAGGGCATTTATTTTGGGGCGGCGATTAGCTTTTCACGTACAATGCATTTCTTAGGTCGTACACTAATCCCTCGGCTAATGGGTAACGCCGATTTGGATCTGTCTCTATGCACTTTAAGATGATTCTTTCCAGCTGTGGGGGGACATCTGGGTTGTGTTGGCGCGGGGTGATAAACCCACTTCGGTTGAGCTGCCGATTTAAAATTTCATCGGGTGTGGATCCAGGGAAAGGTTTCTGCAATGTGACCATTTCGTAGGCAAATACTCCATAAGCGAATATATCAGCCCGTTGATCAAAAGGCTGGTGCATTAGCTGTTCGGGTGCCATATAGGAGGGGGTGCCAGGATTATCTCGGTATCGGGTAGGTTTGTCAGGGATCGGACGCGCCAAGTCAAAATCGATCAGTTTTAATTGTGCGTTGCGCGTGACCAGTATGTTTTCTGGTTTGAAATCAAGGTGCATGAATCCTCGGTTGTGCATGTGTAGCAGTGCTTCGGCAGCATCCAGCAGAAATTGAGCAATGTTTTCTATGTAGATAGGATCGCGTCTTGCGATGAGTTCTTTCAGATTCGAGGCTTCCACGTATTCCATCAGGATGTATGGCCAGCCCTTGATTTTCCCATGATCAACGTAAGTTATGAAGTATGGGCTCCCGCTGACTCTCTTAAAGATTTCTGCACCTCGGAAAAACCGGTGACGCGACTTTAGATTCCAAACCAGATCTGGAAGCAATCGTCTAAGGGCGAAAGGCTTACCTTCTGGGTTGGTGACAAGCCATATTTCAGCCATGCCCCCCGCACTAATCCGTTCGTGCAAGGTGAATTGGCCAAATTTTTCGCCAGGATCACTTTTAAAATTGCGTTTTGACAAAATCCAAAACATTACCCTTAGTTGAGAGGTATATTTAACTGACTGAGAAGGGTTTTGGCTATCTTTGTTTTATGGGAAGCAACACCAGATGGGTTGCCTGGTCAGAGTAGTTCAGGATGGTTTAACAGGTAGGCAACCCGTCCAAGTAGTCGACCTGCGCCTCCACCATCTAACACGCGATGGTCAAAGCTCAATGTGAGGTAGGCTTGAGTGATTGGGATGAACTGGCCAAGTGATTCGTCCCAGTGAGGGACTTTCTGAGCTGCTCCTAACCCGAGGACAAGTGTTTGTTCCGGGAGTGGAATGGGGGTTCCAAAAGTCAATCCGAATACTCCATAGTTGGTGACTGTTGCAATGGATCCGCCAGTCATTTCCGGTGGGAGTTTTTTACCCCGGGCAAGGCTCACAAGCTCCCGATAAGGTCCAATCAGATCTCTTAGTGGTTTTTTGTCGGCGTTCCTAATCACCGGGACCATTACGCCGTCGGGGACTTCTACTGCTACTGCGATGTCGATTGATTGAGGATGCACGATCTTGTTGCCGATGAGTCGTCCTGCTGGGGTGCTGTCTTCCGCCAGGGCCAGTGCCAGGGCTCGCACAACATACAGAGCAGGGCCAGGTTTTTCTGGGAAATTCTTTCTGTGTTCCAACATTTTATCTAGTTGTACAGGCATTGCCACCATTGCTATGGGGCGGGTCCAACTGCGCCTCATCGCATCTGCCACAGCTATCCTCAATGGGGAAGCAGGGGTGGTTTTATGTTTCTCGATTTGAGCCAGAAATCGTTCCAAATCTTGAATTGTGACTCGGCCACCGGCGCCCGTGCCTTGGATCCCAGCTAGGTCTGCTGCTCGGAGCCCCAGTTCGTTAAGCCGGGCTTTCATTCGGGGGGACATATAACTAGCCCCAGTTAGGTTGGCCGGAACTGGAAGGCCTGTGACGGTGGGTTGGACACGGGGTTTTTCTTCGATGGATTTATGAGGTATTGCACCCGGTTTTCCGGCGGTGCCTATTGGTTGTGAATGTTTTGTGGTTAACCCCAATTTAGTTGCTTCTTCCTCGCTCACTAAGATCGTTCCCAAGATTGCGCCCACTGGATAGCTTTCATTTTCTTTTGCTTTAAATTCGACGATCTTGCCGCTGCACGGGGCTGTTACTTGCATTGTGGCTTTGTTAGTTTCCACCTCAATAATTGGTTGATCTGCAGTTACATAATCCCCAGGCTTGACAAGGAAGCTAACGATGATTGCTTCTGCAATCGATTCACCGAGCTGTGGCATTACTATGGGTACTTCGGGCATAGATCATCGAGTGAGTTAGAATCTAAGGACTTTTCGAGCTGCGTCTGCAATTGTTCTGGCTGTAGGGCGGTGCATAGACCACAAATTGGGGTGGAAGGGGATAGGTGTATCTTTTGCATTTAGCCGAAGTGGGGGCGCGTCTAGCAGTCCAAACCCTTCTGATACAACCCGGGCGATTACTTCTGCCGCGACTCCACCCCAGGGCCAAGCCTCGCTCACACATAACAGTCGACCGGTTCGTGCAACTGAGGCTATTACCGTATCGGTATCGATTGGCTTGACGGTCCTGAGGTCCACTATTTCGATTTCATATCCTTCGGAAGCGAGTTCTTCGGCAGCTGCAATAGATTCATGTACCATTGCACCGTAGGTGACTATGGTTAGGTCTCGGCCTTCGCGGGCGATGCGTGCCTTGCCAACTGGCAATCCTTCGTCGTGGAGGTGATCTGCTTTCAAGTGATAGTAAAGGAGTTTGTGTTCAATAAAGATTACAGGATCGTCGATTTTGATTGCATCCAACAGCATTGTATAGGCGTCTTCGACGGTTGCTGGGGTCATAACTATTAAGCCGGGAAAATGTGCATAGATTGCTTCTAGGCATTGGCTATGGAACGGTCCACTGCCAATAGTACCCCCAGAGGGTAATCTAATTGTAATAGGGCATGGGGTACCAGTCCGCCAAAATAACGTAGCTGCTTGGTTCACAATTTGGTTTAGCCCCAACAAGGAGAAATCAGCAAATTGAATTTCTATGACTGGTCTAAGTCCTTCTATTGCCGCACCAACTGCGAGTCCAATGATCGCGTCTTCGCTTATAGGTGCATCGATAACACGGCCTGGAAACTGCTCTATCAGATTTTTGGTGGCTTTAAACGCGCCACCAAACCGTCCCACGTCTTGGCCGTAGATAAAGACTCGTGGATCCTCGGCCAAGGCACGGGCTAATGCTTCTCGTATAGCCTCCAGATAAGTTATACTCATGGTAGATCGAGCACGCCTTCCGGCCGGTCGGGTACCTCGGGGATACAATAAATATCGGCCAGATGCTTTGTTTTGAGAGCGCACCAGTCCTCCGCATATGGGTCTGGTGCTGGTTCAGATTGTACCTCCGCCACAACACGATCCACGGTTACCTTGGCCTCTTCCCAAATCATGGTTATTTCCTGCTGTGAAGCCCATCCTCTTTGAAGTAAACGTTCCTCGGCTATCCGAATGCAGTCGCGTCCTATGGGTGAATCCTTAATTTTGGGATCAATATAGCTTGCGTCGTCGTGTTCGCCGTGTCCACAAAGCCGAAGCAGGTTTGCTACAACTAATTTTGGTGTGCTTGTTAATCTAGCCTCTTCTATTGTTTGCTTTAGCACGTCCAAACAGCTCTCCAGATCCGTACCATTGATTTCGTAACCGGAGATTCCGTACCCAATAGCCCGGTCTGCCAAGCTTCGGCATGCAAACTGACGGGAATTTGGTGTGGAATAGGCGTATTGATTGTTGGCTACTACGACAACTAAGGGTAATTTTTCAACCGATGCCTGGTTCAATGCCTCATGGAAAGCCCCTGTTGAAGTTCCGCCATCACCGATGGATGCGACTCCAACGGTTCCGGTGATCCCCTTTAGCTTTCGGGCAAACAGGATTCCATTTACCACAGCTATCATTGCTCCTAAATGACTTATCATTGGGATAATCCCTTCGTGGATTCGACCTCGGTGGACATTACCATCGCGGCCGCGCATCGGACCTAGGACAGAACCAAGGTATGTTCGAACCGCGTCGTGGATTGGTTCCCCGAAAGCTAGGCGTCCTGCGGTATCCCTAATCAATGGTGCGAACACATCGCCTTTTTTTAGGTTTAGTCCGATTGCAACACTTAAAGCTTCTTGGCCTCGACCAAGGTAACAGCCTCCGTAAATTTTCCCTGCTCGATACAAGCTAGCCAGCTTTTCATCTAAAACACGGCCTAGGACCATGTATTTAAACGCCTTCAGAAATTTTTCACGGTCGACTGATGACCGGCCTCCAGGATCAGCGATTGGTTCTAGGCAGCAGTGCACGTTTTCCATGCCCTTAAATTAATTGCTTAACAGATTGGCCGCAATTTTAAAGGTGTCTTTAAGGTGCCTCCACACAGGTTTATTTGCCCCGGGTGCAAACCGTAAACCCAAGCCATAGGATTGGGTAAAACTTGGTTTGTTCCGCCTTAGAATTCTTTACAACTTGGATAGCTGAGGCTAGCCCGGGCGTTGTTTAAAACGAGTTCCAAAGACCCTCGGCTAAACTCTGAACGAGAGTAGTGTTTGATTCATGCTTATTATTTGGCCTTGAGTTTTTTCAGCTGCCTTCTCCTGACGGGCAATCATGATTGGGGTTTCGAATGAAGCACTTACGCTGGTTTATAAGTTCCCTCCTTGGCCGATAGTGGTTGGGTTAGTGGTTACTAAAACCCTGGACAAAAGAGTTCGAATATGGTCTTGGTGAGTCATCGATCGTGCAGGAATTCTTTTTGTTGGTGGTTACACCCCCATTTTTCCCACAGCATGGATATGGGTCCAACTCCCTGGTCGTGATCATGAAGTATAAGAGGCAGGCATAATTTCATGCACCTGCAATGTCTTTTAGAGAATGCTATACACCTAGGCCGAATTACCCCGCTTTCCTTAAGTGAATTTCCTCACTCTTGTTAAAATTGTTTGGGTTATGGGACGTCCTCAATTGCAGCGTTGGCCTCCAAAAACTCCAATGTCTTCTCGATTATTAACTTATCCTGGATTTCTTCGATTCCCCCTCGTTTTTGCAGTTCTTTAATCAATTTGTCGGCGGGAATCTGGTACAGCGTTGCCATAGTGTAGATACGACGCATAATTTCTTCTGGTGTGGCCTTAATGCCCTCTTTTTCTGCGATTTTGAAGAGAATGAAATTTAGTTTCACCCGGTCACGGGCGTTTACCATTGCGGTGCGGAAGATTTCATCTTTGTGTTGTTCCAAAAGTTCTTTGGAGACGCCCCGCCTTGTGTTCTCGGCCACGATATCATACACGATATCACGGGTTTCTTGCGCCACTAGAGATTCGGGTAGTTCAAACTGGGCCCGGGACAAAAGCGTTTGGATGATCTGTGCCTGGATGTTCTTTTTCTGAGTGTAGTGGAGTTCACGTTCTAGGTCACGGCGGACCCCTTCGCGCAATTTTTCAAGGTTTTCGGCCCCCCAAGACTTTGCAAACTCGTCGTTGAGTTCGGGCAGGACCTTTTGCTTTACTTCAACCACCTCTACTTCGTAGGTAGCTTGAAGGCCCACTAATTCTTGGGGTTGGAAGCCAGCGGGGAACAGCACTGCCACCTGCCGTTTTTCACCGGCGCATGCTCCCAGCAACTGTGCGCCAAATCCAGGCAAAAATGTCTCTGGGTCTGTGCCGACCCAAAAATTCTTTTGTTCAGCTAAGCCTTTAGCGCTTGGTGCGATCTCAGTCAGAGGCTTTGAGTCAACATAACCAACAAAATTTACTACTACGATATCGCCTTTTTCGACCGGCCGGTTAACGGTTTGATACGTTGCTTGTTTTTCTCTGAGGACGTTAAGAGCTTTTTCGATGTCTTGTTCTGTAACGGAGGCCAATTTGCGTTTGACAGGGATACCTTTGTATTCTGGGAGTTCAAACTCTGGGGCGGTTTCCACCCTTAACAAAAACAGATAAGGTTGGCCTGCCACAAATTGAACTTCTTCGTACTCAGGTTGGCTAACTATAACCAGCTTATGTTCCTCGATTGCGCGTCTGAGGGAATTGCGTATCAAGTTTTCCCGGACTTCTTCTGCGATTTCCTTCTCAAATCGTTTTATGATTAGGTTTTTTGGGGTTTTGCCTGGTCGGAAACCCGGCAGTGCAACTGATTTCTGGATTTCCGTGGCAACCGAGTCGAACTCCCGTTGGTATTCTTCGGGGCTGACTTCAACGCGAATCAGCTTTTTGCAGCCGCCTAAGTTGTCGATCGTAATGTTCACGGATCTCTCGGATTAAGGTTCAAAACAAAACTTATAAAGCATTACCTTAACTGATCCCCTTGACCGATCAAGGGGACTTGCCGTAATCGCGTACGAAAAGCTAGAGACAACTAGTAGCAGAGTCAAGCAAAGTGCTCTTCGCTTGCAAGTTGTGTTTCTCCCACCTTCAAGAAGGAACTTGGAATCACAACGGCTGATTTTCACTTACCAGTGCTTAACTATTGCCAATTGGCAGGCGTATATTTTCTATTAATGCGAGTTCATCAAAAACAAACTTTGTGTCGATTTTGCCCTCAAGGTGTACCATGCAAGATTTGACACACAGCATTTGAGGTTGTAACTGGCAAAAACCCAACCTTCAGCACAAGCCAAAGTCGGTCACATTAAGGTTCGTGGAGTATTGTGCTAGCAAAATGAAACTTATCAGCCTTTGCCTTTGGGTTGCATAGGTTCGGGTTGGGACATTTTGCCACACCATCCGGTTAATCAGTTAATAAAAAATGTGCATGTATTCGTGTTCAAAACACTTTACCCCTTACTGGTGGTCACAGGGAACCTTTTAAACAGGCTCCTCAGGGATTCACGACGATTAAGTAGCTGCAAGCTCATTTAGACGATGACCCCAGTATAACTTTGAGATTCGGTTTGCAGATAGTACTTCTGCTTTTGGTGGATTGCGAATAACGCGGTCAGTTGGGTCAAATGTATTTATTTTGGAAGCGCCTGACGCAATAGGGGCAGTTGTGTTGGCGCATTAATTTGCTACCGCGCCTGGGGTAGTTGCCAGTTACCCCCTGCCTTTTGGACTTGCGTGGTCCATATGCATCGAGGAGCGAGGATCCATACTTAGCTCATCTTTTATATGCGGGTGGCTGGTATGTTGAGGCACAATGGCCGCTTGAAAACCAGGACTTTGACGGGCAGAGGCTGGGGATACACCTGAATGTGTTAGCTGCTTGGCCTTTTGCATGTGTTGAAGAAATTATAGTTGCAATAACAGATTCGGGTCTGGGATTTCCTGCATCCCTAATTGGCAATTGGCTAGAGCAGGGGGCACCTCATTAAACTTTCATACCCGCGGACCAATGCTGCCCCCCTTCGGCGGTGGAACAATGGATTTATTAAAAGAGTTCTGGACTCGCAGGACTTCGGTTACAGGATTAATCGCAGCTGAGGCAAACAACAATCGTAGCATGGCTAGTGTGGTGCCCCTTGTATAACTCCCTAGCTGGGTAATCTTCACCTCCAACACTGCACTAGTAGGTGATAAACGCTTTATAGAAATGTACCAATTTGCTTCTAACACACTCGCAGTTCAGACCCCAGCTGGAGGGCGGGTTTAGGCAAATGCCAAACTGGTCCCCCACTGCTTGACCAAATCGGAATTTTCAATGCACCGTTTCTTGGACACAGTGGTTAGGAATGGTTATGATCCAAGCATGGGGGTAATGACTGGGTAAGGCCGGCGCGAGCTGACAACGATGGGTATGCTAACAACCCAAACGTGATTGTTGTAGGTGCGGGTTCACGGGCTTGGCGCGCGGCCGAGTACAGTGAACCCGGAGCATGTTTGTGAGTATCAGCACCCCGCGGCGGCAACGGTTACTAAAAATTGCTCACACTTGACTAGCAGCACAATTGGCTGCGAAGTCAATTCTTTAATTTTCTATTTCGGTGATTATGCGGATTATTGGAGTGGTTCGTAGCCCGGGTTTTTCTAGAACTTCGGACACAGCAGCGTTCATCTTAGACGTGGTCGCGTTGATTTTTTAGGCAAACCCTACCTTGAGCTATCGTGACGTGTAGCAAATTCTGGTTCTTTTAACGTGGCAGGTTGATGTTGCTGACCCCAGGCATAGTAACCAATGGCGCGGGTTTTTTAGTAAGTCATAACTCGGGCTTTGGTATGTTGGACGCAGGTCATGTAGTTTGGAGAGCACGAACTTGGCCGAATTGACGGGTCCTGAGCGATATTACAGTCCCAGGAACACAACTAGTAGGAATCCCTGATGACTGGTTACGTATAATGGTCAGTGGGACTAGTGTGTCTTCCGAGTTAGCTCTACCTGATGTGCGCCTGTGGTGGGCGGATTCTTATGCAGGTCAGCCTACAGCCGCCTTGTCGTTGTTTTACATATGGCTGCCGACTAATGTGCGCTCACTCAACGTCACCAATAAAGGAGCGGTAATCATGCGGCGTGAGGGCAATTTCTCTGACAAAATCGCTAATGTGGCAGTCTCGGGTGCTGCATTCACAATATATTTTCAATAATGGGGCTGCAGAGATTGGTTTGATCGCTATACTGGATACCGATTATTTGCCAATACCAGCGGTTTTCATTCGCAGGGCCGATATGTAAGACGATTGAAGCTTTTGTTTGAGACTTCCACAGAGGTACGAGCTCAATTTAGGCTTTTTGGAACCAATATCTGCGTCGATGTTCAGAGTGGCTTGCTTTGTGATTTTATTAGCGTATGGCTTGACATTGACCATCCTACCCATGGCGATTTCCAAATCACGCTTACCTTCCTGTGTGGCATGCTTAGTGTGTTTGCACAATACAACGATGTCACAAACACTTTCCTGTTGGAGTGGACCTATTGGTCTACACGCCCTTTCTTTACACAAGGTGCGGAATGGGGGACATTGTCACCGGAGTGACAAACCCGCGAGTGCAACAGGTATGATTCGTAACACAACCCTATATTTGCGAGGAGTCCAACTTACGGATATTGGCCGGAATAGGCTTTAGGATGTATGGGACCAAGAATGAATTGGCCACCTAGGGATAGGTCCCCGTGATGATCATGCAGTGAATGGATTTTCAAAAATTCGTGGGCATCTTATAAGGACGGATCCGCATCCCGAACGGGCTGTTCCAAGTACATTTAACTTTTTGGTCCCTTTGGAGGGGCAAAGCTAGTATGGCTGAGTTGGTCATCTAAACAAATGATGTCATACCCCATCTTTTGCGGGAACAGGATAAATGAACTGCTGTTGTTTGTAACCAATGTTTTGCCAGTTTTTGTAGACTGATTTTTATACTTCGGGTACGGGCGCTACTTATTGATTTTACAAAACAATTCAACGACCTACCACGTAGATTTTCCGCCGGGGTGTTTCGAGCACAACTTCGTGACAAACTTTACTGCCTGGAGGAGTACAAGGTAGATCCCATGGTCTTGATGGGCTGACACCAAGCTCGAAAATGTGAGTGGAATAATATCTTTGGTGTAGGTCTTACGTCATAATTAGAGCAAAAGCAAGAATTGGAAACCCCGAAGTCCAATGCCACATAGGCCGAAATGGCTTACGTGTTTGCTTTTTGCCAGATTTGGGCTTTAAAATTCACTGGTTGACGACCATCATAAATGAGTTAAGATCAGGGTAGAAAGTAGAAAGGCCCGAGGTCGGCGAGTCAGGCTTACGGATTTGCGCAGTGAAATGTAGGGTCGGTGTGTGTAAATGGTGCTTTCACTTTACATGGTGAAGTGGCTGTGGAAGGCCCAAAACCTCTAAGAGGTTAAACAGTCCCACCCCGCAAGGCTGTGGACTCAATATAAAACTCGGCAAAACCTAAAATCCTTATTTTCTCGGGGCTTTTTACTTAGCAACCAAGAGGTACGTCGTGAATACAGCAAAGAGTTACCCCAGGGGTTTAAACCCCATCTGCCAGTACGGGCATTTTAGAACCGGAGCAATCACTTCTAATCTTGCCCATGGTTCGGTCCTTGGTGCAGGCTTAATTAGGCAGCGGTGCAAAATTGTAACGCTTTTGTGTGCGTTTATTTGTGTTGGACAATTTCTTTTTGCTGTAGATTTGGTGTGGACAAATATCGCAGGGGGTGCTTGGAACACGGCAGCAAACTGGTGGCCAAACCAAGTGCCTACTACGAACGACCATGTATGGATCACGAATGGCGGCACATATACGGTAACCATCAGTGGCAATGCTGCGGCAGGCGAACTGACTTTGGGTGGTACCACAGGCACACAGACTGTGTCTGTAACAGGAGGCACATTTTTAATTGGCAACGGTACCGGCAATACAAATGCTGTCCTAAGAATCACCGGTGGTACACTTGGTGGAACAGGCAAGCTGATTTTGGCTGGACCGTTAAATTGGAGCGGTGGCTCAATTACGAATGCCGTTGTGCAGTGCGCAGGTGGTACGATCAGTGGCAGTGCGACAAAAACACTTCGATACGGGTGCTTGGTAAACACCGGTGTGCTCAAATTCAGTGGTGGATACCTTGAGCCTAACAACGGAGCGACGATATCCAACCTTCCCTCGGCAACATTCGATATCTCTGGGGATTGCGATATTAGTTACTATGCAAGTGGTTCCGGGCCAATCTACAATTTAGGTGTATTCTGCAAAAGCGGGGGCACGGGTCAGACCTTGGTGGATACTTTGTTTTACAACCAGGCTGGCGGCACCGTCGTTGTACAAACTGGAACGATAAGGTTTTCATCGGGCGGCCAGTTTAAGGGCACAATTGTATTACACGGGAGCGGTACATTGGACTTATACGCAGGCGTTTTCGATCTGGACCCGGAGTTAACTTCAATTGGCGATGGCACGCTCGGATGTTCCGGCTCGGCTGTAGTAAACCTACAACGTGAAATTTCGGTGAACGTCCTTAACGTTACGGGTGGTCAACTGACTGGGCTGGGCCGTGTCGTAGCTAACACACTAAGATGGGAAACCGGTATTATTGAGTGTACCGTCCTATGCGATGGAGGTGAGATCCTTACTTCTGCAACGACTGTGCCTAAATTGCGGGGCGGACGGCTTGTTAACACTGGTTTGTTGCGTGGAGGCACGATTAGCACAACAGACGGTGCGATAATTTCAAATCTGGTGTCGGGGATAGTTCTCTTTACGAACGCAACGGCTGGTATCCGCCACGATTCCGGGGATTATGGAGCATTTTACAATATGGGTTTTGTGCAGTCCGGAGTAAGTACAACTACCTGTTCAATTGGTGAACCATTTTATAATGCTGGCACGGTGGAGTCGTGTGGTGCTGGTTTGCGATTCGCTAGATCGTTCGTTCAAACGGCTGGCAGGACAATAGTAAGCGAGGGTCCCCTAATTTGTTCGCAGGGGATTAACTTAGTTGGTGGAGAGCTTTTGGGGACGAACACTATTAGGGGTGATGTCACTAATAACTCAAAGATTAGGCCGGGCGGTTTTGGTCTGGGTTTACTGAGGATTGAAGGGTCATATGTGGAAACAACTAACGCTCGAGTAGAATTGGAGGTTGGGGGTCCTACACCTGGGGTAGGACACGACCAGCTAATAGTTACCAACATGGCACGTTTGGCTGGTACTTTGGAAATCGTACTTACGAATGAATTCATTCCTGGGCGTGGCGTTGTGATTACTGGGTTGGTGTACGAAGTGCGTAGCGGCACATTCAATTTTACTGTTAAACCAGTAGAAATTTATGTGCTGTATATGCCGAAGGAGGTTTTGCTGGAAACGGAGAACGCACCGCCCGCAGTACAGTTGGTGGTCGGCCCAGATCAATTGGCATGTCATACATTTGAGATGCGTGGCTCTGCTCGGGATCCTGATGGTACAATCACCAATTTTACACTACTTGTTGACGGGATTTCGGTTGGTGAGTTCCCATATGGGTGTTGTGGCAAAGCTGCGGTGTGTATGGATTATCTGGGCGAGGTTATGGTTACAGGCCGGGCTACGGATAATAAAGGTGCAATGGGCGAAACAAACATAGTGATTAGAGTAATAGGATTGCCAATCCACATGTTAGATCCAGTCGGTTTTCAGACTAATGGGGCTTTTAAACTTTGCATGTGCGGTCAACCGGGAAGCAACTATGTAATTGAAATCGCTACAAACTTGCCAGCTGCAATTTGGACTACCCTGGGTCCTATGGAAAATACGAACGGTATTTGGCGTTATTTTGATGTTACGGGAACTAATGTGCCGCACAAATTTTATCGTGCGCGGCAGTTGTGAGTTATAGCCCAAATTTAAAGACGCCTAGTATTGGCGATTGGCTGTGCGGAGCACCCGTGATGAAGTTTTGGTTTATACCTTGTGGATGATAATTCGGATTCGAGGAAGAAGGAGTCTGCTTGATGAAGACCTACGGTGCGTAGGGCGATAAATTTCTGACTGATAATTAATCGCCAAGCACCCAAACGTGGTTTTGTAAGCAATTATACGAATTAAGTCGCATCACCCCCCCCTGTGTAGTCCGGGTAATTTAAGGGTTGAGAGTGTTGATGAGTGTGATGAGAGAAATCTCCATTGCGGGGTGATTTAGCTCAAGTTTAATGATAGTATCTGCCTCGTCTCTGAAGATTTTTGGGCACGGTTATTTCGATGCTTTGTTGGGATAGTTTACACCTAATTTCTGTTTTGTTGAGGAGCTTAGCCTGCTTAATTTGCGCTGGGAGAGGTGGGAGTTTTGATGGTTTCCTGGTGCCATTTTAATATGTGGAGGTATTTTACGTTTCCTGCACGAGTAGCTGCAAATGACTCGTTTTATGTGTAAGGTCCGACGCGAGTTTCGTAGATACTTCCACCATTTTGTTGCAACCGTTTACCGATTTCCAGCAGGCGTTGGGCTTGGTTGTCCTCGATTTGCCCATCTGGTCTTAGAACAACGTTTAGTAACAAGTTTCCATCGCCGCCTACGCGCCTGACTAGAGTCTGGGCTTCAAATCCAGTATTTGCGCTCGGCTTCGTAGGGGTTAGATGTGAACTCGAACAAGTGTTGGTTGATTTGCCAAAAACTTGACAGAATGGTATTGTTGCCGGTTGACACCAGAGGATGAATCGATACCTATTAGCACCAGTTTGATCTGATTTAAACTTAGAGGAGTGTATTTGCCTAAGTTGGAAATTCTGATGGAGTTTAGGTGAAATTAACTCGTGTGGGGGGATGAATCAGTCGTTGGTTTGGGTATGGATTTTTAATTTTCGGGTCATTACGGGGATTGATATTGTGGCAGGAGAAGGTGTAATGGGGCCGGATTTTAGTTACGTTTGCAGTTTATTTATCCCATTGACAGATTGTTTTGTGGCGCAAGGCGTGATCAGCTAGTACCAGGGCTGTCATTGCTTCAACTACAGGTACAGCGCGCGGGAGGACGCAAGGGTCGTGTCGGCCCTTTGCTTGCAAGGTTGTATTTTGGAGATGGATATCAACGGTTTGTTGGGGTTTCATGATGGTGGCTACTGGTTTGAATGCCACGCGGAAATATATTGGTTGTCCGTTGGTGATCCCGCCCTGAACACCTCCTGAGTAGTTTGACAGAGTTTCGACTCTGCCATTGCGAATGACAAATGGGTCGTTATGTTCGGATCCTTTCATTGTGACACAGCCAAAACCAGAACCGATTTCAAATCCCTTGGCTGCTGGGATACTTAACATGGCTTTTGCTAGGTCAGCATGCAACCGGTCGAAGACAGGTTCTCCCCATCCGGGTGGGACTCCGCGGACCACGCATTCGATTATGCCGCCGAGCGTGTCGCCCTGCTTACGAGCTGCATCAATTGCCTTAATCATTCGTTTTGCTGTTTTTTGGTCAGGACACCTAATGATATTCGACTCGATTTGTTCTGGCGTGACAGTGTTGGGGTCGACTGAAGCCATTATGCGGTAGACTTGCTTCACATATGCAAGGATCTGAATCCCGTAGGTAATCGATAGGAATTTTTTTGCAACGGCGCCTGCAGCTACGCGCGCAGCTGTTTCGCGGGCGCTTGCGCGGCCACCGCCGCGCCAGTCTCTAATTCCGTATTTCATCTGGTAAGTATAGTCTGCATGAGACGGTCGGAACTTATCCTTGAAATCCTCATAGGCTTCAGGGCGCGGATCTTCATTTATTATCAGCATGGCAATTGGTGTGCCGAGTGTGACGCCGTTAAACACTCCAGATAGAATCTGTACGGTGTCAGATTCTTTTCGTTGGGTAACGATTGTTGATTGGCCGGGCCGGCGTCGATCGAGTTCTTTTTGGATATCCTCGACTGAGAGTGGGATCTTGGGTGGGCAACCGTCAATTACTACCCCAATTGCTGGCCCGTGGGATTCGCCCCAGGTCATTATTCGGAAGATGTGCCCAAATATGTTTCCCATACTTCGATTGTGTATCTTGATGGGATGCCTGCGTCAAACAGAGAAACGCCTGGGTGATTGATTAAAGGGTCGACATGTTTTAGGGGAGTGAATGAGTTCAGATCCGAATAGTTGCTTATTTATTATATTGCTCGGTTGCTGAGTATGTGGGTTAATGTACTCTACAATAAGGCGGTTTTACCGGTTTAAAACCAAAGGCAGAAATGGACAAAGCGTTCGATCATTCGAAGATAAGGGTTTACCCTGTTGCGAGCCGGCGCAGTTTAAGCCGGTTAGACAGAATTTTGTTAAATCCCAACGAAGTACCGTCGCCATGTTCCCCTGCGATATCGAAAATATTAGACGAGGCGGTGGGCCGAATTATCCAAGCGCGTCGGATGGGGGCATCGGTGATCCTTATTTATGGTGCGCATTTGATTAAGAACGGGTTGATGGATGTGGTTATTAAGTTGATTGAGGGTGGTTGGGTTACTCATTTGGCTACCAATGGTGCTGGGAGTATCCATGATTGGGAATTTGCTTATCTTGGCTGTACGGAAGAGAGTGTGCGCGAAAACATCCAAAAAGGAATTTTTGGAACGTGGGATGAGACTGGCAGGTATATACATTTAGCCCTCATGGCTGGGGCATTGGATGGCTTGGGATTTGGTCAAAGCTTAGGCAGGTTTATCGCAAATGATGGTGCAAACGTCCCCCAGGCTAATGAGTTGGAAGAATTAATAAGGCAAAATCCTGTAGATGATAGGGTAGGAGCGTGGTCAGATTTATTGCGTGCCATAAGGTCCGGATGGATTAAGCCGGGTGAAAATCATTTGCGCCACATTTGGAAAGAACATAGCCTTCTGAACCGTGCGTGGCAATTAGGGATTCCGCTAACGGTGCATCCAGGAATTGGTTACGATATAATCACGAACCATCCGATGTTTAACGGGGCTGTTCTAGGTCGAGCCGCGGCAATTGATTTTGATTTATTGGCTAGTTCAATTGACAAGTTGGATAATGGTGTAGTGTTGTCGGTGGGCACTGCTGTTATGGGACCACAGGTTTTCGAAAAGGCGATTAGCTGTGTCAATAATGTGCGATTGAACGAGAATAAGCCAATTGTGTCAGGACATTCAATCTTTGTGGTTGATATCCAAGATAGTGGGGGATGGGATTGGTCAACCGGCGAGCCGCCTAAGAGCAGCCCTGCTTACTACTTACGGTTTTGCAAAAGTTATGCGCGAGCCGCAGATAAAATGATGTACGTGCAATGTTCAAACACAGTGTTTCTACATAACTTGTGGTGGAGGTTACGAGAAAAATCACGGTGTTGAGGATATCAAACTCTGGGTCGTTTGTTTATGAAAGCGTCAGCAGGTTTAGTTGATTTGTTGTTGGAACTCATTCGGGCTACTTCGTGTGATCTACCATCTGACGTTGAAGGTGCAATTCGGCGGGCAATAGAACGCGAAACACCTGGGTCTTTGGCGCAACTTGCTCTAACGACGATGTTGCGCAACGCGCAACTTGCTCGGGTTCATTCACGCCCAATTTGCCAAGACACAGGTACAGTGACGTTCTATGTTAAGTGTCCACTTGGGTTCGATCACACGATGTTTGAGGGGATTGCTAAAGAAGCTGTCCGGGAAGCCACCAAACTTGGGTATCTTAGGGTCAACACAGTGGATTCCAGGACTGGTAGCCCTTACCCCGACAACATTGGACCATGTGCACCGGTATTCGAATACGAGCAACAACAAGATCCCGAATTAGTGGAGGTCTATTTGCTTCTAAAGGGTGGTGGATGTGAAAATGTTAGCACGCAGTACAGTTTGCCTGACCCAGCTGTGGATGCCCACCGGGATCTGACCGGGTGTAAAAAGGTTGTTCTTGACGCAATTGTCAGAGCTCAGGGGAAAGGCTGTGCGCCTGGTGTGATAGGAGTATGTATCGGGGGTGATAGGGCAATTGGTTACAAGATGGCAAAAAGGCAGCTTTTGCGCAGGTTGGACGACATTAACCCGGATCCACAATTAGCTAGATTCGAAGAGGAGGTGTTTGAACTGGCGAACAGTTTAGGTATTGGGCCTATGGGGTTTGGAGGCAGGACAACGCTTCTAGGTGTAAAAACATGCACAGTGGCCCGAGTACCAGCCTCTTTTTTTGTAACCGTAAGCTATATGTGTTGGGCTTTTCGGAGGCGCGGTGTGATTTTTAAGATAACAGGAGAGTTAGTAGATTGGATTTGAGCAAACTTTGAGAAGCATCAAAGCAAGTCGAGTGCTATGAAAAATCTGCAGGTTCCGTTCTCGGAATCAGAGGCAAGACAGTTACAGATAGGGGAACTGGTGGTGCTTAATGGAATCATTTGCACCGGTCGGGACGCCGTGCATCGTGCATTATGTGAAGGCCAGACAGCTTCGCTTCCTGAAGAGTTAATTGGAGGGGTGATTTTCCATTGTGGACCAGTGATGCTGAAAGATGAAATGGGTCAATGGCGTTGCATTGCAGCCGGACCGACAACCTCGATTCGCCATGAACCTTACCAAGCAACCGTGATAGAGCGATACAGGTTGCGTGGCATTATTGGTAAAGGAGGAATGGGCAATGCCACGCGCGAAGCGCTTAGGAAGTTTGGGTGTGTATATTTTCACGCTATTGGAGGCGCCGCCCAGGTGCTTGCAGAATGCGTCGTGCGCGTCAAGGATGTGTATTTTTTGGAGGAGTTTGGATCTGCTGAGGCTCTGTGGGTGATCGAGGTTCAAAACTTCCCAGTGGTAGTGACGATGGACGCCCATGGTGGTTCGCTGCACGATGAGGTGGCGAGCTTGAGCCAGAGACGATTCAAAAAGCTCCTCCACCGTATCACGTAATGGATATGTTTTAGGATTTACCAAAACTTGTTTGTCCACTCCGGATTGGAGTATTTGGTTACCGCCAAATGAGTGATTAGGTCAATCGGTAGGTTTTTCACCGGTGAATCGGCGCGCCACAATTGAATTAGAGCTGTCTTGATCACCTCGGCCGGAATGGGAAGATTAATTAGAAATTCCAAGTGCGATCTATTGGCACGGTATTTAGGTTGTTTACGTGGGAGTTGTAGCGCTTTCTCCACCAGGTCTAAATTTAACCCCGTTAAAAATGTGCCATGGAATAGCAAGAACCTTTTCTTCCTGCGTTGTGCGTTGCCTGAAAATTTCATGTTGTTGATTATAAGGTCTGTTATACCTCCGATTTGAACGGACCCTTTAGGAAAGAGGTTAGTTTCTGACAGTAGCTTGTCGATGGCAACCCTATGACGCTCCATTACGTACCTGTTCGTAGTATCGGCGCTAGCTGTTGGGCTCTGCGAGTTTATCTCGAGTATGAGTGAGTAGTTTAGGCAACCTGGTCCTTGTAACACTGTGCCTCCACCGGTGCATCTGCGGTAGATGGGAATATTTAGTGCTTGACATGTGTTAATTTTTACTTCACTGGTGACCCGGTTTGAATATCCGAGTACGACGAAGTGTTGTGGGGGGGTCCAAAACCTAAGTACAGGCCCGATCAATCCAGTTTCGGCTGCTTCCAACATTGCCTCGTCGCAAGCCAAGTTTTCTTCAGGAGTATTAAAAGTGAAATCTAGTAGTTCCATTTGCGCAGGTTTTATTACAGGCAATTCTAGCACACAGTAAAGCTTACACATTTCATTCGGGAGCGGCGTAGCGATTGTTGGACAGTTGGAGAGGCGGAGCAGATCTGTTGAAGGAGTAGGAGGGAATTGGATGTGAATTTAACTGGGATGAGCTTACCTATGCGTGCCCTTCTTAGGGATGATTTGTGTGGGCTATACGGACGCAGTTTTGATTGGGCGGAAAAAGGAATCTCTTTGGATTGGGGTGTATCCGGCTTCTCGAATCAACCGAGCAAGTGTGTATTCATCGAGTGCCTGGGGAGACGGGGCGTTAGCCATTTGGAATACGTGTTCAGTGATTACTGTTCCTCCAAGGTCATCGGCCCCGTAAATCAATGCCATTTGCGCCGTTTTAAGGCCAAGTCCAACCCAGTAAGCAGTTATGTGGTTTATGTTGTCCAGGTATAATCTGGCTATGCTAATCGTGCGAAGCGTATCCCAGCCACTGGGGCCGTGTGTAAGTCCTAGTTTCCCATTGCCCGGACAGAATGGAAGCGGAATGAATGCAAGAAATCCGCCAGTGATATCTTGTTGTTCACGCAGCAATCGTAAGTGATTTATTCGATCGGTTATGCTTTCGATGTGTCCATATAGCATTGTGCACGTACTTTTGCCTCCAAGTTTATGCCATGCAGTGTGTATTTGTAAGTATTCCTCGCCGGATATTTTGTTAGGCGCGATTTTGGACCGTGTGTCTGGGCTGAATATTTCGGCCCCACCGCCTGCCATTGAATCCATACCAGCATGCCGAAGCTCTTCCAAAATTCGTGGTATGGATTTACCTGAAATCCTAGCGAAGTGAGCGATTTCAGGTGCTGTGAAGCATTTTAGGTGTAAACCAGGGAAAGCGTCCTTTAGCATTGCAAGTAATTTCAAGTAAAACTCGTACGGCAAGAGGGGATTTAGTCCGCCCACAATATGTAGTTCTGTGCAACCTATTGCGCTTGCTCGTTTGACTTGGTCAATGATTTGGTCAAGTGTCAAGGCATATCCTTGAGGATGACCTGGTGGTCGCGCAAATGAACAGAATTTGCAACCACCGATGCAAATGTTTGTGTAGTGGATTACTTGGTTGAGGACGTACGTTGCGGTGGTAGCGCGGACGCCTTGGCGCTGCTGACGTGCAAGCCGAACTAGTTCGGCAAGTACCCAAAGATCCCGCAACTTAAACAGAGTTAAACAATCATCCTCAGTAAGGCGTTGATTCTGAATGAGCTTACGCGCGATCGGGCCTCCAATGGGATGATCGAAAACGGAATATGAGAAATTTGGGTTAGCCGCGTTTGTTGTAATTAACTCGGTGTGGCTATGTTTTTGATTCTCGCTCATGAATTCGTGCAATTGCTTGTTTAGCATGCATGGCCAATATTGGGTTATTTGAGCAAGAAAGCGATTGCAAGATGGGTAATAGCTCAGCTGTACCTATATTCCCTGCTACAATGCATGCGTTTCTTTGCAAACGGCGGAGGCCTGCATATGCAAGCGGCGTCTTGCCAAATACCCGAGTGAAGGTGGACAATGTCATTTGAAGTATTTGCTCCAGTGGTATCCACGTCAGTTCTGATTTATAGAAAGAGGGCATAAGCTTACCCGGCCGGTTATTATGGTTCCATGGACATGCCTTGATACATTCATCACAGCCGAAGATTCTGTGGCCGATCTTGTCGTGGAAATCTGCTGGAATTGGGCCACGGTGCTCAATCGTTAGGTACGATATACATTTCCGTGCGTCAATTGCGTATGGGTTAATGATGGCTTTTGTGGGACAAGCCTCGATACAGGCAGTGCATTTGCCGCATGAAACTTGCATTGGGGTATCGGTAGGCAGCTGCACAGTGGTGATTATCTCTCCAAGAAATATCCAAGGACCTAGCTTCGGACTGATCAGGGAGGTGTTTTTGCCAATAAAACCTAGTCCGGCCTGCATACCGTATGCCCTTTCGAGAATGGGCCCGGTGTCCACGTACCACTTAGTCGTTTCAAAACCTGGGTCCAGTTCCCGGAGTTTTTCACTGAACGTTTGTAATTTCTCGCCCAGTACATTGTGATAGTCTTCGAATCTTGCGTAACGCGCTACGAGTCCTGAGTTAGGCGGGGTGAGTGATTCCCTGTAAAGCATATCATACATCCAGTAACTAGCCCCTATGCAGACAATCGAACGAGCACCTGGCAATAAAAGTTGGGCGTTTGTACGGCGTCGGGGTTCCCTTGCCAGGTAATCCATTGATCCATGGAGACCCTTTTGAATCCAAACGTAAAATGAATCAAAGTACGGGGGGGGTACTGCTTCGCAAATTCCACACAGATCAAACCCAAGTTCATATGCTAGTGATTTTATTTTGTCGATCATTCTTTTAGCTCGGGCTTGCCCATCTGCCAGGCCCATTTTGGTTTACTACTGCTACTATTCAAGTTCTTAGGTTTTAAGTCCGGGTTTCTCGCTGTAAGGTCCCTTAATTGTGACGCAAAAACCTCGCTCCTGCGGCAGCAATGCAAAGTCGTAGGGATTAGGCGTTTTGTTGTGACCGTGTCCTATTTTTCGCCCTTACCACAAGACTTTTCTTAAGTAATCTTTAGCATGGAGGTGTGTTGTGTGTGTATCTGATTGTGGGTGTTGGTTTATGATTTGCGGTTGTGGTGTTTTTTAGGAGTGATTTTAGCGTGGTTTTTCATAGGAACAATGGGACCTAAAACCTGGGCAGCGACCTTTAACCTTAAAGCGTTCAGGCGAATGAACCCAGTTGCGTCGTCAGGGTTATAGAGGTCGGTAGGGCTGGCTTCCATAGTAGCTATTTGTGGGTTGTAAAGGCTGACCGGGGACTTCCTACCAGCAACCATGATGTTACCTTTATAAAGCTTCAGGCGTACTGTGCCAGTTACGTTTTTCTGAGTTTCGGTAATGAAGGCTTGCAAGGCAATTCGCTCAGGAGAAAACCAGTATCCATAGTAAACCAGCTCAGCATACCGAGGGATAAGCATATCCCGCATATGCATGACCTCGCGGTCCATGGTCAGGGATTCTATTTGTCTATGAGCAAAGTGAAGGATGGTACCGCCTGGCGTTTCGTAGACACCGCGCGATTTCATGCCCACGTACCTGTTTTCCACCATGTCAACTCGTCCAATGCCATGTTTACCACCTATAGCATTTAGGGTTTTCATTACTTGTGCTGGTGTCATGCGTTTACCGTTCACCGCAACACAATTGCCACGCTCAAAGTCCAATGTAATGTATTCGGGTTCATCAGGTGCATCTTCTGGGGCAACAGTCAACTTAAACATGTCTTTGTTTTCCGGAGAAAACGCGTCGAACCAAGGATCCTCCAAAACCCCTGCTTCGTATGAGATGTGGAGCAGGTTACGATCCATGGAATAAGGTTTTTTAGCTGTTGCTTGGACTGGGATGTTTTTCTTTTGGCAGTATGCAATCATTTCAGATCGTCCGGGGAACATCTTTCTGAATTCTGGGTCGCGCCATGGGGCAATCACTTTCAGGTCGGGTGCTAGAGCAGCAACGGAAAGCTCGAATCGGACTTGATCATTACCTTTTCCCGTGGCTCCATGGGCAACTGCATTTGCTTTCTCCCTTCGGGCTATCTCCACTAAGGCTTTTGCTATTAAGGGTCGCGCTATGCTTGTACCTAAATAATACTGACCTTCATAAACAGCTCCTGCTTGGATCATGGGGAAGATGAAATCGCGAGCGAATTCCTCTTGCAAATCCACGATGTAACATTTACTAGCGCCTGTCCGAAGGGCTTTTTCTTCAAGGCCTTCCAATTCTTCCCCTTGACCTATGTTTGCGCAAAAAGCGATCACCTCAGCGTTATAATGCTCTTTTAGCCAAGAAAGTATCACTGAGGTGTCCAAACCGCCTGAGTACGCTAGCACGATCTTCATGCCCGCAAGTAAAACGAGGCTTTACCCGCTCGTAAAGCTAATTTTCATGACCGTGTTATATGCCAGGGCGCCTTCGTTTGTTTGCGGTGACTAAAATGGGTTTTAAGGGAGATTTTGATAATTCGTTTGGGAATTTTGTCAGATATAGAAATTGATTCCAGTCGACATGGGTGACCCTATGCCTTCCCGATTCTTGTCACGCAAAGGCGTTAGTTCTAAAGTTGGAATATATGGGCGGCACAGCAAACTTAGAACTTGTCCTTTGGTTTCGGAGGCTGTTTAGGCCTTGTTCAATGGTGGCCCCAGTTTTGGTATTTGCTTTTTTGGTTGGATGCACAACGGTGCCTATTACTGGTCGCCAACAACTCATTTTGATAACACCGGATCAGGAGCTCGAGTTGGGAATTACCTCATTTGAGAAGCTCAAAAAACAAAGTAAGATTTCGAACGATCCTCAGGTAAACAATTTGGTACAGCAAGTAGGGAAGCGAATTGCTGCAGTAGCAAATGTGCCGGGAGCACAATGGGAGTTTATAGTTTTTGTCAATCCGGAGCCAAACGCATTTTGCCTACCTGGCGGTAAGGTGGGGATTTACACAGGCCTTTTGCCAATTGCGAAGGACGAAGCTGGTTTAGCAACAGTGATTTCGCATGAAGTGGGGCATGTAATAGCCCGTCATGGTGCAGAACGTATTTCACAAGCGTTACTTATAGATACAATAGGTAAGGGGTTGACCAGCCAGATATCAGCTTACGATCCTAGATGGGCGCAGGTAGTTGCCGTGGTCTATGGGGCGGGGACCACGTTGGGCGTTTCGTTGCCTTATAGCCGTGCCCAGGAATTAGAAGCGGATCGTTTAGGGCTAATATTAATGGCTAAGGCAGGGTACGACCCTCGCGAAGCGCTAAATTTCTGGACTCGTTTTGCGGAGTATAATCGTCAACATGGTGGTGGACGCACAATCTGGTTTTTGAGTACTCATCCGTTGGATGAAGTACGCATCCAGAAAATAAAGGAGTTTCTCCCGGAAGCGATGAAATACTATAAACCTTAAGTGGGTAGCTAAGTGTTCCTCCGCACTTTACACGCTCAGCAAGCCAAGGTTTGTATTTACATTGGGAGTGAGGTGATTTATCCTTAATGTCGAGAATGAAGAGGCTGTTGATTGCGATTTTGATTTTATTTTGGGGTATAGCTACTTCTCTACTGGGTGTGGAGCGCGTTGGGGTTATTAACGTTCAGGGGGCAATAGTGCCGGCTACAGCGGAATACATCTCGCGCGCTATTAAGGTCAGTGCCCAAGAGGGGTATGAGTGTTTAGTTGTTTTGCTGGATACCCCTGGTGGTTTATTAGAATCCACCAAAGTTATCATTCAACAGCTCCTGGCGTCCCCGGTGCCAATTGTTGTGTACGTTTATCCGCAAGGTGCGAATGCAGCTAGCGCTGGGTGTTTTATAACTTTGGCCGCTGACGTTGCTGCCATGGCACCCACGACGAGTATTGGGGCGGCTCATCCTGTGCCTATGGGGCTTCCTGGGGGTGGTGAGAAAATGGATGACGCGATGAAGCAGAAACTGTCGAATTTTGCGGCGAGTTATATAGAGACGATAGCTGCACGACGAAAGCGAAACGTTGAGTGGGCTCGAGCTTCCGTGGCGGAAAGTGCCGCAATCTCGGCTGAGAAGGCACTTGAGATAAACGTGATCGATCTAATTGCGAATGACCTTAAAGATTTACTTGTGCAACTTGATGGCCGGGAAGTTCGGCCTGGTAAAATCCTTAAAACGGCAAATGCCGAGATAATCCAGATCCCTATGTCGTTACGTGAACGTTTATTCCAGTTAATGCGGCCGGAGGTCATGTTCATCCTTATCTTAATTGCAATTTATGGCATAATAGCCGAGTTGAATCACCCAGGTGCTATTTTCCCCGGGGTAATTGGCACAATCGCTCTAATTTTGGCGCTCTATATGGCATCAGTTTTGCCTGTGAATGTAGCTGGGGCTGTGCTAATATTGCTTGGTGTTGGCATGCTAATTGCCGAGTTCTTTGTAGTATCACACGGGTTGCTAACAGTCGGTGGCGCAATAACGTTTTTCCTAGGCGCGCTGATGTTGTTTGATAGGTCAGATCCCTTCCTTCGGTTGTCTTTGAGCATCATAATCCCTGCAACTGTGGTCACTGTGCTCTTTTTCTTGTTTGTGGTGGGTGCAGGACTGAAGGCTCAATTGTTACCGGTTAAGACAGGTAGGGAAGCAATGATTGGGCAAACTACCCGGGCTTTAACTAAAATCGACCGAGACGGCGGTAAAGTATTTATCGAAGGCGAATACTGGAATGCTGTCAGTGACGAGGCCATACAGGAAGGCGAGACAGTTGAAATCATAGCAATTGAAGGCTTGACTTTGAAAGTTAGACCAAAAAAAGAATCAAGGTAAAACCAATTACCAAAGGAGGCAATTATGGATGTACTAATTGCAAAGCTCGGACCGTGGGGAGTTGTTATAGTGATTGCGGCGGTAATCATTTTACCGCAGATGTTGCGCGTGCTGCGCGAGTATGAACGGGGTGTAATTTTCCGGTTGGGGAAGTTACACGCCAAGGGTGCCAAGGGCCCTGGTCTGATAATTCTAATCCCTATAATTGATAAGATGGTAAAGGTAGACCTCCGTGTGGTTACCATTGATGTTACAAGGCAGGAGGTAATGACTCGGGATAATGTTCCCGTCACAGTGGATGCGGTAGTATATTTCAGGGTAGTAGATCCTGTGGCGGCGATAATTAAGGTGGAGAATTACTGGCGGGCTACTGCGTTGCTTGCACAAACAACCCTTCGAAGTGTTGTCGGCCAAGTTGAATTGGATGAGTTGTTAGCGCACCGTGACAAAATCAATCAGCAGCTTCAGGAGATTTTAGACCGGCATACTGATCCATGGGGTGTGAAAGTGACTACGGTGGAGGTCAAAGACGTTGTATTACCTGACGGGATGAAGCGGGCGATGGCTAAACAAGCCGAAGCTGAACGAGAACGGCGAGCTAAGATTGTCAACGCTGAGGGTGAATATCAAGCTGCAGAAAAAATGGTTCAGGCTGCAAGGATGATGGCCCAGGAACCAATTTCTGTTCAACTTCGGTTCCTTCAGACAATGCGTGAGATTGCAAGCGAACATAACACCACTACTTTTGTACCTGTGCCAATTGATCTCCTAGCCCCACTTTTAAAGAGGGATAACGACCAGTTGCGCAGGTAGATTGACCAGCATTTCCTGGGTAGGAGGCCCCGGTTGGCCCGTTGACATCGTTTTCCAACCGAGGAATTTTAATTCTTGGAAGTAGGAAAGGACTTTTCGGCCTATGCCGCTGTATGAATATGAACCATGTGATGGAAAATGTGCAATTTGCGGTGGTCGGTTTGTAATATTCCGACCGGTGAATGCCCCGGAGTTGACTCAATGCCCCACGTGCAAAAAACCGGTTAGAAAGGTGGTTTCTTTATTCAATACCCCGACTAAGTTGAAACCGTTGTCTATCTCGGAAGCAAAAGCTGCAGGGTTTACAGTCCTCAAAAAAGTGGGGAAAGGTGAGTACGAAAAATTGTAGCACTCCCAGTTTCAAATAAGCTTTCCACGTTGGTTTCCTCGGTAGAATGGAGTGGAAACGCTAAGTGTAAGTGGTAGAACGGCCAGAAAGCGCAGTAACCAGATTGTTACTTTTTTTGGATGTAATTACGGTGGGGCCAATGCTATTATCTTTGCAGTATGAATCGGAAGGTTGGTGTATTAACAAGCGGTGGTGATGCGCCAGGGATGAACGCAGCTATACGAAGCATTGTCCGAGTGGGCAGGGCGAGAGGATTAGAGATTATAGGGATTCGACGTGGGTTTCGGGGGATTTTAGAGGAGGATTTTGTTCCTTTAGGGCCGCGGGATGTTTCAAACATCATTCAACGCGGCGGGACCATCCTTAAAACCACTCGCTGTCCTGAATTTGAATCTTTGGAAGGCCAGCATAAAGCTAAGGATATCTTGGAAAAACACGGGTTTGAGGGGTTAATATTGATTGGAGGTGACGGGACCTTTAAGGGTGGCGAGGCTTTGGGGAAAATCTGGCCCGGTCAGATTATCGGTGTCCCTGGTACTATTGATAATGACCTATATGGTACGGATTTTACGATTGGATTTGACACGGCAGTAAACACGGCAATGGAAGCGATTGATAAGATCCGGGACACGGCAGATTCACACGAAAGAATCTTTTTGGTGGAAGTCATGGGACGGCATGGGGGATATATAGCCCATCTAGTTGGAATAACCGGAGGTGCAGAAGAAATCCTTGTGCCTGAGGAACCTGTTGATGTGATAGCAGTAGCAGAACGATTGAAGGAAGGTCGGGCACGGGGGAAGCGTAGCAGTATACTTGTAGTGGCTGAAGGGATCTTTCCTGGAGGTGCCACGAAACTAGCTGAAAAGCTTCGGCCGTTGACGGGATATGAATTGCGAGTAGTAATCTTGGGATATTTACAACGCGGTGGTAGCCCGACAGCGATCGACCGCGCGCTTGCCACCAAGTTAGGCGCTTTTGCTTTGGAACTCTTCCTTTCGGGGGAAACAGGGGTAATGGCAGGTGAGGTAAGTGGCAGGCTGGAGGCTACGAAGTTCCCAGATACTTGGACAAAGAAGAAACCGCTTGATACGTATCTCTTAGGTTTGCACAGGTACCTCACTACGTAAATGGGTGTACATCCACCCACATTTCTTTTGGAGTTAACATGCCTGGGAAATTGCCGGAAGTGGTCTTGAAAAAGGGTGAGGAAGCCCGAATTGTCGCTGGGCATCCTTGGGTTTTCGAGGGAGCTATTGCAAAGGTTGAGGCTGGTCTACAGGACGGTGCTGCCGTATTTGTAAAAGATCATCGTGGACGCTTTTTGGGGACTGGACTTTATAACTCAAAGTCCAAAATCATCGTCCGCGTACTTTCCCATGAACGTGAAGAAATCGATGAGGCTTTTTTCGAGCGAAAAATCAAGGCTGCACTAGCTGTTCGTCACCGGTATATGCCTGGTGCAATGTGTTATCGAGTGGTTAATTCTGAGGGTGACTTTCTTAGTGGTTTGATAGTGGATAAATACGGTGACGTTCTCGTTGTGCAGTTTACTTCTCTTGGAATGGACCAGCGGCGGGAGATGATTCTTAATGTGCTCAAACGGTTGTTTTCTCCTCGGGCGATCGTGGAGCGGAGCGATGTTACAGCGAGGAAATTTGAGAATCTTCCTGAGCGGGCTGGTGTGCTTTATGGACAGTTGTTTGGGCCTTTGGTGGTGGAGATCAACAATATTAAGTTCGAGGTGGATCTTATCACAGGGCACAAGACTGGTTTGTATCTGGATCAGCAGTTGAATTATTTGGAAGTGGCGCGTTACGCCTCAGGAGCCAATGTATTGGACTGTTTTAGTTTTGTTGGTGGATTTGCCCTCCATTGTGCAAAGGCTGGTGCGGCTTCTGTGTTAATGGTCGAGCAGAGGGAAGAAGCGGCGAATGCAGCCATGCAGAATGCCAAGCTTAACGGTGTGGAAAATGTATGTTCCGTGGCGGTAGCTAATGTGTTTGACTGGTTACGTGATCGTACTAGTACAGACGCGCATAGTACGGTTTTACCTGGGTTTGACCTAATAATTTTAGACCCACCATCTTTCACGCGTACGCGTGAACGTGTAATTAACGCATTGCGTGGGTACAAGGAAATACACATCCGAGCATTAAAGCTTTTAAAGCCAGGGGGTATTTTGGCGACTTTTTGTTGTTCCCATCACGTGGACCGCCAGATGTTTTTGGACGCGATTTTGGCGGCGGCTTATGATACGCGATGCATATTGCGTCGAGTTGCCATGTTAAGCCAAGCGCCCGACCATCCGGTAATACCCATGATCCCCGAAACCGAGTACCTCAAGGGGTTTATCTTCGAGCTTGCTAGATAAGTTTTGTTTTCCACTAATACCTTTGGATTTGCACTCATGTCAGCTACATTGCAAAACTTAAAGGTACAAACTGCACATATGGTAAATCTGGTGCAAAAAAGTAGTCGGCACTATTATGAAAAAAGCTCGTACACAAAAACTTAACACATTAATTGTTGGATTGCAGTGGGGTGACGAAGGTAAAGGCAAGATCGTAGATTTTCTAGTAAAGGAGGCTGACGCAGTAGTTCGGTATGCAGGGGGGAGTAACGCCGGACACACAATCATTGTAAATAGCCAAAAATTCGTTTTGCACCTCGTGCCTTCAGGGATTTTGCATAAATCTAAGATATGCATCATCGGTAATGGGGTTGTAGTCGATCCAATTGAACTGGTCCAAGAAATCGAGGCTTTAAAAAGAAACAATGTGTATGTCAGTGAGAATTTAGCAATAAGCGACATGGCACATGTTGTTCTCCCATACCATAAGTTGCTTGATGCGTTGCGTGAAAATGCGAAGGGCGACAAAAAAATCGGTACTACGCGAAGAGGTATTGGCCCTGCATATGGCGACAAGGCGGAACGGGTAGGCATTCGTATCTGCGATTTGATGGATCCTGATAGGTTTACACAAAAGCTAAAAGAGCGGTTACAGGAAGTTAATTCTTTGGTGCAAAGCTTTGGAGGGGTTCCAATAACAGCTGATGAGATAGTAGAACCTTATGTGAAAGCAGCTAAATATTTGCAGCCGTACGTGCGCAACACGGTGGTATTACTACACGAGCTCTGGCGGAAAAATAAAAGGATACTTTTCGAGGGTGCCCAAGGAACTTTTCTGGACATCGACCACGGAACATACCCATACGTCACCTCCTCAAACACTACAGTCGGTGGGGTATTTACGGGTACAGGACTTCCGCCAAAAGCCCTTCATAGGGTCATCGGTGTTATGAAAGCTTATACTACCCGTGTAGGTGAAGGGCCTTTCCCCACAGAGAATAGAGAGATTTCGGACTTACTCCACTCTTTAGGGCGCGAGTTTGGCTCTACTACTGGCAGACCTCGTAGATGCGGTTGGTTTGATGCTGTCCTTGCGCGGCACGCTGTAGCGGTAAATGGGGTAAATGAGTTGGCGGTTACCAATTTAGATGGTTTGGACACACTCGAACGGATCAAAGTTTGTGTTGGATATAAGTATGAGGGCCAAATCCTGAGGTTTGTTCCGTCGGATACAGAGGTCTTCAAGAAATGCGAACCCATTTACAAAGAGTTTGCGGGGTGGAAATGTGGTATTTCTGGGGCGCGGTCTTGGAAAGAACTACCTATAAATACCCGCCGGTATTTGCGCGGGTTAGAAGAATTACTGGAAGCCCCAATATCAATTGTTTCTGTTGGACCGGAACGACACCAAACAATCCTTCTCTAATGAATGTCTGGTAACACGCTTCAACTTTCTGAGAGGGCGATGGCTGCTTTGCCCATGCATGTGGCCATCATTATGGATGGCAATGGACGGTGGGCGAAAAAGAGGCATTTGCCTCGAATAGAAGGGCACAAGGCTGGAGCGCAATCAGCCAAGGAAATAGTGAAAGCCGCCGCAGAACTGGGTATAAAATATTTGACCTTGTTTGCTTTTTCTACGGAGAATTGGAATCGCCCAAAGACTGAAGTCGATACGCTCATGCAATATTTAGAACACTATCTACGAAGCGAAAGCGATGAGCTTTTGAAAAATAACATTAGGCTTGCTGTTATAGGACAAATTGATCGACTACCAGAAAGTACGCGTCAGGTGGTTCTTGAAACTATAGAAAGGACCAAAAGCAACACGGGGTTGACAGTTATCCTTGCACTCAGTTACAGCGGAAGGTGGGAAATAACCGAAGCTGTCCGGGAAATTGCTGCTCGAGTCAAAGCAGGCGAGCTTGATCCAACCCAGATTACGGAGGAAACAATAAAAAAACACTTGCAAACTTCGGAGTGGCCAGACCCGGATTTGCTTATAAGGACTAGCGGTGAAATGCGGATTAGTAACTTCTTTTTGTGGCAGATCTCGTATACTGAGTTGTACGTCACTCCCGTGCTTTGGCCTGATTTTAGAAGGGAACACTTTTTTGCTGCTCTTGAGGATTTTGCCCGCCGCGAACGGAGATTCGGAACTGTCTCAGAAAACGATTATTAAGATTGTCTTTTCGCTTTGGTACGTGGTTTTGGCCTTCGGGTGATGGTTCCGTCTTAGTAAATACAGAGGGAAAACATTTGTTCTATAATTTAGGTAACGCGCATCCAATCGCGCAAATGTGGTTCCCTATCGGCGTAGGTAGGTGTAGGATCTGTGGGCTAAATAGAATGAATGGCTTTTAGCTTCCTATTCCGAGATGCCAGATATGAAGTTGTAGCTGGGCGTAACAAAATGTGAATTGGGATATTCATGACACTGACGAATTATCACCACTTTCCCCCTACCATGCCACTGCGATTAGGTGGGCATGGTAGGGGTACTCTTTTTTGGGGATAGATTGGTTAATGGTTAGACCTTTGCTTCTGGCGGTAATCCTAATTTGTCCTTTGGCAGCTTCTTGAGGGTAAAAAACCAATCTATCACTGTGAAGTCTGGGTCAGGCTTTTCGACCCGATCTTTGGCCGTTCCGCATGAACCCGGTGGAGGTACTATCACGTCGTCGCCGGGTTCCCAATCTGCTGGGGTCGCACATCCAAATTTATCCGCTGTTTGTAATGCAATAAGCAGGCGTTTAAGTTCTTTGAAGTTTCGGCCTGTAGTCAAAGGATAGTACAGAATTGCACGAACTATGCCTTTGGGATCAATTATAAATACTGCTCGAACAGCGTGGGTATCACTGGCACCTGGGTGAACCATACCGTAAAGCCTGGCTACCTCCATTTTAGAGTCGGCAATCACAGGGAATTTAACTTCTACCCCTTCCATCCCCTTGTATTTGATTTTTTCTTTAATTGTCCTAAGCCAGGCAATGTGGGAGTAATTACTGTCGATGGACAATCCGATCAACTCACAGTTAAGAGCCTTAAACTCGGATTCCATTGCAGCAAATGTCATGAACTCTGTCGTGCACACGGGTGTAAAATCTGCCGGGTGACTAAAGAGTATCACCCATTTGCCTTGATAATCTTTTGGAAATTCAATTATACCCTGGGTTGTAACCGCTTTGAATGAAGGCGCTGGTTCGCCGATTAATGGTATCCTTTGAGGCTGGACTACATTGTTCATAGGTTCAGTCGTGTTCATAGTCTCCATTGATTATAATTTCCGGGTTTTGTTCTCCGTGCGTTTTTATGGGATGCACATCCCACAAAACCGCAGCTCATTTCGGTTAGATTCACCACTAGGAAAAAAGTTACACTTTAGAATGGGCTTGGCAAACCTCGTTTACAACCACATTATTTGATTTCCCTGGCAATACTTGGAGGCAGAGCCCAAAGGTCTATTAAGCCTTAATCGCAGGCAGACTTTAACGGCTTAGCTCCATTGGATTCACACCTGTAGCAAACTAATACAAGGTTCAGACAATCCGGATCTTACGAAAAACGTGTATCGATAAACTCTCAGTGTACGTGTTACAAAGATACCCAGGATATATCCGTTTAGCTTTTGTCCGATCGTGGCGAACAAAAACTGGTTACCGAAACTTTAGTTTGCTACAATGGAAAAAATATTTGAATTGTGGACATAGCATAGAATGAGTTGTGCGCTTATAAATTGGAGCCCGGTGGGAGCGTCACCGGTGAGGAGTCGTTTAAATAAGATTGTGTTGAATTGCGAAATTAAAGTTTTGGAAACCGGATTAAATAAAATGGTTAGGGTGCGTAAATATTTTGCTTTGATTGCATTATAAATTAGGCCATTCTAGGTCGCCAATATTGAATGCATGGCGGAGAAAAGCAGTAAAACTTTGCAATGGTTACTTAATTTACTGCGCAGAGTCCTGTGTCTCTTCACAGTGGGGGTAATTGTTGTGAGGGGGGCTGATCTCCGGGCCCAGGAGGCGCTTCGCCTTTCAATGGCAGGCGCAGCTGCTGCAGAAATGCGTCGTTTGTCGTTGCTAACCCCACATTTTTATAATTTGGAACTGGGCCCGACATATTGGCGGGTTAATTTGGGTGTTGGGGGTGAATATGACGACAATGTCTTCCTTCGCGCTACGAATAGGGTGGGTGACTGGATTGGTAGTACATATGGAGGGGTACGAATGCTTTGGCCCATTACTGAAAGAAACGCACTTAATTTGAGTTTTGAGGGAGGGTACCGTCAGTATCTTGAGTATAACGATTTAAGTCGGTTCTTTGTGCGGCCTGGATCAGAGTTCTCTTGGGATGTATACGTGGGCGATTTTATGTTTAACATTCATGATAGGCTCTCAATCACGGAGGCCGCTTATGAGAATCCTACAGTCGTCGGTACAGGTAAGTACCGACTCTTGGATAACGCGTCGGGCATCTCTGTATTAGGTGATTTAAATAAGCTTGTGGTTTGTGGGGGATACGACCACGTTATGTATGACACCGAGGGCGAAGCTTTATGGGTGGGGTCGGATGCGAATGTGGACTCTTGGTATTGCTCAGCTGGATTGAGGTTCCGACCTGATATGGAAGTCGGGTTTGAGGGAGGGTTTAGCTTAATACAGTTTGAGGATCCAACTATTCCGGATGCTGACCAGTGGCATTTAGGTGCTTATTACAACCTAATTATGGACCCCAATTTTAAAATACAATTTCATGCCGGTTATACAAAGTATTGTCCCGAAAAGGACCAGACCTTTATGGTTTATTCTGAGCGTGATACAGTCTACGCCGATATAGTGCTGCGCCATAGAGTCAATAAGCTTTTGAGTTATGAAGCTACCATGGGACGCGTTGTAAACGTTTCCTTTTATGGTAGTACATATGAAACTTGGTTTGTGCACCTACGCCCTCGCTGGAGGGTTATTAAAGACATAGCAATCACTACGCCTCTTTCTTTCGAGCACGGCCGCTGGTTATACAATGTGTATGGTTTAGCGCTAGAGGGGGAAACTTTCGACCGCATTCAGGTAGGGGTGTTCATTACCAGGAGAGTAGCAAAAAGAGTCGAGGGCAGAGTGGGATGGGAATATTTGAGTCGTAGTCCAGAAACAGCCACCTGGAAATATCAAGTGAACAGATTTACAATTAATATTGATTACCGGTTTTAGCTTGTCGTATGCGCACGGCATCATCCATTTGTTGTATAAGTGTTTTCTTGGTGTGGATGATGATCGGTTGGACCTGGGGGCAAATCCAAACCAACCGAAAGTGGGGCTTAGTGGATTCGCCAGAGATGCCACTTCGTATACAGCACACAAATACTGGCCGGATAATGCTTTGGTATGTACCCGACGATAAATATAAGCTCCGAGCTGGAGATAAAGTTAGTTACCAAGTCATAGAGGATAGAGAGGATCCAAAAATATTGGTTGTAGCGGATAACGGTGAACTTGACATCCCCTACCTTGGAAGGGTAGCCGCCGCAGGAAAAACCTGTAAGCAACTTAGTGAGGAAATCAAAGCACAACTGGAAAAGGAGTTATATTATAGGGCTACTGTCATAATTGCCCTCGAGTCTGCAAATAAATGGCTAGGCCGTGTCTATGTTTGGGGCGAGGTCCGAAACCAGGGGGCAATTGATATGTTCGTTCAAGAAAATTTAACCGCTGGAAAAGCAATCCTACGGGCAGGTGGATTCACTGATTTCGCGAACAAGAAAAAAGTGCGGGTGATAAAAGCAAATGCACCCGAAGGCAAAAGAATAATCGAACTTAATATGGCTGAAATCCTGGAACAAGGGAAGACGGAAAAAGACGTGCCGCTAGAACCTGATGATATTGTGGTAGTGCCTTCTAGGCTGATTAACTTTTAAACGCCCGGGTTGGGTATGGTAAATGGACAATCTACACTTTCACCAAATTATTATCCTTATCCTCACCAGTATCCCGACTACCCGCGTAAAGATTATTTGGCGGAGTTGTTGGGATACACCAGACGGGTACTGATGTTACGGTGGTGGATCCTTTTATTGATGGTGATAGCGGGATGTTTAGGGGGAGTGGCATTTGTGTATCTTTCCCCACCAAAGTATGTGTCTGAAGGTCGGATGATAGTAAACGTTAAACTGACCATTCCGGAAGGCTCAGCTTATTCGGAGGAGCTTGGGAACTTCCTTGGCACTCAAGCTGCACTAATGGAAAGTCCCAGGGTCATCCAGCGAGCTTTTGATCATGCTGTCGCGCAAACAGGAATAAATGAAAAAGAACCCCCAAAAATTAAGGTGACGATTGTTCCCCGTGCTTCAGTGTTTGTTCTCCAGGCGAAAGGCCGTGACCCGAAATTTGTACAAGCATTTTTGCAGGCTTGTATGGAGGAATTTATCAATCTTAAACGCGAAATGGTCGGTCGGACTTCAGATGTCACGCTCGCTGGAATGACAGAGGAGGTTTTGAGATTAGAGAAAGAGTTGAGACAGTACGAAGCCGAGCTCGCGGAATTTCAGAAAAGTAACGATATTGTTTTCTTGCAAGAGCAAGGGAATGCAATCGGGGCTTACCTGGCCCAGTTAAACCAACGGATTACGAGCCTAAAATCTGAGTACGACCTCCTGAGTACACTTACTGAAAATGCGGGATTTCTTGATATATTGACTGGGGAACAAACTCCATTAATCACCGATCAATTGATGGGGCAACGAGCTGTTCGAATAGAAGACAGCGTTAGCGCTGGGTATTTGAAAGTGAAACAGCAATTGTTGCTTTTAAAAGCTGAACAAATTGACCTCGGACAATACCTCCGCCCCAAACATCCCAAAATGGTTGCACTTGCTGAAGAAATAAGCAGAAGAGAGCGTTTACTGGAAATATACAAGCAACAAGGACTAGAACAGCTTGAAAGCAGAAAAAATTCATTGGCGATTCAATTGAAAAATTTAGAGAAAGAGGCCGCGGAGGCTAATGCTAAAGCGCTCGAGGTAAATGGTAAAATGGTCGAGTACCAGCGCATTAAAAATAACCTTCAACGAGTCCAGGTGCTTTATGATAGGTTGTTGGCTACTATACAGAACTTAGATGTAAATCTAAAGATCACCCCTGAAAGTGTTACCATTTTGGAAGATGCCTCTGAAGCTAAACCAGCACGGTTTGGGATAGGTTTTCACGCTGGTTTTGGTGCGGCCGGGGGATTGTTGTTGGGGATCCTACTGATTATGATATTAGAACGAGTTGATGACAAGATTTGCTCGTATTCTGACGTGGTAAACAATTTTTCCGAGCCGCTCTTGGGTCAAATCCCAAATCGGAAGTACTTTCGTACAAAAGGGGATTCTGGTGAGATAATCACGGTTAATGATGACCGGCAAGCGTTTATAGAAGCGTATAGGACGGTCCGCTCAGCAATTATTTACCAAACACGTAATCGCCCGATAAAAACCATCCTTGTTACCAGTTCATTGCCAGGAGAGGGCAAATCTGTAACGGCCACAAATCTTGCCATTACGCTTGCTATGGCCAATGCAAAGGTTTTGCTGGTAGATGCAGATCTTCGAAAAGGGCGACTTCACGATTGGATTGGCGTGGAACCAACCCCTGGACTTTCGCACGTCTTATGCAGACCAGAACAGTGGGATACTGCGATTGTTGCAACACCTTATCAAAATCTGTGGTTCATCCCGAGGGGTGAGTCAGTATTGAATGCTAGTGAATTGTTTTTGAGTGACCGGTGTGACTCATTTCTCCAACAGGCCTCAGAACAGTTCGAATTTGTAGTGTTTGATTCTGTCCCTGTTTTGGTTAGCGATGACGCAGCTAGCTTGGGACCGAAAATGGATGGGGTAATTTTCGTTTTGCGTTCCGAAACAACATCAGCACGCCTTGCAAAAGCAGCTCTGGATCAGCTAAACGTTCGGGGGACCAAAATCCTGGGGTTGGTATTGAATGCATTGCGCCCTACCATGGGAGGCTACCATTACTACTACCGCAAATACCGGGATTATTATCAAACTGCTGCACCGAAATCGTAAGAAAAGTGGAGACTTGTGTGCTAGGTGCAAATAGCCCGGTAACTGGTCCGACCAAGATTGTTTAATATCGCACACCAAATCACAAACACAAAAAGCACCGAGTAAATTTGAAATGGAAAATCAAACCGGGCGTGGATTATACAGCCGGTTAGTGCCAACCAGATAAACAGGACAAACCGCCATCCAACTCTAATTGGCCCTGGTAAAAACCAACGCAGGAAAATCAATATCAACCCTGCTACCACTGGAATTATACCTACCAAGCCCATTGTAACGCGTAGCTCAAGCCAGTCATTGTGAAGTTGTGCGGGCCAATAGGTGTCTGGGCTCGGGCGGTAGAATTGGAAAACATGCTCGAACGTTCCGGGCCCGGTACCAAACAGCGGGAAATCATGTGCAAGGGGTTTTGCTAAGCGGGTAAACTCCGCACGGTTTGCAAATCCGTCTTCAATTTGTAAAAGACGGGGCCAAAGAACTTTCCAGCCAAGCCCCCCACCAATAAAACACACAGCAGCTACAAACCCTGCTATAAGCCATAATGCAAGTGATCCTGAGTACATTGAGATCCGCTTCTTTATAATTAGCACAACAAAGGAACTCCCTAGAACAAGCAGTGTGGTGGTTAATATCATTACTGCAACAAGAAATCCGCCGCGGCTGCCAGTAATGAATACCGCTGCGCACATCACTGCAGCTGCAAAAAGTAAGTAGTGGTGGGACGTCCGATATGCCCCACGGATTCTGTGATAAACCCACCACATGCCTAATGCCACGGGCCAAATTAAGTTCAAGTATTGGGCCGCGTTGGACCTATAGGCAAACGGGCCAAATACCGCCTCTGTGAAAGAATGAACAGTTGGCGTTACCATGAACAGAAGTTTAGGAGAGTTTAGAGCTCGTTGAATTGCGCCCTCGATTGCTAGGAGTAAGCCATTAGTGGCTAATATCCAAATAACTCTCCGCACCCTTTCTGGTAGCCCATATCGGGGCAGGTATAAATTGCCTCTTCCATAACTCTGCTCCTCTTTTTTTGACATGCCCATTACCCAGTCGCTTATACCCCAGAACGACAAAACTAGTGCAACGCACCGCAAAAATGCGTTTAGGCTACTATTTTTATCATAACTGTGTGGGAGCCATTTTATGTGCGTTTTGTATACAAACCTATATTCCTCTGGAAAATAAACCGCGGCAGCATTGAGCACGGCCACCAAATGAAATGCAATAATGAATAGGCTTAACAGACCCAAAATAGACTTAACCCATTTGGAAATCTTATACCCGGTAACTAGGGAGTAACCTGGGTTTGACCATGAGCCAGGGGGAAGGTCCCATCGAAGAGGCTTATAACCGACCCATTCCCGTACCACGATTTTCAATAGCCAGGCTAATCCAATGAAAAACCCACATGCGTTCATAATATTGGCGGACCAACTTTCTGTTGTGCCAAACGCCCACGGACTGAAGAAAATCATAAACACAAGTATCATACCGGTCGCGGCATCGCAGAAATGGTAGATCTGGGTTGCTTTTGGAATAACCCGAGCCCGCCACTTTTTAACGGAAAATCGGTTTGGGATACCGCAACTCCTAAATGCATAATGTGGAGGCATGTGAGGATTCTGCATCAGGCCTTCCAAAGATCAAGTCCGGGCGTTTTAATTTGTAAAGCATCTCCTTAAAACTGGTGAAACGCATGGGGCCCAAGGTGGGTTGCTATTGACTAAAAGTCGCAGGATATATGCAGTTTTTTAGTTCCTTAAAATGGCGAAAGCAACTCGACATACGAGGTAGGATTATTCTTGCGGAGGAGAGAAATTAAATATTTGGGATTTTTGTCATTTCACGAACTCGCCTCATTTCCCAAACAGGGATTGCCTCAGCAAATAGCCTCCCTTAATTATGGTTGAGCTCCTTTTTGAGGAAATGCTTAAAATGGGTGTTATTCGGAGCCTGGGCCTCAAGATATTTAGCGGTTGCGCTCGTCTCGCAAAACCAGTATGGCTAGTTGATGTTGAAAATGTTATGCACGATTTTTGTGGTAGTCTGTTAGCAATACGTACCCTGAATTGCTTTTCAGTGTCAAGGAGTCACGGGACCTAATACAGGGTTTTTTACTGGAACTGGGGTTTGGGAAAGCCCCAAAGTCGTAAGGTAGAACCTTAATGCTAACACTCGATAAGGTATGGCAATTATTGACAACTGTAAGTTATGAGTTTTAGGGGTGGCTTACTGGGGCTGGGGAGAACAGACTTGTCATATCCGCGGTTGAAATGTAATTTATGTTTGTATTTTGGCGGGGTAGCCAAGTGGTAAGGCAGGGCTCTGCAAAAGCCCCATGCGTCGGTTCGAATCCGACCCTCGCCTCCATTAGCCGCTTTTTCCCTCAGATTTAAGTGGTTCAGGAGATTGTACTTGGAATTGAGAGTGCCCACGAGGCCAACCGAGCTGCTTAGATGGAAAGTAGCTCATGCCTTAGTTGTGTTGAGTAATTGTGAGGCATTTTGGGTACAATATCGTGTGCTACTATTTTTGTGCCTAGTAGCACATAAAGTTACAAAAGGGTTTCGGATGTTGATTGCAAAGACAATTGAGACGGTATGAATAAGGCTCAGGTTTTTACTCTGAACGGCTAGATACGTAAGTAGCTTATAAGTATGGTGTGTGAGCATAACTGCCCAAGTTGACGAGCTTTGGGGTAAAATTTTCGAAGCTTGGGTTTGGATCTCATTTCCTGCGGATCACTTCACTATTGGGCAAAGGTATTGTGAGATGGTGGGATGGTTTTGCCCAGCTATATTACCAAAGTTTAAGCCACTAAGACCTAATGATTGGGGGTTGGAACGACGATATGATTTTGGGCGTCAGAACACCCTTTAAGTTGATTTGCCCGATGTTGTTTGTATGTCAGGGGATGGATTTCCTTTTTCTACAATTTGGGAGTGACAATTTTTTACACGACAGAGTAAAATAAAAATGATGGGCGGTGTTTGGATGGTATAAAGTGAGATTAATAGTCAAATTTCACCACTCCAATGAATACACCGGATTTAAAGGCAATCTACACGTGGTTGCGATTCCTTGAGAATCCCGCCGAAGTAAAAAGGAAGCTCCCGACTGCACTAACACAACGGCCCTTGAAAGAAGGGTTATTGGATATTGCAAGGCTTATTGGTGGGGTCGCTCCTGGACCTCGGTTGCTGAGCGAGCTGATTGGGGAACATAGATTTGGTTTGTTTCACACTGAGCTTTCAGCTATGGACATGGTTGCGCATGCTTTTGAAACAGCGCGCATAATATTTACAATCATAGTGGATCCTAATCATTTTGAGGCAGCTCAACCTACAAGGCCCGGGGTGATCCAACCAACCCATCCTAAGCACACTACACCCCAAGGCATCCCAGCTAGTAGGACGCAAGCGCCCCTAGAGGGTAAGACTGAAGAGGCAGGGGTAGCAAGCATACGGGAATGTTTGTCCACAAAGCCTGAACTTGGGATTAGACTATACCGAGTGATTTTTGAGTTTGTGTTAGGTGCGACGAGTTCTACCTCTGTTCAATCTGGGGCTTTGACGCATGCGAATGAGTTATTGGGTCGCCGGGATATAGCAAGAGTATTTTTAGCGGATGCGGTTTACATTTTAGGAATATTAGTCGGATTCACGCCAGAGGAAGTTACATGCTTTATGGCGGAACATCATTTGCTAGGAGTGAACTTGCTGGAGCATAAACTGCTTAATCGAGATTATTGTAATGCGTACTATCAGTTCCGAAAACTTCGGCGTGCGTTTTCTAGCTCGGCCGTAGAGGAAGAAGCGCGACTCCAAGTCCGGGTGGAAAAGCTTCTCTCTCAATGTGGCGGGTCTTGCACTAGTAAGCCTTTGTTAGAGGGGGGAGAGGTAGATAAAGTAGACATCGATTCATGGGACGCGGCGATTGACTTAATGGAAATGTTGTCGAAGACAGTGATGAACTCATGTTTTAGAAACGCAATGAAAACCGACGGTGATGTATGCGAACGATTAATCCGCTCATTGGCTATGAAGTTTAAGGAATTTGCGAATCGACAACAGCCTTCTGAGGTGGTGAACCGCGAACTTGGTGAGTTGCTATTCGCGTTTGGAATGCAGTACGGATGCCAGCCTATTTGCGCGTAAGAGAACCCTTTCCTTGATTGGGTAACTGCGGATATTTTTGGGGAGGTGGGGTAGAGCTTGTCGAGGGAAACCTTGAGTGGCAAATTGCCCCTACGATATGTGGCAAAAGCTGCGGCAGTTGCGAGAAAAAATTGAGACCTTTGTAATCGAAGTTATTACGGAGCAGCGCGATGATAAGCTTGCTGTTTTCACACGGGGAATTTTGTTTGTATGCTCAAAAATTTTCGGGCTCGGGGTCGCACTAAGACGAGTACTTTATTCCCATCGCGTTTTCCGAGATACTACTTTGGGAGTCCAAGTAATTGCCATTGGTAATTTAACAGTAGGTGGCACAGGGAAAACACCCGTGGTAGAAAAATTTGCCCGTGTTCTTCGAGATCAAGGCAGAAAAGTTGCGATTTTATCGCGTGGTTATAAGTCTAAGCCTTTACCTCTTTCACAGCGAATAATGCGGATATTTATAAAAGACAGTGCCCCACCACGGGTGGTTTCGGATGGGAAATCGTTATTGTTAGACTCCGAAATGGCGGGGGATGAGCCATATATGTTAGCGACGAATTTAAGGGACGTTGTTGTTTTGGTGGACAAAGACCGTGTGAAAAGCGGTCGATATGCAATTGAGAAATTTGGGTGTGACACGCTTCTGTTAGATGACGGCTTTCAATATTGGAAATTAAGAGGTAGGCGGTACGATATTGTGCTTGTTGATTGTGAGCAACCATTTGGGAATGGTCATTTACTACCGCGGGGGATACTACGCGAGCCGCCTTCCCAGCTCGCACGCGCACACACGATTTTCATCACCAAGAGCAATGGGCGGGCAGAAGAACTGCGCAAGATCATTAGACAGATTAATCCCCAAGCTCCGATAATCGAATGTATACATCGCCCGGTTTATTTCGAAGACGCATATACTGGGAAGAGATTCTCCTTGGAAATTATCCACGGTAAGCGAATCGCTGCTTTAAGTGGCATAGCTAGTCCACGTAGCTTTGAAGAGTGTTTGGTCAAGCTAGGTGCCCAGATTGTGTACGCAAAACGGTTCGCGGATCATCACAGGTTCACCCCCCAAGAGGTTTTGAACGTGATCAATCGTAGTTTGAAACGCCAAGCAGAATTTATAGTTACGACTCAAAAAGATGCAGTGCGCTTGCCGAAGTTGGACAGGCGGGACTTACCTATCTACTTTTTGCGCGTCGAAATTGAGATTATTTCTGGCGCGACTGATTTTCAAGATTGTGTTCGAAAAATTTGTTTTCTGTAAGATGCGATTTTTTAAAAGGACATTGGTGAGCCTGCTATTTTGGCCTATTCAAAGGCTGCCCCTCAGAGTGGTGTGCAGATTAGGTCGGGTGATGGGAGACTTGGCATATAGGATTGTGTGGAGGCGGAAAAGAATCGCTATGCAGAACTTGCGCCAGTGTTTAGGAAGTCACTTTTCCGAAAATCAAATCCGTCAGATATGCCGGGAAAATTTTAAGCGGATAGGAGAAAACTTTATAAGCATGGTAAAGCTAGCCTCAATGTCATGGCCAGAGGTCAGTATGCATCTTAGGTTTGTGGGATTGGAGAAACTGTTTGTTGCGGCTCCCACTGATCTAAACCAACTGCGTGGTAAGTTTGTGTTTGCAATTGGGCATTTTGGAAATTTTGAGTTATTCGCATGGTTTCAAAAGCTTGTACCAGGCATGCGGTGTGTTACTACGTATCGGGGATTAAACCAGGCTTTTTTTTCTGATATCATGCAATCGTTAAGAGCTCAAACAGGTTGCACATTTATCGAACGCCGAAGCGAATGGGAAAATCTGAGGCATTTATTGGGTGAGAGTGAAAACATTATTGTAGGAATTTTAGCCGATCAACATGCAGGTAAACACGGGTTGGCTATACCGTTCTTCGGGCGTAACGCCTCAACCACACGTGCACCAGCCGTGATCGCCCGGCGATACAATTGTAGATTGTTTACTGCATTTTGTTTTCGTGAAGGGTTGGCTAAGTGGCGTATCGAGTGTGGTGAAGAAATACCAGTTCACAATTCGGAAGGACGGCCTAGGGAGGTTAGAGAAATTATGGCTGATGTGAATGCTGCATTTGAACGCGCGATTTTACGCGACCCAGCAAATTGGTTCTGGGTTCATAATAGGTGGAAATCCCCTGGACATAGTTGATGTAAAATCGATGAAAAGCTGCTGTTTGGACTATAGCGTAGGGGAAGTAGGATCCAACGATGTGATTTTGGTTCGCTCACCAAATTGGCTGGGAGACGCAGTTTTTTGCGCTGCAGCCGTGTCGGTAATCCGAAGGGCGTTTCCAAAAGCGCGGATTGTTGTGTTGTGCAACGCGAAGTTGGAGGGGATATGGAGACTGCGTCAGGACATTGAAGGGATAATTCCTCGTTCACCGAACGAGTCACCGTTAGAAACAGCACGTAAGATAAAACGCTATTCACCATCATTAGTTTTTATATTTCCACATTCACTTCGTACCGCTTTAGAGGCTTGGCTGGCGGGTGTACCTGTGAGGATAGGTTATGCGGGTCGGTGTCGTGGGGTATTCCTAACCCATTTAATTCACTGGCCTGGTGCTGCAGTAAAGTTTAAGAAACGCTCTAGAAGCGAAATAAAAAGGTTGTTGGTACTCGATAAGACTCAACCTGAACCTGAGATCGAGCAGGTGCGAACTTTACCATTGGAGCATCATCTTCGAGTATATTTACGACTTGTAGGTCACGATGTAAATGGTTGGTTGCCTGGATGTAATTTCAGCGTGTCGGAAATTGCAAAACATTCCATTTGGGCACGATTGGGGCTAGCCGAGGACCGATACATTGGACTTATTCCTGGTGGGGAGTATGGGGAGGCAAAGCGATGGCCGGCGGAGTACTTTATAGATTTAGTCCGTTTGGTGAGTGACAAGTTGCCTTGTAGATGGATTATATTCGGCAAAGAGACAGAATCAAAGATAGCGAAAGATTTGATTTATCACGGCCTTCCGGTAATTGATTTGTGTGGAAAGACTTCCTTAGAAGAATTAGCTGCAGCTCTTCTAAAATGTCAGATGGTGGTATCTAATGATACAGGACCCATGCACCTTGCTGCGGCTTTGGGCGTGCCAGTGCTTGGGTTATTCGGAAGCACTAGCCCTAGTTTTACTGGGCCGATCCCGTTTCAGGGTGTTCAACATACGGTAATCAGGGCTGCTGTGAAATGCGCTCCATGTTTTCGAAGGCGGTGCCCAGCAGATTTCAGGTGTATGCGATCGATTAAACCAGATTTAGTCACTGAAGCTTTGGTTAAGCAATTGAGCGTGTGACTAAAGAAAAGGTACTTAGGGGTCGCTTGAGTCGGCTCTTGATTCAAGAATGCGTTTGCTGGGGCGGTAATGCGCAAGAAACTCACGTCGGTATTCTTCAAAGTAACCTTCGGCAATCGCTTGACGGACTTCTTTTATCACGCGCATATACAGGAACAAGTTATGAATGGTGAGTAGCCTTGCGCCTAGTATTTCTTCCACATTTATCAAGTGTCTTATATAGGCACGAGTGAAGTTTTTACATGCGTAGCATGTACAGTCGGATTCTATTGGTCGGAAATCTGCTTTGTATTTTCCGGCGCGAAGGTTGATAACTCCTGTCTTTGTAAATGCGCCTCCATTCCTGGCAACTCTAGTTGGCATTACACAATCGAACATGTCAATTCCACAGGCTATCAACTGGACAATTTGAGCTGGGGTACCTAGTCCCATTGCGTATCGTGGGTATTCTTCCGGTATGTAGGGTTCTGTCATTTCTACTGCCCGATAAATATCTTTTTCTGGTTCGCCTACACTAAGACCGCCTATTGCGTAGCCGTCAAAGCCCATGGCAGTGATTTGTTCTGCGCAATATTTTCTCAATTCAGGGTTGGTTCCCCCCTGCACAATTCCAAATAGCAATTGGCCCTCAGATCGTGGTTGTTCCAAGCATTCCTTAGCCCAGCGAATCGTACGGTCAACTGCTTCTTTTAGATACTGATGAGATACCCCGTAGGGGGGGCATTCATCAAAGGCCATTGCAATGTCAGATCCGAGTTCCCGTTGGATTTGCATTGATTCTTTCGGCCCTAGGAATAGGAGAGACCCGTCAACGTGATTCCTGAATTCTACTCCGTTGGTTTTGATCTTCCGTATTTTAGCGAGGCTGAACACTTGAAACCCACCACTGTCTGTCAAAATGGGATAATGCCAGCTCATGAATGAATGTAACCCCCCTGCTGCCTTAATGATTTCTATCCCGGGGCGAATTGCCAAGTGATAAGTATTTGCAAGAATTATTTCGAATCCGATTTCAGTAAGCTCGTGTGGGGCTGTAGCTTTTACAGTTGCCTGCGTACCAACTGGCATGAATACCGGAGTCAAAATTTCACCGTGCTTGGTCTTTAATCGTCCCAAACGCGCTTTGGTTTTTGAGTCTTTTTTGAGAAGAGTGAACATAAGAATTGTTATTCCTCGGACTGCTCCTCTTGTTTTTCAGAGAGGGTCGCGGTCCCGTTTTGCTTGTACCACACTTGCCACAAAACTAAGCCATGGGCAGGGGCTGTCATCCCCGCTAAACGTCTGTCTTTGGACTCGATCATTTTTTGTATTTCTTCGGGTGTGTATTTCTTCTGACCCACCTGGACTAGTGTGCCCACGATCCCACGACACATCCGATATAAGAACCCATCTGCTTCTACTATGAAGATGAGAAGATTGCTTACTTTGCGGATGTTACACCGGGTCAAGTTGCGTATTGTATTTTTTGTCGTGTGACTTGAGTCGGTGGAGAACGCTCGGAAATCGTGCTTACCGATAAAGTATTGTGCCGCTTTTCGCATTGCTTCCAGGTCTAGCGGTGTTGGTACATGCCAGGCATAAAAGCGTAGCAGTGGGTTCATGGTTGGATGGTTCCATACGAAATAGCGGTACTGTTTTTTAATTGCGTGAAAGCGGGCATGGAAATTATGGGGAGCAATCTCTACTTCAGTTACGCGGATGTCAGGTGGTAACCAAGCGTTAATCGCCAGTAAGAGGCGTTTGGGTGTTAAACGCGCTTCTGTGCGAGGAATCTCAAAATGAGCTACTAGTCCAAGTGCATGTACACCAGCGTCGGTCCTACTAGAGCCATACACACGTGGTTTGCTAGGGAATAAATGTGCCAAGGCTTCTTTTAATGTTTGTTGTACAGTCAGGCCGGATTTCTGGGTTTGCCACCCAGCGTACCGAGTACCGTCATAAGCAATAACTAATCTGTATTTAACTGTATTTTGCAGAGATTGGGATTTGCTGTGGTCTGACATGGTTTAATCCGGCTGAGCCGAATCTAAATAGCCTTGAAGCAATATTGCAGCTGCCATCGCGTCCCGTTTTAACTTGCGTTTTTCCCTCCGAAGCCTGCCTTCAATAAGTAACCTTTCGGCTGCAACAGTAGTTAATCGTTCGTCGATTAGTTTGACTGGGGTGTTTATAGTCTTTTCCACCAGCGCCGCAAATTCACGCACCTCTACCGCAGCGGGCCCTTCTGTCCCGTCCATATTGAGAGGAAGTCCAATGATGATGAGCCCCACTTTGTGGGTGGCACTTATCTTTTTCAGCTCGTCCATCACTTTGTCCAGTGGCCGGGCTGAAATGTACCCAACCGGGCTAGCTATCGTATGCGTTTCGTCACTCAAAGCTAACCCTATCCGTTTTGAACCATAATCTACTGCTAGGATCCGCATGCGTAGAGACAATAAAACTCGATTCTGTGATCTGTTTCAATATTTCTGTCCATGTAATGCCTTTAGAATTGTGTGCAACTTGCAATTAAGTAACCCTGGGCAACGTTAATGAGGATGGCTAAGGAGGTTAATTGGGGCTTTGATGACTTGATAGTCTGGCAAATTAGGATTCCGGGGAGAGACGTCTGATCATCCCGAGTAGTTTTTCTTGATGAAAAGGCTTGCAAAGACTGGGGTCCATTGATTACTTACTTACCAGAAATATCCTGGCCCAGCTGGGCAATTTGAAAAGTTGGATTTTGACTATGGTAAAGATTCGGCTAAAACGTGTTGGTACGAAACATAAGCCTGCATACCGGATTGTAATAGCCGACAGCAGGGCTCCGCGTGATGGCAGAGCGATAGAAGAAGTCGGTTATTATAACCCGGGGTACAAAGGCGATCCGTTGTATGTGAACTTGGAGCGCGTGGATTATTGGTTGAAGTGTGGGGCACAGCCTACTGAAACCGTGGCAGCACTCATTAAGAGGGCGCGTAAGCTTCAGACTTCGACAGTACAGCCCACTCGATAATAAAGGGCGGCCCATGGTGGAGTTTGTAGAATACGTGGTAAAACACATTGTGCGGAATCCCGACGCGGTCCAAATCCGGAAAGTAGATCGGCGAGGTGAGGTCTTGTTAGAGTTGAGGGTGCACCCAGAAGATGTTGGCACGGTGGTGGGAAAGGACGGAGGAACTATAAACGCTTTGCGAACGTTGCTTATGGCCGCGGGTGGAAAAAAAGGTGTTAAATATTCCTTGAAATTGCTCGAAGGAGAGTAGTCATTTGTAATTAGTGAGTGAAAGCTTAAGAGGGAATTTTGCTGGATTCCGAATCGACGTATTGACGTTGTTCCCTGGGATGTTTGTTGGGCCTCTGGATACAAGCATAATAGGCCGGGCCCAACGAGAGCGGCGAGTAGAAATATACATTCACAACCTCCGGGATTATACCCACGACAAACACAAAACGGTTGATGATCGTCCTTTTGGAGGTGGGCCCGGAATGCTTCTGAAGCCTGAACCGATTTTTGAGGCGGTTGAAAAGCTGGCCACTGAAACCACACGCGTAATTCTGGTATCTCCTTCAGGTGTTTTGTACACCCAAGCACATGCTCGGAGACTGACGCAGTACGGGCACTTGTTAATCATTTGTGGAGCGTATGAAGGCGTCGATGAACGCGTTCGAATTTGTTTAGCCGACGAAGTGTTTTCAATCGGGGATTACGTATTAACCAATGGAGCATTGCCAGCGATGGTGATCATAGACTCTGTGGTGCGGCTTTTGCCAGGGGTGTTGGGTGATGACCAGAGTGCAGAATCTGAGTCATTTGCAAATGGGATTCTTGAGTATCCTCATTATACCCGACCTGCTGTCTTTCGGCGTATGGCTGTGCCCGAAGTGCTTCTTTCGGGGAACCATGCAGCAATTCAAAAATGGCGATTCCAGGAAGCAATAAGGCGCACGCGAGAATATCGCCCTGATTTATACCAAAGATTTTTGGCGAACCGTGAAAAGGATAAGTGGTCCAAACCAGGGGATAAGCATGCGAAATAGTTGGATTAATTCGGCTTACACAAAACCGAGTGTCTGCAAAATTGTGCGGGTGGGTTCGACCCGGTTTAGGGTGTAAAAGTGTAGCCCAGGAGCGCCCGCATTAATTAACTCGGAACACTGGGAAATTGCGTATTCAGTTCCAAAACGGGTGACTTCATCATCCTTTTCACCAAATCGCTCAAGTGCATCTTTAATTTTGTCGGGGATTCGTGCTCCACAAAGCTCGGTGAATCTAAAGATTTGTTTAGCGCTGGTTATGGGTATAATCCCTGGTATTATTGGTATTTTGATGCCTTGCCGACTAAGAAATTCGGTAAACTCGAAGTAGTCCCTGTTATCGAAGAAAAGCTGTGTGATTACAAATTCAGCTCCTGCCTCAATTTTTTGGATTAGGTGTTGCCAGTTTATGTGTTTTCCTCCCTGGCATTCAGGGTGTCCTTCCGGAAACCCGGCCACCCCCACACAGAAATCCCCAGTGGCTTTAATGAACCGAACTAGGTCGATTGCATATTTGAAGTCGCTTTTGAAAATCTTTTTTTGAGCGTCGCGTGGTGGATCGCCACGCAATGCCAAAATGTTCACGCACCCAATCCTCTGATAAGTCTGTAATAATTCAGTGATCTTGCTTTTCGTGGCTTCAATGCATGTAAGATGAGCTACTACATTTGCATTATGGTCTTGGGCAAGCCTTTGAACGAGTTCCACTGTCTTTGCTTGAGTGCTACCTCCTGCTCCATAGGTCACGGAAAAATAGCCTGGCCTCAGTTCTACCATTTTTGGTAGCCCATGTTCAAAAAGGGCTTTTTCCCCTTCCGGTGTCCGAGGTGGAAAGATTTCGAACGAAATAATCGGGGTCTGTCTAATTTTGAATAACTCTGCTATGCGCCTCACGGGTGTTTATAAATGCCATGTTGAGGGCGTTAGCAAAATTCTTTTTTGAAAAATTGTTTAAGTGGCCAGAGCCACACAGGCGAGAGGAGTTCGAGTCTGTGTTATTTTTGTGGGCCAAATTAAATTGAGCTAGCGGGCTTTTAAGGAGTGGGCTTGATATGACGGAACTAAAACTGGCGTTGACATTGATGGAGGCTCGGTAAATATTACGGCGTATACTCAAGTGCACGGTTATGGCCACACTTTTACCAGATAAGATATATCAACACTTACGGAAAAAACTCTTGGCTGGGGAACTTACTCCAGGCACAAGACTGGATTACAAAAAAATTGCCGAGGAACTTGGAGTTAGTGTAACGCCCGTACGAGAAGCTATGAATAAATTGGCTAGTGAGGGACTGGTCGATTTAGTCCCGCGGGCGGGGGCGATTGTAAGAAAGATTACCAGGCAGGAAGCTGAAGACGTGTTTCGGGTTCGGGAGGCTATTGAAGGTTATGCGGTGATGAAGGCTGCTGAAAATATTTCTCCAGCTTTATTGTCACGGCTTGAAAGTCTTTTACAACAAATGGATGATGTTATTCAACAAGAACCCAACAATCCTGATGGAACATATAGTGGGGAACCTTTAGCCGAGTTCTTGCAGTCTGATTTAGCTTTTCACATGACTATTATTGAAGCAGCTAACAATGCCCGCTTAACGAAGCTTGCAGCAGATAGTTTCATTTTGGCCTCGATTTTTGGGACGGTAAAATTTGGACATAGTCGTGAACTACTCCAGCAAATAAACACACAACACAAACAGATTTACGAGGCTCTGAGAGCCCATGATAGCAATTTGGCGTATCAGCGGGTGCAGCAGCACATAAAACTGGGATTAGATTTAGCTTTGACCCGGCTAATGGAAAACCAGCATGCAACGTTGTGGATCGCCGAGAGTGGTGGTGTAACATCTGCCGGTTGACGAATGTTGATTTTCGGACGATTTTAAAAAGGGAAAAAATTTTTCTTGCATGCGTGCGTATATGCAATTATAAAAGGAAATGAGTTAAACGCGTTTCACTTGCTATGCTTGCATTAAATCAGAAAAAGCATAACTCTCAACCCGGGTTCACCCTTATAGAATTATTGGTCGTCATAGCGATTATCGCTATCCTAGCTGGTATGCTCCTGCCTGTTCTGGGAAAGGCTAAACTCAAAGCTCAAGGAATTGGCTGCATGAATAACACGCGCCAGCTCACTTATGCTTGGCTTATGTCGGTGGATGATAATATGGGTGAATTGCCACGCAATGACGGAAAAGCTGGTTCTTGGTGTGCAGGGATAGTTGGTTGGGAAACAGGCGCTCCTGGCCCTGAGTATGCGGATACCTCCATTTTGACCGACCCAGAGAGATCTACTATAGGGGCATATGTCAAAGATGTGGCAGTTTTTAAATGCCCTGCGGATAAATTTGTTCATCCCCAAGCATCAAAGCCAAGTGTACGCAGTGTCGCTATGAACGCAGTTTTAGGTAATAAGGTTGAAATAGGAAGTGCAGAGCCGAATAAAATATATTTGGCTTCCATAAATAAGCTCTCCCAGATACCAAAGCCGGTTGACACGTTTGTGCTTCTTGATGAGCATCCCGACAGCATCAATGACGCTGTATTCCATGTGGTTCCTGGGTTGGGTACCGCAGGAGTGTGGCGCGATTTACCAGCGAGCTTTCACAACGGGGCAGCAGGGTTTTCGTTTGCAGATGGACATTCTGAAATTCGTAAGTGGCGGGACGCACGAACTGTCCGGGAAGTAAGGTTTCAATATAAATGGTGGTCCACTGGCGGCGATAAGCGAATGTACATAGGTAACAGCCCGGACTATCAATGGATTTGCAGTAAAATGCCTTGGACGGGAAAAAGTGCCCAATAACTGCCCAATAACTAAATCAAGACAAAGAAATAGGAGCAGCCATGAAGAACTTGATTAGAAATGTGGTATTTCTGGTCGCGGTTGGCGGCTTAACTTTATCCCAAGCCACTGGTCAAACCTTGCAAATCCGGACAAGCCGTCCCCGGTTGACTGTGCCGGTTGGGGTTTACGATGTGCAGCGGGCTTCTAATACACTTTACTATAGCGTGTCCGGGACAATTACGGTCAACTTTAGTATTTCGGGGCTCCCTGAAAATGCAGCGTATGAGATCACCGACATAAACGGCACCCCGATGAGATCTGTTGTAATTAGTGGTACGAACCAACTGCCCTTCTATTTGTGGATTTTTGCTACTAATGTACCGCAAGGCATCTATGACCTGGTGCTCCAAGCCGATGGCGGTTCGGCACTGGCAAGTCTAAACTTTATCCTACAGTCAGGAATTATTTGGGCGGGGAGTAACACTTTCTGGTCTGATCCAATCAACTGGTTAGGGGGATTTCCTGGAACCGGTTCCGATGTGATATTCTGTGATCTAGGAGGTGCTTCAAACACCGTTGTGGTGGAGGGTACGACAACTAACCAAGTTGTAACATGTTTGGTTTCGGATGATGTAGAGATCGGCTCCTTGCGATTTGCTCAAACGAATGCAAATACCCGTTTCCATATATTTGAGATAGCTCCTGAGAAGAAGCTCACAGTTACTGGCACAAATGGTTTTTGGGTGTTGCGCGATTATATTAATGAATACGCTGGGCTCTGGAGTGCGACCAGGCCAGCCATCTATTTTAAAGGGGAAAGGGCAAGCTTAATTGTAAGTAACCCCGAGGCTAAATTCGCATATTTGGTTGATGGTGCCTTGAATAAGCCATTACTCGATCTTAGCGGCTTGGACATATTTGTAGCAGATGTGGACCGAATGGCGATTGGTGATTATTCTGCATATCCAAATTTCTGGAACTTTCAAAACAATGGTTACGGCGGAGTGCCCAGGCGGTGGAATTGCGATTTCTTCCTAGCAAAAACCAACATTATTCGAGCCAATTACAAGTGTTCTGATTATACAAATGATTCTCGGTTGTTTGCGTACATGTATTTGAGTAGCGCTGCGTCAGGTGCTACTAGCCCGTACGGTACCAATGGTCTTGGGATTTGGAATGAGATTTATGCAGACAGTATTTGTTTTGTCGGCGCTAACCAGCAAGGGTATGTGGCATTTAACCCTGCCTTGCGAATTACCACCAATATAATGGGTGGCGTAACAAATGTCGTGACCAATACCATGTATCTTAAAATTCGAAATGTGGATGGAGGGCGTGTCAGTGTGTTCGCTGTTGGGGATGATGGCGGTGCTACTAACGCAGCGTCTAGCAACATAAAAGCGTGGATTTGGTTAGGGGGTGGAGTGGTGGATATCTTAGCGGATTTGATGTATTTAGCACGGGACAGGAGTGTGCTATCGAGCGATCCGAGTTTTCAGGCTTGGATGGCTATTGGGGATGGTGTGATAGACGTCAACAAACTCATATTGGGGTTCCAAGATCGTAATCCAAATCATACGAACCGAGGTTATTGTCAGGGTACTTTGTGGGTAACGAACAAGGCGGTTTTGAAGGTCAACGAATGCTTAATTTTGGGCTATGCTGCTAATACGAATCTTAACAGTAATCCCAACAGTACTTGGGGGAGATTATATGTTGGAGGTACTGCAATGGTTAACCGTGTCGAGATCCCGGTTGAAACAACCCCAGGAGTACCTAACCTCTCGGGGAGTGGGCAAATTTACATTACGAACGGTGGGCATTTGATCCTCACAAACACCATAGCTAACGCAGATAAGCGGTTAGATAGGCTCGAATTTAGCGAAAATGGAATTCTAACCCTCCATATCAATGGCTTTGGTCCTTTTGTCTATGTGACAAATCTTGTGACGTCAGGTTCAGGTGGTGTGATTAACGTCGCTTCGGTTCAAAATGTAGGTACATACCCAGTGACGATTGACCTAATTTCTTACATGAATACTGTCAGCCCCGTTTTGAAATTAGGACGGTTACCAAGTGGCATGGTCGGTACTCTATTGGCTGACCAGGTTAGCGGAATGGTTAGGTTGACACTCAACACCAACCAACCACGGATGATCAAGTGGGTGGGGAATGTAAATAATTACTGGGATACGATGACGACTAACTGGGTGCGAATCGATACAGGTGAACCAACAAGGTTTATCGACGGTGATTTCGTTGTGTTTGACGATACGGCAGTGTCTCAGGAGGTGTTGTTGGTAGAGAATGTAATCCCTGGACAATCACCTGACATTGCAGGAATCACTTTTAGTAATAACATAAAATCGTACACATTCGGCTGGGGGTGGGGACAGATAGTAGGAACCACCCGAATTGCCAAGTATGGTGCAGCTTCAGTGGAGTGGAATGTACAGTCTGATGCGGTGCTTGAGCTCTACGAAGGTGAGTTTACCGGAGCAGGTAGAGTAGGAAGCGTAACAGTAAACACAGGATCACGATTTGCCTTCAATGGCCAAACTGGTGGGGTAGAGATTCGAGGTAATGCGTTAATTGATGCGATGGGCTCTGTTGTTGGCGGTGTAGTTGTCGATTCAGGCGGTGTATTAACTAACTTCGGAACAATAGACACGGGTGTGCAAGTAATTACTTTGCGTTCGAACGCCATTTTGCATAACGCAGGTGTGATCTACGTAATGACACCATGGACAGTACAGGCAACGGCCCTTGTAGTGAACGATGGGACAATTTACCAGCGCGGCATTGGGAGTTCAGTGGGGATGAGTGTTTACGGCACGTTAAGTGGCACGGGTGTTATCGCCACCGATGGAGTCCAGCCTAATTACGCCCGGGTAACACTTCAGCCTGGCTCAACATTGAGGATTGGAAACAGGCCGGGTGAAATTGCAAAGATGACGATAGGCACAAGGCTGGATATGTTGGCTGGTGCTAGGGTGGAGTTTGATGTGGAGCCAGGGGTTACGAATGATGTAATCGACCTACAATACATTTGGGATCTTGGGTGGGTTAACTTTGGTGCAAATGCTTCGCTGGGTGCTACACTGGTGATTAATAACTTAGGCGGTACATTCACGCCAGGTATGGAGTTGAGACTGTTTAGTCGAGGAAATAACCCAAATACTCCAGATAATACGATCCCGGCTCAGCCCGGTGTGGTCCCGGCTCCAGGACCAGGCCTATATTGGGATATTAGGGACATGGTGACCAACCTTGTGTTGAGAGTCGGTAGTGGATTGCCGCGGTTAGAAACGGTGGTTCAAGGGGGTACAAACCTCGTCTTTACATGGCCATCCCAATATCGGTGGTGGCGATTGGAAATGCAGACGAACAGCTTGGCGGTAGGTTTGAGTACAAACTGGGTTACGGTTGGAGGTTCATGGCTCACTAATTACGTTACGCTCCCTATCGAAAGAACACCTGCGGCTTTCTATCGGTTGGTATATCCATAGTTTAGCGATAAGATTGGTGGGGTTATGGTTGGTAGGTGAGAAATCGGGGGTGGGGCAGGTCGACAACGTTACTGCCCTGCCCCATGTTTTTGCATGAAGCGTTCCAGACGTTACCAAATCCTCTATGTATGAAGCTCTTGCGTTTAACAGTGTCTTTTAGTTGTGTAGGAATACTCGCACATCTTTGTGCGCAATATCCTACTGTTCCCCCTGAGTTACAACGCGCTGCCGATGCTGCCCGTGTTGAAAGCGATAAACGATCGGATGAAGCTTTTCAGAGGGCACTCCCAATCATCAAAGAATGGGAATCTAGAGGCCGGCCATTTGTGCCGTGGGCATCTAAGCCTGATGACTTGCCTAAGGCAAAGATTCCTGCTTTTCCGGGGGCCTGGGGTGGGGGGATGTACACGATGGGTGGCCGTGGAGGCCGCGTGTTTGTAGTTACCAACCTTGCAGATTCAGGGCCTGGGACATTCCGCGAGGCCTGCGAGGCCGGCGGACCACGCATAGTTGTTTTCAATGTAGCAGGGATAATCCGACTCAAAGATAGGATTAGGATCCGGGCACCCTACATAACAATTGATGGTAGCTCAGCCCCTGGTGATGGCATATGTGTGGCGGGCAACACGGTAGAAATTGAGACGCATGACGTAGTGATCCGCCACATGCGGTTTCGCCGAGGGATTACTAATGTGGCAGACCGAAATGACTCCTTAGGAGGGAACCCTGTCGGGAATATTATTATAGATCACGTTTCGGCCACTTGGGGATTGGACGAAAATCTCTCGATGTATCGCCATATGTATGATGATGATGGAAATCCTCAAACGCCACCGGCGAAGCTACCCACTGTAAACATTACAATCCAAAACTGTTTAATTGCTGAGGCATTAAATACTTACAACCATGCTTTTGGGAGTACCCTTGGTGGGTTGAACAGCACTTTCCATCACAATTTATGGGCTTGTAACACAGGACGGAACCCAAGTGTAGGTATGTATGGCGACTTCACCTTCGTTAATAACGTTCTCTTTAATTGGCGTCATCGGACTGTTGATGGTGGAGATCACCGAAGTTGGTTCAATATAATCAGCAATTATTACAAGCCAGGACCGGCAACCCCTAGGGGTGAGCCGATTTCCTATAGGGTTTTGAAGCCCGAATCTAAACGTGCAAAACCACCCGTGGACGAGTTTGGGGTCGCATTTGTGGTCGGCAACGTGGTGGAAGGTAACGAACGAGTCACCAGAGACAATTGGGATGGCGGTGTGCAAGTTTCCTCTATCTCACCGCCCCAGACCGTACTCTCCAAAATCCGGACCAATGCCCCATTCCCGCATGCACCATTATTTGTTCATTCGGCTTACCATGCTTTTGAGTTTGTCTTAGCCAATGCGGGAGCAACTTTGCCTAAGCGTGATGCGGTAGATGAACGGATAATAGAGATGGTTCGTACAGGACAACCAGTTTTCGGCGATGGAATAATAACCGATATTTCTCAGGTGGGAGGATATCCGGAATACAAAGGCACACCATACAAAGACTCAGATAATGATGGAATGCCAGATGAGTGGGAATTGGCTCACGGTTTGAATCCCCACGATCCCTCCGATGCTTCCGCAGATTGTAACGGGGATGGGTACACAAATATTGAATCATTTCTTTGGGGGCTTGACCCACGTGGACCAAAGGTTGATTGGACTGACTTGAGAAACAACTTTGACCGGCGTGACATAAATCGCTGGCCTTATAACATAATCACAAATCCACTCGTACAATATTCACATTGCAAATGAAATGTTTCGCCCTTCTGTTTTAGAGTTCCTTTTACGTTTAGTTACCTCGATGTACGCTGAGTAACAAATTTAGACCTTATTGTAGATAAATCGAGGGGTGCTTGCTCTGTAAGTACCCCGGGGATTAATGAACTATGTGACTAAATTAAATTTTCAAAAGTCACGCGCCCAAGCTACCGCGCATGATTGTGATACGTGCGTTACATTGCCCACGACGAATGCCCTTTTGCACACATTGGAAACTCCGGGATTTCATGAGTGGGCACATGATTATACCCTGCTAATGTTGGTAACCCAGGAGTTGACTCTGCTAAAAGGCGTATTATTTACCAGATTTTTACGGGGCGGGGGCATTTTATTTCTGCTGTGGATACCCCATTTAATCTCCATCCCAATGAAGGAGTTGAGAAGTGCACAGCTTTTGCTTGGTAGCCAATACTGATTCATGTGCGGGCCCTTTAGCTAACTTACGGTTTCGCACACAGACCGAAAGTGGCCAATTTGATGAGATAAAATCACTGCCAGTTTCCATCCGTCCCAAACAACGATGCCAACTTCGTTGTCGTTGTCCATGGATGTACGCACTATGAAGAGTGTTACCATGAAACAGGTGCGTTTCCCACTGCAGGTGAAATGCTTTTCCCAGCAGCTACAAATAGCAGGGATGCCTTATTGCATAACTGGGTTGTTTATAAAATTACCCTCCTAATAAGGGCATAAGGATGTGTGCAAACGTTGATGTATGGTCAGGGGTCTTGGGATACTCCGGCTGTAATTCTCAAATTGATAATTGGCGATGCTGTGGGACAGCATCCGAAGGCATTGAAAGTAATGTGTAGGGCAACTGCTCGTAACGACGGTTTGGGAGTCGAGGATAGTTTAATTGTCGGCTCAAGTATGGAAGTTAAGATGGAGGAACTGGGATACCTAAGTTCGAAGGTTAAACTGTTACACCAGGTGTATCTCATTCTCGCAATCAAGGGTGGTTTGAATGTAAAAGGTGTATCCCCCCATCAGGGCGAATTTGATATACTGCACGTACGTAGGAAATTGCCGAGAACTTCTGTCAATGGTGAGCGGTTGATTAACGGGCCCGTTTTGAGGTTTTGGAAGGTATCTGTGCAACAGTTCGGTGCCGTTATATAAATGCACCTACCTTTCGGAGACAAAAACATGTTCGGGATTGCTATGCAGTTGGAAAAATCTTTCTAGAAAAGCTTCAATGAACTCTTTTAGGATAGCAGCGACATTTTTGAGGTCCGTTATCGAGGTCGTGTAAACGCCAAACTCAGTTTTACAAAAAAGTTGTAATTTTGTAGAAGAACCAACAGGAACACTTAACGATAAGCATTTTACACGCGGTGATAATGCGAGATCAAAAGAGACGTGGAGAACCAGTAACGGAGTGCATGATAGCATGTCGGTTGGGTTTTCTGTCAAGGCCACTTTTTGCATTGATACTAATGTGTCTGATTGCTTCAGCATCTTTAGGCGGTTTCGAACAGCAAGGACAGCCGTCTGATACATCCCTTGGGGGAGGGTATGGGAAAAACAAGGCTAACGTTGCTAGGTTTAAGATAGGGATTTGTGACTGGATGGTGCTGAAACGCCAGAAAATAGGTGTGTTTACTTTAGCACGCCAATTAGGCGCCGACGGGGTCGAAGTTGATATGGGACCGTTGGGAAATCGTGTCACGTTTGATAACCGCCTTACAAATGAGTTAGCATGCAATGCGTTTTTGGAAGCAGCACGTACAAATGGGGTTGAAATCTGTTCGATTGCTATGACGGCATTTTACGCTGTTTCTTTTGCAGAGCGTACAAATTACATGGATTTAGTATGTGAGAGCATCGATACAATGAAACGCTTAGGCGTACGGGTGGGTTTTTTGCCTTTGGGAGTTGCGTCAGATTTGCAGAAACGACCTGAATTGCGTCCCGAAGTTGTAAACCGTTTGCGTCGCGTTGGTAGAATGGCGGAAGAGGCAGGGGTAATAATTGGAATAGAAACCACTATGCCCGCGAGGGACGAGGTGGCAATGCTTGAAGAAGTCGGTTCTCCTGCCGTAAAGATTTATTTTAACCTTGCTAATGCCCTCAAATTTAACCGAGACCCTTGCAAGGAAATTCGGATTTTGGGTAAGGATCTTATTTGCCAAATTCATTGTTCGAATGAGGACGGTGAACTTTTGGAGAATGACCCTGCGGTTGATTTAGTCCAGTTTAAGGCTGCTTTAGATGAGATAGGTTGGTCGGGATGGTTGGTCATAGAACGTTCCCGGGATAGCCGAAAACCCCGTGATATTCAGTATAACTTCGGTTCAAACATCAAATATTTGCGGTCGATTTTCCAACCTGCAATTTCCACCCTTAAATCTGTTGGCGAGGAATTAAGTGTATGGCGGAATTCATGCTATACGTTAGAACAGTATTGTTTGGATTAACCTTTGCGCTGGTAATGTTAAGTGTGCCCCAAAGGTTAAGTGGGCGAGTGCTCCAATTCGATCGATTTGCGCACTACATCGAACGGTTCAATGCAGAGGACGTTGAAACAATTACGAACTACATACCAAATTCCGTCGCAAAACACTGGTTGAGCGAAAACATCCCGTTGTTTGAGTGCCCAGACCGAGAGGTTGAAGAAATCTACTATTATAGATTTTGGGTTTATCGGAAACACATAAAGTTGACGCCCGTGGGATTTGTTATTACCGAGTTTTTGAAGCCGGTCAAACATGCGGGCCAATATAACACCATAAGCTGTGCAGTGGGCCATCACCTTGCAGAAGGGAGGTGGCTGTGGAATCAACAATACTTGCGCGATTACATTTTGTTTTGGCTGCGCGGGTATAACGGTGGTCCACAACCGCATTTCCACCAATATAGCAGCTGGTTTGCATGGGCAGTCTACCAGTGGTATATGGTAACCGATGAAAAATCGTTCGTCACAAATTTGGTTGATGACCTAGTCGCCGACTATAATCGCTGGTGCGAGGAGCGAGAACTTCCAGAAGGCCTTTTTTGGCAGTATGACGTGCGTGATGGTATGGAAGAGTCTATCAGCGGATCGAGGACGAATAAAAACATCCGGCCTACAATTAATGCTTATATGTACGGAAATGCAATGGCAATAGCTGCATTAGCGCGATTGGCAGGGAGACAATCGTTGGTAGTTGAGTTCGAAAACAAAGCAAACGCCTTGCGGCAGCGAATGCTTTTAAAGTTGTGGGATTCACAAGCAGAGTTTTTTAAGGTTCGCTTGGAAAATGGGGAGTTATCCGATGTGCGGGAGTTGATCGGATACGTTCCTTGGATGTTTGGTTTGGCGCCTGTTGACGAACCTTATATGCGAGCGTGGAAAGAGCTCACGAATTTTCATGGGTTTAAATCAGCTTTTGGCTTTACCACCGCCGAACAACGGCACATACGGTTTAGGACCCATGGTGTCGGAAGATGTGAATGGGACGGACCTATCTGGCCATTCGCCACTTCCCAAACTTTATCTGCTCTTGCAAATGTTTTGCGGGCAAAGCCTGAAACCCAAATTTCAATTTGTGATTACTTTGATGCGTTCATCCAGTACGTACAAATGCATCGTCACTATGGCAAACCATTCATTGGTGAATATCTCGATGAAATCACGGGGGCTTGGATTAACCGTGGCGACCGGAGCTGGCATTACAATCATTCAACTTTTGCGGACTTAGTGATCTCTGGGCTTATTGGAATAGTACCTACGGAAAATGAAGTTATGCAGCTGCATCCGTTGGTGCCTGAACATGTTTGGGATTGGTTTTGCTTAGACACCCTCAATTACAAAGGTAGGCAGGTGTCTATTGTTTGGGACAGAGATGGTTCAAAATATAAAATTCGCCCTGGTCTAACCGTTATCGTTGGGGATAAAATCGTAACCAATGTCCCCAAATTGCAACCAATCGTCCTTTCTTTGCCGCCCAAGCCTTAGCTTTAATATAATATCGCCAACTCAAAAGGAGCCCTTTTTGAATAAATTATTTAAACTATAAGCTTGGCACCGACTGCAATCGCTTTGGTGTCCAACAACATTTTTCCGTGCGATCTGAGAACGTGGAAGACGCAGTGTAACCCAAAACTTGCGATTTCTTTACCATTTACATTTATTGTGATCATAACCTTCACAAGGACAACACCAATACCGCGTTGTTATTTTAATGCTTCAAACCCTCGCTAGGCACTTATTTCATGCAAGTCCTATTTGGCTGGAAGCTCGAATGTAAACCAAGACTCCAGAGACTGAACTATGGCTTTTGTTTTGCATTTATAAACTGTACTACTCACGCTGTTGGAGCGGGGGCGTTAGTGACTTGATTGGAGACCAGACAAAATTACTCATTCAGCCCCCCACTTTGGGACTTTTTGGCTCGGGGATAAAGGTTTTGCTTGCATATATTTTACAATTTTTTGTGGGTCAGTGAGTTATGCGGGTTTGACTAAACGAGATTGGCACGAAAGTAGCAGGGAATGATATGGAAGGTTTTTTCGGGATACACATGAAAAAGAAAGGCGCATTAAAGTGTAGATCTGGTGCAAGTGGTAATAAGCAGGGTGTGAGGTGTATTCCTGTGGAGGAACCGTATCCGCCGGTGGACCTCTATGATCTGAGGGAAGAGTTGTTGCTCCTGGCTGATTTGCCTGGGGTAAAAGTGGATTCAATCGAGGTAGAATGTCATGGGGATTCAGTAATTTTGAGGGGGTGTCGGGAGGGTGATAGGCTAGTGGGTGCAGTACGACAAAGCGAACGGCGAAAGGGAGCATTTGAGCGAGTAATCCGTATAGGTGAACTCATCGATAGAGAAAGGGTAAGGTTTTGGTATGCGGATGGAGTACTAACTATTTGTTTGCCTAGGGTGCGGATGAATAATCTTCAATGCAACTGAAAAGCGCCGGTAGCTAAAAGGAGCGTAATGCTGTTTTTCTCTTACTCGAGGCGGTTTTTTATAATGCCGCCTCGGTGTTTTTTTGTGTCGTGAGGAATCACCTAAATGAGAGGATAAAGAAATGGTGGTAGGTGATGGATTCGAACCATCGAAGGCATCACGCCAGCAGATTTACAGTCTGCCCCCTTTGACCGCTTGGGTAACCTACCACCTGTAAATGGTGGTGAAATTATTTAAACTGTGTTCGTGCACTTGTCAACGTGAGAAGTGGTTTTTAGATTGCCTATGATGTTTGAATCACTAACAAGCAAATTACAAAGGATTATCCGTAGCATTAGCGGGGCGACGAAACTTACTGAGTCAAACGTCTCAGAGGCCTTACGTGAGGTCCGCGTTGCGTTATTGGAAGCAGATGTTAATCACAACGTCGCACGTGAGTTTATCGATCGAGTTAAAGCAAAGGCTTTGGGTACAGAGGTTTTGCGAGGGGTTACACCTGCACAACAGATGGTAAAAATAATATATGACGAATTAGTGTCACTTTTAGGTTCGGAACATTCGGGGTTAAAACTTGGTGGTAGGCCAGCGATTATAATGTTAGTGGGCCTTCACGGCTCAGGGAAGACTACCACCGTGGGTAAGCTTGCAAGGATGCTTTCGAAACAAGGGCGGCATCCGTTATTAGTTGCATGTGATGTATACCGACCTGCTGCCATCGATCAGCTCGTCACTATAGGTCAGCAGATTAACATCCCTGTTTACTATGAACGCGGGACGTTGGATGTGGTTGAGATTGCGCGTAATGCCATTGCTGACGGAAAGTCACATGGGCGTGATGTGGTGATTTTAGATACCGCTGGCAGGCATCATATAGATGAACCCTTAGTTCAAGAACTTGTTCGTTTGCGAGACGTTGTTAGGCCAGATGAAATTTTGTTAGTTTTGGATGCTGCTACGGGCCAGGAAGCGGTGAATGTTGCACTGCATTTTGATAGAGCTTTGGGTATTACAGGAGCGATACTGACTAAGCTTGATGGTGATGCGCGGGGTGGTGCAGCCCTAAGTTTTAAGGCGGTTACGGGAAAACCTATTAAATACATTGGCACGGGTGAAAAAATTGAGGACATAGAACCATTTCATCCCGATAGAATTGCATCACGAATTCTTGGAATGGGCGATATCGTCAGCTTGGTAGAAAAGGCAGCTGAAACTATTCGTGCTGAGGAGGCAGCTGAATTTGAAGAAAAACTTCTCAAAGGCACAATAACCCTGGAAGACTTATTAACCCAGATCCGCGTGATGCGTCGCTTGGGATCGTTGGAGTCGATTCTAACCATGTTACCAGTGGGGCAGGAAGCATTAAAAAAGGTTGACCTTGCTAAACAAGAGAGAGAACTCAAACACATGGAAGCGATAATTTGCGCCATGACACCTCAGGAGCGACGTAATCCTCACATATTAAACGCAAGGCGACGTATGCGGATTGCAAAAGGTGCAGGCGTTACTCTTGCTGAAGTAAATACCCTCTTAAATAGATTTAATCAGATGCAAGAGGCTTTTAAGAAGTTGAGCAAGCTTCAGAAGGCAATGGCCAAGATGTCGGGAATGCCTTTCCCTGGCATGTTTAAGAGATAAAAGGTAAATCCGAAGTCACGCGTGGGCGTCACGCCTAATCAAAAATTAAGTTTTACCAGTGATACACCCAAGTCTAGGCTGCCATGGCGGCTTAGTGGTCTGATGATTTTCCTCGTTGTAGTGGTGGCTTTTAGCCCCAATTCCATCCATTGGATCCATGGAATAGTGGGGGCTTTTTTGGTTGGCGCAATCGCAGCACTGCGTGTTCCATTTAAGTTTTTATTGACACGGCTTATGCTAGTAGAGCCGGTGATTATAGCAGTTGGCTTGGCTTCCCTTTTTTCCCAAGTCGAGGAGGCGTTTCCACTGCTGGTGGTAGTAGTAAAAGCCAATTTATGCGCAATTACAGTCATCCTTTATTCCCGTTTAGTGCCTTTTTACCAGGTGATTAGGATGTTACGATCGATTGGGATTGGGGGCATTTTCCCCACAGTGTTGATGCTTATGTATAGGTATTTACCCCTTTTGTTGGAAGAGAAACGCCGACTCCAACGCGCTAGGCAAAGCCGTACGTTTCATAATAAGCATGTGCGGTTGTGGCTGACACTAGCTACGATTGGGGCAGCACTACTAGCGCGTGTCGTGTATAGATCGGAGCGAGTGTATCAAGCAATGCGAGCAAGGGGATGGAACTAAAGATTTCCATAAAAGTACAAAACCTAAGTTTTGAGTATCGAGATGGCACGGTTGCGTTGCGGAATGTTTCATTTGAGGTGACACAGGGCGAAAGTGTTGGGCTGATTGGCCCAAACGGCGCGGGTAAATCGACCTTGTTATTGCATTTAAACGGATTATTGCCGGAGGATCCACCAAAGACGCCAGCTGTTTGGATCGAAGGAATACCCATCACTCGGGAAACCATGCCTAAAATACGCTCAATGGTAGGCCTAATGTTTCAAGATCCAGATGATCAGCTTATTTGGTCCACGGTTTACGATGACGTGGCATTTGGGCCTCGACAGCTTGGGGTAGACGGTCCTGAGCTGGATAAGTTGGTTGGAGAGTGTTTACACTTGGTTGGTTTGGATGGATTTGAGCATAGACACCCGTTCCATCTAAGTCAGGGTGAAAAACGAAAAGTTTGTTTAGCAGGGATACTCGCTTGTAAACCAAAAGTCTTGTTATTAGACGAGCCTACTGCGGGTTTAGATCCACGTGGTAAACGTGAACTTAAACACTTACTTTCCTCAGTTTCATGTACAAAAGTAATTGCAACTCACGATTTGGACCTTGTACTCGATTTGTGCCCGCGATCGATTCTTTTAGACAAAGGGGAGATAATTGCGGCAGGCCCAACACCTTTGCTTTTAGGGGATGAGAAACTCATGCTTACGCATGGTTTGGAAAAGCCGCATGCGCTCCTTCATAAACACCCCCACTTTTAAGGCGGTTCTTTCCCAGTCCTCGTTTAAAATCTTTGTCAACGTTTTCGCAGTTATACAGTTCTGGCCAAACATGTTGTGACCGGCTTTCAAATGTGTTGGTTGGCATTTTAGAGTGCATTGATACGAAAGCGTAGGTTTTCCTTTGTCCATTGACATTTTTGTAAAGTGTGTTTTTTTAACCTATAAAGGAGGATCATATGACGTATGCAGCGAAAGATTATTCAAAATTGATTGGAATGCCTGGATTCAGCGAAGGGCTGTTAAAGAATCACTTTACCTTGTACGAGGGGTACGTGAATAACACCAACAAGTTGCTGGAGGTTGCGAATGCGTTGGCAAAAGAGGGAAAGCTAGGTACGCCTGAGTACGCAGAAGTCAAGCGAAGGCTAGGTTGGGAGTTCAACGGAATGAGGTTGCACGAGTATTATTTTGAAAACCTTGGAGGCAATGGCCAGCTTGATCAGGACTCAAGAATCGCACGTGCATTAGTTTCACAATTCGGTTCCGTTGAAAATTGGATGAAAGAATTCAAGACGGTTGGTACAATCCGTGGTATCGGATGGGTTGTGCTTTACCAAGATCTCACAAACGGACGGTTAATTAACTTCTGGATTAACGAGCATGATGTAGGTCACCCGGCGGGTTGTAATCCAATCCTCGTAATGGACGTATTCGAGCACGCATTTATGTTGGATTATGGGCTGAAACGGGCAGATTACATTGAAGCCTTCTTTAGAAACCTCAATTGGACCGAAGTGGATAAGAGGTTAAAGTAAAACCCCTCGAGCTTAGGAAAGTCGCCAACTGGTGGTGAAAAACATTCTGGAATTATATCAATTAAAGGGGGCTTTATGCACGAAATGACAAAAGAGTTTTTGAAAGCTGCATTTGCAGGTGAAAGTCAGGCTCACATGAAATACTTGCTTTTTGCAGAGAAAGCGGAGCAAGAAGGATACCCCAACATTGCTCGGTTGTTTAGAGCGATAGCTTATGCAGAACAGGTACATGCGCTCAACCACTTAAATGCGCTCGGAATGCTTGGCAACACTGTGGCGAACCTCGAAATGGGAATCCAAGGGGAAACCTTCGAAGTGCAAGAGATGTACCCCGCTTACAAAGCAGTGGCTGAGTTACAGGACGAGAAAAAGGCTGTGCGGTCAACCAGTTGGGCTCTGGAGGCCGAAAAGATTCACGCAGAGCTTTATACGGCCGCTAAAGAAAAAGTAGCTGCTGGAAAAGACATCGATCTCGGCACCGTGTACATTTGTCCTGTTTGTGGCTATACCACTGTAGATCATGTGCCGGATAAATGCCCATTGTGCAATGTGCCTGGGGAAAAGTTCAAACGCTTTTAGTAATCGGTGACTTTATTTGAGATTGAAAACTTCACACTAATATCCTGGCGCAACGGGGTATTTCAACTTTCCATTACCACCGTCTAGTTTACAAAAGGGGTCAATGGTTATTGGCTTCGGATATTGGCGCTGCGCAATGATCCGTGGGTAGCCATGGTTGTGATTTTGCAGTTCTCCAGTTGATGTAGTTTGGGTAAAGGGTACGTAGTCCCGATGCCGAAGTTGTCGTCGCTTTAATCATTTTTGGGGTGTAACTTTTTCGTTTTGGCCTAGACCACACCCCCCACGGTTCCTTACTTTTCCCTAAGGATGAGAAACACGGCTAGGTCGGGATTTGTGAATTGCATCATATGGGTGGTAGCAACTGTGATTTGTTTGGCTCAGCCGTGCGGAGCGCAAATAAACAGAACTCGAGAAACTCCGGCTGAATGGGTCGACTTACGCTGGCCAAATCTTTTGAAAAATGTTGAGCGTACTCTCAGGTATCATCCGGCTGATGGTGGGTTTGTGATTACTAATGGATTAGAATTTTTTAATCGCCCTCTATATTGCAATCGAGGGGCAATGCGAGTAGATGCAGGGGATAAACCTGAATTTGTATTTCTCTTGCCGGCGAAGGGAGGAAACCTTCGGTTTGGGATTACTACCCCTTCTCGTGCTTGTTGGTTACATGAAACTACTAACGTCGTATCTTTTTACGAGCCCGGGAGAATGCGATACATTATTGTTGGCCCATATGGGGAGAAGATCGAATTGGTGGTCATTCCATTGGCAAATCTGGAGGGTATAATTTTTAAGGTGGAGCTCGTTGAGGGAGCGGGTTTGGACTTAGTTTGGTCGTTTGGGGGGGCTAGCGGGCAACGTTTCCGCCGTAACGCGGATATTGGATGTGAGGCCGCCCCCGTCAATGTATTACTTCAGCTTCGGCCTGAATTTTGCACTAACAATCATTTTAAGTTCACTGAACGGGCATTCTTAGTAACCAGTCCCCGGGTGTCTTTAGTGGGTGCTGTATCGAAAACAACGAAAATGTTTGTGGCGAATGCACATGAATGGAACAGTTTAGTTGGTTTGTTATTATCAACCAACCATGCTGTTTCGCTCCCTGTATTAATAGGGCGTGTGCATCTACTTAATGCTGAGCCATATTATCTGGTCATTTGTCGGTCGCAATTTAGTAATGAGTTAGCTGAGGTTGAAAAAAGGTGGCCTCTTGAGGAGATGGAAAAGGCTTTTGAGATGGCTGAAACTAGACGGCAGCGAATAATAAAGAGGGTGGAAATAGATTGTCCGGATCAGTTCATCCAATTAGCTGTATCTGCGTTAAATATTGCTGCTGAGGCGATCTGGGATGAAACGACCCGGTCGTACTTTCATGGAGCGGTAGCATGGCGGGTACCACTCTTGGGGTGGCGAGGTTTATATGCAGGAGATGCATTGGGCCAGCACGAACGCACTTTTCTACATATTTTGCGTTATGTGCAGACCCAAAATACTAACCCCATCCCCGAAACGTTCCCAGGTCCTGACGAAGACTCTAATCTTTCTCGATGCGAACGCGCACTACACTCAAACGGAAACATGACACGTTCTCATTATGATATGAATTTGGTTGCGGTCGATGGATTAATTCGACATGTCCGATGGACGGGTGAGTTGGAAAAGATTCGCGAATACTGGCCAGTATTAATGCGCCATTTTGCATGGGAAAAACGGCTATTTCGGCGCCAGTTTGGGCAAGAAAAACTGCCCTTGTATGAGGCGTACGCCTGCATTTGGGCAAGCGATAATTTACAGTACAACGGCGGCGGTGTAACCCATTCGACCGCCTATAACTACTTGGCGTTTAAAACACTCGGTGAGTGGGGTGTGCGTTTTGGGTTAGAAGGGGCTGAAGAGCTTTTGCATGAGGCCGAGAGGATTTACCGCGCCGCTGAAAGCCTTTTGTGGTCTTCAGATACCGGTTGCTATGCAGAGTATCGTGATGTTATCGGTGACCAACTTTTACATACCAATGCTGCCTTATGGACAGTGTATCACGCAATCGACTCGGAACTCGGTTCTTCATTAAAACACTGGCTAATGACGAGATACGTTGATACACAGATCCCGCACATCCCGGTTATTGGTCCTGGAATTCCAAAGGAAGACCTTTACGTGCTTTCCACCACTAGTTGGATGCCATATATGTGGTCGGTTAACAATATAGTCGTAGCAGAGTGTTTGCACATGGCACTGGCGTATTGGCAAGCAAACAGAGTTGATCGTGCCTTCCCTTTGTTTAAAGGTGCAATTATTTCTACCATGTATTCAGGACTTTGCCCTGGAAACATAGGAATGACTCTTTCGTATGATGTAGCAAGGCGGGAAGCACAACGCGATTTTGCCGATGGGATTGGTGTCGCTGCTCGTGCAATTGTTGAAGGGCTTGTTGGTGTACGACCTAATTTGCCTGGCGGAGAAATTGTTATCGTGCCAGGCTGGCCAGATTCATGGCAGTGGCTCCATTTTAACCATCCAGATTTCCGCCTGGATTTCCGTAAAAACGCTGAAGAGTCTTCCTATAAGTTTACGTCGCGGTTTCCGCATCCCGCTCGGATAAAGTTTCGATTGTCTGCCCGGACGAGCAGGCCTTGCCTCCTTAAGCAAGGAGTATCTGGTGCACAGCTTTTAGTAGATACGAACTCTGTTGGTCATCCGATGATCGAGGTGATTTTTCCGCCCACTAACTTTTGTTCATTTTCGATCAGGTGGGATGGGGACTCCTGCGAAAAAATTTCAAGGGTTTACCGGGTACCTGCTGGTGGAAAAATAACCATCCGCCCTAAGAAAGCCATTATCAATGGATTTGATGACCCCCAAGATGTGCTTAGCAAATCTCGCATAACAAGTCATGAAGCCAGCTTTAATTTGAAGTCTGGTGTTGGGGGATATAAAACCCTGTTTGTTAATTTGGTCCAGGATGAGCTGGGTTGGTGGGAACCGATATCCATTGAGATAATTCCACGCACAAATCGAGTTTTGGGGATTGAATTTGACTGGACAGTACCAATAAAGCCAAATGCGCGTCTTAGGACCGTCGATTTGAGTCAGTTCTACAATGAACAGCTCAGCAGAATATTTGAGAACGAGTATCTCTCCCCACGGTCACCTTTTTGTTCATTATCAATCCCAAAGCAAGGCATTGGTGGTTGGTGTGACTTTAACTTAAAACCTACTATAGATGATTCGGGCTTGCGCAACTTAGCTGCTATTCGCGAAGGTATATTTACAATGCCTAACGGGATACCTTTCCTGATTTCCACGCAGGCAAACGCGCCAAATGTAGTATTCGTTTCCAAATGGGATAATTACCCAAATTCAGTCACAATTCCATTGAGCGGGCGCGCAAAATGGTGCTTTCTCTTTATGGTAGGGACCACCACTCATATGCAAAGTAGATTTGTTAATGGCCATATTAAAATCGCTTACAAAGACGGTAAGCTCACAGATGTAGATTTGGAAAACCCCGTCAATTGGTGGCCGATTGAGCAGGACTATTTCATAGACGATTTCGCCTTTATGAGGCCGGAAGCTATTCCGCCGCGCGTAAACCTGAAAAGTGGGATCGTCCGAGTGCTAGATCCGGTAGCATTCAAAGGTAAAGGTGGACACGTCCCTGGAGGCGCCGGCACGGTTTTGGCTATCCCGCTATATCCTAGCTCTGAGCTCAAAAACCTTACGGTTAGCGCTTCCGCAAATGAAGTTATAATTGGACTTCTTGGGGTTACCTTGATGGAGTAAGAAATAAGTGGAAACAGCAAATAATGATGTGGTGTAAATTTGTCCACGGGTGGTGCTGTGCATTGCGTGGATATCTTACTTTTCCAGCACCGGGGTTGAGTCGGCATATAAAACTTAGCGAGCAAAAGTATTTTACCTCACAACTTACTCTGGTAGCGCCACGAAGTTTAGGGAAGTTTTTCATGATTAAGGGCGTATGGGTTGTAGGTTTTTGTGGTAGTTGGTGTAAACGTTTGATTATGAGGCCTGAGGGTGTTGGACCGCACATGCGCATCCCGAATGTGAGTAAGGTTTAACAATTGTCATAACCAGGATCGCTAGAAAACAAACCAGGAGGGTTTCGTCCTTCATGCATTTTTATCCAGGAGTTTTGGGTAGGGACTCGTTGATTTTCCATCCCATACTGTAATTTACGGTTTAGCGTTTGACCAGCAAAATTGGGGAGCACCGGCAGTTTTGTTTAGCGCGCTTATGATTGAAGGTCGGCTTTTCGAAATGGTGTGTTAGTATTGGAATGTAAGTAGATGTTTTTGCCGCTCTGTGTTGAAGCGGTTAAGCAGGGTGTACTTGTAAACTCGGCTTTTGGCAGGTGCTTATAAAAATGTTGTGCAAGGTGTAGTCAGGATAGGGTGGAATTGGCTGAGTGAGAAAAGTGCTTGACCCGATAGATTATGTGTGCCTTGAATAGAGTGGGTGCGATGCCTTTAGAGTGGGAGAATTCCCGCATCTTATGGCTAGCGTTCAAAGCGAGTGATTTAATAACTCAAAAGTATAAGTGGGAAAAAACGCAGCATGTCAAATTTGGGGGCTGCAAAATCGACTTAGCTTTTCTGAGTTGATTGCGGTGGGGGTAGCCTCATTGTTATTTGCCTTTCTTTCAGTTTGTGTGGGGCAGACCACCATTGTATCAGAGGGGTTCGAGGGGATTTTCCCTGGTTCTTGGAATGTAGGAGATGGTAACCCTAACGGAAGTCCGTCGTATTGGGATAAAGTTGACGCTGCATTTGGCGGGCAGTCACCGCGAAGTGGGAATTGGAAAGGTTACTGTGCGGGTATCGGCTACGCCGGCGCAACAAACGCGCCGCGGTACACCAACTACATGACAGCCTACATGAGCCGCACCATAAACCTCAGTGGTTATTCCCGAGTGAACCTGCGTTTTTGGAATCTTGTGCCGAGTATCGAGACCGGATGGGACTATTGCCGTGTGTTGTTGGACAGCACTGTATTATGGTCAAACGGTGTTGCGATCGGCAATTGGACCGAGGTCAGCACCAACCTCAATGCATTTGCTGGAACAACGCGTACATTGCGGTTCGAGTTCGTGAGCGATTCCATAATAAACTACGAAGGTTGGTATCTGGACGACATCGAGGTAACAGCCGGCACGGCGCCGATCATGGAGCAGTTCAGCAGTTTGACGCTCACAAACTACACAGGGTATGTGATAGATGCCGATGCGCTATCGAACAGTCCTGCGTACCACCGCTATGCACTCCGTGTGCGTGCGGTATTTGTCGCTGAGAACTTTACGCCTGCGCCGAGCAACATCACTTACCGGTTGCAATACCGTTTGTTGAACTCTGCCGGTGTGGCCTTCCCGATTTACGAAACCAACGGCCTCACGAATGTGACCTACACGTACAACCTACTGACGAACGCAAACGTTGGTGGTGGGCAGCGGCTCACCTTGACGAATTTTGCTGCGATCCGGCCTGCTGCGCGGCTTAACCCGTACGACACGTACACAATCGAGTGCCGGTTGTTCCGGGGTGGTATTGATACTGGCCTGGTGTGCACCGATGGTCCCTACCAGTTTTTCCACTTTACCAACATGGTCAGTGGCGACGCTGCGTTGAATATCCTTACGCGGTTGAACAGCGTGCAGACGAACCGCATTTACATGGTTAATGGCGCGCCGAACCGGAGCAATTTCATTTTCCGTGTGAACTTTGAGACACACCGGTACGACAATTTCGGCGGAGTCAATATGGTAACGTTTTATCCACTTGCGCTCGAATACACGCTTTTTGCCAGTAACGGTGTGCCGGTTGCCACAAAGACAAACCGTGTTGTGCTGAATTTGGGGAGCTACAGTTATCAGCCCGGCACCAGTAATCCCCCGGTGCCGTATGCGCAGACGTACAATATTGACGTGCCGGTTGAACCTGCCGGTCAGCTTGATTCTGTTAATCAGACTTATTACCTGCGGGTTACAATTTCGCACACGAACGAACCCGGGCAGCCTGCATTGGTTGGTAACACAACCAACAGTACCACTGAACGGCTGTTGCATTTCAATGGCCGGCTGTATTTTGGCGCTATCGAGACCCGGTTCAGCACTTTGGGTAATCACCCTGCGCCCGGCACCTTGGGGGCAGGCTTTATCAACACCGTGCTGGCTGTGACTAACAATAGTGGTTTTGTTACAGGTAATCCGGCGCACACATACGGCGACGGCACACCGCTTAACGTCCGGTTATTAACCAATGGCAATGCGGTGCTTGCCTCCGGGTCGGTTGTGCTGAATGCACCCAGCCCGGACACGGCTGTATTGGAGAATGTGCGTTTTACGCGCGGCCCGATTACATTGAGCACGACAGGCGCGCGCGCGAATCTGACGGTGGCATTGCCGTCGGGGTTTGGTTACACGACAAACAATGCAAACTTTGACACCCTACGTTATCATTTTAGCACGCTTGAGTTTGCCAATATTGCCCTGGGTCAAAATCTTGCGCCCACGGCAGGGACTTTGAGTTATGCCCCGGGCGGCTATGTCTTTTGCTCGGAAGAGTCGAAACCGCTTTGGATTGTTGCAGATGCGCTCACGTGGAACACAGGCACGGGCACATTTACAATCGGCATATCGAACGTGTTCGTGATCCACACCCGATTTCTGGAGAACTATTATCAGGCGTATTACAGCTCGAACACAGTTGACCCGCCCAATATGTCGTTCAAACGGGATAATAGTGGGTACTATCAGTTTATTAACCCCTCAAGCGTGACAGTTTCGCCGACTGTGCATGCCAGTGCAAGTGGCGCAGCAGAGTTAAGCTTCACAATCCAGCTAAACAACGGGTCGTTCAGGACGCATTTCCCTTACGATGTGATGATTGTGTGGACAAACGGGGGAAGCCTGCGCGTCGAGCGCGACTTGTGCGTGCCTGACACAAACAGCGCATTGTGCGGGGTTGCAACCGTAACTGTTCCGTACACAACCACATGTCCGGGTTGCGATGCTGCTGTAATGACGAACTACCCGGTTTTGGTACCTGCTGATGGCAGGTTGCGGTTCACGTCTGATGGCGGTCTTGTTGCGGATGGGCCGCTTAGCCCGAGTCATACGCTTTCCTGGGGGTTTATCCCGGGCGCAGGTACATTTGCGCAGCGTGTCTTCAATTTTACAAATGCAGCGTTGCATGTACCGGGGCATTTTGTGCGCGGCGACCATAATCTGCAGCCGAGTGAGTACGGGCCTGCAACAATCCTGTTGAGCGGCGTGTTGGCGAGTGACCCGGCCTATACCGAACGGCCCATTTCACCCGGGTACCTTTTGGGGTTGGCAGACTATGCTGGGCTGAATTTCCGCGTGTATTCGAACCGGTGGCGTCAGGCAATCAGCGTGTTGGCAGGGCGCGCCGTGGGGCCATACGACCTGAGCGGTTGTTCGAAGTACTATGCGCGGCTGGGGGGTGTATCTGGGATGCATGAAGCATTTCCGGGATCGTTCCCGTCGGAAATTAACCTGCTGGGTTACCAGGTTGTGTTTGCCAACTACGGCGTTGCGTATCTGGACAGTCAAAACGTTGACTCGCGCACGGCAGGCTACCTGAAGGTACCGTATCCGTCGGATTTCACACTTGATTTTGAGGAGATGCAGTTCAGTTGTGTAGGTGCGCTGCTTGGCGCGAAGGTTGCCCCGGCCAGCCAGGGGTTCAAGAAACTTGCATGGTGGAATGCTGATTTCGAGCCGCTTGCAATTCAGTTCAAGAGCAATCCGGGCCAAGAGTGTGAACCCGGGAAAGGCTTGCTTGTTGTTGGTGTGCGCGCTTACGCAAGCCACATTGACGAGCCGTTGACAGGTTTTTTGGGGTTTCAAACCAATGGCAATCTCATCCCGAAATCATTTGGGTTGGTGGGGGTTGATTCGCGGCTGAAACTGCCAAGCCGGTTCAAGCTGACCGGGCCGACCAACACGGCATACACCGTGACGCCCGTGGCTGACGCGTATTACAGCAGTTATTCGAACGCGGTCCCGGGCAACTTGCCCCCGACGGGCTTCATCAACATTGTCGGCAAGATGAAGGTGCCGTTCTTCGAAGAGCTTAAGGTGCATATCCATACCAGCGGGCGAACAAACGGTGTCACGCCTGCGCCGCCGATCTGGCTTGCGGGTGGTTGGCCGCGCGCCGGCTCGGGCAACCCAAATTACGGCTGGCAGGTTGGCGGCAAGGATTTCTTTACGGCGGATTATTTTGATGAGGACAACTTCGGTTTTCCGCCCGGGGTCAAGCTGGCGCATTACCGGAACAACCCGACCCAGCAATACCATCCACGGGCGCAGAAACTGTGGCTTGATGTAGTTGACTTTGACTATCCGCTGGTTTGGACTGACAGCACGCGCACGTTCAAGTCGTTCACAAGCGTGACCAACGACTTGCTTGTATTGAAGGTGCAGCATGAGATCACCTACATGGACCCCGCCAACGCATCGCTAGATTTTGGTATCCAGTATGACGGCCTGCCAAAGATCAGCCTAGCCAACATGACCTTTAACGCAATCGATGGGCAATTGGGTGTGGCCAAAGCGCTTGCAAATGCTGCCGGTGCCGAGGTGCGTGATGTGTTGTTTGAAGGCGCGGCAAACCTAGACCGCATGCTGGCCAGCATTCTAGACGAATTTTTTGACGAAGTTTTCAAGCGAACAGTTGATCCGACCATTGACGCACTTTATCGGCAGCTTCAGCGGGAATGGGATTTGTTGCCAACGGGGTCGAGAGGCCAATTCCCTGACCGGGTCAGCCTTGTGCTGTCGAATTACCTGATCGGATCCGGTACGGGCGCAGTGCTCACCAACGTGTCACGACAGTTGATTACGTTGGCTGATGGGGCAGCGCAACCGCTGGGGCTGCTCAAGGAATTGGCGGACACGCTCGACGAGGTCACCAATGCAATTAGTGCAATCACGGACAGCATTTCGAAGGGCACAAATGGCGTGCCGCTTGGCACTGTCAAGGATGGCCTGCTCAAGTTGGTGGATGGCCAGAGACCGATTGCAAAGCAGTTGGTGGGTGAGCTTGTCGGGCAACTGGCTGAGGAATTCCTGAGCGCGGTTGCTGAACCGCACTTGAGCAATCTGATGAAAGAGGCCGAGCCTACCATTCAACAGCTCGTCACCAAGCTCAAAGAAGTGCAGACTGCTCTGGGTGAAATCCGTGCTAAAGTCGTGCTTGGCCAGGAATTCGCTCAGGAACTGGACACAAAACTCAAAGCTGCGGCTGGCGAACTGACCAACGCAACGACGCGCGCAAGCTTGGAAATTCGTGCCTTTTTTGACGGCCTAAATTATTCGATTGACGACCCGTTTTTGCATTACTCGGCTGATGAGATTAAACAGTTGATTCGGGCGCGTGTGCGTGAACGGTTCCTCGAAACTGCCGTTGCGGCGGGTATTCAGGTCTCGCTCAAACAGCGGCTCTATGACCTAGACGCCGTTTATCGCGAGGCGGTTGACAGTGTGTTCCAGCAGCTTAATGGGGTTATCAGGCATCTTATCGGGCAGACACTGGCGCAACTTGACAATACGATTAACAGTGCACTTGGGGACTTGAGCGATGTGATTGGGGCTGGCCAAATTGACGGTCACGCTATCATAAATGGGAACTCGCTTAAGATGCTACGGTTGGATGGCCGGTTTAGGTGGCGTGTGCCGGAGGATATGGAGTTCAACGCGTATCTAATTATCAAGGAATTGGATTCGTCTGCCACACCTGGCTGCGGGTTCAGCGGCGATACCGCCACCGAGGTCACCCTGGGCGCAAATGACGTCGAGCTGGATTGGATCAGCCCGGACCTGCGCGCAAATGTTGCAACCAAGTTCAGCTTCCAGACCAGCCCGCTCAAGCCTGTGGGGATGGCTGGGAGTTTTACTGTTACTGGAGGTCTCGATTTCGAGTCGTTCAAGATCTACAGGTTGGATGCTGCAGTTGCTTTTGGCCTGTACGAGAATTACCTGGCTGCCGTGTGCGGGGTCAAAATACAGTCGTATGATCTTGCTGGTGGGATTTTCTTCGGACGCACTTGTACGCTTGACCCGATTCAAATGATAGACCCAGATGTTGCATCTGTGCTCGGCTCGCCGCCATTTACGGGTGGGTATTTATATGGCGAAGGTTGGATCCCCATATCGGAAGCCGCGCTGGGCATACCTGCCTCATGTTTGTTTAACATCTCAGCGGGGATAGGAGCGGGCGCATTTTATTTTATTGAAGGTCCTACTTATGGTGGCGTTATGAAGGCGGGTGTGTTGGGTGAGGCGCTTTGTATTGTGACGATCAAAGGCGAAGTCAAGATGGTCGGTGTCAAGAGCGGTGACAGTTTGCGATTTAACGGCAAGGGGCGTTTGAGTGGCAAGGTTGGGTATTGCCCGTTGTGTATCAAGTTCGGCAAATCGGTGGGCATTACGTATCGAGGTGGTTCTTGGGATGTTGATTATTGATTACATGAAGGCGAGGACACGAAATGGTAATTGGCAGTTTTTTGGTACTACGGGTACTTGCAAATTGCATCCTAGTGGATCCACTGGGGTGTTTTACGGGTTGTTATGCAATTCAGGTTTGTTTTGGAGCATGCGTTTGATGAAGTTATTTTCAGTTTTATCGGTGGTCCGGATTTTCGTATTGCTTGGGTTGATAGTGATCAACCGCATTAATGCCCAGGAAAGTCTTGAGAATATTATTTTGACAGCTGGTACTGTTTATCAGGACAAGGTTGGACGGTATTGGGCGTACTTGTTTTGGCAGAGTAGCCCACCTGAGATTTTGTTGGGTCGGTGTTTTGCCATTTATGCCAAGGCTGGTGATCCATCGTCTCATGCCTCGTATGTTCGTGTGGCAGTTATTTTCCAACAGACTGACCCACTAAATATAGAGCCATTGCTCAGGCGGGCGGAGAATTTAGGGGAAGATTTAGCCAAGCTTGAACAGGATTTGCAGACTCTGTTTGAAGTGCTCATGCCATCGTCGAGCATATCGCGGGCCGAAAAAGTTTCGGCAGCAATACGAGGCTCGGTTATTCAGGAGGAGTATTTCCAAAATCTCTTATTGATGACGCGGATGCATCCTGGGGTGGCTTTGGCATTGGGCATAGCGTATGCGGATGTATTGGCTGGGCAAACGACGTACGAGGTACGTCTGTTTGATCCAGCTACAGAGACTGACCAAGGGGTAATTGGTCGTATAACACTCGAGCCTGGGCCGCCGGTATTGCTGCCTGCGCCTGGTGCACCTGTTGAAGTGCCGGACCCGACTCCGAAGGGCGACATTAATGTAAAATTACGCTGGGCTACTCCGGATTCATTACGGAGGCTCGGCATACTACAATACGGTTTTAATGTTTGGCGTGTTACCAAAATTTACGCAGAGGCGCCAACGAACCGCTGGGATCTGACACCGCCGTCGCCAGAGGTGTTGGTGGCACGTGCGGTATCTGTACCGCAGCATGTTAAGCGTTGCAACAATCTACCCGTACTTACAGAAAAAGAATTCGGCACGAACGATGTTGCCAATTTTAGTCCACCTCCTATTGGTGATCCTGAAACGTTTTATTATTCAGATGATGATGGGCGATTCCGGCCTGGGTATGTGAACCTTGGGTTCACAAATGGGGCGCAGTTTTATTATTTTGTGACCGCGCGTGACATTCTTGGTAGGGACGGGCTTGTATCTCCGGGTACTTTGGTGACTGTGTGCGACCGTTTTCCCCCCGCGCCTCCCAGCGGTGTGCGTGTCGAGAATGATTACTCGTTTGTAGGTGGTACCCCACGACAATATTTACGAGTTGTCTGGAATCAGAACACTAACGTAGTTGATCCCGTTAGTCATTACTGGGTTTACCGTTGGACAAATGTAAACGAGATGCATTCCAGGGCGCATAATCCGTCTAATAATCTTATTGCTATCGTTCAACATACCAATGGGTGCGTTACAGGTAGTTATGTAGATAATGGTCCAGGGTGCCCTACTGTCACGCAGGATTTGGGCCGAACATTCTGGTACACAGTGCGCGCGCAGGACCTTGGCGCGTGCGGACCGAATTTGTCGGGCAACAGCGCGCCTGCGTTTGGAGTGTTGCGGGATCGGGTTGGGCCTGATGCGCCTACGGGCAGTGTCCAGATTCACTGCGTGCAGCCGCAGGTTCGTTACAGGAGTTTTGCATTGACGAATGCGAGCGCGCCCTGGACGTTCACATTCCGGCTCAACTGCACCCGGAGCAGTCAGCAGTTTGCATGGGTGCAGTTTATTGCCGGCATTTACGATCCGCAGAACAATAAGTTCGTCGCCATGTACGATTCAGGTCGGCTCTTCTACAGCCCGGGCGAGTGGAGTCGTGAATTTGTGTTTGCCACGGATTCGCGGGGCAGGTTTGGCAACTTCCTGTACGTATGGCCCAAGGCGGGCACGTTTGACGGGCAGGTTGGCCAGCTCACGCAACCGTTTTGGGTGCGAATCGAGGAATCGTGGTTACCCGAGAAGGATGTGCTTGTTAATTTTGAGGCTCGACTTGTAGGGATGCTCACAGCCCTGAATCAGGGGTGTGAACGACACGTGCCTGTAACACCGGACGGCACCAGGACAAACATTGTCATTATCGGCTACCCCACACCCACAAGCCGCGAATGGCGTTTGTACCGGCGGGTTGACGACGGGCCGCTGATGTTGCTGTGCCAGGGCGACATTGGCGGTGCGCCGAGTTTTTCATGCCAGGACGACGGTATGCCGCCCGGTGGCGCAACAATATGCTATTATCTGCAAGTGCTTGACGAGCACGGTAACCCAAGCCCGCTTGTCAAGCTCGGCTGCGTAAGCACTGCACCGGCAACGCCACCGCCTGTGCCGTTGCTCTCGCCGCTGCTTGCCACGGGTGTGACAAATAACCCGGGCATGAACATGACCTGGTTCTGTCCGCCGCCCGGATTGGAACGATTTGAGGTGTGGGTCGCCGGCAAGCCCAACACGGTAAGCTCGAATCTTGCGCCTGGTTTCCTTGTTTTGCGCCAGACCAATGACTTACAGCCAAACCCGGTTCGGCAAACATTGGTGCTTAACGGCGAGACGAACACGTACGATTTCTATGTTTTTATCACCCCGCGGATCGGGCCTGGGTTTGGCCCTGGACCGCAGTTTAGTGTGCCCTGCAATATTGAGCTGGGCGAGAAATACACGGTGTTTGTGAGAGCCGTGGCCAAGGACGGTACATTGAGCGAGCCGAGCAATATCGAGGAGTTTGTGTGGAACCCGGCGAATACCAATTACATCGTTTGCACGATACCGTGGCCTGCGCGCGGTTTGCCACCGCTTAACACGAATGGCGAGTTTAAGTCGAGTGATCCAAATGTACCTTTGGGGGTGATGGGGCGTTATCATATTGGTTTCGAAGCGCCTCTTACTGGGGCGGTTGTTTTAGTTGGGGCAGTGCTGCTTACGTCGAATGACGCCTCGGGTGTACGTGAGCAACCTCAATGGATTGCTGGTCCGACGGACCCAATGAGTCTGCTGTTTACGAACCGTTCGGGTGAGAAACTGTTTCCCATGGTGCTATACCGGTATCAATTGAGCAATAGCATGTTTCCGAATGTTTCTGGGGACATTGTGCAAGTCTCGCCTTTGCTAGAGAACATTGCTTATGAACTGACAAACTATTGTGTTGTATACGCGCAGGGGCGAATTTGTTACACAAACAGTTTGTTGCGCGACTCATACGTTGTTTATGACCGACTCATGATGAACGACAATATGCATATTTTCTTAATGTTTGTCCGGGATACCCAACCAGTAATTTCTGGCGCACGATACAAATACTTATTGGTGCGGTTCAAAAAGAACGGTGAGATAGCCGAGGTTATCCCAACGGAGGCGATGGATGTGCCATGAATGTGGTAGCCAGAACCAAAATATTGCGCGTCGAGTCATGTGCAGGGCTCAGAATCTTGAACTTAACGCGAGTGCAAATGTTGGGAGGCCTGGAATGGCTAGCCTGTATGATAGTGCTTTGGGCTAGCTTTTCAATTATTAGAAAGCGGTTTGGTTTTTTATTAAATGGGTATTTGCCTTTATTAGGACTGTGTTTTGTCATGAGTGATCTTTGTTCCCATGCGTTTGTTTATGAGACAGCGGCTGAGTTTCATGCGAGTGGAGATTTCGACGGAGATGGACGCACCGATATTTTGATAGTGGACAAGGCAACGGGTGGGTTTCGCATAGGTTATCAGCTTGCTCCTGGGAGTGTGAGTTGGGCGGCCACGCGTTCCACGGGTATTCAAAACGTTTCGGCTTTAGGTGTGGGTAGACTCACCACTACAAACCGTGATGCATTCGTTTGTGCTGCACCCCCGGCTAACCGCCTTAATCTTATTGATGTGCCTGAACCGGATGCGGTTATTTTACCTGTTGCTGTGCATATTAACGCAATAGGGCCGAACATGGTTGGGGTGATTGATATCGGGGGAATGGGCAACACAGCCCTTGATGACCTTTTCGTTGGTAGTATTTGGAACAACAGTCCCACCTTTCGCTGGACGCTTGTACGCAATACCAATGGGATTGGATTTAATACACATTTAACCTATGTTGCTCCGTCCCGGAGCGAACGGGCGAACCGCGTGAGCCTTAAAGCTGGTACCACGGATCGTTTGGGAATCATTTGTCGCGGTGTAACAAACACGTTTCGCGCTTTTCAGCTTGAGTCAGGCACCATTGTGCAAACGCTTGCCCAGGAGTTACCTGCGGGGAGTGAGTACTTAATTGAGAGGTTTAATCCCACCAATGTGCTTAGCCAGTTTATATCATACAAAGCGGGAACAAAGGAACTGGTAGTCCGGCAGGTGCTTGAAGATGAATCAGGAAATCTCAGCTTAGGCCCTCCGGTAGCCTACACTTTGGAGCAGGATGTTCAGAGTGTTTACGTTGTTCCGGACGTAGGTGGGGCACGCTTGCTTATTATTTATGCTGGGGGTTGTACAGCCGAGATTTTTGACTTCGACGGTGTCTCTCGGTTAGTGTGTGTCCAACAATTTTCAGCTGATTCCGGCCTAGCGTTTACTGGCGTTGGTGTACTTGGGAGTGGCCATTTCCAACTTTTCTCGGGCATTATTGGGACAGGGGTATCGAGGCGATTCCAGACGTGGATATACAATGGTACAACTTACACAGCGGGGGAGGCCGGTGCCTTGCCATACATTGGCAAGTTTTCTGCGTTGGGTAACGTATTGCTTTTTCAATACGAACCGTTCGTTACAAACAACCCGCATTTGGTGTATGTGTTTAATGCTGGTGATTGGACCTCGCAATTTCACTCCACTGGATCTCCTCCGGTTATTACGGTGATAGCTGAGCGGTACGGGGGAACGACTGATGGATTGAGGAATCCAACTGTAGCTGCCCTGGGGTTGAAACCGCCCATGGCAAATTTTGGTTTGGTCAATCAATACACGAATTTTGTATCGGTCTTTAGTCTGGATGCGCCAGTTGGTGACGGGATATCTGAAGTTAAAATAGCTCCAACTCCTGGACATTATAAGAATGCGATTGAAATGACGCTTACAACGGCTGACCCAACGCACTTCGCTTATTATAGGTTGGGCTCAGGAGGATGGCAGTTATATTCGGTACCAGTGAGACTGTTTACTAATGTTACCGTACAATTCTATGCCAAGGCAGCAACTACCTTTGCCAAATCTCCTATTCAGACGGTTACATACACCTTTGCAGATCCACCTTCTATGCTTGATTCGGATGATGATGGGGTGCCCGATTTTGTTGAGATTGGCAAGGGACTCAATCCAAATGGTGGACCGGATTCCGATGGGGACGGGTACTCTGATCTAGAAGAATTAATTCGCAACACAAACCCGCTTGTGCCGGACAGCGCACCGACCAATGCGGCTCGACTCGAGTTCAAGGCTACATTTGACCGTGCTGTTACACCCAGACCTTACGACGGCTTGGCGAACCTTGACACTTACGCAGCTACAGGCACGGGAATGCGCGTGTACGCTGTGCGGGGCAGTTTGTTGTCTGCGGGGGTGGTAACATACCTTGGCATATCAGGTGTCACCAACCCAGCGTGTCTGTTAACCAACATTGTTGTTGATCCGGAAGACCGGATGTTGGTTGAGGCGACCGATTTGCACTTTGACATTGTAACTACAAATACTGATAAGCGGCTAGGGCGTGAATTGGTCGGTTTGCTTCTTGTGCCTCGATTTCCTGCCGCGCAAGTACCTTACACTTATAGTGGAGGTAACTTGATAACCGAGGCCAATGCGTGGATTGCGGCTGCCTCAAACTTATGGATAGGAATGCCACGTGAGATCAGTAAGGGTGACTTAACTATTAATGACACATTAACTGCTGTGTTGGTGGAACAAAAACTAAGTGAGATTCTAGTTGCACGGGGGTTAACTTGGGGGACGAACATTACGCTTTTCCCGTTCCGTGCTTCTGATAAAGGCAGAAGTAATCTTACCCGCAATCTGCTGCTTTGGCTGGAGAAAGAAACCACAAACGGTTTACCTGGTTGGCGCATGGAAACGATTTACCGCACCGTAAACGATTTGGTTGAAAATTCAACTAACGTTAACATTGCTTGGTTACGTGCTGTAGCTGTGGAGATCTATGATATTTGCAGTTCGTACAATAATGAAAACCCAGCTACGTTCATTCCGCCTTTGGACGAGTTACGGTACTTTCTGAGGCACTGTACTTACGATTCGAATTACCTTAGCAGGTCAACCCTAACAAACGTTTTTGCAAGTGCGTGTGCAGGTGCAAATGCAATTTTGGCTGCGGTGCCAGCACGGCCCGTTACTAATGTCTTGGTTGTTGCTATAGCTTCGGCACATGGGAGGCCCGCAGACAGCTTCCAAATCTATGGTGGGACAACCAGTGTACTGTTGTACAAAAACGATGGCTCACCGTACGATTTACCGGATTCATTCGGGGTGTTACCTGGGAGCTTGCTGTTAGTATGTGGGTATGCAGATTTGCCAACTCCACCGGACAGTCTTGCTCTGGAGGTAATATCTGTCAGTCTCGCAAGCATTCCATTGGCAAGTGATTCGGACAGCGACGGTAACTTGCTAGTTGATACATGGGAAAAGCTCTTTTTCGGTTCGAGTGTGGATCCATTCGACGATTGGGATGGTGATGGTTATCAGAATTTGCAGGAGATGTTGGATGGGTCTGACCCGCGTGACCCGTTTGGTGTGCCTTTTACACCTAAAGCTCGGTTTGATTTTCCTTATGTGGAGTTGATTCAAGACAATGAATATTTAAGGCTCCGGTTTAATTGGCCTGAGTCATATATACACCGTTTTGTCTTCGGTGTTAAAGGCGCGCCTCAGCTTGACGCGCCATTTAGAGATGTGGCATTTATTGGCCCAATTGGTGTGCCATATTTACAGGACACGTTCGACTTATTAGTGCTTACCCCTGAAGTATCCACTTACTTCTATTTTATTTACTTGGGATTACGCGAGTGATTATGAAGTGAGATTCGAGGAATGCGGTGTTGTTTTGCGGGTCCATTAAATTATGGGAAACTGGTTTTGTTTGGCTGTCCAGTCATGGCATTAAAGGGGTTGGTCTTGTAATAGAAAGGATGACAAATGCTATTAGTTGGGGAGCAAAGAGGGTGGGCATTTGAGCGGGCCGTTGAGGAAATTGGTGAACAACCACGGTTTCGCGATTTCAATCTGAGAGGGTTTATAGCAAGTGATAACGGCGTGGACTACGGGATAGTTAAGTTGGAGCCTTCAAACTAGTGAATTTAGCAAGGGGGTAAAGAGTAGGGGAATTTGTCCGCAGTGCGGAGTAGGTGGGCTTTCTTGGAGGGTTTATGAATGTGGAGCCTTAATCAGGTTAAACGTTGGCTGGAGTAGTAGTCTAATGGACTTGAGGGTTTGAATACGTAACCCTGAAACAGGCTTATTATTTTGGTTGAGGTGAATGTGGAGTGGATTTTGCAAAGCAGAAACGTCGGCTGGTTTTGGTACGATGCAATTTTGGTAGTTGTGGTATGCCTTGAGATCAGCGTTTGGATGTTTTTGGGGCAGAGGATATTGCTTTGCATAGATAAGGGAATGGGCAAATGTTACTAGTGAAGGCATGGGTAGGTATCTGGGTTTTTTTGCTTAGTTGCAAGGATGCAAATCAGGTATGTAGCAGCTTTGTAAAGAATGCATATTTGGTTTTTGGGGTGGTACAAAGTGCTTTGCAGCCGGGGGGGGTATTGAGTGACATTGGTGGTAATACGTCCAGAGTATTTAGTTGCTTGCCCGCATCTAGGAGAAATAGAGCGCATTGTGTATCGATTCATCGTTAGAGTTGGGCGTGTGTATAGAAGCACTTGTTACACGGGATGGAGCTAATTTTTTCAGTTGTGCATTAATGTTAGAAGAACACAAACGTGTTGCTAGAGTTCAGGTGGTGAAAAATAGTGTCGCGTAATTTTTAGGTCTCAATGCGAATAAGGGTTTACTAAGTTGGGATAGGCGTTTTGAGAGTGGGTCATTTCTGGCAGACAACTTTTGAGTCGGCTGTGGGCTGAGAACAGGCTTTTACGCCTATATGGAAGCTGTGCGGGGTATTTGGCGTTTATGGGTGGTTGTTTGCCTTGATAATCCGCGGCTGCTTTGTGATCCGGGTTGTTTGTAGGTTCGGGTTTGCAGATTTGGGAATGTGAAGGTATGCGTTTGGCGAAGGTTACTCTCTCAGTTTTGTGTCGATGATAATGGTTACTGGACCGTCGTTTATAAGGTGAACTTTCATATTGGCGCCGAATATACCCGTTTGGACTGGTTTACCCAAATGTGTTGCGAGTGTGGTCACGAACGTGTCGTAGATATGTTTGGCGAGTTCGGGTGGAGCGGCGCGGGAGTACGAAGGTCGGTTACCTTTTTTAGTGCTGGCGAGCAAGGTGAACTGACTGACCACGAGAATCTCGCCGTGGATGTCTTGCACTGACAGGTTCATGACCCCTTGGACGTCTGGGAAGATTCGTAGTCTGACGATCTTCCCTGCCAGCCAATCGACATCGTCTTGTGTATCGGCAGGGTCTACTGCCACGAGGACAAGGAGACCACGGTTTATTTTTGCGATTAAAGAACCATTGGTGATGACGTGGGCTTCGGAGACTCGTTGTATCACTGCTCTCATGGGTTTTTTGGTGTCGTGGAGTTGGTTTCGAGTACTTCGGCGAGTATCCGTTTGTAAGTTTCGGTTGTGTACTTATCGAAGCAGACGAAGATTACTTTTTCAATTTTTGGGTGTTGTTCAAGGAACTTTTTCACTTCGGCGATTGCGATTTTGGTAGCGCGTTCCAGGGGGAATCTGTAGGCGCCAGTGCTAATTGCTGGGAACGCGATGGTTCGTATATTGTGTTGTAGAGCGAGTTGGAGGGAATTTCTGTAGCAGTTGGCGAGTAGTTGATCTTCGTTTTGGTTACCGCCGTGCCATACTGGCCCGACGGTGTGAATGACCCATTTAGCTGGCAGTCGATAGCCTTTAGTTATTTTAGCTTCGCCAGTTTTGCATCCGCCAAGTTTAGCACATTCCTCACGCAGTTCCGGACCTGCTGCGCGGTGAATGGCACCATCGACCCCTCCACCGCCTAGCAATGTGGGATTGGCAGCGTTAACAATTGCATCGGCCTGTACTTTTGTGATGTCTCCTTGAATGATTTCGATCCGGCTAGCGACGTCCTTCATAGACTCAAGATTATTAGAGCGTAGGCGGTGATCGGAACAGAAAAATCTAGTTGGTTAGGGTAAGTGGAGATAGTGAAAATACACACTTGTGGAAAATGTCGGCTGATGTGTGTTTAATTTGTATGTAGGGTTTGCACATGAGAGTGGCAGGGTGTAGCGACTTGTAATTGAATTTTTGGGGGTGCGTGTGCAATGCAATGAGGTGAGATTTACTTAGGGTGAGGTGGGGCGTTAGGTGCTTTTTTAGAGCTAGGGTAGATTCATGGGTTGGGTGCATTAGGATATGGATTTTGAGTTGGTTCTTGCGGGATGTATTCAGCGTGATATATAAATTTTGTTGTGGTGCCCGCGTGGCGGAATTGGCAGACGCGCTAGATTCAGGTTCTAGTGGGTAACACCGTACAGGTTCGAATCCTGTCGCGGGCACCAATCTACTTTGACGAGCTGTTTGTTCCCTTGTTTGTCTAACACGTAGACGAATCCATTTTGCAGCCCGAATTGGTGGATGAGCATGGCGAGTTTGACATCGTAGCAACAATATTCAGCTATTTGGACGAGTTTGTTTTGTTTGAACCATTGGACGGCTTGGAGTCCGTCTGCGGTTTTTTCGAGTTCGAGAGTGGCTTTGACGATGGAGTTGAGGGATACGGGACGATGCAAACGTTGGCTAATGTCAGCCATGATATCCAATGTGGGCAGTTGGGCGAGGTGAATAGATGTGTAAGCCTGGAGTACTTTGTAATCGAATTTTAGGAGGTTAAATCCCACGATGAGATGGGCTTTAGTAAGTTGGTGGATCAATTGATGGACGGTTGGTTCCCAGTAAATGGTGTATTTGTTGAGGGCTGTGCTGAACGTGACTCCGATGCTCACTCGGAGCTTATTTATATTTCGCCACCCTCCAACCTCGTATAGTGAATGTTGGGTTTCTAGATCCAGATAGACAATGTCTGGTTTTTCCACGTGATGAATTTAACAGAGGATAAAGGATGATTGAAATTTTTTTTGGTGATCGGGCTATTTGGCCAAGTTTGTAACTCCTGCCTTTAACAAAATGGAATTGATTGAAGGGACTTGGTCGGGAACGTGTTTGCGGATTAGGTCGGCTGAGATTGACCAGATGTGTTTGAGAATTATGGGGGGTGGATTTTTCCGGATGAGATCTAGGTACACTTGTGCAGCTTCAGATTCTTTGTGTTGGTTTATCAGGAGTTCAGCCAGCTGAAGTGAGATTCGGATTCTTTGTTGCGGTGATGGATTGAGGGCTAAGGCTTTTTGTAGTGTGAGTATGGCGGAGTTCGGTTTTCCAGTTTGGATATACAGCCACGCTAGCTTTTCCATAAGAATGGGGCTTCGTTTTGTTAGTTCTAGCTCGTTAAGGTAAGAGATTGCTGTTTGGTATGGTAATTTTTGGTTTAGGATCATATTAACGTGACGTAGGTGGACCCATTCAAGCATTGGGTTTTGAGTTTCCTGGAAGTACTTTTGGAGTTCTTGCAGGTCTCTGCGGAAAGGCCTGAATAAGGGATCTCCGACGACGGTTGTTTGCCATGAAAGGCAGGGTATAGAGGCGTAGGCTGCTTCTCCGAATGTAAATCCGAGGATTATAAATCTTGCGAAGAACACGCCGATATCGGGTGTGCCGTCTAGGTATGGTTCATAGACGGAACCCATTGAAATTGTGGCGCCTTTTGCAAGTAAGCCAGGGATCCATAAGTGAGTTTTGCGGAGTGAACCACCGTTGTTTGAATGCAAATGATAGGCAAACGCGCCTGGCATGAATTCCACATTGTCGAGCAGGAACGGCCCAGACACAGTTTCGTCGTACCAACCCACGTAGAATGCGATATGACTCATGGGGTAAGTGTTTGGGAATGTGGCAGCATTGGTATCAGTATATGTTTCAAATCCGTAAAGCATTGCAATTTTTGATGCTGTATTTATCCATTCATCGCCTTTTGCGTATCCGCCGGAGGTGATACCCCGCATATCGAAGTAGGCGTTTCCCCAAAGGCCATTGCGTTCGGCTTCCAGGGCGAGGTCGACCAATTGCATTGCAATTTGCGGGGTTGGGCCGTCGAGGCGAGCAACCATTAAAATGCCGTTGGTGGGATGGAGTACTGAACTGTTAGTTGTGGTGAAGAATTTGTTTGGGACAAATGCGGTGAGTGAGTAACCTGACTTAGCAAAAGGCAATAGGGCAAGTTCACTGTCAACTGCGGCCTCATTTCGTCTCAGTTCAGCTCGGAGGTTTTCGACTCCAGGTTCAGAAATGGTAGGGTCGGGGGAGATTTTTAAGGGGACTCCATAGCAAAGGACCATATACCGGATTTTCGATTCGGATACTTGCCATTTAGGATGGTTTGGATTTTGAGGTTGGGGTTGGGTGGGTGTGATTTTCCAGAGTTTTCGTGATTCTAGTACGTGCAGTAGCGGCTGTTCCAGTGCGGTTTTGTAGGTAGTTCGGCTGATTTCTTCCGCGGTTGGAAGATTTAGACCGATGAGATGGTTGGTGGGTATTTTTCGGGCGAAAGCGTAGTGTTCGGCAACACGTATTGAGTCGCGAAGTTGCGTATTGTAGACGATAACAACTTCTTCGCCGGGACCGGGGTGGTTAGTAAAGTCAGGGACCTGGTTTAGTGCAGTAGCATGCGGGGACAGGCACGTAGCCAAGATAATACATTTGGAGAGGGTTTGAGTTGGCTTTTTTAGGCATTCCAATTTCATTGCTGAAACATTTGACAGAGTTGTGGGTGAATTTGTTCGATTCTGTTTTCTGAGCAAGTTACGTGTAATCCGTCGTATGCTAGCCAGACACCTGGAGGTAATGTGGCTTGGTCTACGTCGTGATCATAATGGTGTGTGAGGTGGGTGAGATAGGTATGTTTAGCGTGTATTTTTTCGGCCGTTCTCAGCGCTTCTTGGAGACACATATGAGTTGGGTGTGGATGTTTTCTTAGTGCGTCAAGGACTACTATGTCGATGTCCCTGATAAGGTTAATTGCATGGTCGGGCACGCTATTACAATCAGTTAGGTAAGCTAACCGTAATTTACCTTCGTGGACAAACACATAACCAGTGCTAGTGATATGGCCGTGGGGTAATTCTAATGGTATGACCTCGAGATCACCGACGGTGAATGGGCCGGTAATTATATGTGGGTCTGGTATGAAGTATCCACTTGGGTGTGGACCTGGTCGGAAGGCGTAGATGAAGATGCGTTTAAGGTGGTTCATGGTTTCTTCTGAGGCATAAACAGGAAGGGGGGCGTCTCCTCTGACTTCACAGAATCTACGGCAATCGTCCATGCCCATGACATGGTCAGCATGGGGGTGGGTCACTAGCACAGCGTCCAGCCACATAACCTTTTCCCGGAGCATTTGGATCCGGAATTCGGGAGTTGTATCGATAACGAGGGTTGTTTTGGGAGTCTGGATAAGCACCGATGGTCTAGTGCGGTGGTTTTTAGGGTTGGCAAGGAATTCAGGGGGGTACTCTTTAGCGATCACTGGTACGCCTTGTGATGTACCTGTGCCAAGGAATGTGAGTTGCAATTGCATATACGTGGAACCTTTTAGTAAGGCTTGGACGATTTGAAAAGTAATAAACTTTTGTGAGCCACTTTCTGAGCACTTGTGGGTGATTTGGGAATTCAATCAAGGGCTGCAATTGAGACGACGTAGTCGGCTGAGCCATCTCGTAGCCAGCCATCGAGTTGTGCGGGATCTTTGAGTTGTTGTCCGCGGTATCGGTGGACGACCACATATTCGGTAGGCAGTTCTGGGAGAGATGTCATGTCGACCCATAATTTTTCGTACTGTGCTACTGGGTACACATCTTCCTGGCCGTGTCCCCAGCGTTTTTTGACCTCTTTGATGGTGATATAAGTTGGCATTCGAGCGGCGATGGACCTGATTGCGGATGCCACCTTTTCTTGGTTGTTGAGGTCGTTCCGGGTTAGGCCAAACACAGCGAGGAGTTTATCAATGGTGATCCAGCACGTGTTAGTGTTGTAATAAGTAAGTTCGAATTCGATTTCTTCGCGTGGCAAAGCCAGCCCCTCGACTAGGCGTAGTTGTCCATTTACGCGGGCTAGTCCACCGCCCCGATCGTCGAGGCGTCGGGTAATTACCTCAAAAGTCATTGCTTTATTTGCCAAAATGTGGAAGCCGAGGATGGCTGGGTTGGCGTCTGTTCCCACGGTATCGATGTTATGGACCATTAGGTACTTAAGGTTTGGATAGGCCTGGAGCAATTTTAGGAGTACGCCGTTTCTAAGCATGTTAGGGATTTCGAACCAGTGACCGATTGGGTTTAAACATTGACTGGGTACGTTATCGGTGTAGTCGGACCCTTCACCTAAGTTTTGTGCCCAATTGATAAGGGCTTGTCGGAGACTCTCCCTAACCTTCTGCTGCTGTTCGTCGAGTAGTTGCTGAGGCATTTCCTCCCACATAAATTTGAGGTCGCGGACCATGGGGACCAGTCGGAGGCCTATAGACCGGCCAGGGGAGAGAAGTACTGGGCCTGTGTAACCGTAGTAATTGACGCGTGTTAGAAATTCTTCGATTGGGTTATGGGTTAAGTAGCTGGTAGTGATTACATGGGGGATAGGTGTCTGTGTTAGGGCGGCCAATCGTTTTGTTTTGGCTAGGTGAAGCTCGAGGAAAGTTCGATGTCGACCGGCGAGTTTACAGAATGGATGCAAAGCTTTTACCACGCCGGCTCCTTGGGTCCACCGACTGCCAACGCCACCCGCGAGGGTAACAACAGCAAGCTCACCATTAGCAATTGATTCCAGACCGCGTTGCTGGAAACTTTCGGGGATGTGATACCTTAGGTCGTGTACGTCGTCGGGACGTGCATCTTCAATTTTTGTGCTAATGGGGAGCCTATTTTGAACTAGTCCGATTCTTCCGGCACGTAAGTCGGCCCGTATTTGTTCATGTTGTAGATGGTCGAACCCGAGTTGTTGGAGTAATTGAGGGAGGGATTGTTTTTCCTGCGGTTCGGTTTCGAGTTTAGGAAAGAGGCGGTCGAAGAGCGCTTGAATGGTGTTGGTGAACTCGGGATGGGTTCGGCACGCGTTAGCAAACATATCTAATTCAATGCGTCTGTGTGAGCTTAGCCTAGTTTGGGAGCGTAGGATTTTAGGCACATGCAGGGTGTAGTATCCTTCTGGCATTAAGGCATGCTCACCTTCTCTGAGTTCGGCTATTGTGCCGTGTTCGTTGATTGAGAAGTCGTAGACGACAGGGTCCATTGCGAAAGGCATGGCATATTGCAACTCCCGTTTGGTCTGCATCATTATTTCGAGCATGGCTTCGAGGGCCCGCGGTTTTGCTGTTGGGGAGAAGATGAATCCCATACCACCACCGGATGCTCCGCCGAGCATCCAAAATCCCCAAAATTGATCACCAAACAGTTTTTGTGTCCGTTCGATTAAGAGTTCAGTGTAGTATGTGGTTGCCCATGGGATAATGGTCTGAATAGGTTGGAAGAAGTTGATTGTTGTTAATTTGCCAAGGCGGTGGATCTCTCCGTTTTTTAGGGCTTCCATGATTTGGTCGAATATTTCAGCCATTTGAAGTCGCGCTTGCCATTCTCGCTCGCAACGGAGGAGATACTTTTCAGTGACCATTTCAAGGATGGGCCCGACGTTTTGAGCTAGGCCTCCGTGGACCAGGACGAGACTTTCTTGTAAACGTTTACGGGCTGCAGGTGGGATTTCCTCAGGGCCAAAAACTTTGTGTGTAGGAATCAATCTTCCTCTACTTACGCCGAATTCTGGGTCACCGGGTTTGGCGGGGATGCCGGTTATTAGTTTTATACCTGGCCAAAGACCGCCTGAATCTTGCCAACCGCCACCGGAACCGCTGAGCCATTCGCCCAGGAGTGCGCGAGCCAACACAAGACGTCGTTCGTCTTCAGAGAGTGGGCCAGTGAGGTGTTTAGCTTGGCTGGTGGCTCTCATGCAAACTGTAATGAGGGATGCTAATAGGGTTGTGGATACGGCTAGTCGGGAACCTTTTGGGATATTGTGCACACAGCTGACAAGTTCAAGTCCTAGGCCAGGTCCAATTATTTGTTCGAGGAGTTCTGATAGGTGTGTACCTGAACCTTCCAGGCCTGGGGGAACAATACCGGAGGCGATCAAAGCAGCTTTTAATAGACCCAGATAGTCCCTGGCAAAATCGAACACATCATTTACCGTATGTAGGTCAGCTGTGCAGCCTAAATCGACACTAGTTAATCGTATGATAGGTTCGTCAATTACCCGAAGCCAGGCTTCAACAGGTGGGGAAGGCGATTTATCACGGCCTATGACGCTGAGGTCGATCGAGACATTAAGGACGCGGGCACCTTCTGGAAAGTCCATTGCTAGGAAAAAAATGTCGCTCCATCCACTATGGCTCAGGTCCATGCGAACGGGTGTGCGTTCGCGGAGAATTGGGAAAAGCCCATTTTTAGGTTTTGCGAGCAATTCTTGTCGAATTCGGAGTGGATGGTCTTTGGGGTGTCCCGTGCGGAACATCCATTGGTTACCTGGGACTGTGCGTACGGTGCGTTTGACTTGATCGGCCAAGGTTTGGAATCCGAGGCGGTAGTAAGCAGCTGACAGGGCACTACAAAGACCGTCGTTAGGACCGTGGATTGATTGGACCCGTAGGAAGGCTTCAATAGCTTCTTCAAATCGTCTGTTCAGGAAGTGGATGTAGCCAGTGTATGGGATTTTGATTTTTTCTTGGTTACGGGTAGCTGGTTGAGATTCAAGTTTCTTTGGTAGGTGGAATTTGTGGATGGAGTATAAGAAAAACAGTGCCCGGACGCGGTGATATAAATTGTCCGTTTTGCGTCTAAACGCCTCGAGTTCTTCGCAGAAGGCAAGCAGTTCTTTTAGGGTGGCTCGTTGACAGATTGGATCTATAGCCTGGTCACGGATAGAAGGATTTTGGCTGGTAATGATGTCGATTAGTTTGTTGTGCATAGGTGCAAGGGGAGTATGGGGTCGTTACGATTTTTGGCGTAGGGCCAACATTTCAATTAAGCCAGTCAGAATTTCGTCTCGATCTTTTCCTTCGAGCGCAAAGGTTAATTGGGCGAACATTAGACCATATTTTGCCCCGATGTCGAATCGTCGTCCTCGGATTTCAAGTGCTAGGTATTGTTCTGACTCGGCCAGTTTTGCTAATGCTGGAGTTAGTAATATTTTTTCGTTAGGGTTGGTGGCTTTTATCATTTCCTCCAGATATGTAAAGATTGTATGTGGCAAAACGTGCATTCCGAAGTAACACAGGTAGTACCCTGCACGGAGTCCAGGGACAATGAGGTGTTGTTCAGCTTCAGTGGGTGTGGGCTTTTCTATGACACGCGTAACACGGTAAAGGTTAGTTCGGCCCTTAAATAGGTGGCCTCCGACGGCGCCGTAATAGGGGAGTTTACTTTCATGCGTAGCCTGGACGCCGGATACAGCACATTTTTCTTGCAGTGCGATTTCGACTAGTTGGCAAGCACATGGTTTGTCGCAGGTACTCAAGTACAGGTGATCACCCACAAGCAGCAGAAACATGTCAGAGTCTACAAAATCCTTGGCACAGTAGACAGCGTGTCCGTACCCCATAGGTTTAACTTGGGGGATAAACCTAATTCGGTCTCTATACATTGGGACAGCTGCTTGGAATGCTTGCTCGTCGCCAGGGAATACTACCACTGCGATTTCTTTGATACCTGCCTGGAGAACTTCTTCGACAATGATTTGTAGGGCGGTTTTTTGCACTCCGTCCCTGTCGATTAGGGTTTGCAGTGGTAAAGTTCTTTGAGTTGGACCAGCCGCAGTTATGACAGCTTTTGTCAGTTCCATACGCGAGATTTGTGGTCCGAGTATACGAATTGATTGATGAGGTAGCCAGAAATATTTGAGGCGCGCGATGGAAAGTATTTGGTTGAGTTAATTTGGCATTAAGTAGATCTGTTATTCTTCGTGTGTGGGGTGAGTGGCAAGGGGTTGAAGGTGGATTTACCATCCATTTCGTGAGGGAGAACGTAGGATTGCAGCTGGGAAATAGAGTAGCGGAACGGTGTTTGAAGTTAGAATGGTTAAGTCGATGAGCGTGGCGAAAAAAGAATTGGGCAGTTTTTGGTTTTGGGGTGGGTGGAGAATATTGGGACGTGAGGTTAGTGTAGTGTGTAATTGCAAGGTTAATCGGAATGTCGGATGATGTGTGTGGATGTAAATTTGTGTTTGGGCAAATGCTTAAGTAGCACAGTGGCTAATGCAGGTAGGACAAACAGTGCAACGAACATGCTGCTTAGGACACCAATGCTCATAATGAGTCCAAGCGATTTTATACCTTGGTGACCTGCGATGATAAGGCTTCCAAAGCCGAACACGGTCGTGAGATTGGAAACAACAATGGCCTTTCCAGTGCTTAGCGCTAGGAGGTTAGCATGATTTGCTTCTGAGATCCGGCTTACTGCTTGAATCCCGGTGGTCACGCCGATACCGATCATGAGAGGCAAGGTCATGATATTGGCCAAGTTAAATGCCTGGTTTGTAAGCCCCATCCAACCTAGCATCCAAATAAAACCTAAAATGGCCGGGAGAAAGCATAAGAGTAGAAGTTTAGGATTGCGGAAATGGAGCCACGCTAAGATGAGGCCTGTAACGACTGCGTAAATAGCTGATTTCTCGTAACTGTGTTTCAGAAGTGCGGAGTACTCGTACAGTTGCACGGGGACACCTGTAATTATTGGATAATTTGAGTTTGTGGGGTCTAGGGTTTGGCGTAGCGCCGTAATAAAAGTGTGCTGCGCAGCACGGTCCCAAATGTTATCCCTGGGATAAACGCGGATAAGGATTCTGCCTGAACGGCTAATGAATTTGCTTTTTATGCTGGGTGGGAGAGAATCAATTGAGATTCGGGGTTCGCATGATTGGTTTGCTAAGAATTGGTAAAGGTCTGCTAGCTCCGAATACAACTCACGGTAGAAGTTATGGAGCCGTTGTGAAATTACTTCGGAATCCCCGCGGAGAATTGTGCGTCGCAGGACTGTAATTTTTTCCCTAAGGGCCTCCAATGTTTTGAAAAGTTCAGGTTGGCCAAGAAGGTATTCCTTTATTGATCCTATATAACCTTGTAGGGACCAAAGGGTGCGGGTGATGTCATGTGGTGGGGGTGGTAGTGGATCTACTTGGCGGAATTCTATGGTTTTAGCCATGGCACAGATGTTTGAAATGCTGGGTAATTTTGGAGTAGGGTTGTCAATGAGCATCCCGGCGATGGATTCAATTTTTGCAACTGGAGGGAGGGACTTAATTTTTGACTCGAATTTTGCGGCGTCGGTCGCGTTACTTGCGATCACGACGCAAAACAGAATTGAGTTTGATCCGTGCTGGATAAGCTTCATTTCTGTTTTTACTGATGGTAGGTGGGGATTTTGGAGATTAAGTAAGTTGTAATCGAATCTAACCCGGGGGATAACTGGGATTATCGCAAATGTGATGCATGCAGCGAGGAACAACACAATAATGGGGTTTGGCGTGAGAATCCCATAAATTTTCTTTTTTAAGGTAAATTTCTGAGCTTGATACCAATCCAATCGATTTTGTCGGCCGGTTAGCAGTAGTACGGGTAGGAGGGTGATTATGGTAATCAACACAAGGATGATGCCCACTCCACAGATGAAGCCCATTTGTCTGATGCCGGAAAAGTCTGTAAGGCACATTGCAAGAAAAGCTCCGGACGTGGTAAAAGCGCCGATAACTATGTTGGGGGCAGTTTTTTTCATCGTAGTACTCAAAGCCTGGAGTGGGGGACGCATCCGATAAAGCTCTTCTTCGTATCTGGAAACGATATGGATGCCGAAATCGATTCCCAGGCCTATTAGAATGGGAAGAAAGGTCAGAGTAAGGATATTTAGGGAACCGACTGTTACGGTGGTAAATGCGAGTGTGTAGACTACCCCGAGGACTAGGCACAATATGACTTTGAGGGGTCTTCCTGTTTCCTTGTATGCGGTAATGAAAAGAGCACCGCACATAATTAGGGCTATAATGGAAGCGATAGTTGTATCTTTTCTTGCCTGGGACATTTCCTGAATTTCAAGAAGTGGCTGCCCTGTAAGTTCCGCGTTGACGCCGGGTATTTGACGTTGGGCTTCATTGATTAATTGGTGTATTCTTTCAGCTACCTGTTCGTAGTCTGTTCCATTTTTGGGTTTAACCAGCATTAGAAATATTCGGCCCTCTCCCAGAGTAAGGTATAAGTTTTTGATCCCTTCAGACGAAGGCCCGAAAAGGCTAGAAAAACCTGGGGTTATGGGAGGTAAGTTCCCCTCTGCAACAGATGTTGCGATTTCAATAATTTCCTCTAAAAAGCTTATCAGGGATGTGAACAGAGCAGCGTTACCATCAAGTTCAGTAGCTCCATGCCGGAAAAACGTGTTTATAGTTTCGAAGAACGCGAGTAAGTTTGTGGAATTCGCGATTCTGGTTATGAATGGGTGTACTGAGGCGAGGGTGCTCTCCAATTGTCGGACTGTATCTATTGGGAGTAACAACAGTGCATTTTCGCCTAACAACTGAAAATCTCCGCGATAAATAGTATCGCAGAAAGGAGGGTGTGCTGCTTCGACCTTACGTCCTAGCAATTCGACGAAACGACGGTTTTTCTCTAAGTCATCGCTTTCGATAGCGACGACCAATTCGTCTTCGGCATTAAAATCGTGTTTATATTCGAGGAAGTTGCGGTGGTAGAGCTTGTCGGAGCCGACTAGGGAATCTCGGTCGGGGTTTAGTTTCAGGCCGAGCGTAATAATTGTGACGGAGATCCCTGTTAGGACGCAGTGGGCAACCAGGGTAAATGTGCTGTACCGGAGTGTGAACCGATAAACTGTGGATACTATCTGACAAATGTATCTAAAAAGAAGTCGATAGGCTGGTTTAAAGTTAAGGCTGTCCTCCTTGTGGTGCAATTCACATGGAGTAGGCTCAGGTTAAATGACGTTAATTATGGGAGTTCGGCATTGCAATATACCTCTTTCACGTCGTCGTGGTCGTCTAAAGCTTCGAGTAACTTATTGATCGACTGTGCGACATTTGGATCAGTCACGGGGACGGTTACGATTGGTACTTCTGTGATTTCAGCAGCCTCACATTTAATCCCTGCTGCTTCTATTGCTTTGTGAACGTTTTCGAGTTTTGAGGGATCGGTTAAGATCTCGTATCCTTCTGGTTCAGACTTAAAATCTTCTGCACCTGCATCAAGGGCTATTTCCATCAATTTATCCTCATCGGCTGCGTCTCTTGAGACAATTATTTGTCCTTTCCTTTGAAATAGACGGCTGACTGCTCCCGGTGTTGCTATGGTTCCGCCGTTGCGGGTGACAATCGTGCGGATTTCGGCTGATGTTCTATTTCGGTTGTCAGTGGTGGCTTCCACAAGTATAGCCACGCCTTGTGGGGCAAACACTTCGTAGGTAACCTCCTCGAATGCTGTACCGCCTTCAGCCCCTGTGCCGCGTTTTATGGCGCGCTCTATATTCTCATGGGGCATATTCGCAGCCTTACATTTTAATAAGACCATTCGCAACCGCGGGTTGAATTCTGGGTCTGGTCCTCCAGCACGGACAGCTATAGTTATTTCTCGCGCGAGCTTGGAGAATAGCTTCCCGCGCTTAGCATCGACCACAGCTTTTATATGTTTAACTTTAGCCCATTTACTATGCCCAGCCATACCTGAATTAACATTTACACGTTTTTGTGGCGTTGTTCAATCTTGGATTCACGGCGGCGGAGCTTCCCTTCATGCTACCTTAAGTAAATCATGTGGGTGGCTATACAATGGATTAGCTCAAGTATTTTGCGTGGCTAGCATAAATGTTTATTATTGTGCAGGTTATGTACATACCCCGCTTGAAAATGGTAGTAGGATTAGAAAGAGCTTTGGTCAATAGGGCATATTCATCGGAAATTAAGGCTGGATGACCTGTTGCTAAGTACAAGCGGTTCTGAGGTAGGGTCCGTGCTGAGAATGGAAGTTTGGTAAAAGTGTTTACAAATGGATGCATCGGGTACGTAAGTGGCCCATAACCTTATGAAAAGTTAGCTTTCAATACAGGCTTTCATTGGAGTTGTGTCTGGAGATGATTAATACCGTTGGGAATGGGTTAAGATCAGGTTTTTGGGTATTTGGGATGCGATGGGGGGAACGGGGGCTAATACCGGGAGTGTGGAAATTGGTTTATTTCGAGCCCACTAGGTTGGATCAGGTGCCTTTTAAAAATCTGGCTGATCGATGCGGACGTAACGTTTTCCTGGGAGCTGTCGTACTAGCCGTTTCATTTCGAGGCTGAAAAGGACTACATTGACTGTAGATGGTGGAAGACCGCTCCGCTGAATTATTTCGTCGATATATGCTTCGGTGTTACCGATTGCTTGGTAAACTGCTTCTTCATGTTCGGACAGAGTAATTGTGAGTTGGTAGGGGGGTGGAGTGTTGGAGGGGGCTGAGAGATTGCGTTGAGGAAAGAGGTATTCGAACTCTGACAGAATATCTTCTGCGGATTCGCATAGTTTAGCTCCTTCTTTGATAAGGTAGTGGCAACCTTTACTTTTGGGAGAGTCGATTCTCCCTGGTATGGCGAAGACTTGCCTGCCGTACTGGGTGGCGAAATTAGCAGTAATCAGTGCACCGCTATTCATGTTAGCCTCTACTACAACTGTGCCAAGTGTCATTCCAGCTACAATGCGATTGCGGATTGGGAAGGATTGTTTGTCTGGGATGCGATTAAATGGGAATTGCGTAATTATAGCGCCGTTTTTTGTGATTTGGTCAAACAGATCGGCATTTTCGGGTGGCACAACGATGTTTATGCCTGTACCGAGGACAGCGATAGTTCTGCCTTTGGCAGCGAGGGCACCTGTATGAGCGGCGGTGTCAATGCCGCGAGCTCCACCGCTTACCACCGTTATACCGGCATATGCTAGTTGATAAGCCAGTTTGCGTGCGGTTTCTAGTCCGTAGTGGGTTGGTTGTCGAGTTCCGACAATCGCGATTGCATTCCGGTCCCGGTCGCATAGGGTCCCGTTGACGTAGAGCACGATTGGCGGGTCGTATATTTGTTCTAGGAGGGGTGGGTATTCGGGGTCACCCCTAATAATGACTTTACAACCGAATTCTTTTATGCGTTTTAGTTCGCCGTCGAGGTCAATTGTATTACGCCAGTTATAGATCGACTGGGCAATTTCTGGTCCGATGCCTGGGACTTTTAGGAGTTGTTGTGGCGAAGCGTTTAGGATGCTTACGGGATCTCCGAAGGCTTCAAGTAAGCGTCGGAGTCTGACCGGCCCGATATGGTCGATCATATTCAGCGCTATTAACGCTTCTCGGGCATCCATTTTATCCTACGACGATCAAGTTAATAGATTCGGGCAGATTTCCAGCGACTTTCGTGACTACGTCGCCTTTAAGTAGTTTTACAAGGGCTGCTCGTTTGCTCCCGCCCAGGATTACGGTATCGACGCCAAAGGTTGCTGCTATGTCGACAATTGTGTCTGCTGGGGAGTCACTTATTCCATAGAGCGGCATGACTTTAATGCCTTCTGCTTCATTGAGAAGTCGCTCGAAAAGGGCTTTTGCTTCGGGGTCTTGGCGCCAGTCTGAACTGAGGTCGGCATGGACTTGGACTTCGCGTACATATAGGACTAGAAGTGTGGCGTTTTGAAGGCGGGCCTGTTCCAGGGCAAACTTAAGCGCGGGGGTCCATCCTCTTGCTGCGACCAATATTTTCTCGCCTAGGAATTTTTCTCCTCTATGGGAATTAGTGTAAAAGCTTGGTTGTGGCAGAGCTATTTCTGGCGGAGCCTGGAGATGGCGTTTGGTGATTTCCCTGAGTATAAGGCCGCAGCCCACAACCGCAGTCACGAATATAAGAGCCCCAAGTTTTGTTATGGCTATGGTAATCCAGATGAGCCCCAGTATTGCAGCGGAGGCCTTCATAATAGTGCGTTGGGTGTTCGTGAGGGGAAGTCCTTTCCCGAATGCGCATGAACCGATATCGATAATAATTGCCCCCACGACGCCTATTGCATACAAGTGCGCGAGCGTTTCAACAGAATCGCCTATATCAAGCACTATCACTGGGATTATTGTGGCTGCTATTAGGGGAACCCATGGTACGCCATACCTATTTAGTTGTGTAAATGTCCATGGCAGTTCGCCGTCCCGCGCCATTACATATAGTACAGAGACCATGCCACTAATCGCAGTATTTACAGCAGAAAGAAGCAACAGCCCGAAACAGACGCCTACTATATTCCCAAACCATGGTGCTACGAATGTTTCTCCCATGTATCTGAGCAAATCTTCTTTGTGGTTAGGAAGTTCGGATTCGGGCAATTGCAAGCACATCGCAAGTACGCTCAGGAAAGCCGTTCCTAAGACAACCTCTATCATTACAACACCTACTGACTTTTTAGCGGTGATGCGTACCGAAGGCTTATCGGGGGTGGAGTCAGGGTCTAACTTCATCACGCCCGTATGGCTTGCGGCAGACTCCACCCCAGAAAGTGCGAGGATCATCCCGCAAAAAAGCACCCAGTTATGCAACAAGCTACCTTCTGGCCAACGGCCGTGGAAATCTTTTAGGTGGGGGATACCAGCAACGATTAATATGAGCACTATTAAGACGACTGGGCCTGCGAGCCAAATGGCTAAGCTTCCTGTGTGTTTGGGCCCAAAAAAATTAAGTGTCCCAATCATAAATAAGGCCAAAATTGCCCATTTTTTTGCTTCGTAATGGTCGAATCCAAAATAATGGAAGGCATCGAGGCAACTTAAAGAAACAGTTACGATAAAGTCTGCCAGTAAGAGTAACCCACCAATGACAGCCAGGCGTGGTGAATGTAGTTTTGCAGCCGTATACACGCCGCCACCTGTGGCAAAGCATTTGCATACCCAGATGTAGTTAATACCGATGAGACAGGTAATTACAGAAACAGCTAATAAGTGGGTAAGGGCTGCGTAGCCCGCGAAGAACAGTCCCAACCCGATTACATACGCTTTGCTAGTGCCCCAATCGCCATATAGCAAGGCAGCAGCCCGCACCCATCCGACGTTGCGTGGACGTCCAATAGTTTTTATGCCGTGTTCCATTTGTGAGGGCAATCCACCCTAGGATTTCAAAAATATCGGCGGCTCTCTTTTTGTCAGATTCTTAATCCCCCGTCAATAATCAATGGGATATTTTATGGAAGGAGAGGGGCGGTTGTGAGGTCCTGGTTGGTATTTTTATCCCCAATATAGCAAATTGGCCGACTACTACGGCCTGGAGTTTTTAAGTTTTGGGCCAAGGAATAAGCGTTGCATATTAATGATGTGTGTTTCAACCTAAATGTGGAAATGCCAGCGGTGGATTTAATTCCAGTTATGGATCCGCCCCCAGGTGAGCGGTTTGTGAGGTACGTGGGGGATAGGATTCGGTTTGTCTTGCGTGATTTAAAGGGGAGGGTTTTGCCAGATGGATGGGAGGGCCGCTTGCGAACCACGATAGGTCGGGCCACACAGCTGCGGAAAGAAATAATTATGGCGCACTCTAGAGGGGTTTCACCTGGAGGAATTGCATGGCGCGATATCCCTATGCGCCGACATGCCGACCACTGGGAAGTCGAACTTTGGTTGACGGAACCAGGGTTTTTCAAAGCCAAGGCTTATGTGATTGACCCCCGGGGCTGGCAGCATTGGCCTGAGGGTCCTGATGTTGGAATCTCAGTCCATCCAAATGAATATCGTACGGCAAATACCATTTACTGTGCGTTTCCGAGACTTTTCGGGCCTAAAAAACATTTAATGTTTGCAAAACCTGACCCTTTGGGTAAGCAGATCGACGAATTAGAGAAACACGGGTACACAGTTATCCCGCCTTCGGGTAAGCTCAGGGAGCTTAAGGCTTATCTCGGGCACATAATCACGACGCTAGGTTGTCGTATCTTACATCTTTTACCAATTACCCCAACGCCCACCACTTACGCACGGTTTGGTCGCTTTGGAAGTCCATATGCTAGTATTGACTTAATCGGGATAGACCCGTCTTTGATTGAATTTGATCGGCGGACTACGGGAGTAGAACAGTTCATGGAATTAGCTGGGGAGGTTCACGCTCGAGGGGGTCGTTTGTTCCTTGATTTGGCGATAAACCACACTGGGTGGGAAGCGACTTTGATGCGGGATCACCCCGAATGGTTTCAAAGAACTTCCGACGGAACGTTTATTAGTCCGGGTGCATGGGGGGTAATTTGGGAAGACCTCGTTGAGTTAAAGCACGACAATGTTGCGCTTTGGGATGAGTTGGTGGAGGTATTTTTGACGTGGTGTCGGCGAGGAGTAGATGGTTTTCGTTGTGATGCGGGTTATAAAGTGCCTGTAAACGCTTGGCAGTACATTATTGCGTGTGTCCAAGAGGAATTTCCTAACACAGTGTTTCTTTTGGAAGGTTTAGGGGGGCCTTGGGAAACTACGGAGCTCTTGCTAACTGAAGGAGGAATGCAATGGGCGTATTCGGAGCTTTTTCAAAATTATTCAGGTCCCCAAGTAGCTTGGTATTTGGATTACGCCCTGCGACAGAGTCAGCGAGTGGGTGTTTACGTCCATTATGCAGAGACGCACGATAATAATCGATTGGCTCTCGGTGGGAAACAATGGTCTCTGTTACGGACAAGGTTGTGCGGACTTACCAGTGTAGGTGGCGCGTTTGGTTTTACGTGTGGCGTGGAGTGGCTCGCTAAAGAAAAAATAGACGTGCATGATATTACGGGTTTAGCATGGGGGAATCCTGATAATATCGTTGCCGAGCTAGCTGCTTTGAATAGACTGTTATCCGAGCATCCATGCTTTTTTGATGGCGCTGAGTTGGTACGTTTAAGTCCTCATGATTCACCGGTCTACATTTTGCGTCGTGTGTCCGCTGATCGACAGCATTGTGTATTGGTAGTGGTAAATACTGATGTGGATCATGAACACACCATTACATTGGACCAGGAAAAAATAAGAGAGGGATGGTTACCCAATGTGGAACTTTTAGGACAGCCGCTGCCTCCCTTCAAAGTAGATGGGGGTCGTATCGTTATTACAGTTCCACCAGGATGGGCTGGGTGTTTATCCAATCAGCCATTGTCCAACATTTCATGTGGGGATGAATATAGACGTAAAAGAGCGGTCTCGGCTTGGGCATTAAGCTGTGCTGCTTCGATATTTGGGCCAGAGAATGTCCACGTTGATAATCCCTTTGCCATATGTGATTTGGTGGACCATCAACCTGCAGCGTTCCTATCAGCGTTAACGGCACTTAAAGGGCCGGTGGATTTAGGTGCGCTGGAAAACATAATGGAGAAATTCCGGTCATTAGAAAGTTATCCATCTGTGGTTGTTTGGCAGGTTAGAGATACCAACCGTGTTTTGATGGTCCCAGTTGGGTTTTGGCTAATGATCGAGGATATAATGCCATTCCGGGTCACTTTGGACTCTACGGCCTTTGAGCATCCCATACACTTGGAGTCGGTTAGAACGCGTGCTGGATTTATCTGTAGTGTTGTTGCTCCTGGAGTACCCGCAAGGATTCGGGTTTTGTTGGAACGGTATGAAAGCGATGTGAAGAAAATGGAAGCTGAGGTTTTAGTTGTGGATCCTGGACTGGTTTTGCCTACTGTGTACACCAAGTTAGATCCAGATTCATTAGTGCTGCTCACGAACGGACGGGGTGGAATGTCGAGAATGCGCGTGGATTTGGGTAGAGTACTCTCAAAATATGATTGTGTGCTGGGCGCAAACTTTTCTGGGTTGTACCCTACGGACCCACATATTTTTTGTAGTCGTTTACGTGCTTGGGTTAATGCGGATGGTTTCTTAAGTCAACTGAGCATTCACAATTTAATAGATTTCAGGCCAGGCCCGCCTGCTGTTTGGCATTTTATTGCGAATGCAGGCGATGGTCGGAGAGTCGGGGTCCAATTAATTGCAAGCATGATTCCGGAAACGAACACAGTGGTTTTTCGGTTTGAACGGGAAAACGAACCTACTGGACCCGGGGCGCTTCCTCCACAAGCAGACGTCCGGTTGACTGTGAGGTTGGATTTAGAAGATCGTAATTTTCATTTTGAAACGCATTGGTCTGCTGAGCTAGATGAACGCTTCAGAGCTGCTGTAAAGCCCCTGTTTGATCGTCCAGGCTTCGTTTTCGAGCCAGGGCCAGGCCGGTCTTTCCGAGCCTGGTCTTCTTCCGGAATTTATCATCCTCAGCCAGAATGGTCGCATGTTACCTATCCAGTGGAAGCAGAACGCGGGTTGATAGCTGATGGTGACGTTTTTAGTCCGGGCTGGTTTGAATTACCGCTAATGAAAGGAGAAAAAGTAACATTGGTTCTGACGTGTGATCCGGGGGATCCATCAATAAAGGAGGTTGAACGGGTATTGCATTTTGGCGAAGCTACCCAGTCTCCTCGCTCGGAAGAAGAGGTTCTTAAGAACAACATGAACGCATACATTGTTCGGCGCGGGACTGGTCGTTCTGTGATTGCTGGGTATCCGTGGTTTTTAGATTGGGGCAGGGACGCTTTAATTTTTGCGAGGGGCTTGATTGCGGCGGGTCGTGTGGAGACCGCTAAGGAGATAGTAATGACATTTGCTCAATATGAGTACAAGGGTACACTTCCTAACAATTTTGCAGGGGAGCAACCGGGGAATCGTGACACTTCAGATGCCCCATTGTGGTTAGGTGTTGTTTGTGAAGAGTTGTACGCCAAATTAGGAGAGAATTTCCTTTACGCTCAGGTGTCTGATACAGGACGGACGGTTTTAGATGTACTTGTGAGTATCGTTGAGAACTACCTTCGTGGAACGCCAAACGGAATTCATGTGGATCCTGAATCGGGTCTGGTTTGGAGCCCAGGACATTTTACGTGGATGGATACGAATTACCCAGCGTGTACTCCGCGGGAGGGATATCCGATCGAAATTCAGGCGTTGTGGATAAAGCTATTGCAATTTTTAGGTAGGTTGCCGATGCTTAAAGGGAGTGCAACCGTTAATTGGGCTCAATTGGCTAGCCGCGCTATTGCATCATTTGAAAGATTATTTTGGCTTGAGGATACAGGTTGGTATGCCGATGTCCTTGTTGCAAGACCTGGCCAAAAGGCCTCTGAGGCTCTTCCAGATGACGCGCTAAGACCGAATTTTCTAATACCGATTTCATTAGGTGTTGCATATGGGTCGCGAGCTAAAAAAGCAATATTAGCTGCCCACGACTATTTGCTTATACCCGGTGCATTAAGATCTTTGGCGCCAATAAGACTTCGAAGACCTCTAGAGATACGAGGGGTAGACGGGGCTTTGGTGGGCGACCCCTATTTCCCTTACAGGGGACGATATGAGGGACCAGAAGACACATGCCGCAAACCAGCGTATCACAATGGGACTGGGTGGTGTTGGCTCCTACCGGTGTTTTGTGAATGTTTGGTGAAACTTTGGCCTAATGACAAAATCTCACAGCATGCTGCGAGATGTTATTTGGCTAGTGTAGAGATTTTTTTGCGTGAGGGATGCTTGGGACACATACCTGAAATTTGCGATGGGGATGCCCCTCATCAAGCCCGGGGTTGTGATGCACAGGCGTGGAGTATTAGTGAACTTGTTCGAGTCTGGAACATTCTCCATGAGTAATATTTGAGCGCTAGTACCTTTTATGTGGGCAAGAAGTTAAGTACTGGTCATTCCAAATGCACTATCCCATGTCTGATTGCGTAAATAACAGCGCTGACGCGATCGTGTACGCCCAATTTAAGAAAGAGGTTTTGAAGGTGGGTTTTAACAGTGGCTTCGGAGATTCCTAGGGCATTTGCGATTTCTTTGTTTGATTTGCCTTTTGCAAGCAATTGTAGAGTTTCTATTTCCCGTTGGCTTAGGCTATCACGTTCCCTCCGTTTCTGGAGTTTTTCGGCGATATTTACAGGCAGAGATTGAATCCCTGCATATACGTCGCGGATCATTGTAACTATGCCTTCTTTCGGGGTGTCTTTTATTAGGTAAGATTTCGCTCCTGCTTGTAGTGCTCGGTATATGTCTTCGTCTGTATCATACGTTGTTAAGACGATAATTTTACTTTCAGGGAACTCTTTTTGGAGGATCATAATGGCTTCCACGCCGCTCATTCCCGGTAAGCGTAGGTCCATAAGTACTATGTCTGGCTTTGTTCGACGATATACCTCGATGGCTTCTGGTCCTGAACCTGCTTCGCCCACCAACGTCATATCTGGTTGGGTTTCAATAAGCGTGGCGATCCCTAACCGGAACGCGGGGTGGTCATCCACGACTAGTACCTTAATATGCTTTTTGCTGGGCATATCTCAGATGGATAATAATGCGTCAGAGTTTGTTATAAATGGGGTTGGAAGCGTAACCCTAATACGTGTTCCTTTACCTGGTGCGCTATCGACCTCAAACTTACCATTTAGTTGAATAGTGCGGTCGCGCATGCCGCGAAGTCCAAAACCGCTAGTAGAACGGGTAGTGGTATTGGGATTGAACCCATGACCATCGTCTTCTATTGTCAATATGATTGTGCGGGGTTCGTATTCGAGTGTGACTTTAATTTGGGAAGGGTGTGCATGTTTGACGGCATTTGTGATGGCTTCTTGGGCAATTCGGAGCAATGTGTTTTCCAAAATCGGGGGCAGTCGTCTTTGATTTCCGGAGAGGGTGAACTCAGGTGTGATAGTTGTGGCGGTAGTCATTTGTTCCAATATCCCTTGGATGGCAGTTGGTAGGTCGCTTTGTTCTAGGACCTGTGCCCGCATATTCCAAACAGCATTCCTAGCATCGGCTGTAGCCATTCGAGCTAACTCGTATGCCAGTTGCAAGTGTTTTGCAGCCCGTTCACTTAGTCGTCCTATTTCATCTCTTACGAGGTCCAAGTTTAGAACGATGGCGTTTAGGCCTTGGGCCAGAATGTCGTGTAATTCGCGTGCTATGCGGTCCCGCTCATTAAGAACCGCAATGAACTGTGCTTCTGTCATGGCACGGTTAAGTAACTGTTCCCGGAGCCGGATTCGGGATCGAGTCCAAATAACTGCCACCGTGGTCAGGGAGAGTAAGGTGATTAGTCCAAGGATCCACATAATTCGTTTTTGGGTTAGGAATGGGGGTGGTTGGATAATAACTAAGTCGGTGGGGGATCGCATAATAATTTGGAAGGATTGGGGACGCCATAACCCAGTGAGGGTAGGGATAGGGTCGCCTGTTACGTTGCAAATGCCAGTTATTTGCACACGACTTCCAGGCTGCCATGATCGCGGTACGACCGTAAGGTTTGTATTGACCAGAATTGCTCTGAAAAACTGGTCACCTGATTTTAACCCTACGGCAATACCATCCCGGGTAAGTTGCAGATCGGTTATCGTAGCTTCAAGCGTGATTAAATCTGCATCGTAGTCAAAGGCTTCTGCAGCGGACTGTAGATATTGGGGTTGGAGCACCACGTTTGAACCTGTAATCCGGAAGACTGCATCTTGTAGTGCTGGGCTATATTCACCATTTTTGGGGAAACCGAGCACACTTACAATTTGCCCAAGAGCAAGGGGTTGGGTCGACATGGGTGTCAGGATTCGAAGTCCTCTAGTATTGTCTCTGATCCAAAACTCATGGGGTTGAATACATGTTACAATTCCCGTGACATGGACCATGTGTCCATAAGAGCCGCCTGCTGCGAATTGAAGTAATAAATTGATCGGTTGGATAGGAAGCAAATAAGGATCTTCAGGCGCGGGCTCTATGATTTCCAGTGAAACTTCAGGTGGTACGGAAAGCACAGGATTAATTACTTGGCGGAACTTATTAACCTTATAGTAGCAGACTCCCTTTACCTTAATTTTTGCGCCGATTAATGGTTCCTTTACAAATGCGGTGTTAAGTCTTACGGTTAATCGTCCTCCGCCGGTGGCTATCTCTAGTTGGCATGTATTAGTGTTAAGGGGATTAGGCCTATGTGTGCGCACGATTCCACTTACCTGGATCCATTGTGCATCTACCTTGCCGCTTATGATTTCATCAAATGTAACCGCAATGGGTTCGGGCAGATTTGTTTTACCTAATACAGTCAAGGATTGTTGGATTATAAAAGGGGCAAACTCCCCGGGGTCGGTAATGCCTGTAACCTCCACAAGGTCACCTTGTTTTAGTTTAGCAACCACTTCTGGTGGACCTTGGATGTACACGCCTGCGGTTCCGTCGTGGATAGCATACCCGTCGCTGCCTATCTCGGCGATTCCTAATACGACGCCGATAAGTCGAACTGGGTGGTGTTGAGCAGCCTCTTCGGGAGAAAGGTTCCGTATACTTGCAGCATTCGTTAGCAAGTAGGGTTCGCTGGGGAGAGCAAGGGCGAGTTGGCTTTCACAGGCAGTTACGAGAGCCAGTAAAAACAGCAACGGTATCTGTGCACGCCACAGCATCACAAAGAGTCGAATACCAAACAAGGAAAGAAAAAGAAAGCTATTTAGGTTGGGACGACTCAGCTGAATGGTGGAGTTGACGTGCCGGGTTTAGTGGGTTTAGTTATTCTTGTGATGAGACGCGAAATCCGGTTAAGCGGTGACTATCGAAGGTCAGGGTTCACGCTTATTGAACTATTGGTGGTGATTTCAATCATAGCGATTTTAGCAGCTCTACTGATGCCCGCGTTAACTGCTGCTAAGGACAAAGCTCGGCGTGCTCGGTGCGCTTCTAACATGCGACAGATCTATATAGGTGTGATTGCCTACGCCAACGAATACGATGATCGTGTTATTCAGGCCCGTTTTGACGGCCAATATTTTGTGCAGAACTGTTTGAATCCGCCCGAGCGCCAGGCAGCGATGATGGCCGGATTGCCTGTACAACCAAATGTTCCCAGTGTGTGGGCATGTCCAGGCATGCCGTCGGTGCCAGTGTATGAAGCCGCCTTTAATCAGTGGGTTATTGGTTACCAGTACTTTGGAGGGGTGACCAATTGGCATAATCCAAGTGGGGATTATGCGAAACCCCCAAGCCCGGTTAAGGTAGGCCAATCTAAACCACATTGGGTTTTAGCGGCTGACCCAATGATGAAAATTAATGGTGCATGGGGTGGGTTGGAGCCTGGACGGGAGTTTGTTTATTTAGGTATGCCTCAGCATCGGTCGGGATCTTCAAAGATCCCGATAGGTGGTAATCACTTGACAATGGATGGATCCGTTCGGTTCGTGAAGTTTAAAGATTGTTATTTCTTGCACAGTTGGCGGCTAAATGATCGGGTTGCTTATTTCTATCAAGATCCAAAGGACATGCCTGCGAAACTTGTTCAGGCGCTTCCCTCATTGGCTGCCAAACCGTGATTTTGGGTTTAGGGGCTTTGTTTCCAATGTGCTAAAAAAAGCCAATGCGCATGGTGTGAGTGTCATTTCCTTTGTGTGAAGGCAAAAAAGCCCGAAGTTAAAAGGGGTTTTATATGAAGACTTGTTTTAGTGGTGGGCTCATTTTTGGAGCGTGTTTGATGGCGGGATTAGCCTCAGCGAACGGGCAGGAATTAATTATCACGAATGGGCTTAGGATTATTTCAGGGCTTACAAATGTATCGGTTCTCTTGACTGGAAAATGCGAGTTGAGAATTACGGGGTCGAGCAACCCCATTCCAGGTTGTACAATAAATTTGGCTTCGCCAGATTCTTTTTTAGCGTTTACTTCGATTCGTCCGTCAGTTGTTCGGACAACCCTGTTGACACAGGTCCGAGTTGGGGGAGCGTTAGCAATTCCTGGCACCAACATACGGCTAGCCCAATATGGAATGGGTACTATTTTACTTCCTCATTCAAATGGGTTTGCCCCTTTGGAGGTGTACACAGGGCCCAACTTTACCGGTATTTCAACCAACTTGCGACCTAATGTGTATTACACAAACACGCTTTTGGGGGCGTGGAATTGCAACATTCGGTCATTCCGTTTGAAGCGTGGGTATATGGTGACCCTGGCACAGAATTTCGATGGGAGTGGTTATAGTGTAGTTTTTGTGGCTCAAGAGGATGATTTGGAGGTGGGGGTTTTGCCAGAACCGCTTTGGGGATCTTGCAGTTTTGTGCGGGTTATCCCGTGGCGGTGGGTTTCTAAAAAAGGTTGGGCTGGGGACTTACAAACAAAAGTTGCACCGTATTGGTTTTACGACTGGGATAATACTGACAATTCAACTATTGATGTTGAATATGTTCCAATGCGGTGGGGACGCTGGTGGAACTCGTACGATAATATCAACTCTAAGCAAGATGTGACTCATGTGCTTGGGTTCAACGAGCCTGATAAAAGTGATCAAGCAAACATGACAGTAATGGATGCTATAGCCGAATGGCCCAACTTAATGAAGTCAGGTTTGCGAGTAGGATCACCTGCGGTTTCTGATTCAGCTACTGCTGGCATGGGGTTAGACTGGCTTTATTCATTTATGGACCAGGCGGATGCCCTGGGTTATCGAGTCGATTTCGTAACAATCCATTTTTACAAATGTGATTGGTCGGCCACTCAATTATCGAATTACTTGTGGGGGATTTACCGGCGTACGAGACGCCCAATTTGGGTGACCGAATTCAACAATGGGGCTAATTGGTGTAGTAGTACGCCCACATACGAGCAGAACGCCAATGTTATTAGCAATTTTTTGAATGTTCTTGAAGGAGCCCCATTTGTGGAACGATATGCAATCTATAATTGGGTAGGCACGAACCGGGCTTTAGTGCTTGATGACGGGACCTTAACCCCGGCTGGAATAGTTTATCGGGATCGAATATCACTTCCGGGCTACAGTCAAACATACCCTAGTGGCTTTGGACGCGGATTGGCGCAACTTAGTTTTGAAGGAGATTTGAGAGACAGATCAGGTTTTGGTAACAATGCGTTGGCAGTTGGCTATCCCCAGTTTGTGACTGGAAAGGTAGGTTTCGGGGTTTCCCTTGATGGTTCCAATACCTGGCTACAGTTGCCGGCGTTAATTGCGAAGTCTAACGGGTTTACGTTTGCAGCTTGGGTATACTGGAGAGGCGGCCCAATCTGGCAACGGATCTTCGATTTTGGGAACGACACGGTCGAATACATGTTTTTAACTCCGAATTCGGGGGCAGGTACTCTCAGGTTTGCAATAACCACAAATGGTTACGGCAGCGAACAAAAAATAGAAATCGGAGGTTTCTCTTCTAACCGTTGGTATCATGTGGTTGTCACAGTAAGCAATAACGTTGTTAGGCTTTACACTAACGGCGTGCTCTGTAGCGCCTCAAGTACATTTACTATTACCCCAGCTAATGTGAAACCTACGCGGAATTACATTGGTAAAAGTCAGTTTATGGCAGACCCCCTTTTTAATGGGATTATCGATGAGGTTCTAGTATTGGATTATGCGCTTTCACCTGCACAAGTTGCAGCATTGCTTAGCAATCAACCCCCGAGGTTTACAGTCCGGTATTTAGAGTTACCGCCAGCGACGCATTTGCAGCCTTACTCAAATTCAGTGGCCGGATTGGCCTTTGATCCAGACCCTAATGATACGTTAAGTTATTTCAAGGCAATGGGACCCAGTTGGGTCCAAGTATCTTCTGATGGTACAGTTACAGGGACGCCAATGATGTGGGACAGTGGTACAAATTATCTTGTGGTTCGTGTGGAGGATAAGGCTGGGTTGAGTGATTACATGGTTGCATTGCTACCGTTACCAGTTACGGTTAGAGATAGTCGATGGGTTGTAGATAAAGATGGTGCTTGGAGCGACACGACCAATTGGGAGAATGGATTCCCAGCAAACGGATTTGGAAAGACCGCAGATTTTAGCACAGTCAACATTACCCAGAACAGGACGGTGGTTGTTGATTATCCTATAGCTATAGGAATCTTAAAATTTGGTGATTTGGTGGGGTCTCAGTCCTGGACATTGGTAGGCACAAATCGGAACACATTTACATTAGGCACAGGCACTAGTGCAAAACCGACTGTAATAGTGACGAACACAGTTACATTGGCGGTGACCATTGAAGGTACAAATGGCTTTGCTAAAAGTGGACCTGGCACACTCATTTTAGCAGCTAGTAATTGTCTTTCGGGCGAGGTAGATATTGATAATGGACGCACAAGTGGGTCTGATGGAGTTGTGCGGTTTGCCTATCCTGGGTCGGTTGGTGCCATCAATCGAATCCGGATAAGGAACAACAATGACGGTGTATCAACACTCCAATTGGATGGTGTGTCAGGCCCTGTTGTGGTTGGGGCGGAATTGCGGGTCAATTGCAGGAATCAGGCCACGCCTATACTTCAAAACCTTTCTGGTACAAACAGAATAACGGGCCCTATATATTTAGATGTAGGTGGGAACCGATTTAACATTCAATCTGACAGTGGGTTGCTCGAGATTGCGGGGCTTAGCCAGTATATTGGAAGCTTAACAGGAGCAAGGTCATATGTGTTTTCGGGAGGTGGGGATCATTTGGTCACAGGTCCCATCTTAAATTCCACTAATGGCGCCCCCATAGGCTTATATAAAACTGGTTCTGGGACGTTGACTTTAGCAGCCACAAATACATTTACAGGGCCTATAAGCAACATGGCCGGAATACTTCGGATAAACGGAAGGGTCTCAAGTTCGAACACTTTCATCCTGGGTGGTATTCTTAGCGGTCGAGGGCGGATTGACGGTAGCGTGTGGATAGGACCCGGTGGGCGTCTGGCTCCCGGTAATGAAGAAATCGGTGCTTTGGAGGTGAGAGGGGCTTTAACAAACCTCGGAACTTGGATAGTACGTGTCTCGAAATCCAGCGGAACTTTGAAAAACGATACGGTTCAGTTCGCAACGAATGTGGTGTTTGGTGGGTATTTGATCGTTAGTAATGTATCTCAGGAGATTCTTACAGCTGGTGATAGACTCAAGATTGCAATTGCTTCTAGGTATAGCGGACAGTTTGCTGGTATTGTCCCGCAAATCCCTGGGGCAGGCCTTGTATGGGACACTTCACAATTAGTCGTTGATGGATCTATTTTGGTGCGATTAGGGGTACTCACGCCTAAGTTTACACTAGTTGACTTCGCTAGGGACGAGCTAGTTTTCGGTGGGATTGGAGGAGCGGCAGGTTATAAATTTACAATCCTTGCCTCAACAAACTTGAGTTTACCATTAGACAAGTGGGAGCCAATTGCTACTAATTTATTCGATGCTGAGGGGAAGTTTGAAGTGCGGATACCGCGTGATTCGATCACTCAGTTTTTCACGATTAAAGTAGAATATTAAGGCTAAGAAACGCCTAAGCGTTGCTTGTAAAAGGAAAGCTATTAAAGGTCCTTAAGGAGTTCGTGCGCAAATTAATGTATTTTATAAGTCCGGATGTATGTGAAAGCAGCCAATTTACCAATATCCAAGATCGTTTCTGGTGGCCAGACTGGTGCGGATCGGGCAGCTTTGGATTTTGCGATTAAGCATGGTATTCCACACGGTGGATGGTGTCCTTTGGGTAGATGGGCAGAGGACGGTTGCATCCCTGCGCGGTATAACTTAAAAGAAACGCCTTCTTCTGATCCGGCACTAAGAACCGAGTGGAATGTTCGTGATTCGGATGGGACCATCATTTTTAGTATTCACCGGAATTTGACGGGGGGAAGCCTTTGGACGGCTGAATGTTCGGTTCGGTATGGAAAGCCCTTGCTCCACCTGCACGGTGGACTGGGGTGGGAGGAGATATTGCGACAGATGCACCGGTTTACTTTTAAGAACTCAATAAAGTCTCTGAACGTAGCAGGCCCTCGTGCATCTAACGAACCTCAAGTTTACGACTTTGTGAGTTTCTGCCTGGAAAGGTGGTGGGAATCCATACTCGCATTTTCTAAAGGTATGTAGAGATCACAAAGCGGTGTGTGCCCGTTGATCGTACATGCTACACCCTCAGAGCCTTTGGGTTATGTGTGGGGGATTCGTATAAACTAGCCTATGTCTTTAAAACAAGTTTATTTCAGTAAGACGGACTAGCCATTTCGCGACTCTTTTATATGGACAGGGTTTTGGGGCTGTGGCTGGAGTCTAAATTGCAGTGTGGTATAAAAGACGCTCATTTGGTTTACGGATACTAGGTAATTTGCCACTAGAGGTGTCCCGGACTTCGTAGTTTTGCACTAGTAGAGGGATGAACGAGAATTCACCCTGCGCCTGGTAGTAGGATTGTCGGCAAAGCCAGTCTGAACTTCTGATAGCAGGTTTAGGATTTATAAGGTTTTTGGTATCGTTGGTTCGACATTTTTAGGAGTTTGTTGATCGTATCGCAAATACACAGTTTGAGTCGGGAAGGCGAATTCGATTCCTTCTTGGTCAAATCTTTCTTTAATTTTTAGGTTCAGCTCTTGCATCCCTTGCAAATAATCCTTGTAGTCAGTCGAGTCCCACCAATGGATTACGGTTATGTTGAGGGAAAAATCGGCAAATTGATTAAACCCAATTATAACGTCGTGAGTTTTTGGGTGGCTCCTGTAAATTTCCTCTAAAATTTCTGTCGCGCGCTTAATCTTTTCAGCGGGGGTATTGTAAGTAATGCCGATTGTCATGACCGTACGTATATTTGGCCTCCGGGTTATGTTTGTAATGATGGAGTTGCCCATCATTTTGTTAGGTACTGTAATTAAGTGCCCGTCCAAGTTGCGGACGCGCGTGCTGCGAAGGCTGATCGATTCTACAAAACCATCGATATCATTGATTTTTACTCTGTCGCCTATTTTAAACGGTTTATCAATGAATACTGCGGCAGCGCCAAAGATATTAGCTAGGGTGTCCTGCGCAGCTAAACCTATGGCTAGGCCGCCGATTGACAGAGATGCTATTGCTGCAGTTACATCGATGCCTAGGTTTGTTAACGTCACAAGTGAAGCTACAATTATTATAAATATTTGAAGGGACTTGCGTATTAGCGGGATGAGTTGTTCATTAATGTTCTTGTCTTCTTTGTTCCTCGATCGCCAATAGCCGAAAAGTAGGTCAAGGACTTTGATGATCGCGTAGGTTATCGTGGCTGCAACAATGATTGTGAAAGCCTTGGACAAGATTGTTTGGATGATTTCAGGCCACTCAAATACGTCCAAGCCAATACGCAAGAAAATCACGAAAAATACGATTTTTAGGGGGTTCCGAAGGGTTTCTATTATAAGATCGTCAAGCTCAGTTGTGGTTTTTTCAGCAAGCTGCTTTAATACCCTCCGGAACAAAAAGTCGGCGCCTTTTGCAAGCATAAAAGCAAGAAAAATGTAGATAAGGGATAAGATATATTTCCAAAGTTCGTTGCCAAAAATTTGGTATTTTAGGAACGGAAGGCTTTCCGAAAGCTTAATAATCCATGTGGGTGTTACATGCTTTTGGCTGATAGCACTGGCGGAGGTCTTTAAGGATGTGGTTTCGCTGTTTGTTACGGTCGTTTGGACGTTGTTGGTCTCAAGTGCCAAAGCCAGGGCTTGGTGTGCTCCAAGCCATATGACTACACCTACCATTAGAAACCACTTAGAAGTTGTTGCTCGAAGAACTTTTTTGATCATGGTGTGCAATAGTTTAAGTGAAGTCAGTGCAGAGACAAGCGAGATGTACATTTTAGGTCTTTGATGAACGCAATTTTGACACAATGGAGGGAGGTTTGATAAATTGTAATGTATGGACGTACTACATGCACCTTGGCGTATTCAATACATTCTTACTCCGAAGCCGCCTCGTGGTGATAAATCGCTTTTTGCAACAATAGCTGAATCTAACGAAGACGAAGCAAATTATGTAATAGCAAGAGGACGAACATGTTTTGCTTTGTTAAATCGATATCCTTATGCAGCCGGTCATCTTATGGTGGTTCCATATAAGCAAGCGGCAGATTTGAATGACCTTTCGGAAGAGGAATTAACTGAACTCATGGTTTTGATTAGGCGTTGTGTTAACGCATTGCGGGAGGTTATGCGCCCAGACGGGTTTAATATTGGAATGAATCTGGGGAAAATTGCTGGGGCGGGAGTAGAGGACCATCTACATGTCCACGTTGTTCCGCGGTGGCTCGGCGATACAAATTTTATGCCTGTTATAGCGAATACTAGTGTCCTATCGGAAGCACTGGCTGAAACAGCGGCCAAACTCCGAGCTGCGTTGAATAAAGCCAACCAGAATGCATGAGCTTCTATCGTGTTCCCTAACCCGTCGAAATTTCCGCGTAAAGATCCATTGAATAACGTGAATTTTGAGGTAATTATAGTTACACCCAATTTTGGTAAGTATGCCGGTTGAAACGCTACATTTTGAAAACGCACGAATTGCGCAGCAGCTTTACGACAACGATACTCGGAACTTGAGGGTGCTCGAGGAAGAGCTTGGTGTTAAAGCAGTTGCGCGAGACGGTTGGATACGGCTCGAAGGTGCGCCTGAGAATATTAAGCTGGCAAAACAATTTTTTCAGCAGCTTGAGATTCAGTTGCGGGCTGGTGCGCCTTTACGAAAGCGTGACTTTAAGCATGCTTTGGAGATAATCAGGGATCAAGGCGTGCAAGCGCTTGAGGAATTGCTTGCTGAGAAAATTTGGACTTCCGATAAGAAGCCATGTGTGGTTCCTAAAACTCCTGGGCAGAAAAAGTATATCGAGGCGATCAAGACCCACGATATTACATTTGGTATTGGTCCAGCAGGTACCGGGAAAACATATCTTGCTGTGGCAATGGCGGTAAACGCATTACGCGAAGGCAAGGTATCGCGGATTATCCTTACTCGTCCTGCGGTTGAAGCAGGTGAGGCTCTAGGTTTTTTACCGGGCGACTTGTATGAGAAGATATTGCCCTACCTGCGACCATTGTACGACGCATTGCATGATATGTTGCCGGCTGATGAAATTCAGCGTCATACTGAGCGTGGGGTTATAGAAATAGCGCCTTTGGCTTACATGCGCGGGCGTACTCTTAACAATGCGTTTATTATTTTAGACGAGGCACAGAATTGTACCACGGATCAAATGCTGATGTTTTTAACTCGGCTAGGGCATGGTTCAAAAGCGGTTGTTACAGGGGATGAAACACAGATTGATTTGCCGCCGTCTAAACGTTCGGGCTTAATTGAGGCCCACCGTATTCTCAAAGGCATTAAAGGAATAGCCATAATCGAACTTAGCAAAAAAGATATCTTTAGACATCCATTGGTAGAGCGAATAGTTGAAGCATACGAACAACATCGGGCCCGGACACGGGCTTCCTACGAGAGGCTGGAAGATCATTAAAGGCAGTTTTTGTGAGAAAGCCTAATTCTCATTTTGAAATTAACTTTTGTTCCAGAGACAACGATTTTAAGATTAGGATCCCCCTTGCTCGGAAAATAATAAATCACATTCTGAACGAGCTCGGCATAGAAAAGGCTCTTATAAATGTACAATTTGTCGGATTGGATGAGATGGTTGGCGCAAACGAAAAGTACCTTAGACATAAGGGGCCAACGGATGTAATAGCATTTGAGTACGACCCTATGGAGCTAGGGCTCGTGTGTAGATCTCAAGAGTCAACCTGCCAGAAAGTAATAGCCGGAGATATTTTATTGTGTGTTGATGTAGCGGTCACTCAGGCTCAGGTGTACAGAACTAGTCCTTCGAAAGAATTGGTGCGTTACTTAATTCACGGAATCCTTCACATATGTGGTTATTCAGACTCAACTAAAGAAAAAAGAGCACGGATGAAGGCTCGGGAAGATAAAATCCTCGAACAAGTAAAGCGCAATTTTAACATCGATTTGCTGATTCGGGAGGTTAAATAGCAACATGAAATACAGCAGCTTTTTTTTGAGGTGGCGCCGGTGTTTTACTACAGGGCTGGCTGTGGTTTTGCCAGTGATTGTAACCTTGGCGGTTGTTAAGTGGTTGTTTGGGACTGTAGCCAGCTTTACTGACACGCTTTTGTTTTTCTTGCCGCGGAATATAACCCATGCCGATAACGGTCAGGGGCCGATGCATTGGTATTGGAGCGGAGTAGCATTTGCGCTTGCCATAATCGTAATAACGGTGGTGGGTCTATTCACGCGCCACTATGTGGGCAAAAAAGTAGTTAGGTTTGTCGACGAGACTATGCTCAAGATCCCGTTGCTGAATAAACTTTATGCAGCAGTAAAACAGGTTAACGACGCAATAACCACCGGGAAAGGTACAGCGTTTAAAACCGTGGTATTGGTGGAATTTCCATCACCGGGCCTTTGGATGATGGGTTTAATTACCCAAGAAGCTGAGTCTGAGGCACATGGACAGGGGGATAAAAGATTTGTAGCTGTGTTTGTACCTACAACCCCAAATCCCACCACAGGATTTCTTATTTGGGTTCCGGAAGACAAGGTTAAACGACTGGATATGTCTGTGGCTGATGCGATCAAATGGATCATGAGCTTAGGGGCTGTGCGACTCCAAGATGGTTTACCAGCTTCCGAGTTAGCAAAACTAATTCCTTCGTCTTTAGGGAGAAGTCGTGAGTGCCACTCGGCTAAATTGAATGGAACGTGCGACGGGTATAATTTTTAGGGTTTTGCCTGTTACGGAGAGCAGCTTAATTTTAAACTGGCTTACGCTCGAGCATGGGCGAATAACAACTTTGGCTAAAGGAGCTCGGCGTCCTAATTCCCCGTTCAGAGGTAAACTCGATCTTTTCTATAAGCTTGAGTTGATTTTCTATAAGAAGCGGGTGTCGGATTTGCATCTTTTAAAAGAGGTTTCAGTACTGGAAACACATTCGGCTCTCCGGCATAGCATTGCTAAAATTACGCAGGCTTCTTATTGCGCGCAGCTTGTTGAAAAAGCTACCGAGCCGGGTGCACCAGTTCCTGAAATTTTTAATTTGTTCAATTGTTTTTTACTTCACCTTTGTGAGGCGGAAGCGAAAGCAATTAATGTGTTAGCATTTGAGTTGAAACTTTTGGGGTTGCTTGGTTTAGCGCCCGATCTAACCGCTTCGCATTTAACTCAGGGGGTGAAACGGGTTGCAGCTCTGATTTTAACCTCTGATTGGGATTTCATCCGAAAGATAGTGCTCACACCATTCCAGGAAAATGAGCTTGGGAGTTTTTTGAGGGAATTTACGAGAAGCCAGCTGGGGGAATTGCCTCAGACACGGTCTGCGGCTCTTCAAGGAGAATAACGGTTGGGTTTCACGCGAAGGTATAAATTTCATAGGCGGCGATGCATTAAAACAGTTTTCAATTTAGAGTCTTTTTGATAGGGCAATTGATAGTCCCACTAAAAGGTTTGCACCTCCACAAACACAACATGTCGTTATTATCCCATAAGTTGGAACCAGTATAATAGGAGCCAAAAGCATTCCCATACATCCTCCAAGAAAATCAAGGGAGAATATTTTGTGCGGCATTGGCTTTGATTCGTTACTAGTAAATTGTTGGATGAGACTTGCGAGAGCTATTTGCCATCCTAAGCATGCACCTGCAAATATCGAAAACAATCCCAATACCAGGGTCGTGCCGACAAAACCTAGGTATGTGTAGCATGGTTTAACGGCCAACGGCATGATCATAAGCACACTCACACATACGAAAGTGATAGCGAAATAGCGCTTGGCATTTGAAATGCATAAGGTTGTGACAGATTTACCCTGACTCGTCAGGGTGGAAAATCCAGCCCCTAACCATGATCCAAGTGCTACGCCTGCCATAAAAGCAGTAATGAGAGCTGTCAATTGATAGTACAAAGCACCAGTGATTATTTGGGCGAGGATTAATACAATGATTTCAATCACTGCAGCGCTGAATCCTGAGAAGAATAGGGCCGTGCTAAGCCGGCCTTTAATGAGCGTGTAACCTACAGCGACCAGAGCGGCTAATGAAACGAAAGTAGGAAAGGGTGATCGGAACTGGGATGTCCAGTGTTTTAGTTTTAGATTGACCAAGTAAGGCCTGTAATCAGTGTTTTTGGGTACTGATAAAGTGGTGGCAGTTTGAATTTCGCCGAGTCTTGAGGGTGTCAATATCGCTTCGAGGTACTCTTTTCTAAGCCAGTTAACTGTAATTCCGCGTTCCCTCAAAAGTGTGACGATATTGGTATCAAGAGGGGCTTGGGAGGAAATAAAATAAAGCCTTAATCCTGGCAAAATTGTGACGTGAGAAAAGACAGTTTTCAGTGTGGCCGCTAAGCTAGAAAACATCATAAGGCTGTCTTTGCTAAGATAATTTTGGTACGAACCTAATTGCGTAATACACACTCCATTCTCAGAAAGTCTTGCACACACATCGTTGAAGAACTCTAACGTGTACATTCGATTTAATTGGAGTGAAGCTGGATCCGGTGTGTTTAGGATCACGACGTCATACTGATTGGTAGTCCGTTTTACAAATCGACGTGGGTCGTCACAAACAAAGGCTACTTGGGAGTGGTTAATTAACTGTGGGTGCAATCGCTGTATGGCTTTAAGCAGTCCAGGGTCTAATTCAACACAATCGATATTTTCGGGGTTATATTTAAGGACTTCTTGGATTAGATTGCCTATGCTTCCGCTAAGAAGTAACACCCGTTTAGGAGAAGTCCTCTGACACATTGCGTAATGAGTTAATTCCTCGCTGTGAGCCACGTCTGGTATTGAGTATACGACGACTCCATTTTGCCAAATGTTTGTTTGGCTACCGGAAGTGCCAATGACAACCCTGCCGTACGGGGAATTGGCTTTAAAAATCTTTGTTTGCGGGGCTATCATTGCTTGCGTACTGGCTTCTTCAATATCGAACAATAGAACGCTCAGATAAACCCCCAGTACGGCAATTTGAAATAGAACCCATCTGCGCTTGGTGTTAGAACTAGGATTAGATTGTGATGTTGAACTACCCTTGGGGATAATGAAAAAAGCGATTAGGCACGCGCCTATACAAGCAAGTGCCGTAATATGATCCAGCAACCAGACAAGGCAAAAGGCAAAAAGGATGCCGCCAATCACCCACCCGAGTGAATCTGCTCCGTAGGCTCTTCCTACGCTAAGGGACGGTAATCCCTGCAAATCTTGTGTTTGGAGCAAGAAAGCCCCAGCAGTGAGTAATAACCCATTCAGTATGCAGAATGGTGAAAGTACGGTCAAAGTAAGCACTGTGCAGAAGCAGGGAGATACTTCCAATCCTCCTAGGCCAAGTATGACTCTGGCAAGGCGAATAAAAATTACCTGTATAATTGTAATGAGGGGTAAAAGACACAAAAGCGCTATGTAAATTTGGCTCGACTTGCTGATTGCAAGAGCGAGGTTTTTCAACGCAGTTCCGAGGGCTGTGATAATCATCCAACCGCCTAAGACTATTCCCAATACAATTTCGTTCCCTGCAAGCGTTGAAGTAAGTTCTCGTCCAAGTATAAGTTGAGTGACGGAGCTGATAGCCCCAAGGATGATTAATAACAGCACTGGGCCCATAACCGTCGCACAATAAACTTGTGGAGCATTTCCCGTTTTAGTCGAGATAATATCCTAGACTTAATGTAGCTATTCTTCTTCAAATGCGGTTACAGTGTACACTTCCACTGTTGTATCTTTCCCCTTCCATGCATCGGGTGGGCAACCAGCTTTCATGGAAAGGCGGGATAGAAATTCTACTGGGTCTGGTAGTTGCTCCCATACCTGGGGCAAGAAGGTAGCTACGCGCGAGCCAATCCTCAGAACTACTCCATGCTTATGCGGCTGTAGTTTACGAAGGAGTTCTTCAGGAGAGTTATACTGAAGCTTTTCGGGTTTGCTTAGTACGCTGATTTCTATTTTTATTTCAGGGACTTCAGACGGTGTTACCGGCGGGAACCTAAAATCGTATAAGGCGGCATTTCTTGCATTCTCTATAACAGCTTCGTAAAGGGGTTTATCTGGCAAAATGTTCCCGATGCAGCCGCGGAGTTCACCACCTTTTTTGAGGGTCACGAAGCATCCATAGGGAACTTGAAGGGCTGAATCAACCTCGGCGGGATCAATTTTGGGCATTGGTCTACTGGCAGTAACCTCGCACAAGGTTTTTCGTGCCAATTGTAAAAGAAATTTTTTCTGTGAAGGGCTGAGCTTTATCGGTTCAGCAGTTGTTGATACGCGATTGGTTTCAGACACCGCATTTGAAGAGCAAGAGCGCTCCACATATGCAATAGCCGCGTAACCTACCACTGCACTTTTATCACCAGCTGTATCCCCACTGTTCTTATATGAGAGTAGCTTAGGCTCCCAGCCTTTAATTTTGGCTAGGTACATTAGGGCTAAGATTGGCATTCTCCCGCAGGCTGTGTTTTCAGCGGTTGGGTGTGCCAAAGCTGCCGTATTACCCTCGCAAATCCACTTGATTGTGGTTTTATCAACGTTCACAGCCTGTGAGTATGGGAGGTAGTGGCTTAAATCTGAACTTACCACCAAAAGTGACGAGTCATCGAGAAAGTCTGCAAGGACTTTAGCTGCGTCTTCTGGGTCTGCTTCGCCGTAGATTAGAGAAACCAGCTCGAAGTTTTTTAATGTAACTTGCAAAAAAGGTATCTGGACTTCTACAGAATGTTCCCAGGTTTCGGGCGTTTCTTCGCCGGGTAATGGCAATGGTCTGGAGGCAATCCTTGCCCAGCTAGGTTGGTAAACCATGCAATGTGGTTCTGGCACGAATGGTTTGATCTTTGCAAGTTCCTTAGCGCGTGCAGAGATTGGCACAGAACCCAGAGGTGTTTTGTACACCACGCTTGTACAAACAGAAACGCCCTTAAACCTGGCATAGTGACTAGGCCCTAACACGAATACGGTTTTGAAAGATTGACCTGGGATTGCATTATAAGCCACGGCAGCTACTGGCCCGGAATATTCATAACCTGCATGGGGTGAAATTATTGCTCGCACTTTCCCGATTGCAGGCTTCTCAGCGCTTTTTAAAAGTTTTTCCACCGTTTCGCGTAATAATGATTCTGCTTTTGGATAAAATAAGCCAGCTACCGCCGGTAATCGCACATTGTTAGTCGCGTTCATAAGTTCAGCCTCTCGGTTTGTAGAATTGCTCCCGGATATTTCCTCCGCACATGTAAATTTAGCACTGCATATTGTTACAAGGAAAAGTAGAAATAACTGGTGCATCATTTCATAAGATGCGTTAACGCTGTCCTACGTCAACACAATAACCGAGTAGAAAAATTTTGCAACCCGGAGTGAGTTCAACTCAGGAACTTCGGAATGACGCCTTGATAAATGCAGCTGAGGCAAATACGATAACGCCAGCATCCCTTTCGTTGTACCCATGGGCCTGTTCTGGCTAATAGGTCAGAAATGTCAGTGCCAACGAAGTCGCGTGTGTATGGAATCAAAGACTTAGCTAGTCTTGCACCTCGTCGCCTCGGTTAGGGTAAACCATACGGTTGTGATTTCTAAGTGTTTGGGCTAAACAATAAATCTTCCAATAAAAGGAGCAAAGAATACAAAAAGTTAAACTGAGATAGGTTCCTTTTCATGCTACTCATGCGTATTCTTAAAGCCTTGTGGGGATTGGATGGCACCAGGGATGGGGGGGGTACAGAACCGATAACCAAAAAATTACGTAATGCGTGTGGTACATACGCATGAAGACGGCGTTATAACATCCAATGCTTAACTCCGGCACGAAACGCTTATTGCCACGTCTTTCGTACGGCCACTAAAGGTTCCAATTTCAGACGTCCCAGGAGTCGTAGGAATAAGTGCCAGGCGGTGAGCCCATAACAAATGGATGTAACGCTTGGATGAGGAATGCCTAAATTTAAAAAGTATTTGTATTGGGAATGCTTTGGATTTACACATTTAGTGGCTTCTGATAATCCAATCCCCAGCGTCTTTTTTGGAACTGCGGTAGAGTTGTTTTGGGAATGAGCGAGAGAATTAACGCCTTATTGATTTCGAGTACGGTGAGTTAGTACAGGGATGTGGGGAACCTGAGTGCTTTTTGTAGAGGGCTATCCGGAAACTTTGTAACTGCACATCCCACCTCAATATAATGCTAGGTCTTAGAGTGTTGGTTTAGTGTGGATACACGAATGGAGTTTAAATTTAGGGAGAGGAAAAGTGTGTCGAGTCCAAATATCTTTTGCTTGGGCACATTTCAACAGATGGCTTTTGCTTTCCCCATTAGGCAGTTTTTTTGGGGCTTAAAGTACCCTAATTATGAGGCAATTGCTGGGAAGCACGTATGTGCTGCAAGGGTTACAATAACAGCAATCAAAAATGAAATAGGAGAACAAAGTCCATTGACAAAAGGTTGCTTACATGTAGTCACGGGTATGGGCATGCATGGTTTAGGGTTTGCTAGACTAAAATTAGAGTAATTTGGAGTTTTTGTACTTAGATGGGATCTTGAGGGCGCTGTGGTACACCGAGTGCGACTTTCAAAGGTGTTCTTGGTTAAAATAAGCAAGATTATTGGGGGATTTAAAATTATCACAGTGTGTTGATGGATTGTGTGGAGGCACCTACAACTTCAATTCCTCGGTTTAGCGCTTTGATGCAACGACGTTTTCAGTAGCGTTGACAATGTCGAGTACACCCATATGAAAATGATCGAATAATAGATTAGCCTCTCCTGATTCTGGATACACATCTTGCAAGCCTACCCGCCTTAGCGGTACAGGGTAATGTTCCGCAATTATTTCAGCTATCGCACTTCCAAGACCCCCAATGATGTTGTGATCCTCGACAGTCACTACTGCTTTAGTCCGCTCGATTAAATGGAGGAGGTTTGGTAGGTTAATGGGCTTGATAGTGTGGACTTCGACGAGTGTAACTTGTATCCCTCGTTCGTGAAGCAGGTCGGTTGCTTTTAATGCCCACAAAATTATAGGCCCACATGCAAAGATCACTGCATCATCCCCGTATTTCTTGATTATTTTTGGTGTACCGAATTTGAATTCCACTGGGGGGTTGTAGACTATCGGATCCTTTCCACTGCCTATGCGAATGTAGGCGGGACCAGGCCTAGATGCTACGGCTAAAGTGGCTTGATATGTTTGGTCTGCATCTGCGGGCACTACGATTTCAATTCCTGGAATAGCTCGTAATATTCCTAAGTCTTCAAAAACCATGTGTGTAACTCCTTCGCGTTCGCCCCCAAAAATACCCCCGTTAAACCCCACAAGTTTTACGTTTAAACCTGGGTATGCCACGAATGTCCTGATTTGTTCACAACCACGCATGGCAATGAACCCACCATAAGTGCAGAAAAAGGGTTTCAAACCGGTGCTTGCAAGTCCTGCTGCAAAACAAATCGCGTTCTGTTCACATATCCCTAACTCAAAACATCGGTCTGGGAACCGTTGGGCAAACTCTTCAGCGCGAGCAGATTTAAGGGAATCAGCCAAAACAAGGCATACCGTGGGATCTTTTTCAGCAAGTTTGATAAGGGCTTTAATGAAAGCAGAGCGTGTGCACGCGTAAGATGTGATTTCAGGTTTAGTCGGATATAAATCAACGGGTTTACTCATGGTTTTTGTGTGGAAGTAGCCAGACGCTCTAGACGTGCTTTTTCGGATTCTAGGTAGCTGATTGCCTGTTTAAACTCTTCTGGGCTGGGGACCCGTTTATGCCAGGAATTGTCCCCCTCCATGAATGGGACTCCTTTGCCTTTCACGGTGTATGCCCGGATGACGGTTGGGCGGTCTTTCGAATCCGTTGCAATCTGAATAGCCTCAAATATCTGGCTAAAGTCGTGGCCGTCTATTTCTAAGGTTTTCCATCCAAAAGCCTGAAATAATGAACAAATATTATCTAGGCCGCTGACGAGTTTAATTGGGCCGCTGCTTTGCCAACCGTTGTTGTCAACAATTACGATTAAATTCGAGAGTTTTAAATGGGAGGCAGATTGGGCAGCCTCCCAGTTAATACCCTCGTTTAATTCGCCGTCTCCGGTGAGGACGAATACGCGATACTTATATCCTATGAGTTTTGCTGCCGCCGCCATGCCAGCTCCAATAGCTATACCGTGTCCAAGGGAGCCGGTGGTCATATCTACGCCCGGGGTTTTTTTCATGTCGGGATGTCCTTGAAGGGGGGAACCTAAACGGCGAAGTGTTGGTAACCATTCTACTGGGAAGTATCCGCGTCTGGCTAGGGCTGCATAGTATGCGGGGCAAGCATGTCCTTTCGAGAGTATAAATCTGTCGCGGTCGGGGCGGTTAGGGTTTTTGGGGTCTACGTACATTACCTTAAAGTAGAGTGTAGTGATGATATCGACGGCTGAGAGGGCTGGGGCGGGGTGACCATCACCGGCCAGGAAAATCATTTTTATGACATCTTGCCGGATGATGTTAGCGATGATTGGCAGATAATGGTGGTTACAAGTATTGAAAAACATGCTCGACTACTAAGGGGATTTTCTCATATCTTCACATATATCGCAAGCGCTGTTTTGTGTAAGGGAGATGTTTTTACCCTATGGCCAATGCGCCAAGCGTTTTTAGGCTATTGATTATATGAGTGTTAAAAAAATTGGCTTTGTACATACCTCGACGTTGGTAGTACCCTTGTTTACGTCGCTAATGGAACAACGGTTGCATGGGGTAAATTTTTTCCATTTGGCAGATGACAGTTTGATTAGGGATGTTATTGAAGAGGGGAATGTGGGCCCAAGAATTGCATGGCGGGTGCTTCAGCACATTATTCTTGCTGTTGAGGGAGGAGCTGATTATGTGATAGTAACATGCTCTTCGGTGGGCGAAGTAGCGGAATGGGCGTCCAAGTTTGTTTCAGTACCTGTAGTTAGGGTGGATAAACCAATGGCTGATTATGTGGTTCAAACTGCTTCAAAGATTGGGGTTTTAGCCACCCTACGAACAACGCTTTTACCTACCATGAATTTGATAAAAAGGAGTGCTAAATCGGTGGGTCGGGAAGTTGAAGTGGAATTTGAGGTTTGTGACGAGGCATTTAACTACTTACAAGCGAGGCAATATTTGGAGCATGACGAATTAGTACGAGATGGTATTCGTCGGTTGAGTAAGAGATGTGAAGTGGTGGTTTTGGCACAAGCCTCTATGGCTCGGGCTGTGGAAGGCATGAGGCCCAGCGAGGTTAATGTGCCTGTTTTGAGCAGTCCACCGCTTTTGATTGATTATTTGAAAAAGGTTTTAAACTTATGACATGAGTTCAATCTCGCGCATTTGGAGGTATGGAGGGGAAGCTGGAAATGTAAAATTGGGATCCATTTTTTTGGGGAGATTGAAGGCCTGGGGATTTGTCGCTGGAATCTTGTTGATTTTGATGGGAGGGGTGGGATGGTTAGGTAGTTTGGAGGTCCTCGCAAGACCTTGTACCGCGGTGGGTGTCGTATTAGTAGCTGTTTGCAGCAGCGCCTTTAGCCAATTGCGGTGGCACCAGTTCACCTTTTGGATAATTGCCGCAATAATAGTGCCATTAATATATCCAAGTGGCTTTCAAAGATTGTGTGGGATTGAACTTCGGTCTCCTTGGTTAATGCTTCCAGTTATCCAACTTGTAATGTTTGGGATGGGAACACAAATGAGTTTACGTGACTTTGCGGGAGTAGTTCGGGCTCCTGGGGGGATTTTAGTTGGTGTGATAAGTCAGTTTACGATAATGCCACTGGTAGGCTACTGCCTGGCAACAGCGTCAAAATTGCCTGGAGAAATCGCAGCAGGTATAATTCTTATTGGCTCGTGTTCTAGTGGGTTAGCCTCTAACGTGATGAATTATATAGCCAGGGCCAATCTAGGCCTTTCAGTGACTCTTACTGCAGTTACTACTTTGCTTGCTCCTATCGTGACTCCCTTTTGGATGAAAGTCTTAGCTGGTCACCTGGTTAAAGTAGACTTTCTTTCAATGATGGCTGACATAATCAAAATTGTGATTGTGCCAATTGGCGCGGCAATGGTGCATGATTGGTTGAAAAACGTGGAAAGCCCAATGCGCGCCAAGGTGGCAGCATATTCCTTGGCGTGTCTAATTTGGCCAGCCATATGCATTAATGACGTTGTTACTGAAGGGCTGTTTGCCATTACAGGATTTGGGGAGATCCTCGAAATTACAGCGTTTTTGGCAGCTGTGCCAGCTGTTGGTTGGTTATTCCATGCGCTTTGGCGACGCTGGAATCGGATCCAGCAGATTATGCCTATTTTGTCCATGGTCGGCATTATTTACTACAACGCTGTGACGACGGCGGCTGGCCGGAATGAACTTTTATCTGTTGGGGGAGTGTTAGTAGTCGTGGCAGTAGCTCATAATTTAGCAGGCTATTTGCTTGGTTATTGGTTTAGTCGGTTATTGGGATTGAACAAAATTGATGCACGAACGGTTTCGATTGAAGTGGGAATGCAAAATGGTGGAATGGCCACGGGAATAGCAGCAATGATGGGGAAGTTAAATACGCTTGGCCTTCCCGCTATTGTCTTCAGCCCATGGATGAATTTTTCCGCATCGTTGCTTGCTAATTACTGGCGAAAGAAATCGGAAAAAGCCTTAGATGCAAGCAGGTAAATAGGATGAGTTTTTCGAACTAAAACTTGTGAAGTGCACCTTTACTTGGACCCTTGATTTTTAGATGAGTGCTGGATTTTATGGGTTTTTATAGCCGGTAAAGGGTTGCCTACTCTCTTGTAAAAACTGGCTATTGCATCTCTCTATTTGTGAAGACTAGTGGTTAACTTAGAAATGCAAGCAGAGTGTGATCTTTCCGGGCCCTGTGCAGCTTATTAACACTATGCTCAGCTGTTAGCTTAGAATGGAAGAAAGTAGACATTTGTTATGCCATGGACGTATTCAGTCAGCGATTTCGTTGTTTTGATTAAGTTGTGTTGGCCAAGAAAAATAATTGGGATCACTTGCTGGTAAACGTGTAAGACCCGTTACCAAGTTTACAGATCGTGTAACCTGTTCTGTAGCCTATGAGTTTTGCGTACGTTGATTTGCCCAGGGTTTTGCCGTTTATTTTGACTGTGTTTGGGTGGGCTGAAGGAATCCATACAGTAGCTGATGTATTTGGTGGAAGAGTCACGTGCCAGGTGAATTCCTGTCCACGGGTTTCCCATCTGCTAGTGATAAGGCCTCGGATAGACTTATAGCTTGCTTCAACATAGGTGAGTCCAGGGATTGGAGTTGGTTTCATGATGATGTGCTTGAATCCTGGGATTTCTGGGTCAGGCCGTATGCCAGCTAAATCCTCAAACATCCATACAATTAGGTCACCTATTAACATTACGTGATTGCCTGAGTTCATTTGTGGATCGGCAGTATCACCATTCCAAAGCTCCCAGATAGTTGTAGCCCCTTGTTTGATCATGTAACCCCAACCAGGGTAGGTCTCATTAGTAAGAATCATCCATGCTATATCCCCTCGGCCGAATTGGGTAAGAGTGCGCATAAGGAACTGGCACCCGATTACCCCAGTTGGGATATGACCTTTGAAATCGTTGAGGATTTTGTCGACAAGGTTACCAAAGACTGGGCCACGAAACTCTTCTGGCACCATAGCAAAAGCCAATGGCAACAGGGAAGAGGTTGCGGTGCCATTGTCGTAACGGCCTTTGTTTTGATCGAGGAATCTTTCGTTAAAACTCTTTTTTAATGCTTCTGCTTTTCCGGCGAACATGGTTGCTTGGTTTGTTTTGCCAAGCATGGTTGCGTATTCAGCCATAAGTTTAAGGTTCTGATAGAAATAGGCCGAAGCCAGTAGGGCCCCGGATGTGATACGGTTCGTGTCTTTAGTGTGAATTAAGTTTGGATGTTCTGGCGGCACACACCAATCCCCATAACTGTCTCGATCGATAAGGTTATTTTTGGAGAACTGTTGCATGTAATTAATCCATTTTTCCGCTGGCTCGTAAATTTCGCTTATGATGTGCGTGTCACCATATTGTCGTAGAAGCATGTCAGAGACGAAGATGAAAGTGCTTGGCCAAGTTACATTATCGGTGTAGATGGGCCAGAATGGCGGAGCTACATTGGGGATGGACCCGTTTGGCCGTTGTGAATCTATGATATCGTATAACCATTTTCGGTAGAATGGAGCGACGCAGAATAGGTATGACTCACCTATGGATTCTTGAGAGCGGTCACCTAGCCATCCTTGTCTTTCATCGCGCTGTGGGCAATCGGTGGGTATGCTCCTGTAATTACCCCGAATTCCCCAAACTGCAGCTTTGAAGATTTTGTTTACTAGGGGGTGGGAGCAAGTGAATACACCAGTGGGCTCAAGATCGTCGTGCACTACCCGCCCCTCAATTGAATCCAAAGTAGGTTTTCCTGGATAGCCTTTAATTTCAACATACCGAAAACCTCGGTATGTAAATCGCGGTTCGTATATTTCCAAGCCGGATCCGCGCAAAATGTATAAATCAGTAGCCCGTGCGCCCCGGTAATTTGCCATGTACAACGTGCCATCCGGATTTAATCGTTCAGCGTGTCTGATTCGGACAGTAGTGCCGGCTGGCCCTCGGACTTTGAGTCGGCACCATCCCACGATATTTTGGCCCATATCGAAAACGTGGATGCCGGGTGCTACTTCCCGTACTGAGATGGGTTTAATTGTTTCGATTACTTTTATAGGTGGAGTCATTTGTGGAGCAAGGATTCCAGCGGGCGGGCTTACTATTTGGGCTTGATACCATTTGGAATCGTCAAAGCCTGGGTTTGCCCATCCATCCATTTCTAGGCGCGCGTCGTATTCTTCCCCATCAAACTCGCTATTGGCACGAATTGGCCCTTGATCCGTTATTTTCCACGACTCATCGCTAACTATTTCAGTTGTTGATCCGTCTGTGTGTTGGATCCGCATTTTGAGAAGAAGTTTAGGGAAACCGAAGTTTAGCGTCCCGGCATAAACCCGGCTTCGGTCGGCGTAGAATCGACCGTTCCCTAAAATTACTCCGATCGCATTTGAACCGCGTTTAAGGTACCGGGTTACGTCCTCAGCGACGTAGTAGACCCTGTTGCTGTAATAGCTTAAGGCAGGGGAGAGGACCTTATCGCCAACCTTGTGCCCATTGATGTAGAGTTCGGAGAGGCCCAGTCCTGAATAATACACTTTTGCTGTGGAAATTGGTTTTTTTACGACAAATTCTTTCCGTACCCAACGGGCGGGTAGTGTACGATCTTCAGCAGCTTGGACTTTTCCCCAGGGTTCCATTCCTACGGGTCCGATTATTTTAGCGTTCGGCCAAGATGAGTCATCAAAATCCTTTTTTAGCCACCCAGCGACTTCGTTTGTCCAAACGCGCCACCTTTCATCAGTTGGAATGAGTTCAGTTGTTCCATCCTCATATTCTATAAGTAATGAACCAACGATGCCTGCTGAATGGCGATTAGTGTCCCATTTATAACCTGTCAGTCCGAGTACGTTTGTGCCAGGAACAAGCCCGTAGGTTATATCGCAATATTTGACTGTGCGGTAACCTTTACGGGCTCCCAAGTCGCTTCCGTTCAACCACCCTCGACACATGTCATCTCCTGCATATTGGAAAATTGCGCGTTTCACATTCTTATGTGGATGAACAAATATGAGGCGGCGGAAATAGTTGGTAGCCTTTTGTGGCTGGACTTGAGGGTTAGGGTCGTTAGGGTGCCAAATCCACCAGGTATCTGATAGCCAGTTAGTTTTTTCTATTCCGTCAAGGCCGATCCACACTGCATTACCCCAGTCCTGAATAGATGCAGGCCCGGTGGACCATTTTGCGATTTTGCTCCATTTAGACGGCCGGTTATGTGAATCCCAAACCATGACCCGCCAGTAACATTCGGCAAATGATGGCAACGGTTTGCCGCCGTATACAATGTGGGTCGTTTCATCAGACTGCACCTTTCCTGTATCCCAAAGATCTGGTTGCTCCTTTTCTAAGAGGGAAGGTGAAGAGGCGACTATTATTCGGTAAGCGGTTTGGTATTGGTTGGGTTCTGAGGATTCTAATTTCCAACTAAGTCGCGGCCGGGAATTTACAGAGCCTAAGATACCCTCGGGGTTACAGAGGTATTCGCAGCGCAGATCATACACAGTTAGCGTAGCTAGGGCATTTGCGCGGAGGGTAATGAGGAATGCTGCTAAGATGAATCCGCAGAATGGGGAAAAGAGAGGAGGTAAAGCTGGTATTGGATAGATTTTAAATGGGTTTTTCATATTTTTTGGGCTGCGCTTCTTAGTACATAGATGCACGCGAATATAGCCGAATACGTGTCCATCCGTCAAACGTCATTCCGAACGCGATGTAACGTCCTCTTAAATGTTTGCCTGAAAATGATCTTTGGAGCGATAGGCCTTGCCCATTGGTCATCACCATATGTAGTGTGTGACTGAAACGTGCAGCTGTTCCTTTGGGAAGTGGAATCGCTCTTATGGCAGGCAAGTGGATTGAAGGGAAAATTTAGTGGTACCACCGATGGAGTGTTTAAAACTAAATTTGATTTGCCTTCTCCACTGTCTAAGCTGAGAGAAAGTGTGCATAAAATTGGTATGTGCTTTGAGGCTATGTTGATTGGTTAATGGTAGGTTGGTTATTTGCTGGGTCTTCAGGTGGTGTAGATTCCGATAACAGAACCCTCCGGTCAATTGTAGTTGTGTCTGGAGGAAGTTGAGATGCGTGGCTTAGCTCCATAAACCGTCGTAGGCGGGGCAATAGCGCTTTTTCAAGGCTGGTCACAGTATCGTTGTAAGCTTTTACGGTGGAATCGAGGTTCCGGCCGACCTTGTTGAAGAATTCGAGTAACTTGACGAGGTGCTTATGAAGTTCACGACCGGCATCAGCAATGAGGCGAGCGTTTTCCTCGAACTTGTGTTGTTGCCATACAAATGCGACGGATTTGAGAATGGCAAGAAGTGTGACGGGAGTAGCGGGCAAGACTCGCTGTTCCAGGGCGAACTCGAACAATCCGGGATCGCGCTCAAAAGCATAGCTCAGACACGATTCGCTTGGTACAAACATGACAACGAGCTCGGGAGAATTTTTGAATTGCGCCCAATATTTACGTTGGCCCAGTTCCTTGAGACGGTTTCTTAGCGCTTTTGCATGTGCTTCAAGAAAACTATTTTTTTGATCATCTGGGGCTTCAATGGCTTTAAGATAATTTTCCATAGGGGCTTTCGCATCAACAGGGACGACACCGCCATTAGGTAGGTACACAAGCAGATCAGGACGATTTAGTTCTTCGGTGACAGGCTGTTCTTGAAAATCTACATGTTCAGTCATGCCAGCCATTTCAACAATCCGGCGGAGTTGATATTCACCCCATCTACCTCGGACGGTTGGTGATTTGAGTGCTTCTTGAAGGCGGGTGGTGACGCGTTGCAGTTCAGTATGAGCTTGTAGCAAGTCTTTTATCCTAGTATCAAGGGCGCGGTAGGAGCCTTCCCTCTGTTGTTCAAGTGCCCTTATATGTCCCTCTAGTTGTTTTAAGTTTTCAGCTAGAGGTTTAATAATGCTCTCAGATCGATTGATTAGGTCTTGGGTGTTAAACCTCAGAATTTCAGAAGCCAAGGATTGGAACGTTTCCCTTAGCCTCGCCTCGCTTTGCTCAAGCCATTGTATTTTTTCCTGGTCCTTTTTAAGCTCGGCATTTTCTTTGACGAGGCGCAGGTACGAGTCTGATAGTTCCTGGATCTGCTGTTCTAATTTAGGGACGCGAGCTGCTGCCTCTTCAGCACGGGTTCGGGCTATTTGGGCTTCTTGTAATTGCAGACGCAACTGGCTTAGTTCTTGTATTTCTCGATCGTATTCAAGGAGTCGGGTTTTCAATAAGTTGATCCTGGTGCGGTAGTAAAAAATTGCGAAACCCATCACTATTGTGCCTCCAATTATAACCCCAACGCTAAAAGGCAGAACTAAGTTCACCAATACAACATTTTCATCCATAGGTATATTGATAGCATGAAGGGCGGGCAAGTCATAGCTGATTATTTTATCACACTTGGCCAGTCGTGTGGGGATGCAGAGGCGACTTGTCGATTTTATGCTGGTTTATAGATTGTGTACATGCGGCGCCATTGGTTATCTCTTTTTGGCCGCCAAAGCAAACCACCTCCTATTGCGGAGTTGATGAATTTGGCTTTAACGCAGCCTGGGCTAATTTATTTAGCCGCAGGGTTTACTGACCCCGATACGCTACCAATAGAAGAGGTGCGTATCATAGTTGACGATGTATTGTCAGACGAGAATTGCGGTAAGTCGGCTTTGCAATATGGCAGCACAAAAGGATTACCAAAGTTACGAGAATTAACAGCGGAACGTCTCCAAAGGGTGGATCTTGGGCTTCCTCCTGGGGTAGCTGATGCGGACCGGGTAGTTATCACGCACGGGTCTCAGCAACTGTTGTATTTATTGATAGAAGCCCTTTGTGATCCTGGGGACGTGGTATTGGTTGAAGATCCCACATATTTTGTGTTTCTTGGGCTTTTAGAGGGTCGAGGTGTCAAAACTCACGGGGTGAAGCTGACCCCAGACGGGGTGGATTTAGATCACTTCGATTATGTGTTAAGGAGGTTGGTGTCCAGCGGTGAGATCAAAAGACTCAAGCTTTTTTACATTGTTACTTACGCGCACAACCCAACCGGCATTGTCTGGTCTTTTGTGAAGAAGGCAGCGGTTTTAGAGCGGCTTCTTCGGATTGAGAAACTCGCGGGTCATCCAGTGTTCCTTGTCGAGGATGCAGCCTATAGGGACCTACTTTTCGAGAATCGCCATGAAAATTCAGCGTTAAAAATTAGTGATTCGAAAGCTAGAGTAATTTACGTTGGCACGTATACTAAGCCGTTTGCGACTGGGATACGGGTCGGATTTGGTCTGCTTCCACCTCAACTTATCGATCCTGTTTTGAATATAAAGGCGAATCATGATTTTGGGACTTCTCAGTTCATTCAGTATGTGGTGTGCCGGGCGTTGGAATCAGGGTTATATGAGCGTCACTTGGGTGTTTTGCATGAGCATTATCGTGCAAAGGCCTTAGTGATGAAGGATGCGATTGAGAAATGGTTCCCGTCGTATATAGATGTGTGGCATCCGACGGGCGGCTTATATTACTGGATTCGACTACCGCGGCATCAATGCACGGGTCCACGATCTAAGCTATTCAGGACGGCTTTGAGGCAGGGGGTATTATATGTACCGGGTTGTTATTGTTACGCGAGAGATCCCTGGCGCAAAGTGCCCAATCATGAGATGCGCCTGAGTTTTGGTAGTGCTTCCGCTTCAGAAATACAAAAAGGAGTTAAGCGTTTGGGAGAAGTGATCAAATCCATCTCAAGCTACCATACTAGGCGGCAAACTTAAGCCCTGCAAAGGGCTAAATCTTGGTGCTTATTTATGCCAAGTGTTTTTAAAGGTTAAGATTTTACCCCCATGTGATTTAAGATTTGTGGGGAGTTGCGTTTCTGATTAATGACTCATGTTGGTGGCGGACATTTTTAACTAAATTGAGCCACTTTGGGTTTTAGGGGATAATAGTCCCACTTAGGGCTTTGCCATGAACTTCGTGCCAAAAAAGGGGAGATATTCAATTTTGCAGAATATCTCCCCCTGGGCGTGGTAAATTAAACTGGTCTGCGGCTATTTGGTTTGTTTATTGGGTTTCTCCGACTTGGTACCGGACAAATCGCCGGACAGTAATAGTGTCGTCTAACTGCTTGCTAACTTGATCGATATATTGTTTCACGGTTATTTCCCCGTTTTGTTTTATGTAGCCTTGGTCAAGTAGACAAACCGTTTGATAAAATTTCTCGAGCTTTGACTCGACAATTTTCTGGATGATATTAGGTGGTTTGTTTTTAACCTGCTCGGCTGCGATTTCTTTTTCCTTCTCGATTACTTTTGGGTCCAGATGTTCTCGTGAGATGGCTAAGGGGTTCCCGGCTGCTATCTGGAGAGTGATGTCTTTTACCAACTGTTTAAACTCTTCGCGTGTGGTTGTACCTGGTTTTGTAGCGCCCACTTCCACTAAGACACCAACTTTTGCCCCGGTATGAATGTAGGCTGCAATAACACCAGGTTCATTGGCTTCCATTCTAACAAATCTTGAAACTTGGATATTTTCTCTTATCTGGCCAACTAGGTTTTGGCGTTGCTCTTCGAAGTTTGCATTTGGGTCTTGTGCTAATTTTTTGGCCACTTCTTCGGCGAAATTTCTAAATAATTCATTTCGGGCAACGAAATCGGTTTCGCAATTCACCTCCACCAACACACCAACGCGTGAGTCTGGTTGAATGTACCGGGCAATTACACCTTCTCGAGTAGCTCGAGAGGATTTTAGCTGTGCTGTGGCAGCACCCTTCTTCCTGAGGATTTCTATAGCTTTTTGGAAGTCGCCATTTGCTTCTTCCAACGCCTTTTTACAATCCATCATGCCGGCGTTGGTCATTGCACGTAATTTAGCAACATCTGCAGCAGTAATTTGTGCCATACGCTAAGTCAGGTTTGAAAGTTAAGCGGTTACAGATTGTGTTTCTGAAGAGGTAGTTGTTTCAGACTCCTTAGATTCTTTTTGGGGCTGTTGAAAAGCTGGACTTTCTGCCGGTTCTTCGTCCTTGGAAAGCTTTCTATACCCACGGGCCTCGTATTCGGCCCTGGCTTGCATAATCACTTGTTCAACTGTGCCCAAAATCAGTTTGAGAGAGCGAATAGCATCGTCATTTGCAGGGATTGGATAATCAATCAAATCAGGATCCGCATTTGTATCACAAATAGCAACTATTGGTATTTTGAGCCGCTGTGCTTCAGCTACCGCAATTCGTTCTTTCTTTACATCGATTACAAATAAAACGTCCGGGAGTTTATCCATGGTCCTGATACCTTCGAAATATTTCAGTAATCGATTATATTCGCGACGCAGTGACGATTGCTCTTTTTTGCCGTAAGAGTTAATAAGGCCTTCGTTAATTAGTCGTTCTAGTTTTTCTAGACGTTGGATTGATTTGCGGATGGTTTGGAAATTGGTAAGTGTGCCCCCAAGCCAGCGTGCGTTGACATAGTATTGTCCAGTATCTTGGGCAACCTGCTTTACAATTTCTTGGGCTTGCTTTTTTGTCCCGACAAACAATATTTTCCCCCCGCCGCGAACTACGTCTCCTAAAAACATACAAGCGGTTTCGAGCAGTGGGAGAGTTTTTTCCAGATTGATTATGTGGATCCCATCCTTTTCGGCGTAAATATATGGCCGCATCTTCGGGTTCCATCGTCGTGTTTGATGCCCGAAGTGAACACCAGCTTCAATTAGATCCTTTAATCCGATGTTTAGCACGATCTTCTATGGTTGAGCTTTGGCCAGAATGTTGTTCTGACCTTTTTATCCCGCTGTAAAGTGCGGGATTGTTTTTTGGATTTACATTTTGGCCACCCAGTCCCACCCGAGACTAGGCGTGTGCTTCCGCACTTTAAGGCCTTACCACAATTAAGCTGTGTTAAGTAAGGCTTAAAACTTAGCAGCGAATTGATTTAGCGCAATTCTTTTTTCAACATCCAAGAAAGGTTTATGTCAGATCATGCAGCTTTTAGTGGTACGTTGGGGCTCCCCTTGCGGAGTACGGCAGGGTGGGATACATTGTCGAAATTACGAGGCTTATGAGTGGATTAGTTGCCATAGTGGGCAGGCCTAATGTGGGTAAATCCGCGCTCTTCAATCGAATTGTGGGGAAGCGGATAGCTATAGTTCATGATGAGCCGGGAGTGACCCGTGATAGGATCACAGCCGAGGCGGAGTGGCGTGGAATGCCGTTTACCGTTGTCGATACGGGTGGCATATGTATTATGCCAGGGGAAAAGGTTGAGGATCCCATTTTGCAGAGGACTATTGAGCAGATCAAAGTAGCGATTGACTCAGCCGATTTGCTTGTTTTTGTAGTGGATGTTAAAGACGGTGTTGTACCTCTGGATATTGAGGTGGCAAATCTTCTGCGGAAATGCGGCAAACCAGTACTTGTGGTGGCGAATAAAGCCGACAACCAAGAGTTGGAGGCTGGAGCTTCCGAATTCACTAAGCTTGGATTTGAAGAGATATTTCCCGTTAGCGCCATACATAACCGAGGTGTCTCAAAGCTACTAGATGCAGTGGTGAAAACCCTGGGTAGGCTTAAAAAGTCAGAAGCCAATGCTAAGGAACAAGAGCAAGGAGACACCGACTCCGAGGAGCAGCCATCTGAACCTATAAAAATAGCCATAGTAGGCCGCCCAAATGTGGGGAAATCTTCGCTTATAAATGCTATTACTGGTTTGAACAGGGTGATTGTTTCTCCAATTCCTGGTACCACTCGAGATAGCGTAGATGTACCTTTTGAAATAGATACGGAGGGGCGCCGGGAAAATTTCGTCTTTATTGACACCGCTGGTATAAGGAAAGCGCGTAGTATTTCTACCTCAGTGGAATTCTTCAGTGTTACCCGGGCCAAACGCGCCATAGAGCGTTGTGACCTTGCAGTACTCGTGTTAGATGCTGAAACAGGAATCGTAGAGTTGGATAAAAAGATTGGTGGCATGATAGTCGACGCTCAAAAAGCCTGTGTTCTGGCAGTGAATAAGTGGGATTTATTTGAGGAAAAAGTTGAGCAAGCATTAGCTGATAAAAAAACGGTGGATAAGCTTTCGAAACTTATGGGGGGCCGTTCCAGTGATTTCCCTTGTACGATGGAGGGTTTTGCTGCGTGGGTACATCAAAAATTGTTTTTCCTGGATCATGCCCCGGTCATTTTCCTTTCAGCTAAGACTGGCCGTAATGTTGAGCGATTGCTGGATTCGATCCGATACGTTGCTGGGCAAATGCGGCAGAAAATTCCAACTAGCATTTTGAACAAAACTTTGCATGCTGCGGTTGAATCGCGACAGCCTCCGAGCTCAAAGGGGCATAGACTCAAGTTCTTTTACGCCACCCAAACATCCCAAGCCCCACCAACCTTTTTGCTTTTTGTGAACCGAGTGGATCTGTTTACCGAGCCGTATAAACGGTACCTCGCGGACCAAATCCGTCGAGCGTTTGGTTACGAGGGGTGTCCAATAGTACTCATCCCCCGAGAACGACCAAGGAAGTAAAATGGACGACTCCCATTTCGACTCTAGTTTGCATTATTAAACCCAAATTAGTTTGCTACTGCTCAAGTGGTGGGAATTTGTCCTGGTGTTCAATTTTTGCTGAAATGGAAAGCTAATTATTTGCCCAGGTTCGGGTCCAAGGTGCCATGAAAACGCATCAATTATTGGCCTTTGGAGTTCTACTATTCCGGCAAAGTGCAGCTTTAGCATAAGCATCCGTGTGTATTATCCAACTCACCTCAAAAGGGGTTAGGGGAGTTTGTGAGTGTAAGGAGTAAGTAAAAGGTTGTGTAATGGGTAAAAGCGTTTGTGCACTCGAACCAGGTGTGCATGAGATTGTATTTCCACGCAAACCTGCGAGGACGCCTTTTAGCATAAGATTGGCGCCTTGAGAAGTAGGCATAGGGCGAGAAGGTGAGGCTTACCCGATTAAATAAAGGCGAATTTAAACTTTCTGGAGAGCTGTTTGTGCAGCGTGGGCATAAGACTTGCCTTTGAATGGCTTTTGTGACGTCCAATACCCACCATTTACAAAGAGCGAAAAGGAAGGACTAGGCATTGCAGGTATTGGTTTGCGCAATGAACGTAAAAGACTTCGCAAAGCGTAAGGGGGATTACACAAAAACTTAAACCCAGGCTGGGCAAAAAGGTTAGGTTTTAGTTGAGGACTGCCAGTTTCAAAATCGGCGTTCTTTAACCTAGAAAATTCAGCTTAACTTGCCGCGGAGTCTTCGGCTTAGCTTTTTAGGTGCTTCGAGAGATGCGGTGGACAAACTTGCCGCTTCTGTTGTTGTAGTGAGTTTTACGCGTAAACCTGTAGCCCAACTGTGCGCCAGTTCTAGTTTCCATCTAGTACCCACTAATTATCGTATTGCGATCTTTTTTATTTTTGGAGACGACGTTTAGCTCGTTCACGTGCCTCTCGGAACGTATCAAGAGAAGTTTTTTGGATACGGGTTTCTTTTTCGTCTGAAGGTTGCTGACTGGTTGTATCTGTGTCTACCTTGTAAGGCATGGGTTGTGGTGTTGGAGGGGGAATCAAAGTTTTCTGCGTGGTAGCCTTTTGGTGGGCTTTGCGGAAGAATTGGGATAGTAAGGGGGTTTTTTGAGGCGCGGATTCGAGTTCGAGTGATACGGCGTCAGGTTTACTTACAACTGGTATTCGAGCCATTAGACTGTGCAGTAGCAAGGTTCGACGCTCTAAAATCTCTACTAGGAAGAAGGCAATCGCCCCTACGAACACCCAAGGAGTCAGGGTTACAAAACGAGTTTTTGTGGGGAGTTCGTCCCATATGTGCGTTATTTGAATTCGTTCTTTCCCCCCAGTCATAGCTGCTATTTGCGCAAGGGTTGCAACACCGCGGCCGGGTTGCTCTGGTGTAAACTCTGGTGAGTACGGTAGGCAGACGGGTGACAGGGTTGCAGTTAAGTTGGTGGCTAACTCGACTACATTAATGAGAGTTTCGCCACTTGTTAAAGGGATGACTGCTTCAAGTAAGTCGGCGGATTTCCATGTCATTGTTGTTGTAGAGATTTTCGGGGGCAGGTTTGGGAATCCGTGTAAAGAACGTACGCGCGGAGTTTCCAATACCGCATCCCATTTTTGTTGTGGGTCCAAGTGAAGTTGGATATGACAAGCTCCATTTCGGACTTGCTGGGCCAAGACCATTCCATTGGGCAAAGAAGAAGGTTTGCCGGCAGTCCAACGGGCTAAAGTGGCGTAGAAAGACCCCACGTGTTCCCATGTGGCGAACTGTCCGCTATGGCTGCCATCCGCTTCCCCACAAAAACATAGGACTCGTCCAGTGCCTGCGTTCCAGAAAGCTACAATTGGGGCATTAAATTCATCAACAGTGATTGCGGCCAGGTTTGCCCCTGGTCGTGGATAACACAGATTATATCCACCTATTGGTGGAGGATCGTTTGGAAGCGGCATTCCAATAGCTATGTAGTTGGGAGTTAACTGGATCTGTGTTGGTTCAGTTACAAAGGTGTTTCGCATTACAAGGAATGTGTCTTGAGCAAAAAGTGCTGGGAGACTCTCAGCGTTCGAGCTAAAGTAACATTCGCCTCCACCACGCTGCGCTATATCTTTTAGCAATTGTGCGTCCACATCGCTTTCAGTTCCTAGCCCGATTACGCTTACTGTAATATTGGCTTCCCGGCATTTTTCAAGCAGTTCTCGGTATTCTCCTGGTTCTTCGGAATCAGCAGCATCTGCAAATAGGATGATATGCTTGGATTCTGCTTTTGCGGAAAGAATCATTTTAGCTGCGGCTGAGAGCGCTTGGTAAATGAATATACCACCACCTGCGGGTTTAATGGAAAGAATTGCTTTTCGTTTCGTGGCATTTCTTTCTACGGTATCGAGGGGCAGAACGATATGGGGGGAAGTATCCACAGCAATAACACCGAACTCATCCATTGGTGAAAGCAGGTCAAGGACTTGTGCGGCGCCTAGATTAGCGAGGTCCATTTTACACCGACCCCCACTCACAGGAGCAGCCATACTACCCGATCGATCAAGTGCAACAACAATTGCAATCGGAAATTTACGGTGTTCCCGTGGCGCTTCCATGGACACTGGCAATATCGGCTCGAGCGGCGATTTAAAGTAACCGCCCTGTGCGTAGGACATTTTGCCGCCAGTCATCATCAAACCACTACCTGTTTCCTCGACCCAGGTTGCTAACGTGTGGAGTGCCTGGGAGCCAATTTTAATGGCCGGCACGTTTTCAAGTATCACTGAACTGAACTGGGCGAGTTCGTCGATACTCCATTTAAGTTGTTCAGGGTGATAAGCTGTCACAGCTAGTCCAGCTTGGCGGAGGAGCTTTACCAGGCCAGAATTTTCTCCCGCCGATGACACAGCCAAAATGGATTTTTCCCCACGGACAGCAATTAGTACACGAGCTTTATTATTTTCCAAGGTTGGGTCGGTCTCAGGACTTTCAATTGTAAGTATGTATTCGCACACACCATGTTGGGGAGCTATGTCCCGAAACATAAGGGGAGTTAATCCCGTCCCGACATCTTTAGTGCCCATACCAATGATGGTATTGCCGCGGAAAAGCTTGTATTGGATGGGCTGACCCCTGGGTGAGTAAACCCACGCCGTAAGTAAAAAGCCTTCCCCAGGTTGGACTTCATTTGGGGCCGAAAATGAGTGTATAGCCAGGTCATTAACTTGTGGGCGTGCGATTAACCGGTAGTCTATCGGTATGCTCCGGGCGGCAGCCCGCCCCGCCATGGGAATGGGATCGCGACCGGTCCATTTGCCATCGGAGAGGATTAAAATCCTAGAACTTGTATTTGGCGGAATCAAGGAAAGTGCAGTTTCTATAGCGTCAGCAAGCGCAGACTGATCTGGGTTAACATCGGCTGAGAAGCCAGGGAATCCACCGCTTTGTGGTGCACATTCGACTACAGCTTGTTGACCAAAGGAGACTACCCCGAGCAGGCTACGTTTGGGCATTTTTTTATGGAGGAGATCAATGATTTCTTTTTGAGAAGTGGTGGCGTTTGGGGGCATAGATGCACTTCGATCCGCTATGACGACTACGATACCTGCTTTCCCTGGCAGTTTCAGGGCTATTTGTGCCATCCCAAAAACTATTAAAACAAAAGTAGCGGCCCGTAACAGTTGCAATAAACGGTTTGGAAGCGGCCAAAGCCACAGAGCCACCAGGAGCGGAATTAGCACCAGCAACCAGATAGGTTGGAAAAAGGTGATCATTACCGAACTCCTTTTCCAGTAACTACCAGGATTAAATGTGCCAATAGCAGTATCAAGGTTAGAAGTCCCACCACCCAAACCAGTGAGGCCTCAGTAAACAAAGTATCAGTTCCATTGGACCATTTGCCCCATCTGCCGATCTGGGTTTGGGTTAGATCCGATTCATCAGGTGCAAGCAGGTTTACTGCAAGTTGATTTGTGGTTTGCCCGATTACCACTGTGTATACACCAGGTATCGTTGTTTCGAGTGAGAATTGCCCAGTTTGGCTTTGAAAAATTTTAGTGCTCTTATCGGGGTAAGTCACTATGATCGGTTCACCAGCTGTGTTGATTAACACTTCTGAACCAAGTGGCACATTATTTTCCGTGGGACCCGGTAGGTACGATGCTCGCCAATGCAAGATATTCCAGAACAAAATTGGCCAGTTAGGAGTGTTTTGGAGCGTCGAGAGAGTGGGATCGAAATTCAACGTAATTCTTTGGCGTCCAAATAGGTCCGTATAAGTGGAAAGGAGAGGCACGTTTCCAGCCAAAATTACGGGGATCTCGCTCGTTAGGTTTGTGGTCGGTTGTGCAGCCCAGATCACGCCGTGCAGGGATAGACCTTCTGTTAACGGATGCGTCGGATCGATTATATACGGTCCAATGTACGGGATTGGTGTATCTGGTTGGATTATTCGGAGGGTCCAAGTTGTTTTACTTACTGGAAATGAAGGCGATTGATGAATCACGAGGTCTGGGTTTTCTGAAGTTGTGGCACGGAGGCCTGTAGATTCAAGGGCGTGGTCAATAAAGGATGCTAAACTAGAGTTTGTGAGGGCTATGAGTACTCGGACACGCTTCCGGAGCGGAGGTAGTAGGTTTACCACATTATCGTCGGCCAACGCGTCGGGAGCTAGCTCCGCTCTTACCAGTGGGATTGACGCAGGTATGTCAAAAACCACTCGGTGGTACTTGCCTGGTCCTAACTCAATTGACGTAGAGGATATAGTATTTGATCCGGCATATATCGTTAGGCGGGTTTTTTGTGATGTAGATGACCCATTAAAAATCTCGAGCATGCACTTATCTTGATCTCCACAATTGGAACGTGTTGCCTTGCTGAATCCAAGGTTTATACTGGGCGATCCGAAGGCGTGCCATCGGACATTATCACTTAGGTTCTTGGGATCTCTTGGGGCGTGGTCGGTGACTACTAGAATATTTGCACGGCCCCGTCCTATAGCGTTGGCAAGGCCAATTGCTTCTTCAATTGCAGCCCTTGGCGCATTGCACTGCCACCGTTGAAGTTGATACTCTAAATCACTATGCGTATGGATTGGTTCGCTAGTGATGCGGGGTTCTTTACCGGCCAGAATTATGCGTGTGGAAGGTGACCGTTGTGTTTGTAGAAGTTCTCGGAGAAAGGCCCGGGCTTGTTCTTGTGGGGTGCCAGTCTCCAAAACAGCCCGCATAGAGTAAGAGTCGTCAAGGATTATAATCAGGGGACGGCTATGCGCGGCTAGTTTGCTTACTGGTCCGCCAGCCGCTAGGCCCAACATCGCTAGTGCGGCTAACTCGATGAAAAAAATCAACGGTAGCTGGAGCCGCTCGCGTTTTGATCCGCCTACCCGGGGCTGCATGGCGAAACGCCAAAGCATTAAGCTGGAAACTGGATATCGTTTGAACTGGCTCCGAAAAATATATATGACCGCAAGCGCCAGTACTGATAGCAAAGCCAGTAAGGCTGCGATGGGATATAGAAAGAATGGTATCATGGCGCTATCGATGTAGCAGTTTCTGAAAAATTCCCTTGGTCCTTGGAATTTATTAAGCTTGGGGTGGTTATGTTCCGGTTGCGGGGCCGGCGCGGTTTGGAACGGGTGTTCTTAATCGATACATTCATATCAAACTGGTATTACCAGTTGGATCTTTTGCAGGTTTACAATGGAACTTTCCAATTCCTCAGCCACCAGTGTGGTTAGTTGCGCTCCATATTGGCGACACGCCTCTGCCCATGATTGTTGCCACTGTGTGAGGTTTCGCCGGTACTGCTTAATGGTTGTCTCATCAACTAGAAGATCTGCAATTTCGTCGGTTTCGCTGTCCACTAGGCGTACACTGCCATAAATGGGAGGATCGATGTCATTCCTTGCAAGGAGTTGGAGGATAAATAGCGCTGCACCGCCCGATTGCAATCTTTGGACTGTGTGAATTGGGGTTGCTGGCCAGAGTAGGTCGCTAATCAAAACGCGGATGCTCAGAGGGCGCAGTGTAGGTGGCATAACCTCAAGCGCATCGTCGATAGAGTGTGGGCTATTAAACTCAAACCCGTCCCACGCAGTCGGCAAAAGAAAATCGTTGATGACTTTACGGAATCCGTTGTCTGAAATCCACACTGCATGGGAACAATATGCATTCTCGGCAGCCACAGCCAAGATTGCCGCCAGTTTGAGTGTGGCAGCTGCTTTGGTGGTGTTGCCCAGGTTCATGGAGCGTGAGCCATCAATCAATATGTCTAAATGTGGCGTGACTTCTTCCATGTAAAGTTTGACTGTTAACCGGTCTGATCTTGCGTATACGTTCCAGTCCACGAACCTGATATCATCCCCGGGCTGGTACTCACGGTAATCTTGGAAATCGATGGATGTGCCAGTTCGCCATCCCAAGCGCATTCCGACCATGCTTCTGGGAATTGTATGTGGGACTAAAAGGGTGTATTGCTGCCCGATGTTTTCACCTTCATTTAATGCATGACGGAGTTTTTTATCCATAAACTCTCATTCTTCTAATATTTATGAGTTTGGTGTTGGGCAGTGTGCCTCTGCGAGGGCAGGAGAATCGTCAATAGGACGGAAGCTCCGCACTTGGTTGATAAACCACTTCAAATTAGCGAGGAACGCTATTAGAACCCACGACATTGCGAAAATCAGATGTGCTAATAGTTGGTAATAGTATTCGACGTATAGCGAGTTGAAGAAGTTGCCGAGTTGGATTTGGGTGAAGGCAAGCTTGGGTGATCTTTTGAGAATTAGCATTATAAGAGTTGGGAGTAAAATACTCACGAAGATAACCATTGCCGCGCATACTGAAGCTGCCATTGGGGGGGTTTTCGGCAGAAATTGTCGATGAACGAAAAGCCCCGTGAGCACGTAAGCAAACGCATATGCGATTGCTATTAATGTTTGAAACACAAAGTATTCTTCTGAAGACAAGGTATGACTGATTATGGCGCCTTTAATCGTGTACGTTAATGTGGGTTTAGGACTGGGTAATAAGGTTGCAAAAATTACCCAACTTGTGAGGCTGAGGATTATCGCGGTCCAGATTAGTCCTCCTGCAGCCCCATTGAAAAAAAGGAATGCTAGAATTCGTTTGAGTCTGCTGCTGGGGATTTGCCGCCGTACACGTAAGCTGAGCTTGTCATTTTGACTAATTATGACGAACAAACCTGGGATCATGATCATGCACGTGGTAAATCCCCAGAATTTTATAAGGGTAGAGTTGGTTTTAATTAATAGCCATGCCAAAGCGAGCAATCCTTCCACTACCCAAAACGCTGTAATAAACACTCGGATTGGCAAAGCCCTATTTGAGGAGCGAGGGGATATTAAGGTGGATGCGCCGACGTAAAAAAGGCCAAGGAAACCCACGTAAGTCAGGAAGAGAGTGATACTATCTAGCCATCGTTCAACTGTGCTCTTGATTGGTAGTAGTTCTCTATAGCCAAGAAAGAGCACCAATTGGGTAGAGGTTCCCATCCACAAACCCAATCCTAAGTTTAATCCGATTATCCCTTTGAATAATCTACCCACGGGAAGTACAGCAACAAAAATTGCCGCCATTACTGCAAGGCCAACAACTGCAAAAAGTATAAACAAGGTGTAAAAAATGGCAGGGAGATCCACTCCTCGGAGGAAGTACGAGAAAGACATGAACGGCATGCAAACGCTAAAGAGCAGGACTGCCATGTATGCTCCGGCAAAAAACTTGCCTCTTACGATGGCCCAAGGTGAAAGTGTTGTATAGTACATTAGCTCTATGTTGGATGGGTTGCGTTCTGTGAGAATCCCGAACGCAACATAAAATGGGATTAAAATAGTGCTAAAAAGGACGAGTATAAACAAATGCATCTCAAACATTGAACTGCCCAAACTCTGTGGAGTATGGGTCGTGTAGTCCCAAACTATAATATATGACCCGCCAAAAAGCACCGCCAGCAGCAGTGCAAATGCTCCTAAAAATGCTCGACTTCGCATTGCCTGGCGCAGTTCTTTCACAAGGATGGGGTTAGGTTCCCATCCTTGCAAAGTTGCAAGGCATGACTTAACTTTCAAAACCAATGTTTTCATGGGGGTGTGAGTCGGTACGGTTGATATGCATTTGTGCATATACGGCTCAGTGAGTAAGGTAGGCTTCCCTCGCACTTTTTCAAGGTGTAGATTCCGAGGGGTTGCGCATTTGTAGGAGGGAAACCCGGGGTTTTGCTATTCCTAGTGGAGTTTTATTAATGCAGCGACTTTGCATAACCAAGCTAGACAGGGCATGTTCATTGGACCTCACCTTTGGTTATTTTCATAAAAACGTCTTCCAAGTCGGCTTTGCAACGTCGGATTTCCATGATTTGGAAGTTCTTAGCAGCTAAGGTGGAAAGTATAGTTGGAACGGAATTCATGTTTCCCAACTGTATGTCGAAATGCACTTCATGGTCGGCAACAATGCGCGGGTTTTCTACCAAAGGTGTTTGAAGTAACTCGCGGATCAGTCGGTTAATCTCCATATTGTCATGGTTAAGCAAAACAATTGCGAAGGTTTGCCGAGGGGTGGTTTTTCTGAGTAACTCTTCCATAATGCCCATTTCAAGAATTTTGCCTCGCTCAATGATGATAGCTCCATCACAAATTTCAGTTAGCTCCGTCAAGATGTGTGAACTGATTAAGATCGCTTTATTCTGCTTTGCCAATAGTTTTAACAGTTCTCGGAACTCAATCCGTGCCCGAGGATCCAACCCTGCGGTTGGTTCATCAAGCACTAGGACTTGAGGGTTGTGAATCAAAGCTCGGCCAAGGCTGACCCTTTGTTTCATTCCTTTGGAGAGTGCTTTAAGGGTTTTGTTACGAATAGAAGTCAAGTTAGTGAATTCTTCGATCGTTTCCACTGCTTGCTTCCGATATTTACCCTTGAGCCCATAAGCGCGTGCGTAAAAATCAAGATATTCGTGGACAGTGATGTCGTCATGAGCAGGTAGCGTGTCCGGGACGAATCCAATCAATGGACGCACTTTTTCGGGGTATTCCCATACCGATATGCCGTCGATAAACACGTCCCCATCGGTTGGTTCGTCTAGGGTTGCGATAATACGCATGGTAGTGGTTTTGCCAGCGCCATTAGGACCAACAAAACCGAATATTTTCCCTGACTCGAACCAAAATGAGATTCCGTCTAGGGCGACCGTCCGACCAAATACCTTACGCAGGTTTTTAACTTCGACTTTCATGGGGAGTCAACTTCGGTCTTCGAAAATGCTCGGTTTTTACATTTCCTAGCTTTTGTTTGTGGGCGTTTCTAAAATACCAAATATTATGTGTCGACCGGGTAAATTTATCACTTTGGTGTAAGGTGGAAAACCGTCTTCCAAAAATGGATTTTGCTCTGTTTCTGCTACGTAAGTGCCGGGACGCAAATGGGGGCTTGGGGCATTGGTGAAAGATTGCGTAATTCTCCCATATCCACTTTTGATGAATATGGAACGAAGATCTAGTGGGTTTGAAGGTACTGTTTGTTGCGTATCCGTCAGGGTTGCGCGTGCGCCCGGCTCTATTTTCCCGGCGCTATATACCTTTCCTTTAGCATCAACCAACCATAATGAATTGATGGGGACGCCTAATCCGTTAATCACAGCAAGTTTTCCATCCTTAAATTCTACCTGTAACCGTTCGCGGCGTATTTCTGATTTCCGGACGAAGAAGTTCGCTGGTACACGGGCAATTACCCAACCACCTACTAAGTGTTGCCCCTGGGTCCAATCCACTTGAGCTTTATTCCCAGGTAGGTAACGACGCACTTTGGCCAAAATAGGATATAACTCGGTGTCATAGCTGAATTTTAATCCTGCCCGTGGTGCCCAAGGACAATAATAGGAAAGCGATGCCAACACTGTAGCCCGCCGATTGACCTGGTCTAAAATGGTGACACTTTCGGTGCGTATTATAGGTTTTGTGCCTTCGGTTATTATGCTATAGAAAAAGATGAGCAACGATGTTAGTAAAGAAATTGCTGGAACCGTCCAAAGCATCCAAGTCCGCCGTTTCAAATATGAGAGAATCACGAAGTTTAGCGGCCCGATCACAAGGACAAATACTAACAAAGCAAGCATGAAAGTATGCAGAGGAACGTTTGCGTCTTTTTCGCTTTTGAAACTAGAATCGCTAGAGGAAGCGAGTGTGTTCCAAAACTCAGAAGTCTCTTGTGTCACGGAGTACAATTCCCACCCCCAACTCATATCTTGTTGAAGTGATTCAAGTGGCTTGTCTCGAATTACAAAACACTTACCGAAACCGACTGTGTACTCTGTGAATTGGGGCATGTCAACTCTAGCACGAGACTGCCATGGTTCTGGAATTTTGGTGTTTCCAACCACTATTAAGTTACCTCCGCACTCCACGTACCTCCAAAGAGCGTCTAAAACACCATCAGGTGCAGAGCCCAAATCAGCCGCCTTAACAAGAATGGTATCATACGGAGTGTAAGCTAACCAATGGTCACTCCAATCAGAGATAAATAACGATGCTCGAGAGTACCAATCCAAGGCTGTCTTTGGTTTAGGGCTCGACCCTTTCTCGGTAGCGGTAGCTTTTACTGCCCATGCGTTTCCTGTGGGACCTACTAATTCAACTGCGTCTATCCCACCGTGGTTGGCGGAAAATTCAATTTGTAGGCTTTTTATGGGTTCAATATTGGAAGGGATTGAAATTTCCTCTACAAGGGGAGCATTGGTTGAATCTGCTGACCCGGGGATTGGAATGGTCCCAACTGGATTTCCCGTCGCTGAATACAAAGTAATGGATCCCCCAGCTAATAGGTTTGGTGTGGTTTGATAAATTCGGATGCTATTGGCTTTGATAGGTTGCTCGTATACGAGCGTAATCTGATGTGGCGGCCAGCCGTCTGGCACCCAAGCGGTAGGCGGTTTGCTGCCTCGGAACCAACTTGAATCCGGAGTGCCTGTAGCCATTTGTGGGGTAAATGCATTAGCTATGTGTGAAAAAAGGGATTCTATAAAAACGGGGTCCAGGCTCCGACTACAGAGTACCGTAGGTGGTGGAGGTAAAACAGAATATCTGACGGTGTGTTCCGCTCTCCTTGGCAGGGGGAGAGTTCCTACACGAGTTTTATTTACTTGTACTCGCACTTGGCTGTTGCCTGACATTGGGATGGGTGGTTGAAAAATCGATACTTTGGCGCGACCACCCGGTGGCAAAGTAATTGTCCTCCGCAGCGCTGATATTTCACCGCGATGAGAATCCCAGGATTGATCTGGAACCACCAATGTTACCTGATGTGTTGCTGTTGAAGAATTATTTTGTACTAAGAACCGGTATTCG
>CAZZJO010000009.1:0-104435 GCA_964654645.1 uncultured Verrucomicrobiota bacterium | reverse complement strand
GTTAACAATTTGTGGACAAGTTTCTGTTCTCTAATTTTGGCAGTGTGGTAAGGTAAAATTGGTTCTTTGGAAGAACAGATTGCTCGTAGGGTAAGACCCCACGGGTAGTCGAGGATAAGCTCAGGTAACTGGGCGAAAGGTTGTGCTTTGCTGGTAGGGTACAGCCCCCTCCGCTATGGGATAAACCAGAGTGGGGGGCAGGATCCACCGGGCGACTCGGCGTCTGACCGCTAGGCGCCGTTACAGCGGCAAGTCGTTCAGGCGAGTAAGATCACAACCCCTGTGATCTGACTCGAGTGAGAGTCACCAATGGTGGAGGGGTAACCATTGGTGAATCGCAGTTTCCCGGGAAAGGGAACACGGTTGCTACTGCGATACCAGCCTGGTTTACTGTGTTGGAACAGCGCGGGGAATCCCGCTAAAGCACGCAGTAGGCCAGGAGGCCGGCCTTGTGCGGGCCGCAAGACCGGACCTCGCCTGCGCGGGGACCAAACGTATGCCCGCGTAGCTGCCACTGAAAGGCAACCTGAGGATCGAGCCGAGACCCGTAACCTAGGGGAGCATTATTCCCCGACTTGGGGAGAGTAAGCCTCCTGGGATAAAACCTTGGTTTCTGGGTAGGCAGCGGGGGCCAGGGTGGGTGTGCCGATGGAAGACACTTTATAGCGTCTACCGAAGGCAGGCTCAGAAGGCTCGGTCCGATAATCGGCAGTCGTAAGACGCCGACGGCCCTGCTATGAGGCCGAAACTCCTGAGTGGCCCTCGGAGAATAGCGTCGGGAAGCCAGCAGCCAACAAAGCGTATAGCTTTGGGGCGCCTAATGTTGGCAGGGGGAAGAGAGTGTGGCGAGCTCCGAAATCCCCATTTGTCCCTGCTCAATCTCTTGATGAGAGATTGGGTAGGGACAAATCATTTTTGGGACTTGATTTCATTGCGCATTACTCTTTGGGGGTTCGGAATAAGTTTATTTAAGCCTGGGGTAGCGCGAGGAAGTGGGACTGATACTCTTTGGTAACGGCCCAGTGCACACTTTTACGCCGGACCAATAAATGGGGTTTGTTTTGGTGCTCTTTTTAAGTCGGAGATATGAGAGTGGCTTGAGCGGTATTGTCCTTATCATTGAACGGCAAAGGTATTTTTAAGAGACAGGATTGGTCGGTTGGCAATCAGTGTTTTACCACGTTGGGTGGATCGATTTTGCCGAGATAATCGAGATTCGAAATGATCCGGTACACAAGTGAGATGATCATGAATAAAGCGGCGCTGGCTGCAGCAATGTCACCGATGCCTATTTTAAAATCCAAGAGGTGAATTGTTGGTTCGCTCCGAAAGTAAATAAAGATTGCCAATCCTGATAACAGTATTCTGACTTCGGTTGGTCCGATGAAGCCATACCCGTATTGAAACTTTCGGAGCACGAGAGTTTCCAGGAACACGTTTATTGACAGTAGGTAATACAAAAGCAGTAGGGTGATGGCAAAACCCATGTTTACGTATGGGGATAAACCTATGCCAATGCAAACAGCAGCTGCAGAGAGCATATCTACCATGTGGTCTAGGTAATAACCGTAAAATGGGCGTTGGATGCGTCGTATACGTGCCAGGGTTCCGTCCAAGCTATCTCCCAGCCAATTAAGTAGCCATAGTGGAACAGTCAGCAAAAGTAGCCACTTATATTGGCCTGAAAGGGCATAGCACAGCCCTATAAGTAAGCACGAAAGAAGTCCTAAGGATGTGAGGTGGTCGGGTGTTACCCAAGCTGGCAAACGACTGGCGAGTCTAGGCAATATGAATTGCTCTGCTCGTTGCAGAAGGTATTTGGGTTCACGCTTGTGAGTTGGATCTGTCATTGTTTGGGTTACTCAAAATTAGATAATGGGTGGGCTTTGTTATTTGCCATTGTAATGATGTTAAGCGCGTGGATGGGTCTTTTCATAAATTTTTTTCAGGTGATGGGTAGTGATATGTGTGTAAATCTGGGTTGTAGCTACTCGGGCGTGGCCCAGTAATTCTTGGACGCTGCGTAGGTCAGCTCCCGCATCCAATAAGTGAGTAGCGTAACTATGGCGGATTTTGTGAGGCGTGATTGCCGGGTCGAGTCCCGCTTGAAGCAGGTATTTTTTAAGCCTTCTTTGGAAGTCCCTGGGAGATACAGGTGATCCCGTTTTCGCAAGAAATACAGGCTGCTCTCCGGTTGGTAGAGCAGGTAACAAAGACCAATATTTTCTGATTGCTTCTAGTGCTGGTGCACCGATCGGTACAAACCGTTCTTTTTTGCCTTTGCCTTGAACCCGAACTAGTTGGTTGTTCCAATCGATATCCGTTGCCCTCAGCGTGCATAATTCACTGATTCGGAGCCCACATGAGTAGAGGGTTTCCAGTATTGCTGCGTCGCGAAAACAAAGAATCGCCTTTTGTTTATACGTTGGGTTGTTGGGCTGAAGATTTCTTAGTTCCTCGAAAGGCGCGTTCAAAAGCCTGAGCATTTGCTCTTTGGTGAGGAACATTGGAAGGCCGCGGCGATGTTTTGGGAGTGTAATGGTTTTGACTGGGTTTAGGGAAGTGAATCCGTTTCTGATAAGAAACCTGTAAAATGAACGGAGTGCAGCAAACTTTACACGTATTGAAGCGGGCTTAAGATTGTTCTTTCCAAGGTGCCGAAGGTAGAGTCGGAAGGTTTCTTGGGATATAGCAGTCCAGTTAGGGGTAGTATTAAACTGGTTGCGGTACCATTGCAGAAACTCTTCTAGCGCGGTTACGTAGTTTCTAATTGTGTATTGTGAGTAGCCCCTTCCGCCCCCCAAGTGGGATAGAAATGATTCCAGATAGGGATCGCGCGTTGGTTGAGTTGATTGGCTTGGTTCCATTGCAGCCATCGCTTTTCAGACTAGGAATTTCGGACTCTTGATAAGGTTTTTTTCGAAAAATTGCCAGATTAAGTTTTGCAGATTGGTTTGGCCATGGGTAAGCTAACTATGAGACTGCAATGGGGTTAGGTCATCCAAATGTAGTTTGCGTGCATAGGGTAAGTATGGGTTTGGCATATGTAGGAAACATGGCACTTAACCTCCTTAAATTCATTCTTTGGTTGGTGTGTTTTTTCGGAGGGTTTGGGCATGGGTTTTGTAGAGAACGGATCACAATCAAAGTGGGGCATTTCCCTAATGTTACACATGCACAAGCTGTAATAGGCCATGCATTCACCCGAGAAGGACATGGATGGTTTGAAGAGCGATTGGGTTCGAATGTGGTGGTAAGATGGTACGTTTATAACGCAGGTCCATCTGCTATGGAAGCGCTTCTTGCGGGGACGATCGATATGACATACGTGGGGCCTAGTCCAGCGATAAATGCTTATTTAAGAACGGGAGGGCGCAAATTTAAGATTATCGCGGGGGGGTGTAGTGGTGGGGCTGCGCTGTTGGTCCACACCAATAGTGGGATTACGAATACCTCTGATTTTAAAGGCAAGCGTGTACTCACTCCACAGCTTGGGAACACCCAAGATGTGGCAACGCGGGCATGGTTACGCTCGCTCGGATACAAAGTAGGTTTAACGGGGGGAGACGTTTGGGTGTTACCGGTTTCTAACCCAGATCACCTGACATTGCTCCGGAAAGGAGAGGCACATGCTTCTTGGACGGTTGAGCCATGGGTAAGCAGCCTGGAATTGGAAGGGGGATGTAAGATTTTCTTAGAGGAACGCGTGTTATGGACAAATACTAGTGGGCGATATGTGACCACACATTTAGTATGTAGCACGGATTTTTCGCAACGGCACCCCGACCTTGTAAAGAGGTGGCTCCGCGCACATGTAGAATTAAGCCAATGGATTTCGACAAACAAGCTTGCGGCTTTGGAAATTTTGCTGCGAGAATTACAAGTTGAGACTGGGTTTGTGCTGAATTCCAACGTTTTAAGTCGAGCTTGGGATCGGTTGGAATTGACGTGGGATCCAATCCCAGCTTCCCTATTCAAAAATGCTAAGGACGGTTTCGAGGTTGGGTTATTCCCTCAGGTACCGGATCTGCGGGGTATTTACGAATTAAGTTACCTGAACAGTGTGTTGAAGGAGCTACGTTTGGAGCCCGTAGAAGAGTTAAAATGAACAGCACGAATTCCAAGGTCCAACCTATACCGAAAGTGGCCCTGCGGGGAGTTTCGAAACAGTTTCGGTCTAAGGTGGGTTTTGTTAAGGCACTTGAGGACATTAGTTTCGAGGTTTACGAAGGTGAATTTCTGTGTTTGGTGGGACCTAGCGGTTGCGGTAAAAGCACCCTTTTGAACATTATTGCTGGACTAGAGCGACCAAACACCGGAGAAGTCTTGCTCGATAACATTCCGGTTACTGGTCCAGGAAGTGATCGAATGGTTATGTTTCAAGAACCTGCTTTATTCCCATGGTTGGATGTGTTTCAGAACGTAATATTTCCTCTTAAGCTTAAGAAAGGATTAAAGCGAAAAGAACGGCGGGAGGTTGCAGAATTTTACCTGAACTTAGTTGGGCTGAGTTCCTTTAAACGTGCAGGGGTTCACGAACTTTCGGGGGGAATGAAACAACGGGTTGCTTTGGCACGGGCACTCGCCCCAAATCCAAAGATCCTACTTATGGATGAACCATTTGCTTCCTTGGATGCACTTACAAGAGAGCAGATGTACACGGAGTTGCAGGAGATTTGGATGAAACGGCCTAAAACGGTGATCTTTGTAACACACAATCCGCGTGAGGCTGCGTGTCTAGGAAACCGGGTAGTAGTGTTTACGCCTCGCCCCGGCAAAGTTAAGGCCATTCTAAAAATAGATTTGGGTTTTCCGCGGAACATTAATAGCCCAGAAGTAGCTGAATTTGCCCAGGAGATCACAGACGTGTTAAAAAATGATTCGCCGAAACAATAGGTTTTGGAAGGCTGTGCTACCACTAATGGTTTTTGCGGTCCTGTGTGTTTTGTGGGAATCATTGGTGCGGGTAGGAGTGTGGCCTGAATATTTGCTTCCGGCACCGTCGCAAGTAGGTAAGTACCTTTTTAAGGCAGTAATAGATGGTACACTTCCTAATGCAGCACTTGTAACGTTTCGGCGATTAATAATGGGATATTTCATTGGGGTTATTACAGGAGTGCCGCTGGGACTTTTGATTGGCCGGGTGGAGTTATTCCGTTATACGCTTGGTTGGATAGCTCTTGGGTTGCAAGCATTGCCCAGTATTTGCTGGGCGCCGTTAGCGCTTTTATGGTTTGGGCAAACTGAAGAGGCAATGCTGTTTATTGTTGTAATGGGTTGTGTTTGGTCGGTGATTTTATCGACCGAGTCGGGGATCAGGAATGTCCCTCGGATATATGTGTGGGCAGCGCGCACAATGGGTTCACGCGGACTCCACACGTGGGTGATGGTTATTTTACCTGCCGCGTTGCCGTTTATTGTAAACGGTATGAAACAAGGATGGGCTTTTGCGTGGAGATCTTTAATGGCGGCTGAAATTTATATTACAATTGTGACTGGGTTTGGATTAGGTCATCTGCTTCATTTCGGTCGGGAACTCCACGCAATGGATGCCGTTCTTGGTATTATGCTTGTAATTGTATTTGTGGGTTTACTTGCAGACAAAATCTGTTTTGCCCCTGTGGAAAGGTGGATCCGAGAACGGTGGGGTGCTTTAAAAGAGTAGAGTGCCCGGGTTTATTAGGGGTTTTTATGCCCAAGGCCGGTCGCCTTTTCGAGTCCCACACACGTTTACCTTCACGCCCAGCGCAGCTGCCATGTAAGCCTTTGCTAGAAGGCATTGGTCCGCTGCTTCGGCGTCTGTAGCATATACGACTTGGATGTGATTGGCCTTATGTTTAGCCATCATTTGGTCGCGTGTGACACCGTACAATACAGCGTGCATGATTGGCCATTGCCACGTGGTGGCGTTCCACCGGCGTTCTGTTTCTTCCCGAGGCAGTTCTACAACGCATCCGCGGCCAATGTCCATGTTTAAACCGTTTTTGTCGATGTAAACTCGTGACCAGACAATTTCCCCGGGTTTAGAGATGCCACGGAGCGTAGACCCACCCTTTGGAAAATACATTGCGGGTTGCCTGAATCCTTCTGCGCCTGCCCAGTTGCCAATGAAGTGTGCAGGGGGTGCACCCCCACTAATTTCAAATACCCATACATAGTCTTGGATAGTATTGCTTCTGTCCCAGTCGGCCCATCGCACATCGTGCAATGTGGTCTCGACAGGTTGGGCTAGGGCCTTTTGGACTCTATGGGTCATGAGAGCATCCAAACCTGAGCATTCATCGACCTCGTTGAAGTGCAGGACTGGTTCGTTTTCAAATAGAATTCGTTTGCCGTCCCGTGACCGGACTGGGGGCCTGTCGCTATTGTTAAGCATGCCTTCAACTAAATCGCTAGCCGGCAAAAGATCCTTCAGCCCTTGTTGGTATTGAATTCCTATGCAGTCACATTTGAAATCATCAGCCAAACGGACTGCAGCAATATACATTTTGCACTGCCAGAGGATTTGGCTGTCGGTAAGATCCGTGTCCTCATTCGGCCCCGTGTGGAATTTCATTCCTTTTGATTCTAACCATTGACGCACGGCAATAGCCTCTTCGTCGGATACACGGGTGGTTTCATAATAAAGAGCAGATTGGCTTAGACGTTCTTTGAACACTCCAAGTTTGTTCAGTAATTCATCAGGGATGATGGCGTTGTACATGCCCATACAACCTTCATCGAATACTCCCATAATGGCTTTTGTTTTGAGCAATTCTTTTGCTAGGGTTTCGCCGATCCGCCGCACTTTTGCATTTCGCACTTTTACCTTTTCTAACGGGATGACATGGCTGGTATCGTGTGTGCAACGGCCTGTTTGTAGCCAAGCCTTTAACCGTTTAAGAAAGTAGTCGTCTTTAAAATCTTCACTCCAGAGGGTTGAGTACGGGATGCATGCTTTTGTGAGGCATCCGTTTAAGTTTAACATGCCCACCAGGCCTGGCCATTGCCCTGACCAGTTGGCTACAGTAAGTATCGGACCCTTGTGAAATAGTAGCCCAGGCAACACAAAGTATGAGTATTGCCATACTGCCTCCGCTACCATTACGGGCGCATCAGGATCAAGTTTGTTGAAAACGTCCATTCCTTCACGCTGGGAAGAAATAAACCCGTGTCCTTCCTCTGGCTTATATGGGTGGGCTCTGATGACCCGATAGCCGAGATCGTTCACCGCTTCTGTGAGGGCTTGTTCCATGGCTTGCTGGGCGGGCCAACACGTCTGATTTGCCGATAATCTTTGATCTCCACTTGCAACTAAATAAACTTTGCGATCTCTTACCTTTGTGCTGGTTTTTTTGGCTGACTTTTTCATGAGTTGTTTCGTTGGGTTTGGCTTTTCTGACTGTAACAATGCAACCTTCGTGCATTTCCCTTGTCAAGTCACTACAACGCTTTTTCAGTAAATCTACATCCGCAAAATATCGGCGAAAGTGCTGAAAGTGGTATATGCAACCGGTTTGTAACAGCACGCAAGGGTTTTATTGGAATGGATACCATTTGAAACTTACGGATTGCCAAAAGACTGGTTCTTAATCCCATTTTGGGCACTGTAACCCTCATTTCAAGAAGTGGGAAGTACGCAAACGGTGTTTTTAAGTCGGTTTTTAGGTTGAACTTATGGGCTATTGAGAGTGGGCGCCAGGCCCCGTAAGTAAGTCTCAGATTTCTAAAAGGTGGTATGCAATTGTGCAAGTCTGCTCATAAGTATAAAACCGCTTCGCACCCCCGGCTTTATTTAGGTTAGTGTGAGCGTGAACTCCATTTTGTAGGGAATAGTTTTTGATGGTGGTTTAAACCTATGGCGGACCAGTCATGTTAGGAGTGGTTATGGCTTGTTTACGGGAGGCGCAGGGTTTGCTCATTCCTGATTGGGTACTGTTTTACTTGGCCTTTATGGCGGGGCTTGCTTTTTCGGAAAGCCACCGATTCAAAAGTGCTGGTTTAGACCAAAAACTGGTGCGATTTTGTACGAGCGGGCTTTAATCAATAAAAATTGGTTTGATATGTCGGTCGTAGAGATTTTGGGTAACGTTTCGGCTAATTATCGACTCATGCTCGCGGACAAGCGCCAAATACTTTTCTAATCTCGCTGCAGCGAGTTTATATGCCACATGCATAAGTTGTCGCATTGAAGGATTGAATTGTGGGCAATTGGGCTGGTGCCGGAGGGCTAGCACAAACTGTTCAGAGGACCAGTGTTTGACCTTTTCCGGTGGTGGGAGTTCTTCGATGTGGATATCAATTACAGTGGCATAGGGGCGGGTGAGCTCCTCAATTTTCCCTACGGCCTCGATGTAGATTTCCTTTACAAGTTCCAAAGCGGGTCCACCGGCTTCTGCTAGTCCGATGACTTCTTCGAGCCACGTAGTGCCTGCTGTTTTGATGTGTAGACCGACCCCGTGCTTTCGGATGGCGCGTCGAATTGGTTCGTAAATGGAAAACTTGTCGCTGCCAGAATGGACACTGAGTTTGAGGTTTTGCGGCAAGTTATACCGTTTAATAGCAAATTTTATCACACCTATGTCTTCCTCAAATTCCCGGGCGAAAACTTTAATGTCGCCAACGTAATCGACGCCTTTGTTAAATCTACCTGAAAATCTGGGAGCGATAGTCTGTATTGGGATCTGCTCGTCGGCTACTGCAGCGAGGATAACTAGGAGTTCTTCAGGTGTCTGCGGAACGTCTGCTTCGTCTGTCGACATTTCGATAATAAAATTATCATCACCTTTTTTCCTGCGGATGTACTGGTAAATAGCTCCGGCTTCTTTAACTGCGGTAAGGTATTTTGTTGCGATACGTCTTATAGCATCTATATCAAGGTTGAGCGGCCTATCAATCCCCTCAATTTGGATCTTGGAGTTTAATTCAGGGTGGCGTTTCATGAATTCTTCGACTTGGGTTTGTGGAGCTGGTTTGCCGATGGATTCTGCAACGTCGAGCGTGAAAAAATCGGAGTAAGGAATGAACCCATCCACGGTGTCCAAACGGATATGGTCAGCATCCACGTGCCAAGGCAGGTCCCAGTTCAAGGCCTTCACGGCTGCTTCGGCAGCTGCTTTAACTTGGGCATGATTAGAGCCTATTATTGAGTGTTCTCGGAATGACTTATTCCACACAGGAATGACGGTGACTTGCTGTGTCCTGCTCTGAATGCAGGCGCGGAGTTGCGCCGGCGCTTGCTGACCGAAACGGTCACCCACTCCGATTGAGTATTTTTCAAGCTTTAGCATGGCGTAGAAATTTCATTTTAGAATACACGAGTGCATAACCCAAAATAAATACAATTTTTGCATCAGCTATATGCTAAAGAGGTTTGGTGGATGGTTGATTTGTGAGTCAGGTTTCTTGCGAACGGCACCAGGCAGTAGAACCAAGTGTTTTGAGGTGTCAAAAGGAAAGGCCTCACACATCTCCAGAAATTTTTAGAAATTTTAATGACAGGATGTGTGTTACCCATTAACATTATCTGTCGTAAACTCTCACACAGTTATGGTGAAAAGCACGAAACTTCAGCAGGCATACCAAATCGCAAAGCAGCGTTACGCTGAGTTGGGGGTCGACACAGACAAGGCCCTGAAGGTACTACAAAACATCTCAATATCTATACATTGTTGGCAAGGGGACGATGTTGGTGGTTTTGAAAATCTTGGCCAGGAATTAGGTGGTGGACTTGCTGTGACAGGTAACTATCCGGGGAAAGCCCGCACACCTGATGAGCTGAGAGCAGATTTTGAGAAGGCTTTGTCTTTGATACCGGGGAAACATCGGTTTAACCTGCATGCGTGTTATGCCGAAATGCAGGGCCGAAAGGTAGACCGCAACGAGATTTCTGTGGAACAGTTTAAGAATTGGATAGCTTGGGCAAAAGAGCTGGGCATTGGGTTGGATTTTAATCAAACCTTTTTTGCCCATCCAAAGGCAGCCGATGGCATGACACTATCTCATCCAAATAAAACGATCAGGAAGTTTTGGATCGAGCATGGGATTAGGTGTCGAGAGATTGGTGAAGCGATCGGGAAAGCACTGAAGAAAACTTGCCTTACTAACCTTTGGATTCCAGATGGAATGAAAGATACGCCTGCTGATAGGCGCGGACCACGCGAGCGTTTGTTGGAATCATTGGACGAAATCTTTTCCAAGCAGGTTGATCCCAAGTATAACATTGACTCAGTAGAACCTAAACTATTTGGTATTGGTTCTGAGAGTTATGTAGTGGGCTCGCACGAGTTTTACATTGGTTATGCTATTACACGCAAGATACTCATCACTCTTGATACTGGTCATTATCATCCGACTGAGACTATCTCGGACAAAATTTCGGCGCTCCTTATGTACCTCCCTCAAATTGCGCTTCATGTAAGTCGAGGGGTGCGTTGGGACAGTGATCATGTGGTGACGTTGACGGACGACCTGCAAGCGATTGCTCAAGAGATTGTGTGGAATGGCTACATAGATCGTGTGCGAATAGGTTTGGATTACTTTGATGCAAGTATTAATCGTGTGGCAGCCTGGGTTATAGGAGCTAGAAACATGCTGAAGGCCTTATTGATTGCGTTGCTAGCGCCAAGTAAGAAAATCAAAGAGGCAGAAGCCATGGGAGATTACACTACCAGATTAGCATTGATGGAAGAGGTGAAGGCACTGCCATGGGGGGTGGTTTGGGACTATTATTGCGAACAAATGGGAGTTCCCCCGGCAGAGGCTTGGCTCGACGAAGTGAAACGCTACGAGAAAGAGGTTTTACTTAAGCGGAAGTAACACAAATGTGTTAATGGAGGTTTTATGGAAAGCACGCAAGCAGTTCAGCAACTGACCTCGGTCGTTGCTGGAAGCCTTGAGGAACTGAATCCTGCGACGATTAGCACCAATCCAGCTATAGGGATTCTCATTTTCACTTTAGGAGGATTGGCTGGAGCCGTCTTTTATTTGCCTTTTAAAAAAATAAAAAACTGGGCGTGGGAAAGTTACTGGTTTATTTACGCAGTTTTCGGGTTGGTGGTGGTACCTTGGGCCTTGGCGTTTTCCACTTCTCCGAATGTTTTGACAGTGCTTAGCAAAGCGCCTAGTGGCCAACTTGCATATTGCTTTTTTTGTGGAGCGGCTTGGGGAGTTGGAGGTCTGACCTGGGGATTAATGATCCGGTATCTAGGAGTAGGATTAGGTCTTGCGATCGGTTGCGGGCTGTGCTCGGCGGCAGGGACACTAATCCCCCCGATGCTTAAAGGGGCGGATGAAATAAATAAGCTTATTTATACCGCGCCCGGCCAGGTATCCATTTTAGCTGCCTTGGTGTCGCTTCTTGGGATTATTTTGGTAGGTATGGCGGGGAGGTCTAAGGAAAATGAATTACCCGAAGAGGTAAAGCGTAGGGCGGTCGCAGAATTTAATTTCAAAAAAGGTATCACCGTAGCGATTTTCTCAGGGTTGATGAGTTCAGCCATGAGTTTTGGATTGCAAGGTGGCCCTGACATTGAACGACTGGCTTTAACCACCCCTCCTTACACTTCAAATGTATGGAAAGGTATGCCTGTTTTAGTTGTGGTATTGCTTGGCGGATTTATGGTGAATGGGCTTTGGTGCTTATATCTGAATTTTAAGAACAGGACATTGAGTGACTACAGCCGTCCCGGAACACCTTTGCTGATGAATTATCTTCTAGCAGCACTTGCAGGGGCTATTTGGTGTTCGCAATTCATTTGTTTCAAAACGGGAGAGCCTAAAATGGGTCAAACGGCTTACATTGGATGGGCTGTGTTAATGGCCAGTGCTATTCTTTTTAGTACGCTAATTGGGATTGCGCTTGGCGAATGGCGTGGCACGAGTGGACGCACACGCCGGTTATTAGCCTCGGGGTTGGTATTACTGTTGTTGTCGAGCTTTATAGCTGGATACAGTGGCAAACTAGCCCAGCAGAGGGCCAGCATTAAAGCCACTGCCCAGGCGACAATCTCCATTAAGTGATCTTAATCTGAAAACGGAGGTAATGCTATGAGAGGGGAAAAGCGTGTGTACTTGGCAGTCGATTTGGGAGCCGAAAGTGGCCGGGTAATGGCCGGGCTTTGGGATGGTAAACGAATTACACTTGAGGAGGTACACCGTTTTGCAAACGGTCCCGTTTACATTGCTGAGTCCATGCGTTGGGACGTGTTGCGGTTGTGGAGCGAGATTCAAAATGGTTTGAAGATCGCAGGCAGTAAATACGGTTCAAGTATAGCTTCCGTGGGAGTAGATACATGGGGAGTGGATTTTGTGTTGTTGGATGAGCACCAAGAGTTGCTTGGGTTGCCGTATCACTATCGTGATTGTAGGACGCGAGGGGCTCTTAAACGTGCATTCAAAAAAGTACCGAAACAAACCATTTTTCGTCATACTGGCATTCAATTCATGGAAATCAATTCATTGTACCAATTAATAGAGTGGTACAACCATGCCCCAACATTAGTGAAAGCAGCGAGGTACTTGCTTTTCATGCCGGATTACTTTCACTGGTGTTTAAGTGGGGCGCTTGTGGTTGAGTATACGATTGCTTCCACATCTCAATTTTTGAATCCGGTGAAGCGCACTTGGGCCAGAGAATTACTTCGTAAATTCCGCATACCTCAACATTTCTTGCCTGATATAGTGCCGCCTGGAAAGGTTTTGGGTCGGCTTCGGAAAGGCGTGGTTGAATACACGGGATTGCCAAAGGCGGTTCGTGTCATAGCTCCTGCTTCGCATGACACTGCGTCAGCTGTAGTAGGTGTGCCAACGGCAAATACAGGACAATTAAATTGGGCATACATAAGTTCCGGCACATGGTCTCTGATGGGGGTGGAGATAGAAACACCAGTAATAAATGAGGAGTCTCTGAAACTTAATTTTACGAACGAAGGGGGTGTGAATTACACTACCCGATTGCTCAAAAACATAATGGGATTGTGGCTTGTTCAAGGGTGTCGGCGATCGTTCCAGTCTCAGGGCAAAGAATATTCTTACGCGGATTTGGTTAACTTAGCTAAAGAAGCCCAGCCGCTGAAATGCGTAATAGACCCTGACGACCCAAGTTTTTTAAACCCAAAAGATATGCCGACTGCAATTAGGGAGTTTTGTCAGAAGACTGGCCAACCTGAACCGCAAACAGAAGGGGAATTAGTCAGGTGTGCTTTGGAAAGCTTGGCTATTAAATATCGAGTCGTGCTTAGTAGCCTAGAGCAATTGACTGGTTCCAACGTGGAGGTCATTCATATAGTGGGTGGAGGTTCACAGAATGAGTTGTTGAATCAGATGACAGCTGATGCGTGTGGAAGGACTGTGCTTGCTGGCCCGGTGGAGGCTACTGCATTGGGGAATGTCATGGTCCAAGCGATGGCTGACCGTGAAGTCAAGAATCTGTCGGAAATACGTGAGGTGATCAGAAATTCGGTCGATCTTCGTAAATATGATCCAAATCCGCAAACCGCAACACAATGGGAGGATGCGTTAGATCGGTTTCAAACGCTTCTCTGTAGGAGATGAAGAAGTAGTAAATTCGAGTGTGCTGTGAAAACATACAAAGGTTGGGAACAGGCCCAAATGTGTTTGGGTGATTTACCAGTCTATTTCGGGGGTGAATGTTGGTCTGATAATTAGGGAGGTCTAACTTGCGTAGCGGTTGGTTTTATAAGCTAAGGCATTTACAGTCGAAAAACAATTTTATCTGATCAAGTGCATTGTTGGAGATTTCAGTAGCGAGAAAAATCAAAGGTAAACCGGGGAGTTTTAAATTCTGCGCTAACGCCCAGGTGAGTTACCAAAGCGATAATCCAAAAATGGTTGAGCTTTTTCGTAGACATACTTTACTTTGGCAGATGAGATGGGTTTAGTTTTTGCGTATGGGGCGAGTTCTAGTTTGGCATAATGAGCAATAAAGTTTGGTATTGGCCCCCCCTGCTTACTATGAGACCAGGCAGTTCAATCAATCCATGGGGAGCTCAAGTTACTGCCTCTCCCGATTCGTTAGTTTGATTTTTAGGAGCTGGCCAAATGTAAGGCGCGGAAGCAAAGTGCTTAAAGGGCGGAAATGGTAGTACATAGATTGGGGAAGAGTCACCGGCTTGGGGAATGTGCTATTATGGATATGAACATGCTAAAACTGGGATCATTGCAAAGGTTTTAGGAATGGTTTTCAATGTTGAGAAGGTGATTATGGTAAAAAACTCACGGCCCATGCTTTTGGCAATGCATGGGCCGTGAGATGCCAATGAAAATTGGCGATGAAGTTATTTCATTAATAGCATTTGACGCGCGCGCTTGATGGCACGTTTAAGTCTGCGTTGGTAATGAGCTGGCAAACCAGTGTATTTACGGGGCAAGATACGCCCTTGCTCAGTGACAAACTGTTTTAGAAGGTTAACGTTTTTATAATCGAGTGCTTCTATTGGGAAGTTGATGCGTGGTTTTGGCCGCCGTGGCTCGATAGTCAGCGGTGTTTTTGTAGAACGTTTTTCCGGATGTGTTTTCCTTGGCATAGGCTCTACTTAATTTCGCGGTGCAAAGTATGTCGCTTTAGAAAAGGGTTGTACTTCATTAACTCCAAACGTTCGGTGGTTTTTTTCTTATTCTTAGTTGTGATATACCGAGAAGGAGGCTTGCCTTCCTTCCGGGCTTCTGTGCATTCGAGGATAATAATTTCTCGTGGCATAAGCTATCTTACTCAGTTTCAGGTTCGGGTTCCTCAGATTCAGATTCTTGGACTGAATGTTGTTCGATCATGCCCAAAGGCCGTAGTCGAGGGCGTTGACGTAGTGCGCCCTCGCGTTCTAGTTGTTCTTGGGCCTCGACGGTAAACCTTGCCCAAGGTATTGCGTCAAGTCTGGCCTTTGGAATCGGTTTCCCTGTCAACTCGCAAATTCCGTACGTACCTCTTTCAATACGTTTAATTGCTTCATCAATTTCGTAAAGGATGTCTTGGTCGCTGGAAAGCAAGCTAAGCGCGAAGTCGCGTTCGAAGTTATCGGTACCTGTGTCCGCCATGTGCATCCCGTACGGTTCTGATTCAGCAGTTGATGCCTGGACAAGAGCCCGTTGCTGTTCCAAAAGTCTGTTTCTTAAGCGTACAAGCCGTTTGTAATATTTTTCCCATTTAGGGTCGATGTTCGGAGGCACAGGAATATCATCAATTTCCGCAGACTTCTTCCGCGAACTGGATTTAGCAGTCTTCGCTGCTTGATCTTGAATATTTATACCTTTGTTTTGGCGTTTTTTGGCTGTCACGGCCGTCACCCTAAGTGTTATGTAAAATCGTTGTTAAATCTGCTGCGCCAATCTAAAGTTTCTAGAGCACTGAAATATATACATACGAACTTTCTATTTTCCACAAAAAAATTTTAAATTATTGGGGGGGTTTTAGATGATGGGAGTTAGGAGGAGACCCGCGCTGTGTAGTTTTACCAGTAAAAACCTGGATTTCTTCCAAGTCTAAGATGTTTGGAAGTCGATGGCGAGGATTTGAACCTCAGTTGGGTATATCGGCTCAAGGGGTTTTTAGAGCACGGAAAAATGCAGACGTTTATGGCGCGCGTTCGATTCTAGATTTGTTTTGTTGTTATTGGTATATGTCTTTTTCGTAGCGTGTGCAGAGTGCGCAGAAAATATAGCTTTCTGAGAAAGCGTTAGCTTATTAGATTGCGTGACAGATATGACTGATTTGGTGACTCGAGTGGAACAGATTTGCAAGGAAGCGATTGCTGAGCTTGAATCGGCGCCGGACTTGCCTTCATTAGATAGGGTTAAGGGTCGGTGGCTGGGGCCCGACGGTGAACTAACCAAGATAATGAGACAATTGCCGCAGTTGCCCAAGGAAGTGCGGCCTCTGGTGGGAAAGGCTGTGAATACGGCTAAGGTTCAACTTGAATCTGTACTTGAGCGAAAAAGGGGAGAATTGGAACTCCAAAGGCTAATGCCGAAGGCACCGGTGGATTTTACCTTACCTGGCAGGCGGCGGTCTTATGGGAGGCTTCATCCAATTACTCAACTGATTGATGACGTGGTGCGTAGTTTTCGCCGTTTAGGATTTGCGGTTGCAGAGGGACCAGAGGTCGAAGATGAATATCATTGTTTTGATGCACTAAATACTCCAGCTGATCACCCAGCGCGAGATACTCAAGATACTTTTTATTTGGATGTACCACAAAATAGGCCGCACCCACGTTTCCCCTTATCGAACCGTTGGTTGTTACGGACGCATACTTCCTCGGTTCAGATTCGGGTTATGGAATCGCAGCAGCCTCCTATACGTGTGATTGTGCCGGGGCGGTGTTACCGGCGTGATAACCCAGATGCGACACATAATCCTACGTTTCATCAAATTGAGGGATTATATGTAGATCGCGGGGTGACGGTGGGTGACTTAAAGGGCACTGTGGAGTTTGTATTTAAAGAAGTTTTAGGAGGTGATGTGCGGATAAGGTTCCGGCCGCACTATTTTAGCTACACTGAACCTAGCTATGAGATTGATTTTTCTAACTCGTTGGTCCGCAAGATGGGACGAGAATGGCTCGAGATTGCAGGGTGTGGGATGGTCAATCCGGTGGTGTTTGAGAATGTAGGTTATGACCCCACTGAATGGACAGGATGGGCCTTCGGTTTCGGCATAGAACGACTAGCGATGCTGAGGTACGGGATAACCGACATTCGACTGTTTTTTGAGAATGATGTGAGATTTCTAACGCAGTTTTAACCTCTTGGGTGGAAACTACTAATCGGTTTTTGGCATATGAAAATCACGTACAATTGGTTGAGGCAGTATGTCGATTTCGATTGGAGTCCGGAGGAGCTTGCTGAGCGGTTGACTATGCTTGGGCTTGAGGTAGAGCACATGCATCATGTGGGGGGAGAATTTGAAGGCATTGTTGTGGCTCAGGTTCTCTCCGTAGAGAAGCATCCTAACGCGGACAAACTCACAGTATGCATGGTAGATGATGGACAAGGTGTTAAACAGATAGTGTGTGGAGCCCGAAACTTTAAAGCTGGAGACAAGGTGGTACTGATAAAGCCGGGATATGCATTACCAAAACCTGGTCCTGACGGTAAACCGGTCGTCATAAAACCTAGCAAAATTAGGGGGGTGGAATCGTTTGGGATGTTGTGTTCTGAGGAGGAACTGGGCCTTGCTGAAAACTCGGAGGGAATCATGGTTTTGCCGCCAGATGCCCCAATCGGGACGCCTTTTGGTGAGTACCTAGGACGTCCTAAGGCTGACGTGATTTACGATTTGGAGATTACACCTAATAGACCGGATTTAACAGGGGTGATTGGAATTGCGCGAGAGGTAGGTGCGGTCCTTGGGCACCCAATAAAATTGCCAAGTGTAGAGTTGCCGGTTGGTGAAGGCCGGATAGAGAGATTTGTGGCGGTAGAGATTACTGCACCTGCATTGTGCCGCCGATATACAGCCAGGGTTGTTCGAGGAGTTAAGATAGGCCCATCACCTACCTGGTTGTCTTCGCTGCTGGAATTGTTGGGATTTAGATCCATTAACAATGTAGTGGATGTAACCAACTTTGTGATGATGGAGACCGGCCAGCCATTGCATGCTTTCGATATGCGTTTGCTGGCGGAAGATGGTGAAGGCCGAAAGAAGATTATTGTGAGAACTGCATTGCCTAACGAGCGGTTTACCACTTTGGATGGGATTGAACGGGAATTAACTCAAAGGATGTTGGTTATTGCTGATCCTGTGAAAGCAGTGGCATTGGCGGGAATAATGGGTGGGGCTAATTCCGAGATTAATCCCGATACGTCGGACGTCCTCATAGAGTCCGCTAATTTCGATCCCGTCAACATCCGTCGAACCTCCCGTGCTTTAGGTTTGCGTACTGAGTCGAGTTACCGTTTCGAGCGAGGGGTGGATATAGAAATGGCCGATTGGGCTAGCCGGAGGTGCGCACGACTGATTTTGGACACAGCGGGAGGGGTTCTCGTAGATGGTGCAATTGATGAGTATCCTGGCAAGCGGGAGAAGCGCCTCATTACATTAAATTACGCCCGAACCAATGCTATTTTAGGAACCCCGATCAATTCTGGGACACAGAGGGAAATCCTTCTTCGACTCGGGTTCGAGTTGATTTCAGAGGATGTAGACGCAGACCGGGCTACATTTGCAGTTCCTACTTGGCGGGTGGATGTAAAGCGGGATGTGGACTTGATTGAGGAGATAGAAAGGGTCTATGGCGTGGAAAAGATAAAACCAAGTAAGCCTCGGGGTGCAATTGGGACGCATCCGTTTGATGAGGTGTACGACCAGATTCAGGAAGCGAGGCGGATTCTTTGTGGTTTGGGTTTGTACGAGGCTCAGGGACAAAGCTTGGTCTCAGTTAAGGTAGCTTCACTAGTGTTACCACTCGAGTGCTGCGTGCGTGTGGCAAATCCGCTCAGTATTGAAATGAGTGTACTCCGACCGAGTTTATTGCCAGGCTTGTTAGATTCGGTACGTTTCAATCTGCACCGTCGGAATCCTTCCGTAGCGTTATTTGAAATCGGTAAGGTTTTTGCCCGGGGCGGAGCAGAGTTGCCTGTTAAGGAGGAGCGAATGTTGGGGATAGTCATGGTTGGTGACCGATGGCCAGTTTTTTGGGAAGGAGCCGATCGTGCGGCAAAGTTCGATGTATTCGATTTGAAGGGCGTGATCGAGGAATTTTTGATAAGTTACGGTGTAAAGGGTGTCTCATACGAGAAAAACGCGAACCCTTCGACGCTTTTTTATGATTCATGCTTGGTTTTACTTGGAAGGCATAGGTTAGGTGAATTTGGAATTCTCTCCCCTCAAGTAGCAAGGATTTACGATTTTCAGGAAGTGGTTGTGCTTGGTGAATTGAATCTTGACTTGCTAATGCGGCTGCGTTCACGCGAAAAGAAGTTTGAATCTTTACCCCAGTTCCCTGCAATTCGGCGGGATATGGCGATAGTAGTCCCTGAAAACGTGACGCATGAGCAGGTTTTGAAAGTCATAAACGCCCACAAACCTCCAATTTTAGTGTTGGTTGAAATATTTGATGTTTATCGGGGTCGCAATATTCCGGAGGGACATAAAAGCATGGCTTATGCGTTTACGTATCGGGCTAGTGATAGGACCCTTACAGATCAGGAGGTAAACCGAGCCCATGAAGAATTGGTGAGAATCGTTTTAATGGAGCTAGGTGCAACGTTACGTGCCTAAGCTGTTTTTCGGAGGCGGATCTTTGGGTGCATAGCAATAACGCAGCGTCATGTCTAAACTAGCATATAGACATACTCAGGTTGGATGGGTGATCATTGGATCGTGCGTGGGGATTTTTATTGCCATTGTGCTTTTGAGTTTGGCTATACCCCCTAATCCAGGGCAAATCCCGCTCTTGGCTTTTACGGCTGCGTTCCTTGCACTGATCATTTGGATATTTGGCACGTTAACGGTCACGGTGGATAATCAATGGATAACTGTGGCTTTTGGACCTGGGTTTGTGACTAAGCGGATTCCGATTAATTCGGTGACGGGGTGTGAGGTGGTAAGAAATAAATGGTGGTGGGGTTGGGGCGTGCGATTGATCCCGGGGGGGTTGTTGTTTAATGTCTCGGGCCTAGATGCGGTAGAACTCCAACTGATTTCAGGTAGCCGAATTCGGATTGGTACTGATGAGCCAGAAAAACTTGCTTCTGAAATCCGTAATCGGTTGTTAACAGGGGCTGGGCAAAGTACATAGGATGGGGCTAGGAACTCATTGCAGTAACTTGGATTAAACAACGTAAGGTTCAGGCAAATAGTTTTTCTGGTAAACCGGACATGAAGTTTGGGAGGAAGCGGATTGCCGGCTATAAGAAGTCTCTAACTACCAATTTGGGAAGTGGGAGAAGATTTTATTGAAGGCTGCGTGAGTGGCGGTCAAACTGCTAGCAAATTGAGATTACATTCGCTGATTTCCTGCTGGTAAATGTGCGGGGGACTAACTCCCTTTACCGTGATCAGTCAGCGTTCACGACTTCGAACGGTACGGCTGGTAGCGTGGAAATCAACACTTTACGTGGCGGCCTATTTGTGGCTTGTAGTGGTGTATTGCGTGCAAGCAAATTTATTATGAGGTTGCCTTTTAGGCCAGGTTTTGCCAAAGCGGGGTCGGCAGTAACTTTAATGTTTAAATTCCGAGCACTGACTTCCATGCCAGCAAGTGTTATTCCCTCTGGTGGATGATCCAGTTCCAGTTCGAACCGTTTGACGAATTGAGGACCTATTCGACCTATTGTTATGGTAGCGGTCCCGTTGTTAGGTATTTTTATTGGTTTGGTGTTTTGGATTTGGATGGACCTAAGGGAGAGGTTGCGGGGGGTCCCACTCAGTGCTACCAGCAACTGCTTAGCTGGCACAAGATGTGTGTAAGCAAATGCTTGCATCATGTGATCGGCTGGGATTGCGCGCCTGATAATGGATTGGCCTCCAATAATGGCGCTGCCTTTAATTGTCAAATTAATTAGATTGGATTGCGCGGTTGGTGGAATCCAGATGGTGAACCGGTTGGAGTTGTGACCAGCTGGGATTGTGCCACTGTGTATTAGGAAGCCAGGAGGTGGATTTTCTAGGGATAAGGTAATCTCATTAGTAAAGCCATCTTTGCGAACCACGAAAGCTGTGATTGGGATATTTATGCCTGGCCGAGTGAATAAACTCGACGGTGTCACGTATAAGGTAAAATCGGGGATTGGATGGCTTATCCTGAGTCTGTATGAAAAATGCGGACCGTATTTATTTTGCACGTCGGCAATTCTTACATACATTTGGTCAAAGGGGATACGCTTGAGGTGCAAGTATGAGTCAGCGTAGTGCGTTATGAGATCCATGCTTTTGTCTTCAAAGTCGTCGTTTTGCGCAATCAGATTGCCTTTCGCGTCCAAGACCTGAATGATGGAGTCAAGAGGTGAGCCTAACCGTCGTGCTTTCACTTCGACTACAAAATCTTCGCCAGGGGAAGGTTGAATTTTGAACACATCTACGCCACCTTTATGCTCGATTTTTCCATTGATAATCATTGGTATGGTAATGGGCTGGACGTGTGAAACGCTGTCATTTGGCTCTTGGTCAAATGTCTCAGGGAGGGTGTCAACTGAAAAAACTAACGGGTTCGAAGGGATTTCATTGTTTGTAATGTGATTAACATGATACCCTGGATCGTGGAACATGAGTCGGATAGGTCGGGAATCCGGAGGAAGGTTCCATCCATAAACTTGCACGGAAAAGGATTGATTTACTTGGCCTCCTAAGGGAAATGCGTTTGTGACGAAAGGTAGCTCGCCAATTGAAAGTCTGTACACAAAGTCTTCCCGGCCCCGAAACAAAGCGTCTCGGATTTCAATTTGGTACTGGCCGTCGTATGGGGCCAGGTATACCAGGGATGGATCTGGGTTAAACTCTTACTCATCAATGTAGGCAAGTTCGTGGCCTTCTTTATCGTACAGCGCTAACACAGCCTGGAACCAAGCCGGTACTGCGTCCGCAATGTATGGAATTAACTCTCGCGCTTGGACTCTGGCTATAATATATTGGCCTTTGTGGGCGGTGAATGCGTACCTATCTTTTCCAGACGGTAGAATTTGGCCGTTGAGAGTAGCAGGGATTTGAACGTGAGCTGAGTAGCTAGGGATTTGCGGTTTCCCTCCAAGGCGTTCAATTAGCTGGTCAAGCTCTGGGTTGGGTGTCCGCACAGGTGGTTTTGTAAATTCACGAAGGGTGCCAATGTAAAAAGGCAACGGGTTTGATATTCCGTTAGAGGCAATTAGTCGGATTTCGTGTGGACCGATTTGCGCGTTGGTAGGGATTTTGAATTCGAGGATGACTGTCTCAGCGATTGCTGGCGTGGCATGTCTATTGGACGGGTTTTTGATGATTTTGGCTTTAATCTCGGCTAGTTCCTTTTCCTCGTGTGGTGTCCAGATGTTTGTTAAGCTAGGTCGGCGGAGGGCCAATCGACGTTTTTGTTCCAGTTCGCGTAATCTTGCCCGGAGTTCAGAGAATTGTTTAGGTGTCATTGGCCGATTGTATTCCAAAAACTTTACTGTGATGTCAGGACAAGACAACGTCGCACCATGGACAGTTCCGAGGAATTGGCCGCCAACTACAACCTTAACTACGGAGCCAGTTTGGGCACCGGCTGGATACACATAGCCGATGTGGAGTGTGTTTTGTTGAGCAGAGATAGGATTGCCAGCCAAGGTGAGAGCAATGATCACAATGTGGAAAAGATGCGTTACTTTTGCGTAGCGACCCGGGTTCGGTATTTCACTTGATTTTATTCTAATGGTGCAATAGTGATAAATTGTCATAGTAATTCCACGAGCTTACCGGCAGATTTAACGTTTTCTTCTGGTTTTGGCAGGACCCGAAGATCCAGCCCATATGGGTTGGGCAAAAACGCGTTTCCGTCTATGCCAAGCAATTCATAAATGGTGGCTATTAAGTCGATGGGATATACGGGCCGTTCTTTCACTTCTTCGCCACGGCTGTCTGAAGCACCTACGACGCGACCACCTTTAAACCCGCCACCTGCCACGACCACTGAAAATACTTTTTCATAATGATTACGTCCGCCATTCCAAGGGGCTTCCCATAGGATGCGTGGAGTTCGACCGAATTCGCCTCCCCACCAAACTATGGTCGTTTCTAGAAGACCGTGGTCGGCTAGATCTTGTAACAAGGTTGCCATGCCTTTGTCCATTTCCGGCAGGAGCTTGCGCATCGCCTGGAAATGATTCTTATGGGTATCCCAACCCTTGTAATTTATTGTTACGTAAGGGACACCACGCTCAACTAATCGTCGGGCTACTAGGCACGCTTGGCCGAATGTGGTGCGACCATATCTATCTCGGAGTGCAGGGGGTTCTTCAGAAAGGTCGAATACTTTTGCCCCAGTGCCTAAAATCATGTTGTAGGCTTCCTTTTCTGCGCTGCGATAATCAGCTAGTAAATCAGTATTTCCCAAAGCAGCTGAAAGGGTGTCGAGTTTGGATAGAAGCTGGCGCCGGGAAATTTGGCGTTGTTGCGGGACATTTGGCAAAACGACTCCTTCTACAGTAAATGGAGTTTTAGAGGGGTCTCCACCTGTGGCAAATGGTTTATATCGGGGCCCAAGAAATCCTGACTCAGAAAAGCGCCCTAATGGTTCGGTTATGACCATGTATGGGGGTAGTAATTCTTGGTATCCGGCATCGTAGCCTTTGAATAGGGAGACGACCGCACCCACACATGGGTATACGACACGGCCACCTGGGGGACGGCCAGTTAACATTAAGTAGGTAGCGGTTTCGTAGGCATTGATCCCGTGGGTCATACTGCGGATTATGGAGTATTTATCTGCTTGTTTGGCTAATTCTACGAGAAGTTCACAGATGCGTATGCCAGGCACATTTGTCTCAATTGGATGGGTAAAAGGACCGCAGTAGTCGTGCCCGGCCTCTGGTTTTGGATCAAAGGTGTCTAGATGTGAAGGGCCACCCCACAGCCAGAGTTGGATGACGGATTTAGCCTTCGGGGTAGAAAGCGGGGAAGAATGAGCCATGGGCACAGCGGTTTCGTGTAACACGCAAGCCAGTCTTCCTACGGTAACCCACAAAGCCGCAAATAGTGTGCGTTTTATCATTGTACGTCGGGAAATCGGCTCGCCATATGCTTGTTGATAGCCAAGGCGGGTTTCAGTCGATTGCTTTAGTCTGTGTTTATTCACCGCACTTATGGATTCTTATGTGCTTTTTGTTAGTGTCGGTATAAGAATTCCGCTGAATTTATAAGAGCCCAGCAAATATCAGTAAGCCATTGCCTTTTGTCTGGTAGATGGCTGAGGTGTGTGATGGCTATGTTTAATTCGGGTTCAGTTGGATATCGCGAAAGGATGTTAAGGTAGAGAATCTTTATGGCCTGAGGTAAAGGGACGTTTGTTTGTGACAATTGGCGTATGATGTAGCTTGTTTCTATTTTTTTGTTAATGTGAGTGGAGTTAATAAGGTGTAGTCGTTGAGCAGGCGTGATTCTGTTATTACGTTCTGACTCCAATCCCGTGTCTCTGGGTGGCCGGCCAAATAACTCCAGGAATGAACTTGTGATGCTGGCATCCGGTAAAGCAACAGCCCGGAAGTTTTCAGGTACCACTGTAAATGGTTCCGGTATAGCGCTAATGTATTTTTCGCTTGTGCCAGTAATTTGGTTGATAGCGTCGATTAAGACTTCTGCATCGAGTCTCCGGATTGGGTAAAAAGCGAAGTTTTCTCTTGCTGCCGGTGATAGGTCTCGGGGAACGCAAGAAAGATGGTATACGTGTGAATTGAGTATCAGCCTGTAGATGTGTTTTAGATCATAATTACTTTGGACTAGCTCATGTTCCAAATAGGCTAGCAAGGGGGGATTCACAGGTGGATTGTCAGGTCGGATGTCATCTGGTTCGTGGACAATGCCACGGCCAATTAGCCATGCCCAAATACGGTTAACTATGCTTCGTGCAAACCATTGGTTAGTAGGACTTATTAACCAGTCGGCAAAACTTCTCGAGGATCGCAATCAGGCCGGATAATTACGGTAGAGCCGTCGGGTAATGTGCAATTAAGGATTTGATTGGTTACTGGTTTATTCCAGTAGACAATTTCTTCTTTCCATTCGCCAGTGGATTTGTACGCGACTTGAGAAAAAAACACAGCCATAGCAGATATTTTTTCTTCTGGCCACTTATCGATGCGTGTGCCCATGAATGTGAGTGCTACTGCGGCTACGAGACCCCGTGGCGTACGGTTTTGCACGGCTCAATAGAAATTTACGGGTGGAACCCGGAAATTACTGCCGCTTGAGGTGAGTAGCTCCCAAACGAATTTGTCGTAGGGTTTATTTTGTTTGATGCTGTTCAGAACCCATTTGTAATATGCCTGGGCTGCGTTCGGCCAAAGGTTTACAGGGTATTCGGCCTTTATTCTTAACAGATCCGACCATTTCATTGCTTGAAATTCTGCAAACTCATCACTGGCAAGAAGCTTCTCTATCAGTAAGCTCCTTTTTGCGGGGTTCTTGTCGTCCAAGAACGCCTGGACATCCGCAGCACTTGGGAGTTTACCCGTAAGATCGATGTAAACACGCCGGATGAACACAGCGTCAGAACAAAGGTTAGCTGGGGTAATCCCGAGTTCGCCCAGATGGGTAAAAACTAGTTTGTCGATTTGTGTATTTGGTTTAGGCGATTGGGGGATTTCGAATACACTTACTGCGTCAAACGTTTGGGAAAAGAGTTGACTAGGAATGCAGTTTGAGTTTTGGGCTAAGGCTCCTGGAATATCCATAGTATGCGCTCCCATTCCTACGAGGCAGGTTGCAGTAATTCGCACAAGTGGTTTACCGAAGAAAGTACACATGTTTTTATAGAGAATGGGGTTTAACGTGCATTGTCTAAACCCTGGTAAATTGCATAGCGAGCCCTATATCAAATCTGAATTAGTAACAGGGAAGCCACTGATGTTAAAAATTCCAGCTCGTACTTTTAGAGGTTGTGGGTTATTGTGGCAACATTTCGTTGTTTTCCTACCGACGATTACGCGCTTTTTAGTGTAACTCCTGGGTTTGAACTGACATCTAATAGGTTTAGTTAGATTGGATTTGGACAGCAGCATGATTACAGAACTGTTGAAAGTATCTATAACTTACGACCGACACCAGAGGTAGGAAGTTACAACCTGGGCATGGTTAAGCGAATTGCAGTTCAGCTTTTAATTCGAAGATAAAAGTTGATTCGAAAGATCCATCAATGAGACACGTAAGGTGTCGCAGTAAAAACCATAAAGGACTACACCGGCTTGTAACCCCTAGCTTTTTCAATCACCGAGCTTAGGTCGGAGGCAATCCACGAGGTGTATTTAACTGTGACACCACTTCCAGAGGAATCTCCTGGAAATTTTTGCCACTCGGGTAGCACGACTATTGCGGGCATACGATTTAGAGCCCGTACACCAATTTTGGTTTGGGTCGGCGAAATACTATGGTGAAGCTCTGAGTATTCTGGAGAAGGAATTAGGTCCAGGTAGAATTTTGCTTACCTGGTGTGATGGGACGAACGGAACGAGTAAGTTATATGGGGTGCAAGTGCTTGCCATTCGAGATGTAAAACCTAGTCCGGTGTGGCTTCGAGAAACGTTAGCAGGAATGACCTGGCAAAGGGGCGGGTTGAATTATTGTTTTATCGGAGGGCTTTGTCCTATGTGTTCGAATGCCCCACCAGTTTTGCAAGCCGAAACGTTATTTGAAGAGCTCCAGGTCGTGCTTGCCCAGGCTGGGTTCACGTGGAGAGAATTGATTAGGACATGGTTTTTCTTAGACGATATCTTGAGTTGGTATGGTGAGTTTAACGCTGTTCGTACTAAGGTCTACGGTGGGGTTTTCACTATAGCAAATTATTTGCCCGCAAGCACCGGAGTCGGTTGCAAAAACCCCTTTAGGGCAGCAGTGAGTGCAGCTGCTTAGGCATTAGCTGGCGATAAGAGAGTCCAGATAAAGGATGTACCTTCCCCCTTTGCAGGGTCCAGCTACAGCATATGGGAGTGCTTTTAGTCGTGCTGTTGAGGTTGTGGGACCTGGTTGGAAACGACTGCTTGTGTCAGGCACGGCTAGTATCGATAAGTCCGGTTACACATCGCACCCAAACAGCATTAAAAAGCAGGTTCAAACGACTATGAGGGTTGTTGATGCATTATTACAATCTCGGGGGATGTGCGCGGGGAATATTGTCCGAGCAATAGCATATTCTCCAAGGGAAGAGTATTCCCACTGGTTTAACGAATGGGCAAAGAGAAATTGGCCTTTTGAAGCGTCGGTTTTGTTAGGGTGTGCGGATATTTGCCGCAAGGAACTACTGTTCGAAATAGAACTTGATGCTGTAGCTTGGATGGCTGAGCAGAACGAATAACTCCTGCTGCCAGAGGGGATTAGGTATCTAGCCTTGCATTTTCTGGATTTCTTGTTTTAGTGAATCGAGTAACTCGCGCAGTCTATTAGGCAATCGGTTGCCGAAATTTTGGTAGTGTTGTTCGATGCTTTCAACTTCGGCCAACCACTCTTGTTTCTTCACTGACAGTAAGAGCTGCAGATCGTCATTGGGAATGTCCAAACCGGACAAGTCAAGTGCTTCTGGCGTGGGCACATTGCCAATAGGGGTACGTATAGCAGGCGCAGTTCCCTCGAGGCGTTCGCAGATCCATTTTAGGGCGCGAATGTTTTGGGTGTATCCTGGCCAGAGCCATCGGCCATCAGGGCTCTTCCTGAACCAGTTGACCACGAAAATGCGCGGTAGTTTTTCGGGGGTGGTTCTGTTTTTAAAGCTCAACCAATGGTTAAAGTAGTCACCCATGTTATAACCACAGAAAGGCAACATCGCAAATGGGTCTCGGCGCAACTGTCCGACCTTGTGTAGCGCAGCTGCGGTGGTTTCAGAAGCTGTTATTGAGCCCCAAAATACTCCGTGATCCCAGTCAAAGGATTCCACCACTAGCGGAACTGTATTAGCTCGTCTGCCCCCAATAAGAATTGCTGAGATGGGTACACCTTGTGGATCTTCCCATTCTTGAGCTACAATAGGGCATTGGGCGATTGGAGTGGTAAATCTTGCGTTCGGGTGTGCGCCTTTACGGCCGCAATCGGGAGTCCATGGTTGTCCTTGCCAGTCGATACCATGAGGTGGAGGTGGCCCCATCTCTTCCCACCAGACATCGCCGTCGGGCGTTAAGAGTACGTTTGTGAATATGCTGTTTTTCGAAAGGGTTAGGAGAGCATTAGGATTTGTTTTTTCTGAGGTACCCGGGGCAACCCCAAAAAACCCGGTTTCAGGGTTCATTGCGTAGAGGCGTCCATCTGGCCCGATCCGAATCCACGCAATGTCGTCGCCGAGACATTCCACTTTCCATCCAGGTAGGGCTGGTTGCATCATGGCAAGATTGGTTTTGCCGCACGCGCTTGGCAAAGCGCCACAAATGTAATATGATTTCCCTCGGGGCGACGTGAGTTTTATGATTAGCATGTGTTCAGCCAACCACCCTTCTTGCCGGGCTACTACCGAAGCGATTCTGAGTGCTAAGCATTTTTTCCCTAGCAAGGCGTTGCCCCCATATCCAGATCCGAACGACCAGATTGAAGGTTCTTCAGTGAAGTGCACAATGTATTTTTGCGATGGGTCAGGCACACATGGCCAAGGGCTGTCTTGTCGATTAGGTTTAAGAGGAGCCCCTACTGAGTGCAAGCATGGTATAAATTCCCCATCTGCACCAAGCTTTTCAAGCACTTGTTTCCCCATGCGGGTCATAATTCGCATGTTAACAACTACATAGGGGGAATCGGTTATTTCGACCCCGATTTTGCACAGGGGCGAATCGAGCGGGCCCATTGCAAAGGGGATTATATACATTGTGCGGCCTTCCATGCATCCATTAAAAGCTTTCAGCAGGGTGTCTTTCATTTGTTGAGGATCAGCCCAGTTGTTATTTGGGCCAGCGTCTTCTTTTGATGACGTGCAGATAAAGGTACGGTCCTCAGTGCGTGCTACGTCACTTGGATGTGATCTAGCAAGGTAAGAATTGGGCCGTTTGTGCGGGTTGAGTTTAGTAAACGTGCCGGTTCGCACCATCAGATCACAGAGTTCTTGATACTCAGCATCTGAGCCGTCGCACCAGTGAATTTTTTCTGGTTTACACAACTGAGCAACGGACTCAATCCATTGAATTAGTCTGGTATTACTAGTTTCTGCAGTCATTTTTACGGTTTCTGACGATGCTTTTCCTTATTTGTTAATTTGAGATTCGCAAAATTTAATCGCGTGGTATGGGCTTGTCAAGTCATTCGGTGTTTGGATAAGAGCCGAGTATTCTAACGAAAGTGCAGTGATGTTCTAAAAGTTTAATAGCCTTTTTTACTGGCGTGTCTTCCATATGGCCTTCGCATTCGGCAAAGAAGTAATATTCCCAGGCCCTACGTTTGCTCGGTCTGGATTCAATTTTTGTGAGGTTAATTTTGTGGCGTTTAAAGCATGCAAGAGCATCATGAAGTGCACCGACACGGTCTGCAACAGCGAATAGCAAACTAGTTTTATCATTACCAGTAGGCGGTGGGATTTGGCGCCCCAGGACTAAGAATCGTGTAATGTTGGTAGAACTGTCTTGTATGTCGGAGGCTAGAATTTTTAGCCCAAATTTTTCAGCAGCTAATGCGCTCGCGATAGCAGCTGAGTTAGGATTTTTTGCAGCCAGTTCCGCTGCCCTTGCAGTAGAAGACGTTTCGATAATGTCTACATAAGAAAGGTTTTCGTGAATCCAGCGTCGGCATTGGGCTAAAGCTTGCGGATGTGAGTATAACTTCCGAATATTAGTCTTTGCAGATTTTGCGACTAAGCAATGTTGGATTGGCAGAATAATCTGGGCGACGATCTTGAGGTCGCTATCGATTAACATATCTAAGGTGTGAGTTACTACCCCTTCGGTGGAGTTTTCGATTGGGACCACCCCGTAGTCCGCGGTGCGTCGGCTAACTTCAGCAAATACGTCGGGGATTGTTTTGAGGGGAAGATAATTGGTACTGTGGCCAAATTTTTTTATCGCAGCCTGATGTGTAAAAGTGGCTTCTGGGCCTAGGTATGCTACAGTGAGTGGCTTTTCAAGCGCTCGTGAGCCGGAGAGAATTTCACGGTAGATATTACGAAGTGCCTCGTTAGGCATTGGACCAGTGTTGACCTGACATATGCGACGAAGGACCGTTTCTTCGCGGTGGGGCGCGTATATTTCTTGGCCGAGCTTGCGTTTGATTTGTCCGATGGCCAATACGTGCTTGGTCCGCTCGTTAATGAGCCGGACTATCTGTTCGTCGATTCTGTCGATCGCAGCTCTGTGTTCTGCAATGTTCATATTAATGGACCTTCTAATTGTGTCTTATACCATACCTGATCGGCCTGCTTTCTGCCATTCATTAATATTGCAACTCTGAGGGGCGGGGTCCAACTTTCCTTCTTGCTTGCACTACAGGCGTGGGTTTTTCAGAGTCTATTTTGAAGAGAAAAACCGGTATGTGGAGTAAATCCCGGCGTTTATTAAGTTCAGTTTTTGAGGTGCATGCCCAATGGGTGATTTGGTTGGGTGTGTGTGCGTTAGCAATACTGGTCTATTTCCCAGCAGTGGATGGGGAGTTCATTTGGGACGATTGGCTGTTAGTCAAAGAAAATCCCTTCGTTACCGGGCAGGATTCATTTGGGAAGATTTTCTTGAACCATGAGTTTCCTTTGTCGATGCTATTGCTTGGTGTGCAATACAAGTTGTGGGGGGAACATACAATTGGGTATCACGTTTTAAATTTTGCTTTGCACACGGTAAACGCTACTTTGGTGTGGCTAATCGGGAAGCGGTTAGGGCTAGGGAAGGTGGCCTTATTAGGGGCAGCAGCTTGGTTACTTCATCCACTATGTGTAGCCACTGTGGCTTGGATTTCGGAGTTCAAGAATGTGCTTTCGGGATTTTTTGGGGGTCTCTGTGTGTATTTTTTCCTTTGCGCTGCTACCACGGATCCGGTTACCCTCCGTTCAAGGATCCCGTGGAATTACTCCCTCTCACTACTTTGTTTTGCGATTGGATTGTTGGCGAAAACTTCCATTGTGATGTTGCCGATATGTATGGGTATCTATGTTTGGACGCAGGCCTTACATGTGAGAAAATCCCTTTCTTGGAGGTTGGTCCCTTATTTTGTGGCTTCTGCTCTCATGGGTTTCCGGACGATAGCACTTTATAAAGCTGGGATTGCACAAGGACTATGTACTGTGGAAGAGGGTTTAGTGGTTCGGTTACTCGCGGCTGGGGATGCATTATGGTTTTACATCACGAAGGCATTGGTACCGATAGGGTTATGCGCAGAATACCAAACTTGTGCATATTCAAAAGTCACCTTGTTCTCCTTGGTGCCTGGGATTGGATGGGTAGTATTTCTGGGGCTGTTGTTTATTTTGAAGAATAAGATGGGGCTGACGCCTTTTGGAGGCCTTGCTTTTTTTACGATAAATCTTTTGCCAGTGTTGGGGATAATTCCAATGCCATTCCGGGTTGTTTCCCGTGTCTCTGATCATTTTGTTTACGTGCCACTTGTTGGGGTGTGTTTAGTAATTGGATGGTTGTTTAAACGGTTGTTATCTGGGGGGATTTTGCGGCTTGGATTCGGTTTGCTGATTTTGGTGTATAGCGTGCTCTCGCATGCACGTGCTAGGGTTTACGCTTCTGAACAGCGGTTTTGGCAGGATACTGTTCTAAAAAACCCGTTGGCTTGGAATGCGCACAATAATCTTGGATGTGCACTAGCACAAGCGGGGCTATTTGATCAGGCTAAAGTCCATTTTGAAAAATCGCTGGCGATTAACCCAACAAATGCCGAAGCGCATTGTAACCTCGCGCGGATTTTTATCCAGAGAGGCCAAGTGGAAGAAGCCATAGAACATTTTAGAAAAGCTGTGGAATTGAGACCTAAAAACGCTTTTATAAGAGAAGCGTTTGGGACAACTTTATTAGAATTGGGTCGCTTGCAAGAGGCTTCCGAACAACTCGAACATGCTTTACGGTTGGGGTCTACTATGAAGCGAATGTTGTTATTAGCTCAGGCAAAATATCAGTTAGGGGAATATTCCGAAGCCATAAACCTACTTGAGCGAGCGATTGCAATGGATCCAAACGACGTAGACTTACTTCATGGATTCGCATTAATCTTACTAACTTGCCCGGACACGAGCTTCCGGGATTATTTAAAGGCTGCGACTTTAGCCAAGGTTGCGGCTGGGCAAACAGATTATACAAACGTAACTATTTTGAGCACATTGGTGAGGGCTTTAGCTGCCGCTGGTGACATTTCCAATGCCTGTGTAGTTAGCGAGAAGGCCCTTCGCTTGGCTGAACAAATTGGGGATAAAAAAATGGCCTGTTGGCACGGAGAGTTTTTGCGAAGACATATGCCAGGAAAAAGTTATTTTCCGGGATATAACCCAGTGGAGCTCAAACAGTGAGCTCAATGTTTTTAGGTAGAGCATGAGCTTGACAAATGGTAGGGGTAAGTGGTTATGTTTACAGCACGCTGATGCGGGGGTGTAGCTCAACTGGTTAGAGCGCTGCCCTGTCACGGCAGAGGCTGCGGGTTCGAGCCCCGTCACTCCCGCCAATTTTGTTTGTGTTTCTAAGGGAAATTGTTAGTATCGGTGTGGTATGCGTGCGCGGGGTTGGTGAAGTACTTTGGCTTATTGATTTGTGGTAGAAAAATTCGTTGCGTAGTTAAGCCGGTGTGACATCATTTATAAATTAGAAAGCGGGTCGGAGCGTAGCTCAGCTTGGGAGAGCACCAGCTTTGGGAGCTGGGTGTCGCAGGTTCAAATCCTGCCGCTCCGACCATTTCGTTTCGAAGAGAAATAGGGAGGATGGTTTTGTTTTACTCTTGTAGCCGCGTTATCGAAATTGGTGTTCCGTCCATGATTTTTCTGCAGATGGTGGCATCGCCTAGGACTTTTCCTATTATGTTGACTGGGCTGTAAGCGCGTGGTTTAGGCCCTGTGCTAACTGGGGTTGGGCCAAAGAATATGCAGAAACCATTCCCCTCGGGCCAATAACCGATATCACCTACTTCTACGTCTACGCGTGCATCCGGCTCTAAGTCACAATGGACGGGAATTTCGAAATAGATTTCATCACCCCAGCGATTAGCAATTCCGGTGATTGGTAATGCTCCCCAAATTTCCTGCGCAGTTGGCGTGTCGTTGAGTTCGGCTTCAATGGAAACCTCACCAGCTGTGATGCGGATGCGTTTTTTCATAGCCGTAAGGTAGTTTATTTGGCTGGCTCAATTACAATTACACAGCCCCCACCTGCGTTAAGCCATACATTGGTTTTAGTGGATTCTGTAAGGGGGATGCCTTTTCTGATATCAAACCTTGTAGGTTGGCTTTCATGTGCATCGCCGTAAAAATCGGCAACGTATCTACCCTTAGGTAGGAATGTGAAATTGATTGGGAAGTCCCTTGATGGTGCGGCATTGATAATGCCGATCCACCACGTTTGATTTTTCCGTCTGGCAAACGCGGCACATTCCCCAATTCGGCTGCCAGGCAATACAATTGTTTCATCCCATGTGGTTGGGATTGATCGTATTACATCGACAATTGGGCTGTTTAGGTAAACTTCTGGTTTATCAGCCCAGCAAAGGAATGGGGATGTATACACCACAGCGGTGGCGAGTTGGAGTGCCACAGTAGTCCCTTTGAGGAAGTTGGGTTGAAGAGTAGTAGGTGTGAAGTCTCCGTGGCCTGCTAGATAGCGTGTGAATGGCAATGTGGTGTAATGGTGGGGGGGCAACGTGCTCCATTTGTTGTATTCAAGGCCGCGGACACCTTCTCTTGTAAGTTCATTTGGCCATGTTCTTGCTTCGCCGGCGGGTTTGTTCGCACCATGGAAGTTTATCATAAGTTTGTATTTTGCGCCTAGTCTCAAACAGTCTTTGTAAAACGTCAGCCGTTCGTGCGATTCGCTATCCATGAAATCGATTTTAAGGCCTTTGACGCCGATTTCGGAGCAACGACGGAAAAACTCCTCGCGTTTCTCTTGGGTTTCGAGCCCGGGCCAGAATTTAGACTGGTTGGTGGTCCAACCTCGCCATACCCAAATTCCAACCCCCTTGCTCGCTGCGTAGTCGCACAGTTCTTTTAGAGCTTTCCACGGGGTACCACTTTCATCGAACCATCCAAATCGAGGGTTCTCCCAGCCCTCGTCTACAAGGTAGTATTGGCAATTTAAGGCAGCAGCTTGGTCGACGAACCATTTTTGTCTGGACCACTCGGTCCCAGGTTCGTTATATGCCCACCATTGCCAAAGACAGCGACCTGGCTTGATAAAGTCCGTATATGGACCATTTGGGAAAAGTGTTTTGTCGGGTGGGGGACACAACACCGCCACAGCATCGCAGTTTACTAACGCATTTAGATCAGGGGCAACCATCACGATTCGCCAAGGGGTTACGATTTCACCTTCTATTGTCCAACCGCGGGGATCGTCGCGGAAAGAGCTGGTTAAGGTATAGGGAGCCGAGGCCTCCAACGTCATGCCACTGTAATGCATTATATCTGCTTCGGTTATGGCTGCGTAGCCGCCCCAAGGTAGTTCTATTGTAGTTGGCATTCCAATCCCACCGGGGAATCGGTGCCTAGCTGGAGCTTCCATGGACCACAACTCATGGATCCCCTCGTATTGAACAGTGTTTGGATTACACCACGCCTTGCTACCCTTAGGGAATACCCATGCAGAAAGCTCGCCTAAGACCGTTCTATTTCCTATCCCTGGCAAGATTGCACGCCAAGCAACTGCGTTATTCAAACATTTAACTTCCAGTTCCCAAGTAAGACCATCTGATTGGCACACGGTAAAACTTGCAGTTACGAGCTCACCCTTGATTTCTGACTTCGACCCTAGCCATGGGAACTGGTAAGAGGATTTTTTAGGTGGATGGTTGATTTTAACTCTAGTTACGTTTGAACCACCGTAAACCCCTGTGGAAAGTCTTACTCCTATGGGTGATTCGAGAATCACGGGTTTCCGTTGGTATTCAATCGAGTAAAAAAGCCCATTCGGTGCTTTTGCTGAGATTGTGGTGATGACTTTGCCGTCTGGGCTTGTTACTCGAAACGAGTCACGTGCAAACAAATCTGAGACAGGGCGGGCAAGTACAAGCGTTGCTGCAGCGATGAAACTAACGGTTTTCATAACGGCTCTAAATCTCGCAAATGAAGAATAAAAATCAATCATTTCCGCACACAATTTAGTGCGCAACGTGCATTACTCCCCAGCTAGCTAGTCGATAATTTACTGTCTTTGACGTGAATTTCAACAGTGTTCGGGTTATGGCTTGGCCTGATTCGCTGAGCAAAGTTAATAAGCTGTAACATATGTGTCGCAAGACTTTAGGGAGATGAGTTAGAACCACAGGGGACGAATAAGTTGAAACGGGCCTTTTTAGAATTCGGAAAGCGCTCTTGACACACTTTGGCAAAAAGCTGCCCCAGCTATCCATTGTTGGAAGCTGGGGCAGCTACGGAAGAACTGCGAGTTAGGTTAGATGAGAGGCTCTAATTTTAAGCCGATCCTTTCATTAAGTTCATATCCTCTAGCAAGTTTTGGAGGTCGTCCTCATGTTCAACCTCATCTTCTAGGATTTCGAGCACCATTTTATGAGTTATTAGATCTTTGCCGACGGTGAAGTCTGCTATTTTTTTGTAAACGCTGATAGCGCATTGTTCCCCCTTGATGTTTTGTTCTACGAGGGTTTTAACGTTTGGGTCTTTTGGTGCATCGTATGGACAATTAGCGTTTTTGAACCAGTCTTGTGGGTCAAGCAACGGAGTCCCGCCCAACTGAAGGATTCGTTTCGCAAGCATTTCAGCGTGCTTGAACTCATCGTTTGCATGTTCCATTAATTCGGCTACAACCGCTCCGCGCATTGGGCCTTTCGCAACTTGAGCCCCAACCCAATATTGGTAGTAGGCAAGCCATTCATCTGCGTACGCTCGGTTAAGCAACTGAATTAATTCGTTAACATCTAATCCAACAATAGATGTGCCTTTTGTACCCATAAGTTCCTCCTTTCGTTTTTAATTTTGAAACGCAGTTTTGGATTTGCGCCAGGCGCAGCCAAAACCAAGTTTGTTGGGTTTTAATATAACCGATTTTTTGAAAAAGTCACTAGCTGGATAATGACCCTTTATTGGGGGTTGGGTTGATCGAATGGGTGTAAAGCAAAGCTTACAACCGAGTGGACAATACAGAGTGACACGGTCCCAGGATTCTTTTCCAAAGCGGGTTAGTTTTGGATAGGGGTTTTTGGTTTTTTGTTGGTTTTAGACTAACCCCAGTGATACGATTTGGGCTTGTTATGATTGTGGTCCATGTTCATGTGCATGTGAAGCCTGAATATGTGGATGAGTTTATTCAAGCAACATTGGAAAACGCTCAGCGAAGTTTAACTGAGCCTGGGATTGCGCGCTTTGACGTGATTCAAAGGGTTGATGATCCGACCAAGTTTATCCTGGTAGAAGTTTACCGAAATGAAGAGGCCACTTTACAACATAAGGAAACGGAGCATTACAAAAAGTGGCGTGATACAGTCGCTCCAATGATGGCTGAGCCCAGGTCCAGTGTCAGGTTTAGGAATATATTTCCTGCAGACTCTGATTGGTGAACGACATCGCCTATGCGGTATGAACAGGGAACGATTCGAATTTAGTACAGCGGGTCGGATAATTTTTGGTCTTGGTACTTTAAAGGAAGCCGGGGAAATTGCCCGAAGTTTTGGCCGTACCGCTTTCGTGGTTACAAGTAAAGGAGTTGAACGGGCACGGCCATTGCTGGAGGTTTTAAACAAGGCTGGGCTCAGTTACACTTTGTTTTGTGTTCGTGGCGAGCCTACCTTGGATGATGTTACAGCAGCTGTTCAGCAAGTGAAAGAATGGGGGGCAGACATGGTAATTGGTTTTGGTGGTGGAAGCCCAATTGATACAGCTAAGGCAGTGGCAGCAATGGTATCAAACCCGGGGGATATCTTGGATTACCTTGAAGTAATTGGGCATGGTAAGCTGTTAACTAAGCAGCCAATACCGTGTATTGCAATTCCTACCACGGCTGGCACTGGCGCCGAAGTTACAAAAAACTCAGTGTTACTCTCCGAGATACATAAAATAAAGGTGAGCTTACGCCACACTATGTTACTACCTCGAGTTGCTATTGTAGACCCCGAGCTTACGTATGATTTACCTCCAGATGTGACTGCTCGTACCGGTTGTGACGCGTTGACACAACTAATCGAGGCTTATGTCTCCTCAAAAGCAAATCCGATGACCGATGCATTATGCGAGGAAGGTTTACGACGGGTGGGATGGTCGTTAAAACGTGCCGTGAAAAATGGTAGAGATTTTCAGGCTAGGTATGACATGGCGTTGGCTAGTATGTTAAGTGGGATTGCACTGGCCAACGCAGGTTTAGGTGTTGTGCATGGGTTAGCTGGGCCTGTGGGTGGTTTTACCCGCTTACCCCACGGAAGCATCTGTGCTGCATTGTTATCTTTGGCAATGGAGGTAAATATTTCACTTCTACGGGCCAGAGGGGATAATGAAGGAACCCTCCGTAAGTATCGGAAAATAGCCGAGTTACTAACTGGAAAGCCGGATGCAAATTTGGAACTTGGAGTGGAATGGGTAAGGCAGCTGGTGGAGGATTGCGGGCTTGGGAAACTTGACTCGCCCTTGCTTACTGGGGAGGCGATTCGTCGGCTTGCTTCTCAAGCTCTCCAGAGCAGTAGTACAAAATCTAACCCTGTTCCTCTAGGGGAGGCAGAGTTAGTGGAAATCCTTACCCGCGCTGTAGCATAGAAGTAGTTCCTAGTTGTTTTAACTATGATTTGTTGTGGGTTTTTGGTATTTGTGTGGCGTTTTCATTAAGAAAGTCAGGTAGCGCACTGAATTTTTGGCAGAGTTGAACGCAAAATTTGTTTAATTGATCAAAAGACAACGATGAATGCGGTTTTGACTACAGGTTTTGAGCCACAGCAAAGTGCTAGAGTCAGGAGTGAGTCCACAGGAAAAATGCCGCCTCTATTCAGAGGTATCGATTGGATTGCATTTAGTCTGACTACCCTCGTGGTTTGGATCGGATATTTTTTGACGCTGGCACCTGACCTTACTTTAGAAGATTCAGGGGAACTTGCAACGGCTTCATTTTATGGAGGTATACCCCATCCGCCTGGGTATCCTGTTTGGACGATTTATACATGGTTCTGGGCTAATTTGATACCAATTGGGAATGTAGCGTGGCGCGTGGCATTAGCCAGTGCTACAGCAGGCGCGCTAGCTTGTGGTTTAATAGCCCTCCTTGTTTCCCGCGGAAGCAGCATGCTGATAGAGGGATTGGAAGATTTGAAACAGATGAGAGGGGGGTGGGAAAACCTTATCTGCCTTACTGCAGGTTTTGCGGCAGGCACTTTGATGGGATTTAATGGCTACTTCTGGAGCCAGGCTGTCATCGTGGAAGTGTATACGTTTAGCGTACTTTCCCTAATAGCCGTAATGGCTTGTTTATTACGGTGGATTTATGCTCCTCATCAAAGACGGTATTTGTACCTGGCAATGTTTATTTTCGGAATTTGTTTCACGAATCACCAAACTCTTTTAATAGCTGCGATGGGAATAGAAGTCGCGATTGCGGCGAGGGACGAGCGGTTGGGTCGAAACTTGTTCCTTGGGAACAGCATAATTTACTTGGGTGGACTTATTGCCTGGGTTCAGGGTTTGATCCCCATGTTTAATTCCCCTGCAGGAGGAGGAATAAACATGATATTTTTCCTCTTTAACCTCATTGGGTTACTTTCGATTGCTGCATATGTGTGGTTTGCCATTCGGACAAAAGAAGATTTTTGGGAACTGCTCCGTGATGGGGCGTTGTTACTCGGAGTGTGTCTGCTGGCACTTGCCCCCAACGAGATGTTTAGATGGCTCGCTGTCATTGGTGGGTTTGGTTCATTATGCCTTTGGGTATATCTCACATGGTTTACGCGGAAGGAAGGGTTGGAGCAATTGGTAGTGATGTTGATGGGGCTTTTATGGATAGCTGGGGCATCCCTTTACCTTTACATGGCGATCGCCGGAATGAGCACCCCGCCTATGCAGTGGGGATACCCGCGTACAGTGGAAGGGTTCTTTCATGCAATAACCCGAGGCCAATACGAAAAACCCAATCCAACTAATATCTTTGCAGACCCGCTTCGTTTTTTGGTTCAGTTGCGCATGCTCGCTGAAGGGGTCGGTGAGGAATTCAACTGGGTTTACACCTTCGTTGCATTGGTGCCGTTACTTTATTTCTTCAAAATGCAGAAACGTGAACGTGCTTGGATTTTAGGAATCGTGGCCATCTATTTTTGCATGGGTGTGCTATTAATGATCCTTTTAAACCCTGCACCTGAGAAAGCTTCCCGCGAACTAGTAAGGGTGTTCTTTACGGCATCTCATGCCCAAGTAGCCCTGATGGTCGGGTATGGGATTGCTATAGTGGCTGCATACATGGCTACGCATTATCAGGCGTTCAGGAGGACTGGCATTATCGGGGGATTGATCGCGCTAGCACTTGCAATACTCACGCTTTTTTCCAACGTGAAGTTGAATTTCTTTGGTGAGGCTTCAAGCCCGCGGTTATTGGAGTTACTCCAGGCTATTGGTTGGGCTTTCATGAAGGATAGGTATGGGTTGCCTGTAATTGCCGGCCTGATTTTAGTGGGTATGACAGCCCTTTTTGTGGTAGCAATGTTGGTATACAAGAATCGAGCTCCTCTGGCGATTACTCTGGCTATATTTTTCTCAATGCCCGTGTATTCAGTGCTGTGTCACTGGTTTGAGAACGAACAGCGGGATCACCTTTTCGGGTATTGGTTCGGTCATGATATGTTCACTCCGCCTTTCACCGATGAGTCAGGTGAACCGCTTTACCCACCAATGGCCCGGGACGCGATTTTATACGGTGGTACTGATCCGGGGCGCTTTTGCCCGACGTACATGATTTTCTGTGAGAGTTTTATCCCGCCCAAGTGTAAACCTCGCGATCCGGAGTTTGATCGGCGTGATGTGTATATCATCACCCAAAACGCTTTGGCAGATGGTACATATCTTGCGTATCTGCGGTCCCAATACAATCGCCATCGACAAATTGACCCACCATTTTTCCAGGACTTGTTTAGATCATCCCAGGAACGTAGGCGGAATGTGAGCACTAATTTCGTAGCCCGATTAATGATCCCTTTGGATAAGTTTTTCTCCAATTTGGGTTCTCGGATTGAGAAACGCCGTCGGACCTTTACATCGTGGTTCAAGCCAGATGATTTCTTGGATTTCGTAGCTTTTGTGGGGAAATTATGCCCAGGCCCAAACCAGGATTTGTTGTCGGGGTTCATTTTCACCAATCTGTCCGCACGGACTAAAGAAATGATCCTTTCGGGGCGGACGGATCGGGAAGCTCGCCAAGCCGTGGCCTCTGATTTGAACAGCTTACTGGAGAGAGAATTGTATGCTGGGATTCAAATGAGGGAGATAACCCGCGAATTGAAATGGCTCAAAACACAAATGATCTTTGAAGGCGAAACACCAAAACTAAAGCGTTTGGAGGAAAGACTTCGGGCCAAACTCGATGAGTTATCGAAGGTCGAACCCCTATATAAACCAGAACGGTTTGCAGACCGGAGTTTATCCGACTACGTAAAGCGGTTTGTGCAGCAGCAACTGGAAATCGAACGATGGCAAAACGAGCGTCCAGAAGTGAATCATCCCCCAAATTACGCACGGATACGTTTAAACAGACTGTTATTGGAAGAGGCTTATCCAGGATTGATTACAAAGAGTAAAGCTGGAGTTTACCCGGACATGGAGATTTATATTGCCTCACCGGAGGACGCTGAGCGATGTTACGCCGAGTATTTGCAGGACGCTGTTCGTCGGAAAGAACTCAATCAATTGAAGCCCGGGGAAATCGTCGAAGAGAAAGTTGAGCCTACTGGTGAAAGGCGTGTGTCCATACAAGGACAAGTTGCCGTGATGACTCTTAATGGGTACATCGCAAAAGTCATCTTTGACAAGAATCCGGACCACGAGTTTTATGTCGAGGAAAGTTTACCTTTGGACTGGATGTATCCACACCTAACACCGTATGGGATAATAATGAAGGTTAATCGAGAACCGGTCCCAGAGTTCACGGATGACATTATTCGCCGGGACCATAGTTTCTGGCGTAAATATTCACAGCGGTTGATTGGGGATTGGATCGACTACGACACGCCAATTTCCAACATCGTAGCGTTTGTGGAAAAGGTTTACATTCGAAAGGATTTCCGGGGGTTTACAGGTGATCGCAAGTTCATTCGAGATGACCAGGCACAAAAGGCGTTTTCAAAACTGCGCAGCGCAATTGCAGGAGTGTACGCATGGCGATATTTCAACTCTAAGTCGGAAGCAGAAAAACAGCGCGTGCTTAAGGAAGCAGATTTTGCTTTCAGGCAGGCATGGGCGTTTTGCCCATATAGTCCAGAGCCTATCTACCGTTACGCAAACTTGCTGGTAAATGTAGGCCGGGTAGATGACGCAATTTTGATAACCGAAACCGGCCTGCGGCTCGATCCTTACAATAAAGGCATCGAAGATCTACTTAAAACGCTAAAAGACATAAAAGCTCACGGAAACGAATGGGCTAGGTTTAATGAAGCCTTAAGCCAGCTGGAAAAGCACGTGCAGAATAACCCAGACGACCTGGGTTCCGCCATCAGGTTGGCATACATCTATTTACAAATGCAACGGTTTGAGCGGGCGTTCGACCTAGCGAAGCGGGTTTACACTCATTCAAATGTTACTCCAGCACAGTTGCGAGAGGTAGGAGGGCTTTTGGCAGCATTAAACCGCATACCTGAATTAGAACCACTTTTAGAGCGCTTAGTGTCTTTGGAGACAAATAGGTCGGAGTATTGGTATGACCTAGCAGCCGTGCGGGCTTACATTGGCAAAGATGATTTAGCTTTGGAGACTTTACGTAAGGCTTTTGAGATGAATGCCGAGGAGTTAAAGTCTGGTAGGACTACCAATAATTTGACGGAATATGCGCGCACTGATCCACGATTCGATAAACTACGGCAAAACCCCTCATTTAAAAAGCTTTTAGCTAGGTAGTTTCTGCACCTGACTTGTGGAAATTTGGGGGTTTATTGTCATATGCGCAAAATTGGATTATTTTTGGGTGCTGCCGTGCCATAAAACTATATGCGTATGAAGGAGAATAGTGACGCGTTAAATACGGGTGCGCTAAGACCTAACGACTCAGAGCAAGCGGGTGCGGGCTGCCCAAACCAAAGGGCACAGGAAACGCAGCCTGCGGGGCAAAACGCTACTCCGGAGTCACCGGTATGCCCAGCTAAAGAAGGGGAGGATTTAGAACGACTAACCCAAGAAGAAATACGGAAATTGCAACAGATAGCTGCGGAAGCTGAAAAGAATCGCGAATTGCTTTTGCGGGTAGCAGCAGACTTTGAGAATTACAAAAAACGTGTCGCAAAGGAGCGGCAGCAAACGGCGATTTGTGCAAAACAAGAACTAATAGCCAAATTATTACCCATATTGGACAACTTTGAACTAGCGCTTTCTCATGCAGATAATATTAAACCCAATGGGCAAGGGGCCAGTAACGACATAAAGGCTATTAGGTCGGGGATAGAAATGATATACCAACAGTTTCGAAACGTGTTGTTTGCTGAGGGGTTAGAAGAGATTAACGCTATAGGACAGGTTTTTGACCCGTTTTATCATGAAGCTGTTGGCCAAGAGATGTCAGCTGAAGTGCCTGAGGGTCATGTCATTCGGCAGGTCCGAAAAGGTTATAAGTTTGCAGGTAAAATATTGCGGCCGGCAGTTGTTGTCGTGGCCGCAAAAGCAACCACTTCCAACTGTGAGTGCTCGCCTGAGCGAGCTACGTGAATCACTAGGATTTGAATAACCGATAGCTCATGACTAAACGTGATTATTACGAGATTCTTGGGGTGCCGCGGAATGCTTCTCAGGAAGAAATAAAGAAGGCATACCGGCGGCTGGCTTTGCAGTATCACCCTGACCGGAACCCTGGGAACAAAGAGGCCGAGGAAAAGTTTAAGGAGATTAGCGAGGCTTATGATGTTCTGAGTGATCCTCAAAAGCGGGCGGCATATGATGCTTATGGCCATGCAGCATTTGATCCCCGAGCTCGGGCATACGCCGGGCAAGGCGCGGGTAGTGCTGGTTGGCAAACGACTTTCCATGATCCATTCGAGTTATTTCGCGAGGTCTTCGGTGGCGATTTTGGGGATGTGTTTAGTACGTTTTTCGGTGATAGGATGACAGTTGAAACTGAAGGGATCGAAGGCGAAGACATAGTCCGAGAAGTCGAAATTTCCCTTGAAGAGGCTGTCAATGGCTGCGAGAAAGAAATCACATATGAACGGTTAGGGTTTTGCTTAAATTGCAAGGGTACAGGAGCTGAACCAGGTTCCAAATACCGGGCATGTCCTACTTGTAATGGTCACGGCCAGATCAGGCGTAGCGTGGGTGGTTTTATAACTGTTGCCCAAACTTGTCCCCGTTGTAGAGGGGAAGGTAAGACCCTCGAAAAACCATGTCGCATTTGTCATGGTGAAGGTCGCAGGCCCGAGGTAACAACTATCCGAATGCGGATCCCTGCGGGGGTAGGCGATGGCACACGGCTAAGGTCCCGCCATAACGGCAATGCAGGAATCCGAGGCGGTCCCGCAGGAGACCTCTACGTAATCGTGCGAGTTAAACCCCATGAGATATTTCATCGCCAAGGTGACGATTTGATTTTAGAACTTCCAATTTCTTTTGTTCAAGCTGCGCTTGGTGCAGAGATTGAAGTTCCCACTTTAGAGGGTAAAACTAAGATCCGGATTCCGGCTGGGACCCAGCCGGGTACTATATTTAGAATTCGGGGAGCTGGAGTGCGAAACATGCACACGCAAACCCGGGGTGACCTCCTAGTAAAGGTGAATGTGGAGGTTCCAACTCACCTAACATCGGCCCAGAAAAACAAGTTACTGGAGTTCGCGGCTCTTTGTGACGAGAAGAATACACCCGGAATAAGAAGTTTTTGGGAGAAAGTCCGAAAACTGTTCAAGTAGTTTGTAGGCTGGGCACCTTAGTTGCAGCAGATGCATCGCCTTTATTGTACACCGACGGAACTAACCAGCGCGGTTAAAGCAGGTAGTTTAATTTTAACTGGACGGGAGGCTCACCACGCTGTTGATGTCCTAAGGTTGCGCATCGGTGAGGAGGTAAATGTCCACGACGGGGAGGGTAGAATTCTCAGTTGTAAGGTCCGTAAAACTGCTCGAGGACGCATCGAATTAATCATAGAATCAATCGCAGAAGTCCCTCGCACTGAGTGGCAGATTGAGTTAGCGCAAGCGCTAACAAAGGGGGATGCCTTTGATTGGGTAATAGAGAAGGCAACAGAATTAGGGGTCCACCGGATTTGCCCGGTTATTACGAGGCGCACTGTGGTTAAGATCGAAGAAACTGCGATGGCAGCGAAATTGGAGCGTTGGCGGCAAATTTCAATAGCGGCGATGAAGCAATGCGGGACCCCTTGGTTGCCAAGCATTTTGCCGGCGGTTCAGTTCGATCAGTTGATCCAACAATGGCAGGAGCGAGAACTAGAACTTATTGGTGTTCTTACTGAAAGAACTGCTTTGATTAAGACCTGGTTTGGCAGGTTTAAAGTGCAACACGGACGTGTACCCAGGTCTGTACGAATCTGGATTGGTCCTGAAGGAGATTTTACGCCTCAAGAAGTGCAAGTTTTAATAGAAAAAGGCTGTAGCCCATTTACGCTCGGACCCAACGTGTTGCGTGCTGAGACAGCAGCGGTATGTGCATCTGCAATTGTTATCCAGGAGTATTTGGGCATGTCAGAGCATGGAGATTCAAACTCCCCGGAGGGCAAATAGATTTTTTCGGCTTGGATAAAAAACTGGTAATTTGGCTTGGATTTGCTAAGTATGCGGTGCGTTTCCCATTAATAGTTGGGAAGAGATTTTAGTGTTTACGTGATGAAAGCAAGGATCATCATTACTCCGAAGAAGGCGGTGGTAGATCCCCAAGGCAAGGCTGTACAAAATGCTTTGCTTCAAATGGGGTATAAAGGTATCTCAGCAGTTCACGTGGGCAAATACCTCGAGATCGAGCTTAACGGAATCGACCGCGAAACTGCCCGTCAGCAAATTGATGAGGCGTGCCGTCGGTTTCTAAGTAATCCCGTGATTGAAGACTATCATTTAGAAATACTGGATTAGGAGCCTACCATGAATGTAGGGGTAGTCCAATTCCCGGGATCAAATTGCGATCAAGATGTTGTCCACGTGTTGCGAAACGTTTTCGGTGTGAGTGCCCGATATATTTGGCATAAGTCAAGCAAACTGGGACCTGTTGACGCAGTGGTGTTACCCGGAGGATTTAGTTATGGGGATTACCTTCGAACCGGCGCAATTGCACGATTTAGTCCTGTGATGAGTGCAGTCCAGCAGTTTGCTGAGAACGGTGGGTTAGTGTTGGGGATCTGCAACGGGTTCCAGATTCTTTGTGAAGCGGGACTGTTGCCTGGGGCCCTCGTCCGGAATCGCTCATTGCAGTTTAGATGCGAGTACGTGTTTTTGAAAACGCTTAACCGGAATACGCCATTCACCCTAAAAGTGCCCCCCGACCAGCTTTTAAGGATTCCAATCGCCCACGGGGAAGGATGTTATTTCGCAGATGAGGCCATCCTCGCCCAGTTACAAGCGGAAAATCGCATTTTGTGGCAATATTGTGATGTAAATGGCAACCCTACCGAAGCTGCAAACCCAAACGGCTCACTTTTGAACATAGCCGGGATTTGTAATGCGCGCGGGAACGTCGCAGCCCTCATGCCGCACCCGGAACGCGCTTGCGAACCCATCTTGGGTAGTACCGACGGTAAATTCATTTTTGCAAGCATATTAGCATTTTTGACCGAACGGGTTGCTTTAAGTACCCCTAAACCAGAAATTTTTGCCGGAGCGAAAGGTCATTCAAACACAGCTCCGACCAAAAACCTTGAGTTTGGAGGCAAGGGATTTTGAACCGGCCATGGAAGAACCAGTTATTACACCAGAATTAGTCGCCGCCCATAATCTTACTCCAGAAGAATACGAGCAAATAAAGCGCATTCTTGGACGTGAACCTACCTACACTGAGTTGGGGATATTCTCAGTGATGTGGAGTGAACATTGCTCGTATAAGAGTACGCGCCCGTTATTGAAGCTTTTCCCTACACGATCGCCAAGAGTTTTAGTAGGGGCTGGGGAGGAAAATGCCGGCATTGTGGATATAGGCGATGGGTTGGCAATCGCTTTTAAAATCGAGTCCCATAATCATCCCAGTGCTGTGGAGCCTTTCCAAGGGGCTGCTACTGGAGTGGGGGGTATAATTCGTGACATTTTTACAATGGGTGCACGGCCTATTTGCGTGATGAATTCGTTGCGATTTGGTCCGATTCACGACGAAGGATCAATTAAAACGCCTGGCAGGAATAACGAGAATGGAGATCCGGAGGGTCGGGCAGCCCAGATTGCCAATAATAAACGATTATTTGCTGGAGTGGTTGCAGGAATCGCCCATTACGGGAATTGCTTCGGAATCCCCACAGTGGCAGGGGAAGTGTATTTCGATCCTAGTTATGTAGGTAATCCATTGGTAAACGTTTTTTGCCTTGGTATACTTAAGCATGAGCAGATAAAGCGTGGCAGGGCATGTGGGATTGGCAACCCGGTGTTCTACGTCGGACCGCCCACCGGTAGAGATGGATTGGCTGGAGCCGCTTTTGCTTCGCAGGATCTTACGGACGAATCAGCTGAATTGCAACGTGGGGCAGTCCAAGTAGGCGACCCGTTCATGGAAAAATTGGTGTGCGAAGCATGTTTAGAGCTTTTTGCTACTGGAGCTGTTGCAGGGGTACAAGACATGGGTGCAGCTGGCTTGACTTGTTCAACATGCGAAACTGCTGCACGGGCAAATACCGGGATCGAGATCGATTTGGACCAGGTGCCCCAACGCGTGCCCGCTATGACGAGTTACGAGATAATGTTAAGCGAGTCACAGGAACGTATGCTCATTATCGTTCACAAGGGGCGCGAGCATGAGTTAATCCGTATTTTTGATAAGTGGGATCTACCTTGGGCTAAAATTGGTTACGTCACTGACACGGGCCGGATGGTAGTAAAGCATAAGGGTAAAATTGTGGCTGATATTCCGGCGAAGGTTATCGCAACTGAGGCTCCTGTTTACCAACGGCCTGCACGTGAACCTGCGTACCTTCAAGAAGTGAAGAATTTTACATTGGATGGGATCGAAGATACCGCAGATCCGATTGACGCTTTAAAACAGTTGGTTTCATGGCCAACCCTAGCGTCGAAAAACTGGGTTTATCGTCAGTACGATCATATGGTCCGAAATAACACTGTGGTTTGCCCCGGCAGTGACGCTGCGGTTTTGAGGATTAAGGCTGATGCTTTACCTCCTGATCCAAAACCAGAAGGAAAAGAAGACGAGATTGAACCGGGTTCGTCCACACCAGTACCCGAAAAATACATTGCGTTAACCTGCGATTGTAATGCGACGTACGTCTACCTCGACCCTTACGAAGGTAGTAAAATCGCGGTTGTAGAAGCAGCGCGAAATCTTGCATGTTCAGGAGCAATACCCCTGGGATTAACCGACAACTTGAATTTTGGCAGTCCCTTGAATCCAGAAATATTTTGGCAGCTTAAGGAATGTGTGCGCGGAATTGCAGATGCTTGCCATGCTTTGAACATACCTGTCACTGGCGGTAATTGCTCGCTTTATAACCAAAGCCCGTCCGGCGCAATTGATCCAACTCCAACTATTGCAATGGTTGGGTTTATCGAGAGGGCCGAAGACATAACTACCCAATGGTTCAAGGACCCCGGCGACGCTGTGATTCTGCTTGGAGAAATCATTAACTCTGATGATCCCTTATACGGGCTAGGCGGAAGCGCTTACCTGCAAGTGGTACATAAGGTAAAAAATGGGCTGCCTCCGCGATGTGATTTAAACCGAGCCTGTAAGCTTCATACTACATTGGTAGGATTGATTCGAAGTGGCGTAATTAAAAGTGCGCACGACTGTAGCGAGGGCGGGCTCGCTCTGTGCTTAGCAGAGTGTTGTATTAGTCAGGTCATAGCTCGTAATACACCTCGCTTAATTGGAGCAACTATAGATCTTACCGGCTTTAACGACGTCCAGCGGCTAGATGCCCTACTATTTAATGAGGCACAATCACGTGTGATCGTTACATGCCGGTCAATTGATGTGCCTAAAGTCGTTGAGAGAGCACGTCTTATAGGGGTGCCAGCTACCCATATTGGTTTTGTGGGTGGTGATACCCTCAGGATTAAAACCGTAAAAGGAGACTTTACCTGGCGTTTGGATGAATTACATGATTTGTGGTGGAATTCGATAGCCAGATGCATGAGATAAGTTTTGACGATCATCCGGGTCATTATTGTGGAATTTTCGGAGTTTACGGCCACCCGCGAGCTGCGGAGTTGACCTTTTACGGTTTGTATGCCCTCCAGCATCGCGGACAAGAAAGTGCAGGTATCGTCACTTGTCATAACGGACAGTTTTTTAAGCACCATGGCATGGGACTGGTGGCCCAGGTCTTCGCAGGGATCGATTGGTCCACTTTACCCGGACACATGGCAATTGGACACACCCGATACAGCACCACGGGATCTTCAAACGTACGAAATATCCAGCCCTTAACGGTGGAGTGTAAGCAGGGGCAAATAGCCCTCGCGCATAACGGTAACCTTACAAACGCGTTGGAACTGCGGGATCAGCTCGAGGAAAAAGGGCTTATCTTCCAAACCACCACAGACAGCGAAATTATCTTAATGCTCCTCGCACAGCCAACGATAGGAGGTGAACCTAACAATTTGTTGAAAACCATCCGAAGTCTCCGCGGAGCATTCTCACTCGTCATAATGACCGAAAAGGAACTAATCGGTGTCCGCGACCGCTTTGGGTTCCGCCCGCTTTCAATTGGTAAAAAAGAGGACGCGTGGGTCTTGGCGAGTGAAACCTGTGCATTCGACCTCATTGGAGCTAAGTTTGTCCGCGAGGTCGAACCCGGAGAAATTGTAATTATCGACGAGCGGGGATTGAAGGGAATTCAGGCCTTCCCCGAACATAAACGAAGAGCATTTTGTATCTTCGAGTTTATTTACTTTGCAAGGCCCGATAGCTGCCTTATGGGGCGAACAGTCCACCAGGTCCGAGTTGAGTTGGGCCGCCAGCTTGCCCGAGAAAACCCAGTGGACGCAGATGTTGTTGTACCCGTCCCAGACAGTGGAAATTGTGCTGCCTTGGGTTATTCTCTCGAGAGCGGGATTCCGTTCGAAATGGCCTTCGTGAGAAACCATTACGTGGGACGTAGTTTTATCCAGCCTTCCCAGTTAATTAGAGACTTCAACGTACGTGTTAAACTGAATCTAATTGCAGAGTTGGTCCGCGGAAAGCGTGTAATTGTAATAGACGACTCCATAGTTCGAGGCACCACTAGTCGAGCCCGCATCAATACTCTAAAGGAAGCAGGAGCAAAAGAGGTCCACATGATGGTTAGTTGTCCGCCACATAGATTCCCCTGTGTCTACGGGATCGATTTTCCGGATAGGAGCAAGCTCTTAGCCGCAAACTGTACTATTGAACAAATCCGGCAATACCTTAATACGGACTCATTGTATTACCTGTCCCAGGAAGGGATGGTAAAGGCAACTGGTCTGCCCTCCGAATGCTTCTGCATGGCTTGTTATGATGGAAACTATCCAGAACCATTTAGGCCGGATTTAGACAAAGCGATAATAGAGCGTCGACCAAAGAAGACCGAAAGCCTTGCTGAAAGTATACTTCGGGATTTGGACCAAACTCGGCTGTTTTAGTCGAAAGATGCAGCTAAAAAGCGCATTTCCTATTTGCTCTGCACCTTCTCTCTAAATGTGGCTGTACCGTACAGCGTTTTCAGAAGATCATTAACTAAAGATTAAGCGCACCCGATTTTGCGGAAAGGTAAGTTCTAAAATCAGTTTTCGTTGTGGCCAATTGTTTGTTTTTCTCATTGTGTCAGTTAAGGGGTAGGCTCAGCTGAGCTTTGCTTCATTTAAGGCGCACAAGCTAAAAGCCTGATCTAGGTTTCGCTAGGTAACTGATTGCAGTAGAGGATGTTTGGGAACCCTTGGCTTGTACTATTTGGTTAGCATCAACTTTGGAGCTTTTTTGTAAGGGGCTTCTAAAAATGTGACATTTGTCATGCAGACAGAATTGTTTACACGTTGGTAAACTAAACCTGTCAAAAGGAGGCATACCATGAGGTACGTTGTTAAGATAAACCTGTTTGCGGCCGCAGCCCTGTTAGTTACTGCGGGAGCCTACGGCTACGTAGGCATGAGCACACCCAAATTACGGGTGAACGGGAGATGGTTGGAAACATACAATGGCCAGAAAGTCCGGCTCCTAGGTGGTTGGATGCAACCTACTGCGTCTTGGTTTAATGGGAACAGATGGTATAGTGATCCAACCGATTGGCTGAACAAGTCACAAATCCAGCCAATGCTGGATTATATGAAAGAGGTAGCAAATGTGTTTAGCGATACGAGTGCGAAGTACGGGAGGAGCTACGGTTGGTACATGACGTTTGTACGAATGAACACGGATTCAATCGGCGGGTGGACTCATGAGAATGGTTTGGTGAATAGGGCGCAGTTTGACGGTTGGCTCACAAATTTCATCGTGCCATATGCGCAGCATTTAAAATCGCGGGGGCTCTACTTAATAATTTGCGCTACAGGGCCAATTAATACGCCAAATAATGGCACACGTAACTGTGGAATAGTTGAGCAGCAGCGATTAAGAACATTCTGGAAGATTGTGGCTAGCACCCCAGGGATCAAAAGCGCTGATAATATACACTTTGAGTTGATGAACGAGCCGGTAGAGATTGAATCGTCTCCGGGAAATGGGGATTGGGGTTGCCACGCAGATAAATACTACAAAGCATTTAGGGATTGGATCCAGCCGATAATTGACGACATAAGGAGTACCGGAGCTGACAACGTCATTTGGGTCCCTACACTTGAGTGGCAAGGTACGCCTATGCAGTGGGTTTCATATCCGTTCTCGGGCAATAATATTGGTATTGCGTGTCATTTCTATCCTGCCTACGGAGGTGTGTTCGATAATCCGACCGCTGTGGAAAATCTCTGGAATTCTCAGTATAAACCTGCTGCAGATAGGTGGCCCCTCGTAATTACTGAATGTTTTTGGTTCCCTCAAGGGAGTTCTTCTGACCTGTGCAATGGTAGCACAGCAAACTTTGGTAACGCGTTACGACGGTGCATCGATCGTTCAGGAAACGTCTCCTGGCTCATTGGCTTCGTTGGAGATCTCTTATACGATCTTAGCCAATCACGTCCCTCTAGTTGTACCCTGAGTTCAAAAGAGGGAGCACAGGCTGCTTTTGATTGGTGGTATGAATATAACGGTACCATGCCTAAAAGTGGCAATACGTATAAGATCATTGCTTGCCATAGTGGGAAAGCAATGGACGCATACGGTGCACAGACCGCAAACGGTACACAGATCATCCAGTGGACATACCATGGGGGAAATAACCAGCGGTGGATTTTAACTGATCGGGGTAATGGGCAATGGAGTATTACAGGTGTCCAGAGTGGTCGATGTGTGGATATTAGCGGGCAAGGCACTGCTAACGGGACAAAGGTCCAGCTTTGGGATTACTGGGGTGGTAACAATCAAAAATACTTCTTGTTCTCTACTGCCGGTGCATACTACCGTATTTCACCAGTTCATTGCTTTGAGTCATGCTTGGATGTGGAGGGAATTTCTACCGCCGATGGTGCAAAAGTCCACTTGTGGCAATGGTGGAGAGGTGACAATCAACGCTGGAGATTCTTAACTCCATAAACCGGGTGCTATCTCACTCTCCGCCCACCCGCAAGCAACTGAGGAACGTGCAGGACGAATCCCCTTCGTCGCTGCACGTTCCATGTTTTAAGTTTGAGAGGGTGCTTATGATGAGGTTATTGTTACGGGTGTGTGTTGCCTGCGTAATCGGATTCTGTTGCTGTAGGGTGTGTTTTGCAAGCCCAGACACAAATAAAATCCGGGATGCCCTTCAAAGTGCACTTGGTGAAAAACTCTCAAATCAACGGTTAGAATCGTTAAGCGCTTTTGCAACCGGTCTCACACTAAGAGAAATCCCCGAGGCGTTAAAAATTGTTGAAGAGATAAAATCAATCCGGGATCGATTTGCTTTTAAGTTTTTTGTGCTAAAGCGATGGGGTGAGCTAGAACCAAGTCAGGCATTTGCTTATGTGGCAGGTGAACCAGAAAGCCTAACAAAGGTCGAGGCGATCCGAACTATTGCAGTTTCATTTGCTCGTTCGAATCCGCCTGCCGCCGCGGCAGCGGCCTTAAAAATGCCCCCAGGTCGGGCGCGAGTGGAGGCAGTTTCATTAATAGCTGAAGAATGGGCTCGGCACAGTACTAAAGATGCCTTAGCCTGGGCTTATAGTTTCACAAATGAGGTTTTACGACGAACTGCGTTGAAAAGCATTTATTTTGTGCTTGTTCGATCCGACCCAGTTCAGGTTTCGAGAGTCGTAACAGCCCTTCCACATGGCCCAATACGAACCGCGCTTATCGTAAATGTCGCTGAAAATTTGGTCGCTCTTGATCCGGACGGGGCAATTAAGTGGGCCCAATCACTCCCTGAGACTGAAGAAAGGCGCTTGGCACTCTCTATTGCTGTGGAAAGTTGGGCAGACTTCAACCCTACTGCAGCGTTTATTTTCGCCACTAACTTCCAGGATGAGGATTTGTCTAGGCAATTGACCTCAATTGTGCTGGAGCGTTGGGCATTACAGGATCCACTATCTGCATTTGAAGAAGCTAGGAAGTTGAAAGACCCGGAGCTAAGGAGAGGTTCGATCGTGCGAATTATAACTGTCTCCAGTCCTATGGACCCAAGAACCATTGCAAAATTGATCTTGCATTTAGATCCTAGTGACCCCGTGTGGGATGACGCAATTGAAGCCTATGTGGATGAGATTCACGTATGGAATCCTGAGGCTGCCATGAGCTTGGCCTTGAAAGCTTCGGACCTTACGCGCCGTAATCAACTAGTAGAGAAAGTGTTTAAAGTGTGGCTCAAGTTCGATATTGAGACAGCCAGGAAATGGATTGGTACTGCACCCTTGGCTGAAGATAGTAAACGTAGATTGAGTTCTTTAACCCCTGAACTTGAATTCTAGGCCGAAGGAAAGCGGTCAAAACGTATGTGGATTAGAAACGGCAAGTTCGTGATTTGGATTTTCGTTGTTTTGGGAGTCGTGAGCATTTGCTTTTTCACCCAATTTGCAAGCAAACCAAATAGGGTGATGTCCACGGAAGAACACGACTATGACAATTCACCTCTAAAGGGGGTGGGCACCTTTAATGAAAAAACCAACAAAACGTGGGTAAACACTGGGTCCAATGGATCCCATAATTTTCGAAGTAATCCCGAACCACCGCCAGACTTGGACGAAGCACGAAAATGGGCAAAAGAAAACATGGACGTTGCCCTTGCTTGGCTCAGTGAGGCCCCTCCCAGTCTGGTGCGAGAAGTAGTTGCTCAAACCGTGTGTGTTCACATCGCGGAAACCAACCCTGCCCTTGCGGTGAGTTTGGCAGAAACGTACGCACCTGAGGATACGTATCTGTTGGAGAATCTTGCTTACCAATGGACTGAGTCGGATTTTGAAGCAGCTTTGTCATATGCATTGAGTAAATCCCCGGGTGAAAAGCGGGACCGTTTACTTTCGCGGATTGTACTACTTCAAGCGAAGCGTGATCCTGAGGGGGCGGCACGCCTCGCTGTGAATGAAATAATGCCAGGTCCCGTGCAAAACGAGGCGGTCCTTTCAATTATACATCAATGGGCATTGCAAAACCCAAACGAGGTTTTAGGCTGGATTTACCAATTTCCCGAGGGTGAACTTCGCGAAAGAGCCTTAAGGGAGGTCGAAAACATTATGCGCCGGCCTATACTGCAATCATACAATAGCACACCTCAGTAATCCTGTTTTCCAAGTTTGATCTTGTACTTCCACCAAGCCGTAAGTACAGGGTGATATTTAGAACGGAATAGTCACTAGGTCAGGAGGTATCGTTGGCTCTAAAGCAGTTAACAACGTGGAATTCAATTTTTGATAATGCGAATTAAAAGGGCTCTGTGCCAGAGAGCCTTTTACACTTTGTTGTTGGATAGCGCCTTATAAGGCCAGGCCTAGTTTATGGATATTTTTGCTCTTTAATGTTTAAGACTGTTCCAAACCTGGCAGCTCTTCAAATCAGGGTTAAACTAAATGAATTTTTTCTCGCCCGCCCTTGGAGAGGGGGTCTACTTCTGGTATAGTCGGGAGGGTCGTGTTAACCGGGGAACTAATATCTACGTGAAATTCAATCGGATTTTTTATTGGCCCTGGGGCGTTTAGTTAATTAGGTGAGTCGATATTTTTCTAATTTGGCGGTTTCGTTATTTTGCAAATGCCAGTACAAAATTCAATTCCGCGTTAATAGGCTTTGAGAATGTCAAGAATAGACAGTTTATTGAGCATTTTGTGTATGGCACTTGGGGTAAGGAAGTGGAGTTACGTTGCTGTGCAACACCAAGGAATTTGGTTCGCCCGAAGCATACCGCAAAAAATACTGCTTTACAAAAGGAAATTGTAAAATAGACAGTAGCCAGTACCGCTTAAACTTTAAGTGAGTTAACACGTGCGTGGAATCGACATTCATAAGATGAATTCGAAGACTAAGCAGAGTACATCTCGGACCGAGTTACGCGTGAGTGGCATGTCATGTCCGAATTGCGCACGTGTAATCACACGAGTGGTAAACTCGATCCCTGGGGTGCATAATGTAAATGTTGACCTTGAGACTGGACTTACTATTGTGAATTGGGCGCCTGGGGCTAAGGCGGATGTAAATGCGGTGATCACTGCGATTGCTCAAGCAGGTTATAACGCAGAGGTTTTACCCCAACAACTAGCCGGCGAGGCTGATGAACCGCGAAGCTCGTGGCAAAAGAATCTTTGGATTGGAATAGTATGCACTGCTTTGCTTGCAATCGGCGAGTGGATATTGAATTTGAGCGATGTTATTTGGTTTAGATGGCTTAGCTTCGGCTTGGGCACGGTTGTGTTAGTATTTGTCGGGGCGCGTTTTTATAGGGGTGCCATTGCCCAGCTTAAACGGTTTCGTTCGAACATGGATACGCTGGTTGCCTTAGGATCAACAGCTGCATTCGGTTACAGTGTGTTTGTACTCTTTGCTGGAGTTGGTGACCACTTATATTTTCTTGAGGCAGCAGCGATTATCACAATTGTAACTGTTGGACATTGGATTGAAGCTCGTGTTAGTGCCCGGGCGGCTACAGCCCTAAAATTGCTTATGCATCTTGCTCCTGAGAGAGCAATCCGTCGGAATCCTGACGGTACAGAAACAGAGGTCCCAATTACCCATCTTCGTCCTGGCGATATAGTGGTGTTGCGTCCGGGCGATAGGATCCCGGCAGATGGTGTTGTAATAGAAGGTCATTCTGTGGTTGATGAGTCAATGCTTACGGGTGAGGCAAATCCGGCTGAGAAACTGGTTGGGAGTCAGTTATTTGCGGGCACAATCAACCTAAGCGGTCGGCTTGTTCAGCGTGTAGTATCCGCAGGGGAGAACACGGCGCTTGCAAATATAATCGCTGCTGTAAAGCGAGCGCAAACAAGCCATGCGAATATCCAAAGATTGGCAGATCAAGTAAGCAATGTATTTGTGCCTTTTGTGGTGTTAGTTGCTATTGGGGCATGGATATGGTGGGCTTTACTGCCTGTTCATGCCCATGCAGTTCATGAGTGGTTGGCTGCCTTTTTGTGGCATGCATCTGTGCCGGAATCTCCCCTAGCGGCCGCATTTGTTTGTGCAGCTGCTGTTCTTATAGTTGCGTGTCCTTGTGCGATGGGACTAGCCACGCCAGCAGCAATCATGGCTGCTGCAAACGCAGCTGCAACGCGAGGTATTTTAATTCGCGATGGTGTCGCACTTGAAAAAGCTGGACAGATTACGACCGTCATATTTGACAAGACAGGGACCCTTACCGAGGGGAAACCCACTGTTGTTGAGATTTGGTTTCCATCGGGGGTGCAGAAGATAGTTTCGACGATGGATGGCACGAAAACTAGTAAATGGGATTTTGACCCATCGGGCGTTGATAGGAAGGCATTGGAGCTTGCAGCTAGCCTTGCTAGGTATTCTGCACACCCCATCAGTAAAGCCATCGCACAACTTGGGAAGGGCCGGTTTGAGTTCAATGACGTTCAAGAAATTCCAGGAGCTGGGGTTGAAGGAGAACTTAAAAAGAATCCTTTTGAGAGTTGGTCCGTTTCCACAGATTTTACTCCCGTAAAGGTTCGACTTGGCTCAATTCAATGGTTGGAAAAGCTGGGTGTACGGTTCGACCAGTTGCGCGAATTTATTCGGAAATGTAGCGATAATGGTGCAAATGTATCAGCCTTAGCTGTTAATCAAACGGTTTTTGTCGCGTTTGCCTTACAAGATACGCTTAAACCAGCGGCGAAAGATGTTGTCCGCGTATTGACCCAAAAGGGTTTAAAGGTATATCTCATTACTGGAGATACCAGAACCGCTGCGGAACAGCTGGCTACGCAAATTGGCATTTCGCCACAAAATGTGTTTGCAGAAGTCAAATCCCACTTGAAGGCAGATATTGTTAAGAGATTGCAACTCCGCGCTGAGCGAATTGCATTTATCGGAGATGGGATCAACGACGCCCCAGCAATTGAGCAGGCTGATTTGGGGATTGCAGTAAGCAACGCTACGGATATCACCCGACAGGTTGCAGACATTGTTTTATTGAAATCTGATTTAGATGCCGTGCCTGAGGCGTTGGAGTTAGCTCGAGCTACGCTACGCATTATAAAACAAAATTTGTTTTGGGCGTTCTTTTATAACGCATTGAGTATACCCTTGGCAGCTCTTGGTTTTCTCAGCCCTATAATATGCGCTTTTGCTATGGGAGTATCTGATCTTCTGGTAGTCGGCAATGCATTGCGACTACTTCGGTTTCGAGGCACATAGTGTACCGATGTTTTTAGGCCTAACCTATATGCAAGGGTTAATTGCGTCATTGCCAGCGTCTTATGCGAGGTCAGCTATACCCCCAAAGTCCTGCGTCAGGTTTTGCGTACAAATCCAGTAATTTATCACTTACCAACCTATTGTGATTTTTTGACTCGGATTCAGGAAAGGGAACCATCCTTGCGCTCCAGAATTTAAAATTTCTGGGATCTGTAAGCATTTAAATTGGTAGGGCTTACAATGGGACTCCTGGGATAAAGGGTACTTTAATGAGTGTGCGACGAGGAGGATTATAGTTACGCGCCAAAACTGGTTTGAGATTTTTTTGTTAGACGGATTTTCTCAAAGTGTCGAGTGCCCCAGGTACAATTAGAATTATTGCTTGCGCAGATGTTAGGAAATACAAGTTCAACGGTGCCATCAAAACCACGAAACATGAGAGGCTTCCACTTAAATGGCTCCGTGGCGGATAGGCTGAAAGAGACACATAAAATTTAAAACTTTTCTAGCTTCTTAAAATAGTGTTGCCAGTATTCAAACAGTGGCAAATAATGCAATAGAAAAGCCTGTAGATTAAGGAGGAGGGTGTATGAAAAAGGAGTGGAAATGGATGTTGATTGCTTTTGTAACGGTTGTGTTATTCCGGAGCGGAATACTCCACGGGGCAGTATATAACATAATCGGCACAAACAACAATTGGCCCACAGTTTGGAATGTTGTTCCCGGTCTGTCAGATCCCAGTGAGGGACTTTCGAGGTATTGGGTCGACTTTGTAGGTGATGCTAGCTATCCAGTAGCTTATTGGGCAGTTGATTCTGAATACGTCTATTTCAGAATGCGGGTGAGAGGCAATGCTACTCCAAACGACATGTCGGATTCATTTTTCGTATTGATTGATAGGGTGGGACTGGGACAGGAATACGTGCCAGAGTACGGTTTTGCTTGGGACAACAACATTCCAACCCCGAACCAACAAGATCAGCACGGTTTGGAAATGCAGGTTTTAGGCGTACTCGGCAATACGTGGGGCACCACTTCGATGGATGACATAGATGGTAGCTCAGGACAAAAATACGCGAACGATATTAACGGCGGAGGTAGAACTACTGACGGATATGTCCGGTTGACTACTGACGTACCTGGAGGGGACTTCGGCCAGACGATGTTCTTAGATTTCGCAGTTTCTTGGTGGTATTTGACAAATTATACAGGCTTAGCACCCACCCAACAATGGCGGATTGCTATTGCAAGCGTTGGTAACGCAAATGATCACTCCAGATTGGGCCTTAATGGAGACATTGTGGGTGCGAGCGTAAATGATCCGGTGTCAACTGGTTGGAGTGGAATTTTAAATGTGCCCGAACCAAGCCTTGGCTGCTTCGGGGTGGCGGTCTTGGTCTTGTGGCTGTGGGGAATCCGCAGCAAAAAAGATAAAGATCGGGCTGATTGCTTGCCTTTATTTCGCTAGGGTTTTGAATCCATAAATGGTTAGTCCCGAATTAGGATCACTTAAAGTAGCGTGTTCTATAGTATTTCCTGCTAGTAGTGGGCCATCAGGATTGTAGAGGGTGTTGGGGGAAGGACGTGATAACTCATGCGCTGAAGCGGAAAGGTACCCTGCATAAAAAAGCGGTAAATTAATGGTAAGAAATGTTGAATTTGGCTGTGTGCACAGGAACTTGTTAGGCCGTTCTAAAGAGGAAGATTTGGAAAGCAATTCCCTAATTATCGGGGACTGCAACCACAGTTTTGGTGATTTTGTCAAGGGGGGAACGGTAATCTCTGGGTCTGATCTGTGGTTTGAATGTTGTGGTTAGATTAGTGAAGTTTTGGGGCAAACTAAAAAGTGAAAAATAGGCGAACGGAAAATTCCGCGATTCACCCACACGGCCTTAGGGAGAGTTTCGGTGGGGTGAATATTTCCTATTTGTTTTGTTGGTAAATAGTGAGAGGTTTTGTATTTTTGAGAGGCACCCTTGTACCCAAACTGGTATGCTGCAAATGTTTTTGTAGATTTACACGCCGGATTTTATTGTTTTTACGGATCTGTTGCCCAATTAGCCTATGGTCAACTTACATTGCTTTTTTGCTTGTCAGGGGTAGGAAAATCATCCGATAAAAGATTTGTGCAGGAGTTAATCCACAGGATTGAGTTACTTGGGGGGATAGCACCATTGGTGTTTTTGCTCATGTACGTCCTCGGAAGTGCACTGATGCTGTGGCGATTGTCTGCCATGCATCAGAGCGGAGGTACGAGTGGGGTTTTAGGTTTAATGTTGCTTCCCTTCGCGACAGCCTTTGGGAATATCCTCTTTGCTTGGTACTCTGCGGCCCACGGAGGAGAGGCAGAGGGGGTCGTAGTAAGTTGTCTGACAAACAATTTAACGGGGGTGCTGTTATTGACGGGCATAGTGGCATTTTTCTGGAAGTTAGAAGTAGCGAAGGAATCGGGCGATGGTTCTGGTGAAAAGAATCAAAAAAGTGAAGGCGGTGACCAAAAACGGGTACAGAAACTGTGGATTTTGACCGCCCTGATTGCGATTTTGTTCTTTACATGTTTGGTCTGGGTAATAGGGATCGAGCGGGGACAAGGACGTAGCTTGCTCCAGCCTAAGTCGAATACATTGCAATTGAGTGTTTCAGATGCTCTCATCCTTTTAGCAACATTTATATTTTGGGAAATTATCTATTTGATCGAAGCGTTGAAAGTGAACAAACCCGAGAAACAACCTGTGACCTGGCGGTTGGTCCTAAACATCACTTTAGTTTTAATTGGTGCGGTGGTTTGTGGTGAAGCCGCTCAATGGTTGATCACGTACGCCTTTAAAGGAGGTGTGGGTGTTCAAAAAGGTGCGCCGTTAGGGATTGTTGTAGGATTAATAACTGCAATTCCTAACGCAATGGTTGCTTTCTACTATGGTTGGAAAAAGAAACCAGAGATTGTATACGGTGTTCAGGCCACGGACGCAAACGTGTGTATTCCGTTTTGCTTAGTTGTATTTCTTCTTATGGGTGGCAAGGCAATTACTTTACAAACAGATATGGTTTTGGGGGGGCTTATAGCACTTTTGGGTGGGGTAATTTTGCAAATAATGTTCTTGGGTTCTGTGGGTAAAATCCCGCGTCCAATTGGGGCGCTTTTAATTCTCATGTACTTCGTCGGTTTAGGAATACTTGCAACCCACGCAGGCTTAATCAAAGTCCAATAACAGCAGTGGGGATAGGGTGGACTCATGCTAGGATAAATTAACTTCTTTCCTTGACAAACTAGCGGAGAAAATTTTTTCACGCGGATAGTGAGAAGGTAGACGTTTGGTAGAGGGCGAGATATAAAATAGGATTTTTGTCCTTTTGGATCTTGATTAATCTAGATCGCGTTGCCTGCCCAAAACTATAGGTGAGCGTTAATAAGATGCACGGCCAATTCCAGCTAGTTTAGTGTATGAACAGGGTAATGGGATTTAACGGGTTTCCAACCTTACTGATTCCTGGCCGACCCTCGATAAGGGGATTTAGCGATTGGGTTTGAGTTGAGAGTATTTTTGGGGCATTGTGCTGATTTTCTGATTTTGGGCGCTGTCTCGATACAAGTTTTTGAGCTCTTTGTTCCAAAAGTGGAAGGGTTAAACTTTTTGGGTCTCGAAAGAAATTGGCTCTTAGTACGTGTTAGTTACTACCAACCCTTACTGGTAGTTTTGGGGGTGTTCTTTGGGTTTGCAAATTTATGCGTGGTAACACAAGGGCAAAGTAAGAACCCCAAATACGATAGCTTGTGCCAGGTAGGTTGTTAAATAAAATTACAGCCTATAAACAAGATTGCTATGGTGCGATCAAAATAGCTTCGCCTGGGACAACTGTCACGTTAGTGGGTATCGCAGCCAAAAATGGTAAGCCAAATTCCACTTGTTGTGCGACTCGCAGGTAAGGCAGGGCAGTGGGGCTTATAGGTTCTAATTGATGGCCCACTGAGATTACAGTTGCCCAAAAAGAAGGTTCGCCCGGGGCGAGTTTTCTTACCAATAACTTTTGTCCTGGCTGGGGCCGCAATTTGTAAGGGTATCTCACCCACGCCATGATTTTATCGGACTTAGACGCGCTTATAGTCATTATTGGTAGATCGCGGACAATCCTTTGGCCGGGTTTTACATTGATTGCGCTCACGAACCCATCAATTGGAGCGCATAATGGGATGGGGCGGTAGAGTTTTTTGAGACGTTCCTGTTGAGCTGAAATTGCTTGGGTGATAGCAGGGTCGATTTGGGAAAGGTGGTTTGCTCCAGCAATTTGGAGTTCTGACAAGGCTTTCCTGAGTTCCTCAATGTGTTTTTGTCGCGCAGTCACCTCTGCTTGCAACGCGTCTCGGTCCCGCACAGCCACGTCGTAACCAAAGTCATTCCGGTTAGGGCCCATGCCACGAGAGATGAAGTTAGCTTCTAACAACTTTTGTGCTCGTTCAAGTTCGGCTTCGGCCTGTTGGAGTTTTATCTTTGCCACTTCCAACGCCAGTTGTTCATTTAGCAGGTCCAAATGGAGTCTGGTGTATGAATCCAAGTTCCGTATTTTATCCAAGTCCATTCTCGCCTGCATAAGCTTTAGATCGGCTTCAATTGCTCCGAGCTCAGCCAAAACTGTTTCAGTGTCAAGTGTGCGTACGGTCGCCACTACTTGACCATTAGTTACCTGTTGCAGTAAATCCACTGCGATTTCTTCAAGTATGCCATCAACGCCACTTATTATGTTTACGCGAGTCGGTAAGACCTCACCTACGATGGTGGGAGGAACTACATAGGATTTCCAGATCCACCCAGCTAAAATAACGAGGGCGGAAAACACAACAAGCGGTAGATACCGCGTTTTAAAATATCGCCATTGTTCTTTTGGAGGTATTGGGATTAGTTCACATTTCGAGTTCATCTCCGATCGGTACTGCGCTAACAGCGGTAACTCCGGGTAGGGCGCGTAGTTCTGCGATCAACTCTTCCCTTCGAGCAGGATCTCGTAGCAACAGTAAATAAGAAAGGGAAATGACACTGGGCTGCTCAGTGGTTGGTTGCTTGGTGGTAAGATTGAGCTTACGTGTATAACGACGCAGAAGAGCTTCCAAAGAAGTAAGATTGTTTGCGGTTGTATCCAGCTGTAAGTGCAAAGCGAGATCAAAGCGGCGCCTCGTACCAAAAGAAGTTACCCACAAATAAAGTAAGACCAATACTGTTATTCCTAACCCAACGATGGCGGTCGTAAATTTCTGACTCCCAGTGGCCATTCCTAAGACGAGCACTAAAAGTATGTAGGTTGTATCTAGGGTGTCGCGAAGCAAGTTTCTGAACCGGACAATGGCGAACACAGCCATCATTCCAAACGCAACAATAATATTATTGGCGACAACATTCATCACTAATGATACTGCTACTGGCATCACAACCAACGAGCGGGTGAAGGAGCTTGAGTAAGATAGTCCTGAATGAGTCACCATGTAAATCCATGCGAGTAAGTGTCCCCCAATCAAAGCCAAGAGAAGCCCTAAAACCAAGCTGGCCAAATTAGTAGGGGCAAGGCCAAAATCACCTTGTAACAATTGATTTATCATAAGCTTACGAGTGTTGGTGATTTATGCCACCCTGATTATAACTTACGCATTTCGTAATAGTTGTTCCAGTCTTAATTGCACATTGGGTGGTGCTTGAAAAAGTCGGGTTTGTCCGTAAAGCGCTTCGACACATCGGCAATATTTTGCCGCACCACTTGAAACGGCGTTAATTTGCTTAACTAAATCGGAGACCCATGCTGGGTAAGCATCCGTGAATTTAACTTCCATAATTACTTTGTCGCCGTATGGGGCGACTGATGTAGAGCCAACCGGTTTAATTTCAATTCCGTTAACCAGCTCCGCTTTAATGGCTCGGTCGAAGGTGATCCGGAGTGAATTCCCACTTGGTGACATCCAAGCTTCTCTGGAATACCACACGTGGAGTATAGGCCTTGCATGAAGGCCGCACATTAGCCGCATAAACTTCCGTAAAGCATGGACTTGCTCGGGCCCTTGATGAACAAGGTAAGTTGGGTCAGCCAATGCTTGGTTGATAACAAGACGTACGTTTTTTCCAAGAAGGGGGGCACGGGATTTTAGTATGCAGTTGTTTTCCCGCTGTTTTACTTCCAGAAACACAATTGAATCAGATTCGCTGTTGTAATATCGGAGCCTAAGTTTGAACCGCCGCTTCTCACAACACACCCATGCCCAATAGGTTAATAGGTCAGGCGAGTCTAGGTACAGGCTATGTACCGTGTATGTGCGTTTGTCGGGGGATGATTGGGCGAAAGGGTCAAGCTTTAAATAGCAACGTATAATCTCTCTAGCGACTCGGACCTGTTCTTCTGTTAGGATAAACTTTTGTTCGAATCTTTGTCGTTGTGCTAAGTCAACCCACATTATGTAAACATTTAGAAATTAGCGCGACGTACGGGCATTGCTTAGTCTTTTTAACATAAGCTGCCGAAGGACGCAATTAAAGTAAATAAGTACCATAGGGATGTGACATTTGTCATGTGGCTTGTTTTCACAACAAGGATTGCTTACATTAAGACTATGAAAAACGAGGTTATACCGGTCGAGATTAAGGGGGTCGTGCCAATGGGGAACACATGCGCGATTTTTATAGGGAACGACTCAAAGGTATTTGTGATAAACGTGGACCCGCAGATGGCAGCCATAATTAGCATGTTTATTAACGAGACCCCAAAAGAGAGGCCCTTAACCCACGATCTGATTAACAACATTTTCAAGGCGTTCAATATCACAGTCGAACGCGTAGTGATTACTGAATTACGCAAATCGACCTACTATGCACGGTTGATTTTGAAGGCTGAGAATGAGTTGGGAATGAAGATCGTAGAGCTTGATGCTAGACCAAGTGACTGCATTGCTCTTGCAATTGCGAATAAGCGCCCTATCTACGTTAGTGCTACTCTATTTGAAGAGGTTGAGGATATGAGCGAGTTGCTAGACCAGATCAACCAAGCTAGGGAGGACTCAGAGGATTCTCAGGGTGAATCAGGCGAGGAAAAGGTGTGAAGATACTATGGGTGCGACGCGAAGGAGTAAAACTCCACCTGTTTTTTTAGTTTATGGGGATCCATATCTTGTGCGTACACGAGCCCAAGAACTTCTCGATTTGTGGAAGAAAGAAATTGGTGAGTGCGAGGTAGAAATAATTGAGTGTGAGAGTAAAAGTAGTACGGCCATATCAGGATACGTTAGCCGAATCATGTCATCCTTACAGACGTACGGATTGTTTGCCTGCGCAAAAGTTGTTTGGGTGCGCAACTTCGAAGTTTTGTTGGGAGGGGACCGAGGGACTCGTGGTGGGGATAGCAACAGTATTGAGGGGGCAGAGGGCATTGCGGGCCATAAGAATGTACACGCAAAGGAACTAGAAGCTTTGGCAAAGGCATTGCATGGGACGGAGTGGGACAACCCGGTTCCAATCCGTTTGTTATTGACGGCAGAATCAGTGGATCGCCGTCGGGCGATTGTGAAAGTACTTGAGCAAATAGGTTGTGTGGAAGAAATACCTTTGTTAAGTCCCAATCTCCCCGATTGGGAAACTATAGCTACTGAGTTTATTCGTCGTGCTTTCGCTCTGAGGGACAAGCAGATTTCTGAGGCGGCAATTATCGAATTGATAACCCGTGTAGGGCCTAATGCTGCTGCTCTCGATAACGAGGCAGAAAAGCTTTCACTTTATGTCGGAGAAGCTCCTGAGGTAACCGTAGATGACGTTCGAACAGTATGTCCAACGGGACACTATGCAAAGGCGTTTGCGCTGGCCGATGCGCTGGGGGAACGCAACTTGCCCGAGGTATTAAAGCATTTAAAAGAGGAGCTGTACGAAATGGAACGTGAAAGTGGATATTCGGAACTAGGTCTGTTATATGGTTTGGTTTCGAAAATACGGCAAATGTTATTAGCTCAGGGTTTGTTGGAACGAGGGTATGTCAACCCACGCATGAGCTATCTACAGTTCAAAGCCCAGTTGAAACACATCCCAGTTGACATTTGGCCTGAGGATGAAAGGATCAACCCGCTGAAAATGCATTCCTTTGTGTTATACCGGGCTATGATCCACGCCCAAAACTACACAAAGGAGGAGTTAATTCAAGCGCTTACCCTGCTGTTAGATTGTAGTTTTAGATTGGTCAGCAGCACTGTAGATGTCGCAGCCGTGCTACAGGAAACAATTATCAAGATCATAGGTATAGAGAAAAGGAATACAATACCAGCCCGTGGTATTAAGAACTGACGAAGGAGGAATAAAAGCCCGGGGTATTATACGATCTTAAGTCAAGTACTTCAAACAACTCCCAAGGGATTTCCGAGAGGAATCGGCTTATTTCTAGCGTTTCGAGCCCCTGACTTCCTGGGCTACGCCGACATTCAGGATAAAATATGAAGAGGTGGGTTTTTGCTCTGGTTATACCGACATAGAAAAGTCGACGTTCTTCGTACAATCCACCCGGGATACCCATCGCACGTGCATTTGGGAAGAGTCCATCACATAACATGATCAGAAACACCACTTCGAATTCGAGACCCTTTGCCTGATGAACGGTCGAAAGTCTAACTGCATCTGTTGCATATGTGGCTATGAGCGTTTCTTCGGATTCTAAGTTTGTTAGCAAGGCAAGCTGTGCCAAAAAATCGTTGGTTGACTTAAACTGCTCAGCATATGCAATCAGCTCATCAATGTCCTCAAGCCTTTGAAGATAGTTGCTGTAAGTTAGCCGAATATAGTTATCGAGGTACGCCTCCATTATCTTCCTAATTATAGGAGCTGGCGTAAGTTGGGGGCCAAGGGCTTGGATTGTTTTGAAAAGCCCGACCAGTTTTGCCCACTCAGTTTTACTTGGAGATGGCACATGGTTACTAATTGCTGCTAGCACTTCGGGTAGGCTTTCCCATGCTTGGGATCGTGAGTTTGTATCATTCGATGGGCCATTTTGACACTCAGGACCTTTTAAAGCTTCCAATTTACTTAAATATGCGCGCCACAATTTATCAAATGTTTTAGGGCCGATACCAGGCAGCATCAGCGTTAACCGGCGAAAAGCCAATTCATCCCTTGGATTAACCAGTAGTTTTAGATATACGGTGACGTCTTTTACATGGCTTTGCTCGAAAAACCTTATTCCACTAGTAATGACAAATGGGATGCCTGCCCTGGTAAGTTCCAGTTGAACTTCCATTGCGTGGAAATGGGATCGATAAAGGACTGCAATGTCAGCTAATCGTAATCCGGTTTCGCGAAATTCCCGGATTTTATTGGCTATAAACCACGCTTGTTGGATCGGATCGCGACATATTATTAGCGTGGGTTTTTTCCCGGCTGGGCGGATTGGTGTTAGTTTTTTTCTATGTTGGACTGGGTTATTTGCGATACTAGCATTTGCCACTGCTAGTATCTCTGGGGTACTGCGGTAGTTGTATTCTATCCGATAAATTCTTGTGCCAGGATACCGACTTGGAAACGTAAGTATGTTTTCGAAATTGGCGCCACGCCACCCGTAAATACTTTGGGCATCGTCGCCTACTACCATGATGTTTCTATGTCGGGAAGCCAGTAAATCCACCAGCTCACTTTGGAGCTTATTGGTATCCTGATACTCATCAACTAGGATGTGCTGAAAACGCTCCTGATAATGCCGGAGTATTTCAGGAAACTCTTCCATCAGCAATTTGCACTTTACCAGTAGATCGTCAAAATCCATCAGATTCGATTCCCGTTTTTTTTGCTCATATAGTGCAGATGTTTGTTTTATGAGCGAGATGTACGGGGTGAGGTACGGATATTCGTTTTGGATGGTTTGCTCTATGGATGCTGCCGTATTTGCCGCTTTTGAAATTATCTCGGTGATTACCTCTGCTCGTGGCCCAACTTTTGGTTTGATATCCACATCGAGTTCTTTTAAGCAGGCTTTGACCAAATCCAAAGAATCTTCTCTATCAAGGATTGTGTAGTTGTTATTGTACCCGATCAAATGGGAATGCTGGCGCAAGATTTTGTTTGCAACCGAGTGAAATGTGCCTCCCCAAGGACATACAATTTGAGCCCCCAGTAGCAATTTAACCCGGTTCATCATTTCGTCAGCGGCCTTATTTGTGAATGTCAGCAGGAGCAGTTGGTCAGGAGGTACACCCCGCTCGATTAGATATGCAACTCGGTATGTCAGTGTGCGGGTCTTACCCGATCCGGCACCCGCAATCACAAGGGCGGGTCCATCGGGGGCAGTCACGGCCGCAAGTTGTTGTGGATTTAAAGATTTCTTATAGTCGATCCGCAAACTGCCATGCGGCCTATAAAATTGTCCCGGTTCAATACCCACTACTACGTCATAAATTTAAATAGCTTGCTTAGAAAGCAAAACTACCTCATTTACGCAAGTTATTTCCAGCGGCCTCCGGTTAATTGTGAGTCTTTTTGCATTAGAAAGGGCTTTGTTACGAATCTGGTATCCAAAAAACAGAGTCTGTAGATTGTGCGTTGCAGGATTATATAGTTAGCAGCCAACCCCTCCTCGGTCCCTCAATAAGGGTATTTGTTTAAAGGGTTTCGGATGTGAATTCCCTTGTTTTAAGACGCGCGGTTTAGTTTGGGGTTGCAAAATGTCTGCATACGGAGGCAACTCGGAATTAGAATTAACCAGCATCCTAATTTGATGGCTTGCGGTGTTTTGTGCAGGAAAAGTAGCTTGCCCCGCGATTAGTGGATTGGTTCAATGTGATTGGGCACAAGTACGTAGTTAGGCTTGACTCTATATGTGGGGAAGTTGATATTGAGCGTGTTGTCGGATCTTCTCTCCCTGTTGCTTATAAATTGGAATTTGTGCCCTATGCCCGGAGTTCGCATGAGTCAAAAGAAGATTAAAAAGAAAACTCGAGACTCCAGCCTTGCGCGACACGGTAAAACCGGCGGGAGAAAAATAAAAATTAATCCCCAGGGGTTCAACACCTACCATGATTCCGACAGGGGAGGTTCTCTTGCAAAAGGTAACGGAAGGGACAAAAATCCAGGTGATCAACATGAGCTCATTGCAGCCAAATTGAAGGAAATCGTTCGGCGCGCTCATGAGCAGGGATATATTACCCACAATGAAGTACGTGAAATCCTGGGGATGGCTGAGCCTACCCGAGAACAATGGGAAGAGATCTATGACAAACTTCATGAGTTGGAGGTTCCTGTACTAGATGACACTGAGGTGACGCGTGTAGAGGGAGTGGGAGACCTTGCTGAAAATGAACCTGCCAAAAATGTGGATACCCTGGATGACCCCATTAGGCTTTATTTCAAGCAAATGGCTCAAACACCTTTGTTAACTAGAGATCAGGAAGTGGAAATCTGTAAGCGCATAAAGCAAGCCGAAGAACAGGAGTGTAATATTTTGTATCGAATGGGCTTCACAGCCAAAGAATATATAGCCGTGTCGGAAAAACTCCTTGCGCATCCTCCGCGAGAGCGTCTTGATCGTGTGGTCGTTGATTCACTTTCTTTAAACAAGAAACGGTATTTGAAAAGGCTGAAAGAGTTGGTGAAGACTCTTCGCCGGTTGGATAAGTTGGCTGATGAAAGGTTCTTGCTACTTCGCAATTCACGGTCAAAACATGACCAAGAAAACCTAAGCAAAGCTTATGAGCGTGTCCAAAGTAAGATACTTCAGCTGTTGCCTGAGTTTAGATTCCGCCGCGAGGTTCTGGAAGAGGTTTATCAAATAGCCGAGAACGTTTACGAACGATTCCAATCGTGTGTTCACTCAGATAACGGAAAAGATGAGCAAAATCAGTTGTTAGACTTGGAGCGATTTGCCCGTATGCGGATGGATGAATTCAAAAAGGCTATGGAGACAATACGGGCCGCACGAGCTGAAGCCGCCCGCGCAAAAGAGGAAATGGTCCAAGCTAATTTGCGATTAGTAGTGTCCATCGCAAAACAATATACAAATCGTGGTCTGTCGCTTTTGGACCTTATTCAAGAAGGGAACATAGGATTGATGCGCGCGGTCGAGAAGTTTGAGTATTCGCGGGGGTTTAAGTTTTCCACTTATGCAACTTGGTGGATACGACAAGCAATTACTCGGGCAATTGCGGAGCAGGCACGCACTATCCGAATCCCTGTCCACATGATTGAAACCATCAGTCGAATTTTACAAGTGCAGCGCCGATTACATCAGGAGCTGGAGCGCGAGCCTAGCCCAGAGGAAATCGCATTTGAAGTTAACATGCCTGTAGAACGGGTCCGCGCGTTGTTACGAATGTCTCAACAACCGATTTCACTTCAAGCTCCCGTTGGTGATGCAGAAGATTCCTCCATGGGTGACTTCATTGAAGATAAATCGGTGGAAGCTCCTTCCGATGCCGTGAGTTCTAATATGCTTCGCGAGGTGCTAAATGGAATACTTCAGAATTTAACTGAGCGTGAACGGAAAGTGCTCGAACTTCGATTTGGATTGGTCGATGGATACGTGCGGACTCTAGAGGAAGTTGGTAAGCAGTTCAGCTTGACTCGGGAGCGTATCCGCCAGATTGAAGCAAAAGCCCTTAGAAAAATTCGTCATCCCGCTAGGCTAAGAAAATTAATAGGGTTTTTGGAAAACCATTAACGGCCTTCCTCGCGCTTGTTAAAAACGGAAAACACTGAGGAACTTCACCGGTCAGTGCGTAAATTGTAGCGTTTTGGGCTAGGTACACAGCGGAGTGTAAGGGATCGTTGTGTAAAGGATGCCCTCAAGTATAGACGGCAGGAAAAGTTAATAGGACCTAAACCTCAATGTGGCTTGGTAAAGTGCGTATAGGTTTCTCCTCTTATGCGGTATGGGGATAACGTGTGGTCTATTGACTGGTTTCCGTTACGGGCGTAAAATTTCGTTGTTACGGCTCCCACGCAGGTAACCATGAAAACCTTAACTAAATCAATTGTACCCGCCTTAGTGTTTTTAGCTTCACACTGTGCGTACCCAGCCGATGGTGCATGGAAAGTAGACGCAAATGGATTCTGGGCGGATCCTTAAAACTGGGTCAATGGCATAGTCCCCCTTAGGACCAGGCTCAACGGCTTTCTTTACTAATGACATAACCGCTATTCGAACTATTAGCCTTACTGCCACGCAGGGGGGAAATCTTGTATTCGGTGACGCAGACATTAAGCTTACTCCGGGTGGCTGGATTTTGGAAGGTGGCGCATTGATGCTCACGAATGAGGGAGGGCTACCAACTATTACAGTGGCCCCGATTAGTGTGTGGCAGGATTCATCCAATGACGTGCGCATTTTGACACCAATTGTGACGTCGCAAGGGCTTATCAAACGGGGCGCAGGAACTATGACGCTTACTGCTACAAACCAACTTGGTTCCAATGTTGTTTTGGAGGAAGGTTTGGTGCTGCCTTATTCGAGAGGTGCATTAAATACTATCTCGTCTCCACAAACAGTCATTTACCGGGGAGGCGGAATTAGAGTCATTTCTGGAGGGCCCACCCTGAATTTTCGGAACCGAATAGTAGGTTGTGGTTGGATCGTTTCTACAAATGGGAATTACGACGGTCTGACAGGGGCATTCGAAGGAAATGGAACATTGCTCGTTCACGCAAGCGCGCGACTAACGTTAGGAGGAGGATCTGCGACCGCCTTTGCTTCGTTCAATGGCGAGATAGATTGTGCTAATAGCCCGAGCGGGTGTAATGTTCGGATCGATTTGGGGAGCACTTCAGTGTATGACCTGGGCCACCTAGTGCTTAATACCGGTACGAATGGAGGCCGTTTCAGCTTCCGGACCACTGTAACTCCCACACGAGTAAAAATTGGTGCATTGAAAGGTGGGCCCTCTACAAGGTTTCAGTCCAGCGAAAAATCGGATTGTACATCGCTTTATTGGGAAATTGGGTACCTCAACTATTCTACGATGTTTGAAGGCAGTGTCCAGAATTACAATAATCTCGCTGATCGAGTTGGGCATTTAGTGAAGGTTGGAACTGGTAAGCTCATTCTGACCGGTAACAATACTTACACTGGAATGACAATTATTAGTAACGGGGTTTTGGCACTAGCCGGAAATGCTGCGTTGAGCGGTGCCACAAATTACATAATGGTATTAAGTGGAGCAATATTTGACGTTGCAGATTTGGCTATTCCATTCACGCTTTTGCCACAACAATCATTGGGCGGTAATGGATGTGTGGTTGGTAACGTGGCTCTTCAGGCAGGCACTTTGTTACCAGGCTTGGGCGTGGGCACATTGACTTTCTCCAATAACCTTTCAATGTCTGGCATGCTGACTGTCACCAATGTTTTTGAGATTTCTGAGCCTGAAGTGCATGACTCCATATATGTAGCGGGCGATTTGGAACTAAGTGGGTTAATAGAGGTCAAGTTGGTTCCTGTGGCAAGCGTCATCCCAAATGGTAGATACCCTCTTTATCGGTGGGGAGGCACGCTAATCGGTGATGTGGCTAACCTCGTCCTTGTACATCCCCCGCAGCAAGGTACTCTGAAGTTAAGAGCTGATACTGTTAATAAAGTGGTTTTCTTAGACGTGACAGGGGTACCTGGCGGCCGGGAATTAATTTGGCGTGGGGATGGCGTGCAGAACAGTTGGGATTTTGTTGCGCCTAATTGGCGGGACGGATCAGGGCTGTGTGCATTTGCAAGCGGTGACATTGCAATCTTTGAAGATTCCGGGTCAAATAACGTGCCAGTGGTCATCCAAATAGATGTTACGCCCAAGTCCGTCATCGTTAATGCTCAAAAAGATTATAGCTTCACGTCCAGCGGTGGGTTTGGAATTGTAGGCGCTGGTAGTTTAATAAAGTCTAATACCGGGACGTTATATGTCTTCAACAATAACGCCTACGCTGGACCTACTGTGATTGGAGAAGGGCGGATCGTAGTAGGGGATGGATTTAGTTCCAGCGGGTCGCTGGGTGTTGGCCCAATTACAAATCATGGCGTGTTAGTTTATAATCGACCCGATTCATTTACGAATACGTCCGCCATCGCAGGTTCTGGCGTGTTAGTGCAGGCGGGAAGTGGGAGTTTAGCGCTAGGAGGGGCTAACACCTATAGCGGTGGGACAATCGTTAGCAACGGAGGCACATTAATCCTATTGAATCCTCAGGCAGCAGGTACTGGTCAGATAACTCTCAGCAGCGGAGTTCTCGCAGCTGGATCCCTTAACATTGATAACAGAATTCGGGTCATAGCCAATTCTGAGATTGCCACGACAGGTACGTTACAACTCAATACCGACCGTGTTCAAGGCGAGGGTATACTAACGCTGTCCGGGACAATACGGTTTAATTCGCCAGACTTAATTGTGGATTGCCCATTAGTGATCAACAATGTACTACAGTCATACAACGTTACAGGTACCCAAATATTCAATGGTGTAATTTCAGGACCAGGTGTTTACCAACGACGGTGGACAGCGAGTAACCCTTCTTACACAGGTGCGACTGTCTTTAATGCTCAAAACACTTATTCTGGCGGCACATTATTGCGCGAAGGTGCCCTAGGCTTCGGGGTGAGTTCCATTGTCCTGGACGGAATACTTATCTCTGGGCCGATTGGTACTGGTCCATTAAATCAGGACAACGCCACTTACACAGCTGTATTTGCATACGGTGGGCCTCGCACTGTTGCGAATGAGATACGTCTGAATCCAGCCGGCCAAGCATTTGTCATCACCGGCAACTATCCATTGACACTTTCAGGGCAGATCGACCTTGGAGGCGGTATTAAGGAAATTCATGTGGACTGGCCCGCGACAGGGATCCTTGCGGGTACAATACTAAATGGCGTATTGGTAAAAACCGGGTTTGGCACATTATATATTGACGGCTATAACGGGGCTTCTTCCAATACTGTGGTGTCCGGAGAGTTGGGAGGCATAGGTACGTTTGCTGGACCTGTCACAGTACTACCCAATGGTGTGCTCGCGCCTGGTCGGGGTCTCGGCTCAATAAGGATAGAAAGCGATTTGACCTTATACGGGACACTGCGAATGGAATTAGATAGAATGAATCCTGCCCAGAAGAACGACACCATCCACGTACTAGGCACTTTCGACAGTGGAAACGGAGTTTTGGAGGTAACAAATGTTGGTCCTGCATTAGTCGCAGGAGATATATTCCAATTGTTTGATCGGGCGCGGGTCTTTGGCAAAGTGATCCTACCTACGAATGATTATGTTAACAAAGTTAGGTACACTTGGATCGATCGCCTTAGTATTGATGGCCGGATTATCGTCCAGAGCGTGCAACCATTACTTTCCACTACTCCTACAAATATCACGTTCACTGTGAAGCAAGATGTTTTAGAGCTTGCCTGGCCGACTACTCACTTGGGTTGGACTTTGCAATCTAACTCTGTAAATGTAGGTGATCCAACCCAGTGGTTTGATTGCCCTCCCGATACTGGATCGCGTGATACAAACATCGTAAGCATCCCTATTCTATACAACAAAACAAACGTTTTCTTCCGATTGATTCTCAAGTGACCGCGCCGAACTCCCTGGGAAAGATTAGTGTTAATAAAACAGCTTGTGATGTGTTTTGACCACCCCAAATTGTATCGCGATTTGGTTTTTTGAGCTAGGCCTTGGGCGATAATGCTTTCCACTCTTGGTGGTACTCTTGGAATAGAAGTTCGGTTTTTGTAAATGGTTTGGCGGGGTCGAGGGGTGGCAAATTTATCTTTCGACGGAGTGGAGTTCGTGCTCGGGGAAGTAAGTATATTTATTTATGGCGGTGTTTTTACTTTCGTGAATAGCTCGGTTGCGCAGAAAGGGGTTGTTTGGTGGGGATGTGTTCAGACTTAGGGATGTAAGGTGGGTAGTTGAGATGCAAGGTTTGAGTAAGGGGGAGCTGAGGATTATTTTGCACTGTCTAGTTTTTTGTGTGTGGTTTAAGCATGTACTTTTCCCGTTGCACTTTGTGTTTGTTGTGTTTAAGAGCAATTGGAGCAGCCCCTGTGGATAGTTTGGGGTGTGGAGATTGGGCCTAATTTGTTGGAAAGATTAGGATAGGGGCAAATATAGTGATGGGTAATTGTGCGGCAATTGGTGTGCCCGGGATCATAAAGGACCCTACATTTACAGGTTGAAAATGATGGGGCGATGAATATGGGAGGTATGACTTTGGGAATTGCCTCTCGTGGAAGATGTAACGATCGGTGTGGTATTAGGGGACTCGATCACGGCGGGTTGGGGGAATAAAGCACTATATGAGTGTGAGGGTCAAACCGGTGTAATAATCCCTGGGAGTGGTATGGTTATTCGTATTGGCCATTGAATGGTTATTCCGGTCTTTCCAAGGCCGTGATTCAGTGGAGTAGGTTCTACGATTCCACTTAGGTTACGCGTGTGTATTTCCTTGGTGAGGTGTTAGTGGCCTAATACATTTGAACAGTTGGTATGTATCGTGAAATTTTGCCCAGGGATGCGGGGGTGTGGTGATAGTTTTTATGGGACAGCCGGTGGTGTTACTTTTGGCTTGAATGTATGTAATGCCAAGCAAAAATCGAATGCGCTGGTCTTGCGTCTAAGTGCGAAATTTTATCGTGGCAAGTACTTTTTCGAGTCCCTGAACTTTTGGTAAACACTGACTGGGATTTGAGACATTTTGGAGGGGTTTGAACTGGCGTTTATGACCAATGGTTTAATTTAGAACCCACCTTATCGTTTGATAGGCCAACCGTATTTTAAGGTTGGACCTGTAAGATTGCTCGGAAGAACTTAGCTTCTTTTAAAGAGACATCAAAGGGTAAGAGTATCTTAGCTCCCGCTGGAAGATTCGAGGTTAGAAGGATCCAGTGTGATAGGTCCTGGGATTGTTCTATCGCGTAACTCCCTATTTTGGGTCCCGTAACTGTAAGTTGGAGCAGATTGGTGCCTTGGAAAGCCAATGTTACAGTTGGGGTTATCCGAGGTTGTGACATTGGGTCGAAGGGGTGCGACCCGCCAACGAATTCCAGAAAATTATTGAAACCGTCTAAATCGGGATCTTCCCCTGGGTTTGCTTGGGTAATTGAATCGAAAAATTTAAATTCCCACCAATCCGGAAGGCCGTCGCTATCGGTGTCGTTTGGCGGCCCAACGATTGTGGTTGATTCGCCCATAATAGGTAGGTTGGTTGTGCCATACCGTAGCATGCCGTCAAAACTAACCAATTGGATGTTGGTTGCATGTAGTTCATATGAAAGCGCGCTGTTAGGTACGACATTTCCCCAAACAATTTTTTGGGATTCTGGAACCACCAAACCATCATTAGACACATTTTTTACAGTGGGTCCAGGGGAGAAATTATCTTCGAGCATCAAGTTGGAAGTTGAAGTGATAGAAATCGTCGATGGTACTTGAATTAGGACTTGGACTGCGCCGTTGGGGAGGTTGGTTATTTTCCGTACAGGGACATCTGCGTATGCAGTGCCCGTTACATAAATAATCCGCTTGGCATCTGTGTGGTCCGGGTCATTTGAGTGGAGCTCTATAGTTGCTTGGTGTTCGCCCATTGAAATCGGGCTATATTGAAATTCAATCATAGCGCGGCTATTGGGAGGTACACTTAAATCGGGTGTATTTATTTCGGATCCCTGCATTGTTAGCCATCGGATCCTAAACATGTTTGCTTCGGGTGGGTAGATAACCGGATTGGAAATGATAAGCACTTGATTGCCACGGTTATGGATAACGATGCATTGCGTATCTGACAACCCCACTGCGGTGGGTTTAAAAACAATTTTTTCCGTGCTTTGGTCGAGCGACATGGTTTCAAAAGAAAAGTGGGGGCCATGCCCACAGTCTGCCTGAATAGGCCGGTAGGACCGAAATGTTAAACCCAACTTATAGACGCCTGGTTCCCCCTCTACGCGGAGAAAGTTTCGTTCGTGCGGTGTTTTAAGGATCGGTTTGCACATAGGATTTAGGTTTTCTTCCCAATTAATTATTGCCAGTTCGTCGAGCCAGTAATACCCCACGCCAGTTGCTGGTGGGTGATGGCTTATTGTCAATCGTAAGGCGCGCGGCGCATTTGTTGCGGGATCCCCGGTCATTTCTGGGTCATCCGGAGGCATGTGAAGGTCGCTTGTGAATTGAACCCAATTGAAGGTGCCTCCCGGATGTTCGTAGGCTAATTCTCGGCCAAATGTGTTAGATCCTTCACTAGCCCAGTATTCTGCAATTATCGTAAGCTTGCCGGCATTTTCGCCTTTTAAGTACCCGAGAAGCGAAATGTCTTTGTTGGGTTTGTTGATAGCGTCACCCATTACGCGGATCCGGTTCCTGAACATTACGGCGGTGGTGATATTTGTGCTGCTGCTGCGGCGCATGCATAACGAACTGATGCCCCGGAATGGAAAACGCAAAGAGAGCGTGGATTGAGACCCATAATACCACCGTGAAGCTTCGCCTTGTATGTCGTCCACATCCACATCTTCAAAGTCACCGAACCACATCTGGTCACGTCCTGGTCTTATGTTGAGCCCGATCGTGTTTGCAGTAACACAGTAGAGCGCTTCTTCTGGGAGAGAAATTGTACGCAAATCCACTACATTCCATTTATTAGTGCCGATAACGACTGGGATTTCTATGTATCGGTCGGTAAACGTGTATTGGTCGAGGTTTTTGGAAATCCAAGCGCGATCTGCATAAGGGAATACGCGTACGTTTCGAGAGAACTCCCCAATACGACGCAGGAACACCGATCTAATGCTACCGCACATTGGTTTCGCCTGGTAATCTTCTATGTAAACGGGGATACCACAGACTTGGCGGACTTGATTGCCCTGCATATCTACCACGACTAGTAGACCTAACATCGTTTCGAGCCGCAATTGGTCAAAGAATAAGTTTCCGAGGCTGTGAGCTATGATGACCCCTTTGTACAACTCAAAACCCTGAGCCACGTGAGGGTGATGTCCTATAACTAAATCGGCCCCTGCATCAGCGCATAAATAAAACCACCGTAGGGTTTGCGGTAAAGGCTCGTAAGTATACTCGTATCCCACGTGTGCCTGGACAATTGTCAGGTAGCCTGCCAATTTCTCTGCAGTAATTGCTTGAATGGCTTCATTCGTGAACTCGAGGTATGCTGCACCACCTTTGTTAGAGGTTGCGTAGTAGGTAATCGAATGCTGCTCCCCGCCTATAGTTGTCATCGCCAGAAAAGAACAAGGGATGCCCTTTATAGTTTTCCTAAATGGTGTGAATGCTGACTCTGAGTTTGTCCCCAGACCGCTAAAGTTGATGCCCACCTGGTTAAAATAGTAAATCGTGTTTGACACACCTGATTCTAGATAGTCGTACACGTGATTATTGCCGAGCCCCACGTAGTCTATGTTTAGCGTTTTAAGCGCGGGTAATGATCCCGGCAAAGTGAAATATACGTAGTCTTTCTCCCAGTGCGGTGTGGAAGGGTCCAGGGTTACTACCGATTCGAAGTTTATTATAGGATAATCAACGGATAAGAAAAAAGGCTTCACATAGCTGACAACCCGCAATGTGCCTGGGAGGGGATTAGAAACGCTGATAAGCGCATCCGGATTTTCAACTGGGAACTCATTGCGGGCAGCTTGTTCCAACGGGTCCAACATGCGCCGCGCAAACGCTGTATCCCCTCCAAAAAGGAACCTGATTACATTGCCATTGCTAGGCCACAATATTATGGGTGGTAGTTCAACAGTCAGTCGATTGGTTGGAAGATACAACTCCACGGGTATTATTTCTGGATAAAAACCCACTGCGGTGACCGTTATAAGTTGGTTGGTACGGATTGCGTTTGACAGGATGAATTTGCCGTCGGCACGGGTACTTGTTGCCACTCCACATGTTAGGCACACAATGCAGTTTTCAACGGGGAACCCGTTTTGGTCGACCACCCGGCCGCAAACGTCAATGGGAGTGTTAGTGAAAGCTGTTTTAAGTTGGGTTTCCTCTGGGAAAAAATCCGTTTGAGTCCAGCCTGTAGTTACCAACCCGAATCCAATCAGTAAAATTTGTGCCATGATGGCAAACATAGTTTGTTCTTCATATCCATATGGCCGTTTATTCACCCGCATTCTTCTAACCAAGCCTTACAATAAAATATGTGATTGGTTCCCGGCAAGTAGTAGCCGCTATAAGCTTAATATCTGGGGAAAACAAACTCACGCTTCATTTTGGAGTATGTGCTTTTGGTTATCCGTAGTTTGGAGGGTATGTGTAGTTTGGGCTTCCTTAGGTTAGCAGGGAAAGATCCATAATAGGGGCTTTTCCATAAAGTTGGGATATTTCAGTCACTAGCGGATTTGAACTGCCCGGATTAACCTCTCTCATTTTGGGATTTGGTTGGCGCGAAAATGGTAATTACCTAGTAAATAGCAGTGGGGTTTTCAACTGTCGTGCCCAATGAAGGATCAGCATCTACCCAGCGCAGGACTGTGCTTGGAGTGTGCTACGTACAAACCCTAGCTAAGAGATCCCCTTTCCTAAAAGTCTTTTCTGCCCGGCGTCGTCGGATTAATTTGGGGGTGTATGGCGGTACCATTCCTATCGGTTGCGCAAATGCGTGAGTGGGAAAATCGTACTTGGGCAGCGGGAGTAAAAGAGGAAGAAGTCATTGCACGAGTAGGGAAAGCTTTGGCGGATTTGATTAACAATGTTACAGAGCCTGGTGTACGGATTTTAATATTGGCAGGGAAAGGTCATAATGGAGACGATGCAAGAGCTGCCATCCCACACATTGTCAACCGAGAGGTGAGTTGCTTGAATGTAGTCGATCCTGCGGTGGCATTGCGTCAGATTGATTCCATGCTCGATTCGCCACCTGATGTACTCGTGGACGGTTTATTTGGGATCGGGTTGAGTAGACCATTAAGTGAAGATTGGTGCCGATTGATTGAACGGATTAACGGTTTGGGTAGTTATGTTATTGCGGTAGACTTGCCCTCAGGCTTACATCCCGACACAGGGGACAACTTTGGAGCGGTTATACGAGCAGACACTACTTTAACTGTTGGTGCACCCAAGATCGGGTTTTTACGAAAAAGCGCTTGGCCATTCGTGGGCAAGCTTGAAGTAGCTCAGGATGTAGGGTTAATTCCTTGCCCATTCGCAAGCGAAACGTACTTAATAACCCGCGATGACATTAGAGGTATACCACCCCGACGTGTTTCTGCTACGCACAAAGGTAACTATGGTCACCTTGCAATAATTGCTGGGTCTCGTGGATATCATGGTGCAGCTGTGCTTGCTGCTCAAGGAGCACAACGTGCCCAGCCGGGGTTAATTACCGTTTTTACGCAAGAAAACGTTTATGTGCCAATTGCTGCTCAGCTTAGATCAGCGATGGTGCAACCGCTCGTACCTACAGAGTTTGAAATACGCGATTTTACCGGTGTTTTAATTGGACCAGGTTTAGCTGCGCGGGATATATCTCCAGCAGTTATTTCCCTTGTCCGTCGGATCTGGCGTGACGCTGATGTACCTGTGATAGTCGATGCAAGTGCTTTGGACTGGTTAGTAAGTGAGCCGGTCCCCTCAAAAGCAGTTCGAGTTGTGACACCGCATCCAGGGGAGGCAGCGCGAATGTTAAGGGCTACCCTTGACTACGTATTGGGAGACCGGGTAGCTGCTCTTAGAGAAATTTCCAGTAAGTATGGGGGAACATGGGTGGTTTTGAAGGGGTATCTGTCCCTCATAGGACGGGCTTCTGGCCCCATATACGTGAGTAACAGGGGTAACCCTCATCTGGCCCAGGGAGGTGCTGGAGATGTTTTAGCTGGGTACATTTCTGGGCTCCTTGCTCAGCCGAGGTTACAACAACGGGTGGAAGAAGTGCTGCGGTTCGCTGTTTGGCAGCACGGTGCAGCTGCAGATCACCTAACTCAAATTGCAACAAATTGGACTATTGAAGAGTTGGTGGAAGTGATCGGTCAAATTCGCCCACGATAGGATGTAAAAGGATGGTGGGTGGCAAACTCGTTGTTATCAGCTTTGGATTGGGAGACGTGGATTTTTTCTTTTAGAATGCACCGAGGGTTTGGTAAATGTGGCATATGCACAAACGGTTATCAAACTGTTTTACCTGGATAGGACTCATTTACATCCTTTTCACATCGGCTGTTGGCGCAGGCACTTTTAAGCTAAATGACGGCACGGTTTTGGAGGGAGAACTGGTTTCCCCTAATGAACTCGGTGCTGTAATCAGCCACCCCGATGGTTCCTACTCATCGCGCATACATTGGAGCATGTTTAGCCAAGAGGATTTAAAGCGGCTCGCCCAAAATCCAAAGTTAAAACAGCTGGTTGAGCCCTTCATTGATGACTTTGATTTGCTTACGCCCCAGACCAACACGCAAAAAGAGATAAAACTTAATCCGGTTCCTCGACTACCTGTGCCGATGGGTAAAAGTTTGCTAGGTGCGTTGCTGGGTTCAGGCCCTGGCTTGGCAATATTGCTTTTGCTATACCTTGCGAATATTTATGCTGCATATGAAATCGCGATTGTACGCGCCCGACCAGTTGCTGGAGTTTGCGCTTTGGCCGCGGTGTTCCCAGTGATAACCCCGATTATTTTCTTACTTAGCCCATCTAAGGTTGACCACGAAAAGAAACTTGCCGTAGAGAAAGCTGCAGCTGAACAAACACATGCTCAAATGGCAGCCGAGGTTGCCAGTGCTTCAGCAACAATATTGGGGACAGCTAAAGAGAAAGAAGAGCAAGAGAAGTTTATGCCTCTGCCGCCTCCCCAAGTGTTCAAACGAGGTGAATTTGTGTTTAACCGCAGGTTTTTTGAAACTCGGTTTTCAGGTTTTTTCACAGTGGTTAGGAGAGAGGCGGATCGAGATATGGTCTTAACCATCCGGACTTCCAAAGGGTTATTTGTGGTGGAAAGGATTACACGTATTACTGCTAATGATATGCATGCCCTTGTGAGGCGGGGCCCCTCCATGAGCGAAGTTCAAATCTCATTCCCCGAAATACTTGAAGTAGAATACCGGCATAAAGACGTACCTAGCCAGATAGAATAAAGACCGAGGCCGGGAGCAATAAGGTTTTCTTAAGAAGGGCCTACCATCTTTCCTGGACGAGCACCCTGTCTTTATGTGACTAGGTGGCACCCCCTGTAGCGTTTTGAAAATGGGTTAAGGAATAGTTGACCTATTATGGGCTACGGCACACTATAAAGAGAGCGATATGAAGTTGCGATTTTATAGGACTGAGTTGTCGGGACGGGGTAGGGGGAGATTATATGCTTTTGAGGGAAGTGCAAGTGGCTTGAAAACAGTATTGTCATGTATATTGCTGGCCTTTCCAATAGGAGCGGCTGATGCTCGGGTGATCGAGGAATTTAATAGCGGATGGCGCTTTAAGCACGGTGACCCTGTAGGTACCTCCAATTTAAATTACGCTAACTTGCGGCCATGGCTTTTAGCAGTAGGAGGGGATTTTACAACTAACCCTGTTCTCCGGGCTTACACCCCTCCACCATATCAACCAGTTACGAACGTTCCATATATTGATCCTGCCTATGATGATTCAGATTGGCGCTTGGTGGATTTGCCTCATGATTGGGGCGTAGAATCCGAGTTCCGTCAGGAGTATCCTTCTGCCACAGGTAAATTGCGTTGGTGGGGTGTGGGATGGTATCGAAAACAGTTTTTTGTGCCGTGGGAGGACCGCGGGAGGAGGCTTTATTTGGACGTAGATGGGGCGATGTCGTATGCGACCGTTTGGGTTAATGGTTCCTTTGCGGGAGGCTGGCCTTACGGTTACAGTTCGTTCCGAATAGATTTGACACCATTTGTTTTGTTTGGACGGACCAATACCATTGCAATTAGATTGGACAACCCCCCGGCTTCGTCTCGGTGGTACCCCGGGGGCGGTATTTACCGGAATGTCCGGCTTGTTAAAACTCATCCTGTTCATGTGGCCCAATGGGGGACTTTCGTTTCAGTACGGGAAATAGCACCCTTATATGCTACTGTGGACGTCCAGATCCTCTTGGACAATCACACAACAAACGCCACATTGGTGCGTGTCCGGAACCGAGTGCGGTTTCTAGGGCAATTAGGACCCCTTACACCGCCTGTTCCAGATCTCAAGCCTTCTCAAAGTAAACATGAGTTGGAGCGGATGCCTAGGGTGGTACGGGCATCTATAATAGAGGTCAGCACCAATTTGAATATCCCCCCAAATTCCAATGAAACGGTTGCCCTTACCTTCCATATTCCCGATCCAAAGTTGTGGTCACCCGATCAGCCGAATCTTTACAAGCTGATAACTGAGCTCGAACAGAATGGGCGAGTGATTGACCGATACGAGACAGTATTTGGCGTAAGGGTGGTGCAATTTGATGCTGAGCGCGGATTAATCTTAAACGGTCGACCAATTAAGCTCCAAGGAGTTTGTAATCATCACGATCTTGGGCCGCTGGGCGCCGCAATTAATGTGCGCGCTTTAGAACGACAGCTTCAGTTGCTGAAAGAGATGGGCGTTAACGCTATACGCACCAGTCATAATCCTCCTGCACCAGAATTATTAGATCTATGCGATCGGCTGGGAATAATGGTTATAGACGAAGCATTTGATTGTTGGAGGAAAGGCAAAACCCCTAATGACTACCACTTACTTTTTGAGGATTGGTTTGAAAAGGATTTGCGGGCTATGATCCGGCGAGATCGTAACCATCCCTCGATTATCCTTTGGAGCATTGGAAACGAAGTCGGAGAGCAAGGTGAACCAGATGGATGGAAACTTGCAAAGTTACTAGTGGACATTTGCAAACAGGAAGATCCAACCCGCCTTGTTACTGCAGCATGCGAGAGACCACAATCGGAAACCAACGGATTCCAAACTGTTTTGGATGTGTTTGGGTTTAATTACAAACCTCATCGCTATACCGAGTTCCACAAAGCAAACCCTCAAAAACCCATAATTGGTAGCGAAACAGCTTCATGCGTGAGTTCCAGGGGTGAATACTTTTTCCCAGTCTCAACAAATAAACTCGAAGGCCGTGCAAATTTCCATGTAAGTTCTTACGACCTGTATGCTCCACCTTGGGCTAACCCGCCTGATGTGGAGTTCCGGAGCTTAGATGAAAACCCGTTCGTGGCTGGGGAATTCGTATGGACGGGTTTTGACTATTTAGGTGAGCCGACACCATATGATCGAGACTCTGCACAAATGCTTGTATTTACTGATCCGTTAGTTGTTGCGCAAAAAGCCGAGGAACTGGAAAAAACCGGTGTAATTCGTGTTCCATCGCGTAGCTCGTACTTTGGAATTCTGGATCTTTGTGGGTTCCCCAAAGACAGATTCTATTTGTATCAAGCTCGATGGCGTCCAGACTTCCCAATGGTCCACATCCTCCCACATTGGAATTGGCCAGAACGTGTTGGTTTGCTAACCCCGGTCCACGTGTACACATCAGGCGACGAAGTAGAACTATTCCTAAATAACCAATCACTGGGCCGGCAAAAACGCCAGCCTTACCAATATCGGTTTGTTTGGGATAACGTTGTATATGTGCCAGGAGAATTACGGGCAGTGGTTTACAAGGACGGTAAGTTCTGGGCAGAAAAAACCGTCCGAACCACGGGTGAGCCAGCCGCTGTAAAATTAACCGTGGATAGGACTCGGATTTGGGCCGACGGGCGTGACCTCGCGTTTATAACCGCGGCAATCGTAGATGCGGCCGGTCAAGTCGTGCCTAGGACTAAAAACCGCGTGCGGTTCTTCATCCACGGAGCCGGCGAAATCATATCCACCTGTAATGGTGATCAAACGTGTCATGTGCCTTTTTATTCAAAGGAAATTCCAGTTTTTAATGGACTGGCATTGGCCATTGTCCGAGGTCTCCCAAATGCGCCGGGAAAAATTACTGTGGAAGTTGAATCCCCGGGGCTTAAGCCAGACAGCGTTGAGATTACCACATTTGCCCCCAGCACCAAAACGATCAAATAGAGGCGGCTGATGTACGAAAATGTCATGGATTCCTTTCACTATCCGATGGTGTGAATAGCCAGCTGCTTGTTTGTAAAAAAAGTTTCGCACGAAAGGTTAGTATTACTGGAGTATTTGTGGGGGTTGGACAACCCTGCCTAATGGATGTTTGTATCAGGTCAGACATTATTTCGCCCATATTTCGTCCGTATGCGTTTATAGCTGCGTAATTCCCGGTATAGGTTACCCTGCAAGGCTAAACTTGGTGGCTCGGAAAAGACTGTGATTTTCTTTGGGAAATTGAGACTGGGGCGTGTTTCATTCGGGCTTTAAGATGTCAGTCAGTGTAGAGGGTAAAGTATACCGAGGGCGTATTGCCAGGCCTGAAGGCGCATCCTGGACTTTAGTTGTAGGCCAGCCACTTTCCTTCCCTGCAAAGGTTGCGCATTAACTCGGCAAGTATGCAAATTTTGCGCACAACGGGGATTAGTTTTGAGCTCAAGTCCTAAAAATAAAGGGATTTGGAACATTTCGGTGTTGGCATGGTAGCTGCGAGATATAGTGCTTAGACTTAAGTCCTGGCGTTTTACCAGCTCCTGACGGGTGTCAGGATGAGGTCAGGTTAATCGCCAGGTAAGTCTAACCAAAAAGCATTAAAGGAAAGATGAAAAGAATTATCACACTCACAATGATAGCAGGAATTGCCACAGCGCTGATGTTGAGCGCTGGGTCGGTATGTGCGCAGGATGAAGGAGGTGGCGGAAGACGTCGCGGCCAAGGTCAGGCTGGGTTTGGTCCCGGCGGGTTCGACCCCGCACAAATGCAGGAACGCATCCTGGAGCGTTATCGAGAAGCGCTTGGTTTTACGAACCAGACCGAATGGGATGCTGTGCGACCGTTGGTTCAAAAGGTCCTAGATGCGCAGCGGGAAGTGATGATGGTGAGCGGCCGGCGAATGATGCGAGCTTTTAGGGGAGGCCCAGGTGGTTTTGGTGGCCCAGAGGGTGGTCCTTTTGGGCAAATGGCACAACCTTCGCCGGCTGAAGAAGCATTGCAGAAGGCGATCGATTCCAATGCTTCTAGGGAAGAACTGAAGGCCGCGATGGAAAAAGTTCGTCAGGAGCGGAAACAGAAACAGGAAGCGTTACGTGCGGCTCAGGAAGAGTTACGCAAAGTACTGACTCTGCGACAAGAAGCAATAGCCCTTCAAATGGGGTTGATTGAGTAAGATTTTGGGGTTTTAACCGTGCGCGTTGCTGGATCGGTTTAGATACTCAGGTTGAAAAAGTATGGGCATGGCGGCACAAGGCGAAAAAGGCTGGGATGAGCTCCTAAGGCAGATGGTTGAGGCGCGGCAGCTATCTGCACTGGATGCTCAAAGGTTAAAAAAAGAGCTAGCCGAGTCCGGCAACGCGCCGGCCCCATCCGAGGAGTTTGTGCTCCGTTGGATAGCACAACAGTACGGTTTACCGTTCCTCAACATTGAGCAGATTGAAACTGACAAAGAGTTACTGTCGCTTTTCCCGGCGCGAGTTTTATTGAAAGAAGGATTGTTGCCGTTGCGGCGAGTGGATGGCTGGGTAGAAGTAGCCACAAGTCGGATTTTAGCCACGCAAGGGTTAGACATATTACGAGCCATGACCGGCATGCGCGTAAGGCCGGTCCTTGCTACAAGCGAGGCTATTCAGCGCGAAATTAAAAAACGGTTGGGAATCGGGGCTGATACCATCGATACGTTGGAAGAAGAAGCTGCTATTCAGGTGGTTGATGAGGGCGAAGAGGAAACCGACTTAGACAAGGCAGCTGAAGACGCATCGATTATTCGGTTTGTAAACCAGGTGCTAAAAGATGCAATAGAACTAAGAGCTACAGATATCCATATCGAGCCTTTCGAAGACGAGCTTAGAATTAGGTATCGTATTGACGGGGTATTACAGGAAGTTCCTGTGCCACCGCAAATAAAACGGTTTCAGGCGGCAATTGTCTCCCGCGTAAAAATAATGAGCCATCTCAATATAGCCGAAAAACGTGTACCCCAGGATGGCCGTATCAAACTGAAAATAGAAAATGAGGAAGTAGATGTGCGTGTGTCGGTAATCCCAATGATCCACGGAGAGGCCGTAGTGTTACGATTGTTGCGGCAAAGCGGGCTTGTGATTCGTGGATTACATGAGTTGGGAATGGACGAGCGTGAATTGCGCTTGTTCCGTCGTATTTTGACTTTGCCCCACGGGATAGTATTGGTTACTGGGCCGACTGGCAGTGGTAAAACCACCACACTCTATACAGCACTAAACGAGATAAATGATGCCAGCCGCAAGATCATCACTATTGAAGATCCAGTGGAATACCAACTAAAAGGAGTTAACCAAATCCAAGTTTCGGAAAAGGCTGGATTAACATTTGCAAGGGGCTTGCGTGCTATCTTGAGGCACGACCCAGATGTAATCCTAGTTGGCGAGATTCGTGACCTCGAAACTGCCCAAATCGCAATTCAGGCATCCTTGACTGGTCACCTGGTATTTTCCACTTTGCATACTAACGATGCTCCTAGCGCCTTGACTAGGTTGGTGGACATGGGTGTGGAGCCGTATTTGGTAAGCTCCTCGTTAGAAGGAGTGATAGCTCAACGATTAGTGCGTGTGCTTTGCCCCCATTGCAAGGAACCAGACGATTCCCCCCCTGTTCAAGCGTTTAAAGCGATTGTTGGGTTTCCCCCTGACATTGTGGTGTACAGGGCTGTAGGTTGCAAAGAGTGTCGCGGGACAGGATATTTTGGGAGACACGCAATTTTTGAGTTTATGGAAATTACCAACGAAATACGAAGAATGGTGCTTCAAAACCGGTCCGCAGATGAGTTGCGAGAAGCAGCGCGCGCTGGGGGAATGCGAACTTTAGCAGAAGACGGATGGCGTTTAGTCCGAGCTGGAATTACTACGCCGGCTGAAGTCCTCCGGGTAACAAAAGATCAAAATATGGTAGGTGGGTTTGATGAAGATGTGGCAGCTAAGCTTGGGGTTAGGTTAAGGTGATATGCCGGTTTTTAGGTACAAAGCCCTACAGAAAGATGGCCGCGTGATTGAGGGAGAAGTAAGTGCCTACGATCGCGCGGACGTTTTGCGCAAGATAGAAGCCCAGCAGCTGCGCCCTATTTCTATTCGAGAAGGGTCAAATGGCAAATTTAAAGGGGAATCGCGTATTAACGGTGGACAATCAACATCGACAACCGGAACGGCAAAGAAAGGCTTTTGGTTGTTTGAAAGGAAACGCGTTTCTAGAGCTGAATTGGAAAATTTTACACGGTCGCTCGCAAATCTTTTGGCGGCCGGCGTGTCTTTGAGTCGAGCCCTGGTAATTCTACAACGGGAAACAGCCACGCCTGCGGCTCGCGAAAAATGGAAAATGCTGCACGATTTAGTGGTCGATGGTGCTAGCCTCGCTGAAGCGATGTCGCGGTTTCCTGAAGTGTTTCCAAAGGTTTACATAGCTATGGTCGAAGCAGGTGAGACAGGGGGATTCCTTGAGGTGGTGCTTACCCAAATATCCGATTTTATGGAACGTGAAAAAGAACTGCGTACCAAAGTAATTTCAGCTTTGACGTATCCGATGATCTTGATGGTTTTGGCGATTGGGGTTTTAATTTATATGTTGACCTTCTTTATTCCACGGTTTCAGAACATATTTGCAGGGGTTGGGGCCCAATTGCCCGCTATTACGAGAGCAGTAATTCAAGTGGGCCAAGCCATACGCGATTACGGATTGTTTCTCCTTGTTGGTCTGATTGTAGTTAACGTCGCGATGTGGAACTGGGGACGATCAGAAAGAGGGAAGAGGGTGATAGAAAACGTAATTTTGAATTTGCCGATGTTAGGAGTGTTAACTGCCCAATATGCAATGGCGCGGTTTTGTCGGATGCTGGGTACACTTCTAAACGCCGGTGTCCCACTCATAAATGCGTTGAACGTGGCTCGAAGATCTATAGGCAATCAGATTCTGGTGGACGCTGTGGAACGGTCCATCGAGTTAGTCAAGGAAGGTAAACCACTAGGTGTGAGTTTAGCTGAATGTAAAAGGTTATTCCCCTCGTCCGTATTAGAAATGATCACGGTCGCTGAAGAAAGTGGGCGACTCGAAAAAGAGCTTATCCGCATCGCCGATGTTACTGAAAAAGAACTGGATCGTAAATTGCGAACGGCTGTTTCATTGGCTGAACCCGTGCTGTTGTTTATCATGGCAGGGTTAATCGGGCTCATATTCATTAGCTTATTGCTGCCAATATTCACTTTGCAGGAATACATTAACAAGTAGAAAGGAGATGCGCGCTATGAAGGTTGTATCAAGAATCTATGACGGTAGAGGGAAATCCAACGTTTCACGAGCAGGCTTTACGCTAATCGAACTGTTGTTGGTGTTAGTAATCCTAGGAACGCTAGCCGCCATTGTTGTTCCCAAGTTCACAGGGCGAACCCAACAAGCGCGAATTACTGCTGCTCAAACTCAAATTGCAAACTTGAGTACGGCGATTGATGCGTTTGAGGTGGATAACGGTTTTTATCCGCGAAGCTTGGACGAACTTGTAACTCAACCATCCGACGCACCTAATTGGCGCGGGCCTTATATGAAGACTGGTATCCCTTTAGATCCCTGGGGCAGACCATACGTGTATGTTTGCCCAGGACAACGTAACCCAAGCAGTTACGACCTGTACTCAGTTGGCCCAGATGGTCGCGAGAATACCGATGATGATATTGGCAATTGGACTCGGCAATAATTTGCTGGCGAGCGCCGCGCAATGTGGTGTTGCCAGACTAATGCGGGGTGTACCAAACATTGTAGGCAGGAAAAATAAGCAGGATCCTACCAAAATTGTTGAGGTTCATGGATTGACTTTGATTGAGCTGATAGTGGTGCTTGCATTATTAGGTATAGTGCTAAGCGTGGGAGCTCCAATGTTGGCAAAGTTCTTCCGTGGCAGGGAGCTGGATAATGAAGTAAATAGGTTTTTGGCAATGACACGTTACGCCCGCGAACGCGCCATCAATGAGGGGATTCCAATAATTATCCAGATAGATACCGAAAACAGACTTTTGGCTTTGGCTGCGGATCCATCTTTTGTGGCCCAGGATCCGGACCGCCAAGAGTTTTCAATTGCGCTAGGGGTTACCATCACTGTTCAAGGGTCTGTAAGTAGCTTGGCTGGTGCGGCTTCCCAATTAGGTGTCCGAGAAGGAGCATTAGAAGGGGGGCAGATAATCCGATTCATGCCAGATGGATTCATCGCTATCGGCGCGCCCAGTAAGATCACTTTTGTTGATAAAGACGGGTTTGCTATATCGGTTGTCCCCAATCACATGAGGACGTGGTATGAAATTGAAACCACCACAAGCTCGGGTTTCCAGCGGTAATCGGCTGATTGGGGGATTTACGCTTGCCGAAGTACTTGCAGCTATGCTGCTTATGGCCATTGTAATTCCAGTGGCCGTAGAAGGAATACGTCTTGCCTCTGAAGTTGGCCAAAACGCGGTTCGGAAAACCGTGGCTGGCCAGATTTGTGAGCGGGTGATCAATGAATTGGTCACCACCGGACAGTGGCGCCAAGGATTCCAAGAAGGTGTGGTATGGGACGGTCCTTACAAATACGAATGGAAAATGGATCTCTCAAATTGGTACGAAGGGTCGTTTTTGGTTTTAACTGTCCAAGTTAATTACACGGTCCAAAACAAACCACGAACTGTTGAGCTATCAACGCTAGTAAGCACCGTCGAATGAAAATGATCCTTTTACACGGTAAGAGAGATAAGGCGATCCAAAGCATTCAAAGTTGGGGAAAGGAATTGCAATGCCCAAGGTGGTTTAATGATGGCCACCACTCTTTGATAAGAGGGTTTACCCTAATTGAAATCTTGGTTGCCGTGGTTTTGTTCTCTCTCGTTCTGCTTGGATTACATGAAATGTATTCAGGGGTTTTGCGGTTGCATAATAAGGTAAGTAGGGCGGCGGAAGATATATTGCCAGTGGAATACGCCCTATCAGTGATAAAACGCGATCTTAGTCAACTAATGTCCCCCAGCCAAAATAGTGTTTTGGTTCAACCCTTGCAAACAGTAAGCTCTGTTGACACTGTTTTTGTGCCCGGGTTTGAAGGCCGGCAGGTTAGCCCAGAATTTTATACTGCATCAGGCACAATTTCAGATGATCTACCCTGGGGCAATGTCCGACGAGTTGTATACTGTGTGGGGTCAATCAATGGGTCAACCGAAGATACACAGCTAGTTCGCTTGGTGTGGCGTAACCTCTTGCCCGTACTAACGGATACGCCCGAAGTAGAACCACTCATGTCAGGGGTCAAAGACGTCGTATTTCTGTTTTATGACGGTGTTCAATGGGTTACTTACTGGGATGCAACAGCGCAGGAGAGGCCTCTGCCTTATGCGGTTAAAGTGCAAATTGAGTTGATTAACACAAACCTCTTAATAACGGAAAACCCGACCATTACAATCACGGTTCCCATTCGGGTCGATGGATTAAGCACAAATGCAAATGATGAGCTTTAATTCCATGGGGATTTTGAGTAGGAGCAAAAGCCCGAAGCGTTTGCGGAATATAGGTTCGATTTTGATAATAGTTTTATGGGTTACGGCAGGGTTGGTAGGCCTGGCATTGTATTTTTCGCATCGCGTAAAAATGGAGATCAGAGCGGCGGACGCACGGGTTGCATCTTTGCAGGCTGAGCAGGCTATCGAAGGAGCTATTAGATATTTGAAAGAGATTCTAGCCGAGTATGAGCCAGGGGAAATACCTGATGTAAGTACCTACCTTTGCGAAAATGTTCCGGTGGCAGAAGCCCGGTTTTGGATCTTAGGCCGGGACACTAATAGCTGGCAGATTGGCTTTACAAGGCCAGTTTTTGGATTGGTCGACGAGGCCTCTAAACTAAATTTGAATACCGCGTCGGCTGAGATGTTAATGATGCTCCCCCACATGACTTCTGACTTAGCAGCTTCAATTGTCAAATGGCGCGGTGAGAGTACAAGCGGTACCATTGTTGGTGGCGTAGATGATATGACTTATTCACAACTTAATCCACCCTATCGATTAAAGAGCGCCCCATTTGAGACTGTTGAGGAATTGCGCATGGTTTATGGCATTAATATGGAAATTCTTTTTGGCGAGGATTGGAATTGTAACGGGATCTTGGACCCTAACGAAAATGATGGTGAGGTTTGGCTGCCAAGTGATAATCGGGACGGGAAACTTGATCCGGGGTTATGGGAATATGTGACGGTTTTTACTCGAGAGCCAAACTCTGGTAAAACAAATATTAACGATACGGCTTCCCTATCGTTGCTACTTCAAGAAACATTTGGCGAGGTTCGGGCTACGGAAATTATGGCGCAGCTTGGATTAGTGCAGCAGGGACCGGCTCAGCCAGCTCAAAGTGGTACTTCTAGACCCCCACAGTCAGGTGCTCCCCCTGTGCAACCAACCAGTCCAGGTTTTACAAGTGTGATAGATTTTTATCTCCGCAGTGGTATGTCATTCGATGAATTTAGCCAGATCTCCGACAAGATCACTGTTACAAATGCCCCATTTATAGAAGGGCTAGTAAACGTCAACACCGCTTCAGAAACCGTCCTCGCTTGTATCCCTGGTATAGGAGTCCAATACGCCCCCAGTTTGGTGGCATATAGGATTTCACACCCTGAAAAGCTTAGGTGTATTGCCTGGATAGTAGATGTTTTGGGACCAGAAAACGCCAGGTTAGCAGCCCCTTACCTGAGTGTGAAAAGCTACCAATTTAGTGCCGATATTGTGGCAGTTGGTCGCTTTGGACGTGGATATAAACGCGTGCGGGTTGTGTTTGATGTTTCGGCCGGGACACCAAGTATAGTGTTCTGCCAGGATCTTACACACTTAGGATGGGCATTAGGAACAGAAATACGTGAGCAAATAAAACAGGCGCGATCCTTGCTAGCATGTAAATAAATCGCAATGACGATCTTAAATCAAATCAAGAAGATCGATTGGTTGATGTTAATTCCGGGAATGCATCAGCGCATTCCGCGGAAACTATTGGCTATTGAGTTTCAAGAGGGGAATCTATGCGTAGCCGCATTCAGGCGGGCCAATGGAAAAGTGGTTTTGGAAAAAACTGCCTATTTACCACTTTCATTAAACATCACAACAGATGAACCTTTATTAGTGGCCCAAGAAATAAAACGCCAGTTGGAGTCTGCCGGTATTAGGTATAGACAGTGCGTAGTCTGCCTGCCAATGCGTTGGATGTTGTCGTTCTCATTGAACGTCCCAAAAGAAGTCCCAGATGAAGATGTAATGTCATTTTGTGAATTAGAAGCCACACGTGAGTTACCTTACCCTGCAGAGACTTTGCATTTGAGTTACTTAATTACTCGTGTGACTGAACATGATCGGATTTGTGCTGGAGTTGGAGTTTTACGCTCAGATGTGCAAAGATTGCAGAGTATTTTGGAGTTAGCAGGTCTAATACCTCGAAGTTTCACTTCGGGACTCACGGCGTTTAAAACAGTTGAAGAATCACAGGAACCGAAAGTGGTTTTATATCCCACCGCAGAAACAATTGGCATAGTTGTGTTAGTTCAGGCCGGTGTACTTGCCTTGCGAGTCATAGAGGGAATTGCTCGAATCGATTCGGATTTAGGTCACGTTATCCGTGAACTCCGATTAACACTTGCACAGTTCCCACCCCCTATAGTGCAAAAATTGCGCAGAATCCAAGTATACGGGCATGATCAAATGATGAAACCCTTGGCCGAAGAACTTAAAAGGCAATTAAGCGGTGAGTACGTGGTGGAAGTGGTTACCCATTTTAGAGAGAAAGGCGAGGATTTGGAAAAATTCCCTGCTAAGGCTTGTGTGGCACATGGGTTGAGTATATTGAAGGGTCGTAAGTTAGAAGTAGAGTTCTTACCTCCCCGGATTTCACCAATTGAGCAGTTTATTAATAAGTATCTAGCTGGGCGATTCCTTAAAATCGGAGCTGCAGCCGGCGCATTGGTGTTGCTAGTAGGCTTGCTTTTCCTAGCACAAGAGTTGTGGCTTATTTATTGGTCGAAAAAGTGGGCATCGGTTGAGCCCCAGGTGAAAACGGTAGAATATTTGCAGCAACAAATAAGAAAGTACCGGCCATGGTTCGATGATTCATTCCGGACCTTGATGATATTGAAACGCTTGTCAGAAGCTTTTCCAGAGGAAGGCACTGTTTCTGTGCGAACGATAGAAATGCGTGATACTGGTTTGGTGATTTGTTCTGGGACTGCCCGGGACAACGCTAGTTTACTCAGAGTCTTGGAACGCATACGGGGGACTCGCGAAATTGCATCTGTACACGTAGATCAGACTCGAGGGAACTCACCCGTCCAATTTACGTTTAGGTTTGAATGGATTGCTAAGCCGCAACAAACTTCACGCAATTCAAAATGAAAATTTCCAACCGACAACAGTTGTTGGTTATTCTGGCAGCAGTTGTTGTAGGCTTGCTGCTGACAGATAGAATAGTAGTTACTCCGTTGATTCGATTGTGGAAGTCCAGAGAAGAAACGATAGCATCGTTGAAGGAGAAATTTCACCAAGGTACAGCTTTGATTGAGCGACGGGCTGCTTTAGTTGAACAATGGGATAGAATGAGAACGAATATGCTTTCTGGTCAAATCTCCACGGCGGAAGATCAGTTTTTGAAAACGATAGAGCGTTGGGCTCAAGAGAGCCAACTCACCCTATCAGCTGTAAAACCACAATGGCAAAGACCAACCGATGCTAAATCCCAAGAGCAAATTGCCATTCTTGAATGCAACTTGGAGGCAACAGGCAACCTTGGGGCCATAACAAGATTTTTGTACAATTTAGAAAAGGATCCACTGGGAATACGAGTAGTTAGGGCACAAATTACAGCACGTGACGATGTCGGTGAACAGTTGACCCTAAACCTTCAGCTAAGTGCCCTTGCAGCTATAGCAAAAACGGAAGCAAAATGAACCCGTGGTTAAAACAATTCATTGGTGCTAGAATTGGGTGGTCTAGAATACGAGGGTTTTACAACCAATTCAAAGCTCGACCCGCCCGAACAATGGCAATGTTGCTGTTGGTAGCAGGATGGACGGGATCTTTCGCTACAGCGCAAACTAATCAAGTTGCGAGAGATACAGCAAGCCAAAGCCCGTCCACAAACACTAGCTCATCTGGCTCACGCCTTGTCCAAAACGATTCAACACAAATACCAGATTTTTCAGAGTTCAGAATCATTTTAGATAGAAATATATTTGCAACTCGGCGTTCCGGGGCAACACGCAGACGGACGAGCACGGTTACACAACCGCGACGGGTGGAATACTTTACGTTGGTTGGTACGATGGAGTACGGAGATAAAAAAATCGCCTTTTTCGATGGTTCAATGGCAACTTATCGTCGGGCTGTTAAAGTCGGAGATATATTTGCCGGGTTCAAACTCGCAGATGTAAGTTATAAATCAGTGAAACTTCAAAATGAAACGAATGAAATAGAATTGTTCATCGGATGGCAGCTCCGGCGCGAAGAAGGTGATTCATGGAATGTGATCCAGCAGGCAAGCACAGTTGTTGATTCGCAAACGAGACCTCAATTGGAACTGCCAGGGAGCGATGCTGCATTAAGTTCTAGACCAGCCAGTAGTAGCACTTCTTCCATGGCATCAGATGTGCTTCGAAGATTAATGGAAAGACGTGAGCAAGAGTTGCAATGAAACGGATATATAACAAACTAAAATTGTTGGGATCTATCGGATTCATTGTGTTGGTTATTACGGGCGGCTATGCCCAGGTAAATAGCAATAACTCCCCAACATCTGTGGAAGATGTTATTGCCGCAGTAATTTTGAGCGAAGAAGACCCAGCACCACCAGAAATCCTAAGCACGATCAGTCAGTCCGTTGCTGAGCAAGTTCGATCACAACAAGCAACCTTTGTAAATGCTCAGCAACCCTCGCAAGGAGGTTCTTTGACTACCCCACCTGTGATTCGCAGAGGGGGGGATAATGCTGGGACGCCAGCGGAGCGAAGAGCCGGCCGACGAAGCAGGCGTACTAGCGAACCCGCAAGAACGCCCCAATCATTAACATTCCAGCCCGCTTCTCAAGAAGTAAGTGCACCAGAAGCTTTAACTACTTTGAATAGTCAAATCGCAGCTACTGAAATCATGGGTGCTAGCAATAATGAAACCCAACCTTCCACTAGTGAAACCGCAAAACACATAGACACTTCCACTTCTAAAAACATCCGGTTGAATTTCCGCGGCGTTCCGCTCGAGCTTGTGTTGGATTACCTTAGCGAAGCAGCAGGGTTCATAATTAGGCCGGAGGTGGATGTCAAAGGCCGTATTGATGTTTGGAGCGCTCAGCCCCTGACTCCAGAAGAGGCCATAGATGCGCTAAATTCAGCATTAGCTAAACAAGGGTATGCTGTAATACGAGAAGGGCGAACTTTGATTGTTGTGACTAGGGATGAAGCTAAACGGCGATATTTACCCGTGGTCAAAGGGTCTAACCCAGAAAGTATTCCGAAAACAGATGAAGTGGTTACTCAGATTATTCCGGTCCGATTTTTAAATGCTGTTCAGTTGTTACGAGACCTACAGCCTTTAATCCCGCCCACAGCTACTGTAACGGCTAACGAAGGCGGTAATGCGTTAATCGTTACAGACACACGGACAAATATTAGGCGATTAGCAGAGATTATCCGAGCTTTAGATACCTCCGTATCAACTGTTACAGTGGTCCGCGTGTTTCAGTTGCAATACGCAGACGCAAAGTCACTGGCTAATATTATTCAAAGCATATTCCAGCAGCCTAGTGCTGGAACCAGCCAAGGAGATATTCGCGCTAGGTTTTTTGCAAGATTTTTTGGTGGACCAGGAGGTATGGGGGGCGGTCCCCAAGCAGCCGAATCTGAAAGTGGTACTCGAGCTGCTGCAATGCGTGTGGCTGCCGCTGCCGACGAACGCAGCAACTATTTGGTAGTCAGCGCACCGGAAGATATAATGGAGACCATCGAGGAGCTTATTAAAGCTGTTGATGTCAATGTTGAAGATGTTACGGAGTTGCGAGTGTTTAAGCTCAAGAACGCTGATCCAACTGAAATGGCCGAACTGATTATGAGTTTGTTCCCTGACCAAGCAAGCCAGCAGGGGCAACAGCGTGGAATGGGGCGGTTTTTCGTTGGGCCACCTCAATTTCAGCAGGGGGACCAAACAACCCCGAGCCAAAGAACAATCCTACAAACTAGAGTAATTGCAGTTCCGGATCCGCGCACGGGTTCGGTTGTTGTAACCGCGTCCCGAAATTTAATGCCTCAAATTGAAAAGATGATCACTGAATTGGATGCTGATGCTGGACGTAAGCAGAAGGTGTTTGTCTTTGATGTGGAAAATACCGACCCGCTTCAGGTGCAAAGTGTGTTGCAAAGTTTGTTCCCGGCAAATACGACGACTGGCACGCGCACAGCATCGCAAACAACAAGCCAGTTGTCCCGTCGGGCTAGCCAGGCGGTTTCAGGGACAACAACCGGTACCCGAACTACCACCGGATTTGGAACTGGATTGGGCACAAGTTCAGGCATCGGTCGAACAACTACACGGTAAAAGAAAAGGATCACAGATTTCGTTTATAGCAGGAGGCTCTGTATGCGTTTGAGTGTAAAAGTTGGAATTTTCAGCTGGTTGATGCTAGGAATTGTGGGCATAGGATTTGCCCAGTTCGCCCAACGACAATTTACCCAACGTGCTACCACCCGAACTTCGGCAACGTCGTCTTATCCCAGTAGAAGTTCTGTCGGACAGGCGACCATCACTGCTGATCCCGAGACTCGAAAGATAGTAGTAGTGGCTGATGAAGAAACAGCTGAGTATATAAGGCATATCATACAAAGGCTGGATAGGCCGGCGCCCCAAGTTTTGATTAAAGTTCTTTTCTTGGAGGTAACCTATACAAAGGGGTTGGATTTGGGTTTGGAAGCAGGTGGCAAGCGCACCATTGGCGAGGCTCAGGGTGCCGCAGCTCACTCTTTCGGAATTTCTGGTCTTGCAAATCAAGCAGGTTCTGTAACCACAAACATATTCGGCCAACCTATTTCAGGATTTTCGCCTACACCACCAGGTGCGGGTTTATTTACAATCCTTGCCCAGGATTACCAAGCCGCATTGAGGGCTATTGCCCAAGCCGGTAAGACCGAAATCCTTGCAAGGCCATCAATCCTGGCGAGGAATAACCAGCCCGCAACTATAAGCATTGGCCAACAAGTGCCCATAATTACAGGCACTAGGTTCGATACCCTCGGTAACCAATATAACACAGTGACCTACCAACCAGTAGGCATCCAGCTCACGGTAACTCCCTTTATTACAAGTGATAACATGGTTGAAATGATAGTCACACCGGAAACCTCTGAATTGGCCGATCGTAGCCAATGGGTGGCAACCTCCAGTGGCCCCAGCGGTACTATCATGTCACCTGTCATCAATAACAGGAGCGCAGACACAGTAGTCGTAGTGCCAGATGGCCAAACTGTAATCATCGGTGGGTTGATGGAACGATTAAACCAACGTGCGGAACGTAAATTGCCATTACTTGGTGATATCCCTCTGCTAGGAACGCTTTTTAAACATAGAGTCGATAGTAACAAAAAGACTGAACTATTGATTTTCCTAACTCCTCACATAGTTCGACACCCCTCGGATTTGGTTGCATTGACCCAAGATGAACGGCAAACTATGTCAACACAGCCGAAATCTGTGAGCCCACAGGAGCTGAATACTTTCCTTGGCAACTTCGGGAAATAGTGCCAAACTGACACTCGTCAGTGTTTGTATTTGATGAGCCGGTTAACCGAAATTCAACTTCTTCTTTAACACCGTGGGATTTGTAGTAAAAGATCGTAGAACACAATTTGTGTTTACCCTCCTGGCGCTAGTGTGGGTTATAATTTTTGCCTGGCAAATAGTTGAACACCAGCGGGTGGTTTCGGCTGCTCGGAATGAATTAAGGAACACAGCACGGGATGTGACCACTACCCTCGGCATTGTAATGCGTTCACAAAGGAGGTTTGGAGTTATATCGCGCGAGAGACTCGACTCCGCCCTTAATGAGTTGATTCGGGCTAACATTGCAAAGTCAATTGCACTTTTGAATGCCTCTGGTGAGGTGGTTGCTAGTGCTGGCCCAGAAATAGAAGCGCTTGCAAAAGGCGTGTTTGTTTATGGCCAATCATGGGAGTATTGGGGAAGAAACGAAATCGCTATCCAAAACATTATCGACCTCGGCACAAACGTGGAGGCGGGGATCGAAGTGCTTCAGCCCACTATTATTGTCCCAACTGAACGCCTTTTCCCTCATCGTGGGACTAATAATATGCCCCAGAATCCACCTCTACCACCTACCCAACAATTTACCCAACCTGGAGTACCTTTTGGAGTATCTCCAGAACCGCCCCCAACAATAAACACGTTCCCCCCTCCTTTTCTTACCTCACCGCCTGTTGTGAGACCTGAAGAACGAGGGACGGTTGAAGATAGATCGCGGCCAAATATAGAACAACGACGAGGTAGATTCCCAAGACCATTCTGGATCACGGAGAAGGAGTATCAAGAACTATTACAAAAGCAAGGGGTTCACGCAATTGTGGTTGTGTTACCCACGGAACATGTAAGGGCCGTTATCCGTAGGGATCTCTGGTTGCGATTTGTGATTACGTTTTTTGCTACCGTTTCGGTTATCGGCGTTGCAATGGCATGGAATGCACAATTGCGGGCTTCCGAGCTTGAGATGAGGTTGGTGCGAGCGTCTGAGCTGAATACTATACTTAAGGAAATGAACTTAGCGGCAGCCGGGTTAGCACATGAAACAAAAAATCCACTTAATGTCATTCGAGCCCAGGCCCAGTTATTGGCTATGGATAATAGACTTCCCGAAGAGGCTAAGCAGGTAGCCACCCGTATAATCGAACAAGTAGACCGTGTTGCAGCTCAGCTAAATGAGTTCATAAACTTTTCCCGCCCACGCCAGATTAGAAAGAGTAGCGTAAAGGTCCAAAATGTTATCGAGGAAGTGTTAAGAACCCTCTCTTTCGACATTGAGGAAAAACAAGTCACAGCAAAGTCAATCGTAGAAACACCTCAAATTGAGGCAGACGAGCAACTTTTGCGGCAAGTATTGTTCAACCTCATTTTAAATAGCATCCAAGCTGTCGCAGTGGGTGGATTAATTGAAATCATAGTTCGACCCTCATCGGCTACTGAAGCTATTCTCGAGGTTCGCGATAACGGGCCGGGAGTGCCGCCTGAATACAAGGAAGAGATATTTAAACCATACTTTACCACAAACCAAAAAGGCACGGGTTTGGGACTTGCAATTGTGCGACAAATTGTTCTGGCGCACGGCTGGGAAATTGAATACGTCCCCAATACACCCACAGGGGCAATATTTCGGATCTCCCACATAAAAATCGTTTAAAAACCGGTGGGTTTTAAGTACTTTCCAAGCAGCATGGTGTAATTTAAAGGATCCGACCACAAGGTGGTTTGAGACGTGTTACGCTTGGTTGCAAGCATTTTGCAGACCTCAATGACCTAAATCCGCGGAACGAATGCTTAGCGGAATATGCTTTTGGCCCTCTGGGATTGAATTAAGACACGTTTCCTGGGACAAAGCTTGATTGAAAAATCAATACAATTGTTGGCACAGAATGACGGCTGGTTACCGTTTTGTTAGAAATGTAGGGCAAAACCATGAAAGCGACGAACGCAGGTCAATGGATTAGACAGAATTGTTTACTCTTTTTGTAAAAGGCGAATCTGTGTGATCGAATACCCTGAAACACAATAGCTTGTGGTTGTTTTTGGCGAAAACTCCCCCAGCAAAACAAAGTGTTGACATTTGAAAGCCGTGTGGTTAATTTCCCTGGACACTGAACCTGATAGGATAACCTCCTCACTCTTAACAGGGCGAAGGAGGCGCTTACCTATCAGCGTCAGAAACGGACGCCCATGTAGCTCAGTTGGTAGAGCGCGTCCTTGGTAAGGACGAGGTCGTCAGTTCGAATCTGATCATGGGCTCCATTTTTGGTTTTAGGAACTTGCGAACCATAAAAAATTAGGAGAATAACCATGGCTAAGGAACAATTCGTACGAACAAAGCCGCACGTGAACGTGGGAACAATTGGTCACATTGACCACGGCAAATCCACGTTAACGGCCGCAATTTTGAAGGTCCAGGCTGCAAAAGGTCTGGCAAAGGAAAAATCATATTCAGAAATTACCAAGGGTGGTGTAGTCCGTGACGAGACAAAGACTGTTACAGTTATAATTTCCCATAGCGAATACGAAACTGCAAAACGTCACTATGCGCACATCGACTGTCCCGGTCATGCTGACTATGTAAAGAACATGATTACCGGAGCGGCCCAGATGGATGGCGCAATTCTGGTGGTTGATGCAGCGGAAGGTCCAATGCCTCAAACACGTGAGCACATCCTTTTAGCTAGACAAGTTGGTGTCCCGGCGATTGTAGTATTCCTCAATAAGGTGGACCTAGTGCAAGATAAGGAGTTGCTGGATTTGGTTGAAATGGAAGTGCGGGACTTGCTAAATAAGTATGGTTTCCCGGGCGACACCACACCAGTTATTCGGGGTAGTGCAAAGGCGGCGTTGGCAGGCGACCCTGAGGCAGTAAAAGCTATTGAAGAGTTATTAGATGCAGTCGACAACTTTATCCCGGAACCTGTTCGTGAAATCGATAAACCATTCCTGATGAGCATTGAAGATGTATTCAATATTGAAGGTCGTGGTACTGTCGTCACTGGCCGTGTAGAGCGTGGCATCTTACGGAGGATGGAGGAAGTAGAGATCGTCGGGTTGCGTGAGACAAGAAAGACAGTAGCAACGGATATAGAGATGTTTAGGAAGGTTTTGGATGAAGCGCGATGCGGTGATAATGTGGGTGTTCTCTTGCGTGGTATTAAGAAGGACGAAGTGGAGCGAGGAATGGTGTTGGCAAAGCCTGGTACAATCACGCCTCATACCCATTTCAAAGCAGAAGTCTACGTCCTAACAAAGGAGGAGGGTGGTCGCCATACTCCATTCTTCAGTGGCTACCGGCCCCAATTCTATTTTAGGACAACAGATGTAACGGGTACCGTTACCCTGCCTCCTGGGGTTGAAATGGTGATGCCGGGAGATAACGTTAATTTAGAGTGTAAATTGATAGCACCTGTAGCTCTTGAAAAAGGCCAACGGTTTGCTATCCGCGAAGGTGGCAAAACCATCGGGGCAGGACGTATCACGGAAATTATCGAGTAGTGAGTAGGGAGACCGACGGATTTTGAGCAGGGCGGTAGCTCAATTGGTAGAGTAGCGGTCTCCAAAACCGTTGGTTGGGGGTTCGAGTCCCTCCCGCCCTGCCATTCCAGTTCGGTCGGAGAGGTGGCAGAGCGGTCGAATGCGGCGGTCTTGAAAACCGCTTTCCGCGTAATGCGGAACGGGGGTTCGAATCCCTCCCTCTCCGCCAGGATATCGCGGTTATAATTTATGAGTGAAATAACGCGAATATTGATTTTTCTGATTATTGCCGGGGTAATATTTGGATGGCTCTGGCGGAAAGGACACATTGTGCGCTTTGCAAACTATGTCCAAGCTACGAGGGAGGAACTACGGAAATGTACTTGGCCATCTTGGGAAGAGCTAAAGGGGTCGACATTGGTAGTAATGATAACGATGTTGTTATTGGGTGGCTTCGTGGTGTTGGTCGATTTTGTCTTGAATCTATTAGTGCGTCTGTTCGTATGAAAGGGTTGTTATGCGGAGTCAGTGGTTTGTCATACATACATTGTCAGGACAAGAGCAAAAGGTCAAAGAAAGTATTGAGAAGCGGGCCAAAATAGAGGAAATGGAAGATTACATAAAGGAAGTATTTGTGCCGTTAGAACGGGTGGTGGAAGTTCGTAATCAAAAGCGCATCGTTTCGTGGCGAAAACTGTGGCCAGGTTATGTGTTTATTAACATGGTGCTTTTGGACGATAATAATCGTGTTCTTGAAAAGCCGTGGTACTTTATAAAAGAAACACCTGGAGTAATTGGGTTCGTAGGAGGTAACACGCCTACCCCAACTCCAGACGAAGAAGTTGAGCGAATCAAAGCCCAAATTAAGGCCTCGGAAGAAGTCGAGAAACCTAAGCAGACTTTTGAGGTGGGAGAAACGGTTAAAATTTGTCACGGGCCGTTTTTGAACTTTAGCGGAGTTGTACAAGAGGTCGATCCCCTTCATGGCAAGTTGAAGGTAATGGTGAACATTTTTGGGAGAAATACTCCCGTCGAATTAGAATATTGGGAAGTTGAGAAAAGCTAAGTTTCGGCTTTCGCAAGTTTAAAAGAATTGTTATGGCCAAAAAAGTTATAGCACAAATCAAATTACAAATCCCTGCGGGGCAAGCCAATCCAGCGCCGCCAGTAGGACCGGCGCTTGGTCAGCACGGTGTAAACATAATGGCCTTTTGTAAGGCTTTTAATGAAGCCACAAAGAACCAGGCAGGTCTTATTGTCCCAGTTGTAATCACTGTTTACCAGGATAAGTCGTTCACTTTTGTAACAAAGACCCCACCCGCCTCGGTACTACTGAAGAAAGCGGCTGGTATAGCAGTGGGGTCCGGTAAGCCCAATAAAGAAAAGGTTGGGAGAGTCACAAAACAGCAAGTAATGGAAATTGCACGAATGAAAATGCCTGATTTGAACGTAAACTCAGAGGAAGCGGCTTACCGAGTAATCGCTGGTACTGCCAGGAGCATGGGTATTGAAATCGTGGAATAAAGTTTTCAAATCAAGCCTAGTCTATGCGCACCAGAAGCAAACGCTATAGGAAAGCTATTGAGATTTTTGATCCAAATAAGCCTGTTACATTACAGGAAGCAGTTGAGCTTTTGTACAAGTTCCCTCGAGCCAAGTTTGACGAAACTGTGGATCTCGCTGTTCGATTGGGGGTTGACCCCAAGCAATCTGATCAGATGGTGCGTGGAACTGTAGTGTTGCCTCACGGGGTGGGAAAGAAAGTCCGTGTACTTGTTTTTGCGAAACCTGGTCCCGCAGCAGATGCAGCCAAGGCCGCCGGGGCGGATTACGTGGGGTTTGAAGATCTTATCAAACGGTGCCAAGAAGGTTGGGCTGAGTTCGATGTTGCGATAGCTACGCCCGAGGCTATGACAGAGGTTAGAAAACTTGGTAAGATCCTTGGTCCACGTGGTTTGATGCCTAATCCTAAAACGGGTACAGTCACAGATGACACGGGAAAGGCAGTTAAAGAGTTCAAGGCGGGTCGTGTGGAATTCAAGATCGATAAAGGAGCAAATGTGCATCTTCCAGTAGGGAAGATTTCGTTTAAACCAGAGCAAATTTTAGAAAATGTGCGTGCAGCCTTAGAAGCTATTTTGAAGGCTAAGCCAGCTTCCGCGCGAGGCCAGTATATCAGGAGTATTACACTCTCCACTACAATGAGTCCGGGTGTAGAAGTGGATTTAAAAGAAGTAGCAAAGCTTGGCTAGAACATAGTTTGGAACCAACATGAGATTGGAAAAACAACTTTTAGCTCAAGAATACACAAATTGGTTGACCAGCAGCGCATTCTTTTTTGTGGTCAATTATCGTGGCATGAGTGTGGCCCACATGACCGAGCTGAGAAGGCGCCTTCGGAAAGTAGAGGCCACGATGCACGTAGTGAAAAACACGTTGTTTAAGCGTGCGTTGGGTCAAGCGGGTATTACCGATAGCGTTGAGCTAACGGGGCAACTTGCCGTGATTTTGGGGACCAAGGATATCTGTGCTGCTGCGAAAGTTGTTAAGAACTTTGCAAGTGAGTTCGAGCGGCCCGCGATTGTTTTCGGATACCTTGGAAATCAGAGGTTGACAGACAAGCAAATCTTACAACTGGCTGATTTGCCTTCTCTGGAAGAGTTGCGAGCTAAGTTACTTGGGATTCTAGTAGCGCCAGCTGCTGGGCTTGTAAGGCTGCTTTCCACACCCGCAACCCAATTAGTGAGAGTATTGCAGGCCAAAGTTGAAAAGGGATCTTGATTTTTCTGCCGAATTCATAGAATGTGGATTTTAATTGTAAAAAGTTAATGGCGGTTTGTCCGGGCTCGAAAGTGGGTAGGGCTCGAGACCGTCATTGTTAAACCTGGAATTAATCATTGTTACGAAAATGGCACTAGATAAAAACCGTATAATTGAAGAGTTAAGCAACGCAACAGTTCTTGAGATTGCTGAACTGGTCAAGGCGCTCGAAGAAAAATGGGGTGTAAGCGCTGCCGCACCCGTTGCGGTGCCGGCAGCCGCACCTGCGGCCGCAGGGGCGGCAGGTGCCACCCCGGGAGCCAAGAACCCGGCTGTCGGGGGGCTCGGGTCCCGGCCCGCCTTTATACCTGGGTTGTTTTCGTCACCAGGGACGGACACCAGCGCCCCGACAAACGCGCTCTTTGCCACCAGAGTGGCTGTTGGCGCTCCGGCGGCCGCAGGTGCGGCTGCCGGCACCGCAACGG
>CAZZJO010000008.1:0-2968 GCA_964654645.1 uncultured Verrucomicrobiota bacterium | reverse complement strand
TTTATCCGCCAGGGGTTGATTTGTCGGGTTACATCATCCTCTGGCCGGACGGCTCGGCTGCGGAATGGAATGCCGAGCTGGTGGGGAAGTGGCAGGGGGGGGAGGGAGGAGGAACCGGGGAGCCCCCAACCAAGGAATCGGGGGGCGCCGCCCAGTTCTTTTGTTGGTGGATCCCCTGTTTCTTCTTGCTGCCTCGCCTGCCACTTCTCCACCAACTCGGCATTCCATTCCTCAGCCGAGCCGTCCGGCCAGAGGATGATGTAACCCGACAAATCAACCCCTGGCGGATAAAGCGCTAAGGGTACGGCAGCTTTTGAACCGTCTTTCGGTATTACCATCGGTTCGGCTGGCTGTTTATCCTCCCGTTTTGTTTCGCTCTCCAACGTTTCGGTACCGTTACCATCACTACTGAACTTCATGCCGATGGTTTGCCTTGTGTGACAGGCCACTTGGTTGGAGTGAACGAACACAGTCCGGTTTGTACCTGTGGCAGCTGGAAACAAATTGGTTAATGTGGTCCAAGTTGAGTTCGTCGTAAGATCGGGGCGGTACTGCACAATGTATGTCTCACCTTCCACGCTCGGCCAAGATAACCATATGTCAGGGCCGTGAACTGAAATGTTGAGCCCTTCAATTGCAGACAAATGGACGACGGACAATATGAGCGCCATTCCGGTTCCACGCCAAGTCTCTTCATTTTGGGTCTTGTTTTGATTGCTTTTTGCCTCTGTTTAGACCCGACCTTTCCTCAGGCCCAGAAAGGGAAATACGCGCCCAGCGCACTCTTATTCCGGGGTCCCAGGCACGCGACCCAAGCTCCAAACGCACCCTGGGCCGCGCGATTGCTCGCGCGTCCAGGTCAACCTTCGAGCCTGGAAACACTGTGCCTGTGTTTTGGAATGAAGTTCGAAGGCTCGCCCAGCGAAAACTCTAACCAAGAGCCACACCGTGACTCCTGCCATTTAACAAAGAACTAACAAATTTCTAAGCCCCAGCTGCCCTCGAAGCAAGCCGAATTTTCTGGAAAACTACGATGACTAACGGGACTGTTTCAAGTGCTTGGTTAGAAACACCTTCCAGACGCAAGTTTGGTTTTTCCCAGTTTACAATTTAGGGATTGCCAAGCCGGCTAAGGAGGCGGTTGCGCAATGCATGAGGTGCTGCATGGGTTATGTTGACGGTTGTTTGCTGCAGCGATACAGTTCGCGCGAATGTTCGAGCTTGTTGCTCCGTTCAAACCCGCAGGGGATTAGCTGCAAGCCATTGCGAAGCTGACGGAAGGCATTCTGGCCGGCGCGAAACATCAGGTGCTGCTCGGCGTCATCCCGCAACGCGGGAGCAAAACGTTCACCATCGTCCCGCAATCGCGGGATCATCAGGAACGTGAACCACCCGACGCCAGTCATCTCGCACAACAAGACCCTCGCGGCCCAGCTCTACGCCGAGTTCAAGGGCTTTTTACCGCGCAACGCCGTCGAGTTCACATACACCTACCTCTGACAATGGCAAGCTGGGAGTTTGGAAAAGTTTCCATGCTTAAGGGCATATGGGTTATTGGTTTTTGTGGGAGTTGGTGGCGCGCTTGATTATCTGTTGTTTGCCCAGAGCGGATACGAATTCAGTCAGGCCCATAGCAGCAATTGCGCGTTGTTCTGCAGGTTTGGGTGCCTGTATGGGCGGCAGGGCCTTCGGATTGGTAGAGCTGTGGCAGGGCTTTGATTGTGCGGGTGTAACGTAGCCGTGCTCGTGAGAGCCCGGAAAAACAAGAGTCAACGAGAAAAACCGGGGCTGCACGACGAACCGCGACGCGGCACGGATTACACGCCCAACCTACTTTCTGCGACTCAGCACCTATGCGGCGAAGAATTGGAGGGACGACTTCCACGTCGTCCAAAAATCGGTCGGGGTTGAACCCGACCCTCCAAGCTGTTCGGCATCCGGCACTCATGGACCTGCGCCCTGGAGTGGCGCGTGGCATTGTGCTTCGTAGCCGCACTTGTGAGAGCGCGGATATCACAGGTGGTTTAAATTTGGAATGGAGCGCTGGGTTTAAGTGTGGTTAGCTGCTGGGTCTCTGGTGGTGATGTGGCAAGTGACAGGCCGTCCCTTTTAATCCGCCGTCGTGAGACGGTGGAATCATCTGCCGAGTCACGTCGGCGGGTACCAATAAGTGGAATTGATTTGTCGGCGGCTACGGGGATCGAGATTATCCTTGGCAAACCCTCAATCACATTGTCATACCCGATACGACCAATAGAAGAAGAATTGAATTCGATAAGCAGGAAACTGCCACGGAATCTCGTCGAACAACGCGATTTGCTTGAAATCCGACCACCCGGAAAAGGCCGACGGCCGCAACCGATTTTTCTGGTATGCCTCAATGGGCACGTTTTCCTTCTTGCGTATCCCGAAACTGGTCGGGAAATCGCCATTGGCGGTTTTGCAACCGTCAAGGAACACGTGGCGAAACGCATGCCGGTTGGTTGGGTTGGGATCATTGATCGTCAAAATGGACGCGATCTCATCACTAGTCAACGTAAGACATGAGTCTTTCGATGCTCCAAGCTTGTTCATTAACCCGTGTCCGAAGAAATACAAGTTGCGCGCGTCGAGCGGTCGACGCTGGTCATCTCGCACAATCCCACCCCCGGCGGGACTGGCGGCCCGAGCTCTACACCGATTTCAATGGCTTTTCCCCACGCAACAACGGCGAATACTTCGTGTCCTATTTCGACTACTACCTGCCGGAGGCCCACATTCCGCGTAGCAACCCCACATCAAGAAAAAGCTCTAGCATCAACGAGGAGATCAAGGGACTCCGTCCAGCGCATTCGTGCGGGGCGGTAAACCCCAAAACCTGCGCTTTGATTCAGGTACCGTGTCCAAATAGTTGTCCGGCAAACCCAACATCTGAAAATAATTCGTCGGCAATGGATCACGCCGAATCGGCGAATTCAGATCCAATACC
>CAZZJO010000007.1:0-115715 GCA_964654645.1 uncultured Verrucomicrobiota bacterium | reverse complement strand
GATTGGGAATCGCAAGGTGCTCGATGCAGTGACGATTAGATCGGCTGGGATTTGTGCTAACGTCTATCCACGGCTAATCTGCTCAACTAGTACAGCCAGTGGCCGGTGCCAGATTTTGTGGACATTATTGTGATTGCCTTGGCAACCAATCCGGTGCATGTGAATGCTCAGATAACCTCTTAAAAAGGGGAGTGTTTTGGTGGAAGTTGAGTATAAATAACGCGACTGCGACAGGCGAGATGCTGGTCAAAGGAGATGGATTAGACCACTGCACACCCAAGGCCTTCACCCACTTCTGGCAATGGCAAGCAGGGGGTTGGGAGAAGTCTTTATGTACAAAGGCATATGGGTTGTTGGTTTTTGTAATATAATAGTTGGTGGCGCCCACGATTATCTGAGGTTTGCTTAGAACGGATACGAATTCAGCCAGGCCCATAGCAGCCAATTGCGCGTTGTTCTGCAGGTTTGGGTGTCTGTATAGTGAAGGTAGGCCTTCGTAGTGGTTGAGCCGGGGGCAGGGGCTTTAATTTTGCCGGTACGTGCGCCATTAGGGCTGCGTAACGTAGCTGTGCTCGTGAGAGTGCGGATATAATGATAGCACGTACTTAAAACGAAACATTGGGTTTAAGGGAGGTTATCTGCTGGATCTCAGGCGGGGATGTGGCAAATAACTGGTTGCATTTTTAATCTGCCGCCTCACGGCGGTGGTTCCGAGGGTAAGACTGGTAGCCGCCGACGTGAGTCGGCGGAGGTATCCGCTGCGTTACCGCGACGGCTACAAAAAGCGCTGGAGGCGCAAAGGGATGGGCTGTGAGGTAGCCAGATACACAGCGACTCTTGGCTTATATGCGTACTCGGTCTGCTCCAAAGTGCCAATTCTCTGAAACGATGTTGGTTTAGGTTTTTTAGTTTTTGGGTTGATAGTCACCCCCGTCCCCGACTCGGTGAGACAAACTCAAACACATAAACTCAGCTCTTAGTAAGCGCTTATGCCATTGTCATACCCGATATGACGGCGGATGCGATTATTTTGAGTTGGCCGGTAAATAGCGTTGTGTGGGTGCTTCAGATATAAACTAATTTGCTTAGTGTGTCTCAGCATAAGTTGACTGGCTGTAGCCGGGTTTGGCACTCCCTATTCGTGTTATATTCTTAAAGTATCGGATTATTGTTGCAAAAGCTGGTAAATAGGCAAAAAATTAATTTAGATGGAGAGGCATCCCACTCGAAAGTGAGGAGGCCTCTATTGATTAAAGCCCAGCAACCCACTACCGATTTGGGAGAGTATGAAGAGAGAAGTATGCTCGAAGCGAAGAATGGGTTTTACCCTAATTGAGTTGTTGGTGGTTATTGCTATCATTGCGATCCTGGCTGCTCTTCTATTGCCTGTGTTAGGTAAGGCTAAGCTTAAAGCAACCCAAGCTTCCTGCTTAAGCAATTTGAAACAACTTTGCCTGGGACAAGAGGCTTACACTGGCGATAACGATGGGTGGCTTTTACCCTGGCCCAGGAATGCAAGTGGGGGCTTTCAGGCAATGGATGGATACATTTACGTACAAAACATGACATGGAATCAACCTGGCCAAAGCCCTGAGCAATCCGAACTGCGATGGTTGGAATGTGTAAGATCGCCTGCTAATAATCCATTGGCCATTTATTTGAGGAATCCAAAGGTTATTCACTGCCCAGGAGACGTCCGATACAAAAATCCGCCGGGGCGCGGGTGGGCTTTAGACAGTTATTCCAAGCCTGATGGAGTAGCAGGTGAAGGAAGTTGGGGAGCTAGGCCTTACACTAAACTTTCCCAAGTACAAAGTCCGGCCCAAACGTTTGTTTTTGTGGAGGATTGTGACTCGCGGGGTATGAACGTGGGGACCTGGGTAGTTCAATGGTCTACTGCACCACGAGGAGGCCATCAAAACTCTTTTACTTGGGTGGACCCATTGCCAATGTATCACGGCAACGTAAGTACTTTTGGTTTTCTTGATGGTCATGCAGAACACCATAGGTGGGTAAATAGTACGTTGATAAGCTATGGCAAAGCCGTTGCTCTAGGGGGAGGGGGCGTAGGTAGCCCTCCAGCTGGTATGCCGACCTCAGGGCCGGATTACGAGTACATATACAACGGCTATAGGTCTTTGAGCTGGAAACCATAGGTGGTTTCGGTCCCTCTAAGGAGTATCAGTGTGGAATATTGCACCTTCCTTGACATAAAGGACGCAAAAACAACAAGATAGAGCGTGTAGTGGAACCAGGCCTTTTGAGTTTCTATTGCGGTGTTTTGCTAAACAAGGGGACACCTGAGCTACTAAGAGCATGCCAATGTGCCTCGAAGAAAGTTTCCTGGAATTTTTTAGTCATAGGAAGGCCAACAGATCAAACCAGTTAGAATAGTGGATAAACGCATTACGTTTGCTTGGCGAAGGTTTTGTTTCAGACCTGGGGACAACGGTTCCATGATTATGTGTAAAAGGGCAGCAGGTATACAAGGGGCAATGTCAAGGCTTTTATTTTGAGCCGGTAGCATGGTTTTTAAAATGTGTTCGGCTTCGAATATTTTCAGACTGCATCGGATGTCAAATAGCAAGGACGTGAGCAATAATGGTTATATTCCGAAACGGACAGGAAGGGTTATTGGGGCCAGTGAATGGTAGTGAGGGAGATGTGCAGAGGGTGTAAAGCAAAAAGTAAATTTGGGAGGTTTTAACGGGTATGTTTTTTCCGCTTAGTCACTGGTTCGGTATTTAAATCCGTTACCCTGTAGGTAATGTGGGTGCGACGGGGGTTTAACAGAACGAGTTTGAGAGCGGCACGCAACCAATTGTGCAGGGACACTTTCAGCCTTTTTGAAACTTATGGTTCAACCAAGGAGCACGTGCGTGGTTTTTGCGAGTGGGCAGGCTAAATACGCATTGTCGGGTAGCAATTGCCTATACGTAAAGCAAACCATAAAATATTGTGAATATGGTAGATTTAGTGGTAGTTGGTGCTGGCTTGGTGGGGCTTGCTAGTGCATACAGATTATTGTGTGTACGCCCAGGCTTGAAAATTATTGTGGTGGAAAAAGAAATGCGGGTGGGTGCACACCAATCGACTCACAATAGTGGGGTATTACACGCTGGTTTGTACTACCGTCCAAATTCGTACAAGGCTAGACTTGCTGTGAGGGGGCTTCGGCTGATGGTGCAATTTTGTGCAGAATACGGTATTCGGTACGAACAATGTGGCAAAGTAGTCGTAGCGACTACACAAGGTGAATTACCCAGGTTACATGAATTGATGGAACGTGGTTATGCTAATGGGCTTCGCGGTATACGCTTGTTAAGCCGGGATGAGTTGAAGGAAATTGAACCGCATGCAGATGGAATTGCGGCAATACACGTACCTGAGGAGGGAATAGTCGATTACGGGCAGGTATGTGAGAGGCTTGCGAAGTTGTTGGTTGAGCAAGGTACGGAAATAAGGCTAGGGGCGCGAGTTTACCAAATGAAAAAAGTGTCTACAGGTTGGATAGTTTTGACTACTGCAGGGGAGTTTCATACTAGGTGTGTAATTTGTTGTGGTGGTTTGCATGCGGATCGTTTGGTTTCGGCCTCGGGAGAACACTCCCCAATTAAGATAGTCCCTTTTCGGGGAGAGTATTATAGGATACGGCGCGAGAAAGAATACCTTGTCAAAAATCTGATTTATCCGGTGCCTGATTCAAGATTCCCTTTTCTTGGAGTTCATTTTACACGTCTTATAGGTGGTGGCGTAGAAGCTGGTCCTAATGCAGTTTTAGCATTGGCTAGAGAAGGGTATACGTGGGACAACGTGAATTTTAAAGATCTTTTCGATATCGCGACGTTTGGAGGCTTTTGGAGATTCGTTTTAAGGCACCCATTTATGTGCTGTTATGAGGTGTACCGATCTTTTAGTCGTTCAGAATTTTGTCGCTCTTTGCAAAGACTTGTGCCAGAAATTCAATACGATGATCTAGAACCAGGTGGGTCGGGAGTACGGGCTCAAGCTATGTACCCAAACGGTCGGCTTGTCGAGGACTTCTATTTTTTGGAGCGTCCCGGAATTTTACACGTATTAAATGCACCCTCGCCAGCAGCTACAGCATCTCTAGCGATTGGGGAAGAGATCGCGAAGAAGATTTTGAAGCAGCTGGACTGACTTATTTTTTTGTTGCTTGGGTAGATGAATTATCTGTGGTAAGTGCAAGGAATACTTGCTCCAAGGGACCACTTTTGCCCACTTGCTGTCTAAGTTGCTCAGGAGTTCCTATGGCTATTAGTTTGCCCATGTGGATAATTCCGACTCGGTCTGCGATTTCTTCAGCAATGTCTAGTTGGTGAGTGGATACTAACACCGTCATGCCATGGATTTTGGCGCATTCTCGAAAAAGGTCTTTTGCCACTCGCATGTGGTATGGATCAAGCCCCACCATAGGTTCGTCAATTACGAAAACACGAGGCCGGTGGCTTAAAGCAGCTGTAATTGCGACGCGTTGCCGCATGCCGTGTGAAAGTGTTTCGATATAGCTGTGAAGGTGGGGTGTGAGCCGAAAACGCTCAATCAGAGGGCGAGCATTTTCCATTAACTCTTCATCTGATAGCCCATAGAGCTTTCCTGTAAAACGGATGAATTCCCAAGGTGTAAGCTTTTCATACAAGAATGGCATGTCGGGCACGTAGGCTACTTGAGCCCGTGCCTGGAGAGGCTGCTTTTGCACATCGTACCCACACAGGCGTATAATTCCCGAATTGGGCTTGAGTAGTCCAACGATTAACTTAAAAGCTGTGGTTTTGCCAGCGCCGTTTGGTCCAAGTAGGACAAATACCTCCCCAGGATTAACAACCAATGATAAATCGTCTAGTGCTGTTATTTGCCCAAATCGCTTTGTTACGTGGATAAGCTCGATCATTATTCAGTCCCAAGGGTTAATGGATTGACTAGTTGCAATTGGAACGGCAAATCGATCTTCAGGATTTCCCCGACGGTACTGACGTATGCACGTGTGAGATTTTGGCTGCCAAGGTCTATTTCTAACTTGTAAGCTTTTATAATGCTTTTCCGGACCTTGATGTTGTCTATGGTGGCGCGTATGGATACTGGAAACTCGGAAGTGTTATTATAAAGAAAGTCTGTGGATGTTGACGGCGCAACCATGCTGAAAAGCCCATCTATGTTGCCAAGGGTGTTTGGTAATAATGCCTGTACCAAGCTTTGTGGATTTTTGGCCTCTGTGAAAGTTAGAATGTTGGTCTGGCCTGTAAATCCTGGCACAAGCAAAATGGTTTTAATTATTTGGTCCGTTGCTGAGGCCTCTATGATGCATTCCCCATATTGGGATTTAAAATATAGATGAAGCAAATTCCACCGGAGGTCCGGCTTAATCTCTAGTGCAAGGTCGAAACGTAGCTTTGCCTGGAGTGGTTTAATGTCAAAACTTCCTTCCAGTGAAGCAATGTATCCAATTGGGTTCAAGACCATTCCTTCTTGAATAGCTGTAGGTGCATTGGTGGCTTGGGCTTGTTTGATTGTGGTAGACCATTTACACATGCCAATCGGTTCCCCTTTTAAACGGATTTGCAAGTGAGAGGTTTCTTGAGAGTTTAGAATTTTCCTGATAACCACTTCGGGGGGTAAGCTCGAATTCTTTCCCGCAGCAAAGAACTCAGTTTTGATGAGTAAAAAATTCATCACTACCCAGTAGGTGGTGATGATTATAGCAAGGATGTTAATAGGATTTCCCAATGAATTCATTGTGTAGGAACGTTAATTGTTTGCCCAACCTGCAATTTGCGGGGATCGATGCCGGGATTGGCTTTCAAAAGGGCGTCTACGCTAACACGGTATTTTTTGGCGATTATATATAAGGTTTCTCCCTGCCGGATTGTGTGTTTACGAAAGGACGGCGGAGAAGGTTGAGTTTGGACTGATTGTGGAGCTGTACCTTGCGCGGAGACACTGGGTGGGCTGGTGGTTTGATACTGTTGCGGTTGTGTTTGAGTAACTGAAGTCACAGTTTGAGTCATCGTGCGCAGGTAAGTAGCTAAATAAGTCCGAAGCGTTTCTATTTGACGTTTCAGTTCCATGTTTTCCGCGGTTAAGCGTTCTATTTCACGCTGCAAAGTAGGAGCGGTAGATATGGGCGTTACTGTGGAAGCAAGTAATTGTTTACACCGTTGTAATCTGGCCCGGACAGCGTCTGCATTTGGAGCATTGGGGCGCAATCGAAGGTATCTATCGTAGTGGTAAATCGCTCCCACTAAATCACGCTCGTCCTTTTCGTAAAGCCAGCCAAGCTCAAAGTGGGCGGAAGCATTACTAGGATTGGCCTGCAAAGCTTTTTCGAATTCTTGTATTGCACCTTCGTAATCCATGGCTCGGACCCGAGCCATACCCGCAATATAGTGAGCCTCACGTTTTTCATCGGTTGTGTTACTTTGTTGCGGGACACAACCTGCCAATAGGAGTACAGCACATATTAATAATGTCAAATGTTGACAGCAAACAGTTCTCACACGCAAAAACGTAACTAAAGAACCTATTTAATGCAATCTTACTAGGGCGCTTTAGGGGTTAATCAGTGAATGGAAAATGGGTTTGGTTCAGGTTTACGAGGAAGTAGCATGGTTATACTGAGTGTAAGCAGCAATGCTATGGTAGGGTGCAGGCTTGTGACTGCAATGAATTGTATCAACTCCACGCCCCATAGAATATAACTAAGTATTGCCAAAATTAGGGCTGGGGAGGTAATTGCAGTGGCGAAGTAGCCAATCAGGATAGTAGTAAGTAAGTTGGTTTTACGTCGGGTGCAAATTGCGAGTGCTAAACCCACGGGCGCGAGGATCGTTACGTTAGCCACACTCCAAAGTGCTAAAATTGTTAGTCCAATTAAGGTCCCCACAAAGAGAGGCAGTATGTCTTTCCAGGCATTCCACCATGGTTTAAAAACTTCCCGGTACAGTGGGATTGATGGGGGATATGGAAATTCGACGTATCCAGCAAGAGAGTATATGCGGAATGACCGCTGGCCTAACACAATCGCAACGTCAGAGTCCAATCCTAAGCTGGAATCGAAGTTTAAGTCGACTACGATTGAGAGATATTTATTAGCGCTTAGGAGAAGAGGGGAAGAATCAGGCCATTGCAATGTGCCACTGTTTATGGAAGAAGTTTGTGGGAGTTTTTCTGCTGCCTCAGATATCACGGGGAACCAGCAACGAACTACGCCCCAGGTAGTTACCACGGCGACTAATGTAGCTGCTATAAGCGTTAACCCAACGGCCAGGCGGTGAAGCAAGGAGTCCCATGAAGATAATCCTGCCTCGTCCCAAAGATTAAATAACCCGCGTTTTGCCGCGTCGGGAATCTTCATTCTGTAGGTTAGCTTTATACAATCGAGATTTGTGGTCCAGTCGGATTGATATGCTTCAGAGCAAAACCGGGATTTGTGTGAGTTTCTTCCTGGGAATTTGGGCTCCTTCAAGGAGCTCCTAGATTAACTGTAGGATAAAGTGAATTAGCTTAACCTCTGGGTAAAAGGTTTGTTTTCCCCAGTCTTCGTGCAAGGCATGAGAGTGAGCAGATTTTGGGTAGGTAGTGTGAAAAACTCTCCGTTTTGGTAGGATTAAAGGTCAATGCGAATTGGAAGGTTGACAGCCTTCTGCTCACGGGCGAAAGTTTAAATGGTTTCACTTGGTTGGGAATGGGAGAGTGCAAAGACATACGAATACTTCATGTGGATGGTGACAGCTTCTTTGCCAGTTGCGAGATAGCCCTAAATCCGGCGTTAGAGGGTCGTCCTGTCTGGGTAGGGGGAGGAAGACACGGGGATGGGATTGTTATTGCCGCAAACCGGGAAGCTAAAAAGTACGGTGTTCAGACGGGCATGCCTTGCTATGAGGCGAAGCGGTTGTGCCCGCATGGGGTCCTTTGCAAGCCGCATTACGAAGAATACCGCCAGATTTCAGAGCGAATTTTCCGGATTTTAGAGGAGTACTCTCCTGTACTGGTTCCGCTTTCAATTGACGAGGGATTTCTAGATTTGACGGGGATGGACGCCTACGTATGGAAGGGGAGCGGTCCTTTGCCATATGTTCGTCAGATAGTTGAGCGGATCTGGGTGGAGGTAAAAATCCCAGTTTCAGCCGGTATAGGTAGCTCGCCTTTACTAGCTAAATTAGCCACCGATGTTGCTAAACCTGGTATCTTGGAAGTTCCGCCGGGACAGGAGAAGGAGTTTCTTGAGGATAAACCGGTTGAAGAGCTTTGCGGGATTGGTGAACAGCGCAAAAAAGCACTTAATGCACTTGGCGTTCGCACATTCGGTGACGTGGCAAAGCTACCTTCAGTTGTGTTACGCCAGCGGTTTGGGATTTGGGGTCAACAGTTGTGGTTGTTTGCAAATGGGTTTTGGAAGGAACCGCTCCAATTAGAAGTTTCCGACAGAACTGTGATTTCTAGTAATACGACCTTGCCTTATGATGAGCCTGATTATGAAGCTGCCTTAATGTTTACCTTGGCTGAGACAGTCCGTCTAGTTGGGCAACTTCGACGAGAGGGACTCCAAGCACGGGAAGTAGGTCTCGCTATTAGGTTTAACGATTTTACTGAAGTAGCTGGGAAATTCAGATTTAAACATCCTCAATTTCGAAACTCGGTGATCAACGCTGTTGTGGAGGGAATTTTTAGGGATTTGGTTGGTAAACAAGTAAAACCCATCCGTCAGATAAGATTGGCTTTGTGGAATCTTTCGCGGTTGGACACACAACCTACTTTGTGGGGAGGTACATACGAAGAGCGATGGGGGGCGCTCGACCAGGCTATCGAGAAATTGGCGCAACAGTTGGGCAAGCAAGTGGTTACTACGGGTACACAACTTGCCTGGGAACAGCGAAGCTTGGGGATGAAAAACCCAAAACCAAAGTGCCCATTTGTTCCCACCCGGGAACTGGTCGTTAAGTTGTGGGGTACATCCGATTCAACTGAGGTGGAAGCGCCATGGATCTCGGTTCTCCAAAAAGTCTCCAAACATCATAAAGCAAAAACGCTCTGACTCAGGTACTCAGGCTCGGATAGAGTTAGGAAAGGTGGATAGGGAGAACAAAAGTTGCCTTGTTTTCGTTGTCTGGGAAGTTGGATTCAGTAGAACTTTTCGTAGTTGGGGTTGCCATATGTGAACCCTGTTTATTCTTGCGGGCGCGGTATCGGCTGAACAACTTATATAGTTATGGCAATAAAAGAGCTTACCCCTGAGCAGATTCAGTCTTGGTCGCTAGCAGAGAAAGATAGATGGTGGCTCGAAAATGTGTGGAGGGGGGAAATGCCACAACTGACATGGCGTTCAGCTATAACTGGCATGGCTTTGGGAGGACTCTTGTCGTTGACTAATCTTTACATTGGGGCGCAAACAGGATGGACTTTAGGCGTGGGGATTACATCCGTGATATTGGCTTTTGCAATTTTCAAAATGCTTAGTTGTCTAGGAAATTCCACAGAGTTCACCATTCTTGAGAATAACTGCGTACAATCTATTGCTACAGCAGCTGGATACATGACAGCGCCTCTAATCTCTAGCTTGGCAGCATATATGTTAGTGACGGGCACGGTTATCCCCATGTATCAGACTATAATTTGGATGATCTCAATTGCACTTCTGGGGGTGTTGTATGCGTTTCCACTTAAACGGCGCTATATTAATGACGAACAACATCCTTTTCCCGAAGGAAGGGCATGCGGGATTGTGCTGGATGCCTTACATGATGGGGGTGAACGTGAGGGATTGGTAAAAGCTAAAGTTCTAGTGGTTGCAGGTTTATTCTCTGCAATGGTTAAACTTATGCAGTCGCATGCCATTTTAAAAAAATTGGGGTTAACCTTTTTAGCGATACCGGAGTTTTTAGATGAGTGGATTTACAGACTATGGAGGCTCCGGATTAATGGGGTTGAACTAAGGGAACTTACGGTAAGAGTCGATACTGACCTTGTTATGTTTGCCGCAGGAGGGCTGATGGGAATTAAAACGGGAATCTCAATTTTGGTGGGGGCGGTGGTGAACTACCTAGTAATTGTGCCTCTTATTATCAAGCGAGGTGATATCCAGCCGGTTATTGGTCCCGATGGCGTTACTCATTATGGATTTCGCACAATTAGTCAGTGGTCTTTGTGGGGGGGAATAGCAATAATGACAGCAGCGTCACTGGTAGCCTTTTTTGGAAGGTCCAGTTTGATCTTTTCAGCGTTCACTGGTTTATTCCGAAAGCGTCAGCGGGGTTATGACCCAATGCGCCAAATAGAATTGCCAATGTGGGTTTTTGTTTTGGGGATTCCAATCGTAGGTGGTGCCGTGGTCACGTTTGGTCATCATTTTTTTGGCATTAAGTGGTGGCTAGGGGTTATTGCCTTGCCACTCGTGTTTATATTTACATTAATTGGTGTAAACTCTACTGCACTAACCTCGATTACACCAACCGGAGCGATGGGGAAACTAACTCAACTTGCATTTGGAGTTTTAGACCCGGGTAATATAAAAACGAACCTAATGACCGCTGGGATAACAGCAGAAGTGGCAGGGAACGCCTCTAATCTTCTTATGGATCTGAAGCCGGGATACATGTTGGGAGCTAAACCACGCCAACAGGCTTGGGGGCATGTGCTAGGAATAATTGCAGGTGCGTTGGTCTCCGTGCCTGTGTTTTATACGGTGTTTCTACGGTCAGGTGTGGAAGGAATGTTTGAAAGGTATGCGATGCCAGCTGCTACAGTTTGGAAGGCAGTTGCTGAGTTGTTAACGCAGGGATTACATAGTCTTCCAAGTTCCGCTCGGTGTGCTGCTTTAATCGGAACCATTTTAGGAATTGTTTTAGAGATTGCTAGAATAAGGAGCAAGGGGCGGTTTTGGATATCAGGTATAGGAGTAGGATTAGGCATGATTATCCCATTTTACACATGTTTCACCTTGTTTCTGGGGTCGGCATTCTTCTACTGGTTAGCCAAAAAAGGCCCTGTGCAACTCGGATCTAGGCTACGTGTCTTATTTGAGAATGTGGAACCGATTTGTGGGGGAGTAATAGCAGGTGGGGCACTTATGGGTATACTGGTTGCCATAGTAGAGCGAATTCTGGAATAGAGCATAGTACTCCGAAAGTGGATCGTACCAATAAGTATGATAATGCCTATGGTATTTTCGCCTGCAAAGGAGGGTAAAATTGCTTGCAATTTTTAGGGGCCAGCTCACACTATAGTAAGGGGATGCCGATTAGAAGTAGGGGAAATGGTAGTCTGAAGTGAGGGAAGCTATATGAAGAAAAGCAGCACGACCAAACAGCGGAAAGGCATCTTAGTTGGAGGCTCCTGGACGATTACGAGACTGAGGACAATTGAGTCAAGTCCGGCGGTTGGGGTGCGCTCTATTGTTGTTGAGTCCACAGAAAACATCCCTGGCCCGCCTGTCCAGATTTTGATAGGGCTTGCAAGGTGTGGTTTAGGAGTGCCGATAGGTGGTGTGGGAGTGGTTGGCGCCGATGCCGAAGGTAAGAATTTAATACACGCATGTAAGCGCGAGAAGATAGAAGCAAAATTTGTTAAGCAGGTAAAAAACGTACCTACCGGATGGGTGGATGTAGTGAAAATTTCACAAACGGGGGATAACTTAATTTTTTGGCACCCTGGGGCAGGTGCTCTTTGGGGTGGCGATGGCATTGATTGGAAAAAGGTGCCAGCTGGGATTTTCCACCTGGCGAACATCGGACTACTTTGTAAATTACATAAGTCTGACAAAAAATATGGATTGGCGGTAATCCGACTACTTGCTTCGGCTCAGCAGAACGGTTTGAAGACTTCAATTGGTCTAATGGGAGAAAGCACGCCGCAACTTATTCCTATAATCCAATCCGCTTTGAAAGCTATTGACTATTGTATTATATCTGAGTGGGATGCCGCGGTGCTGACAGGGTTTAAACTCCGAGATCAAGAAGGGAAAGTAGATCCTGTGGCTATTAGGCATGCGGCTGGCGCAGTTTTGCAACAGGGGCCCAGAGAGTTAGTCGTAATTTACTTTGGTGAGGGCGCCTTTGCCCGAACACGGAAGGGTGACGACTTTTGGAAGATGGCCGTAAAAGTTCCTGGAAAGACCCCTGTAAACCAGATCGCAGTACACGATGGGTTTTGTGCTGGTGTGTTAGCAGGATTGCACGAAGGTTGGGCAATTGATCAGATCCTGGAAGCAGGGTTATGTATGGCTGCTGCAGCTTCAATGAAACCACAGGGCATAATGGAAGTAAAATCCCTAGCTTCAGCTTATGCACTTGGCAAAAAATACGGTTACCTACCTATGATCGATACAGGTGATTAAAAGTGGGAGTTAATTTGTACAATTTCCTTCGGACTCAAAACCCGCTGGAGGAATAAATGGAAGGATTAATTCGCTCTTTTACTTACGGAGTAAAACTTGGCTACCCGGTCGAGTGGGTGTGAATCGTGCGTATGCTTAAACCTAGACACACGTTTGAATTTCGAAAGCATTGTAAAAAGGGGTAAGAGTTTATTTTTTACGATTACATTTTTTACGTTCCAAGTTGTTTCTTAATTGAATTGGAAGTTTGTAAAGGCGAGTCTGCCAAGCATCAAATAATTGGGACACATTACCGCTTTTGGGATGAGTAAAATGCTTTTCGCTGACGAGAGCGCGGCAGTTACGTCCTTGGATGGTGGCGGAAGTAATAATTGGTCTTGGGGTTTAGCCGATGCAACCGAGAAACTTGTGAAATAAGCAGTACAGGGTTAGGACTCGCCGGGGGAACTGGTCAAGTGTTAATCTTTTATACGGTTGATGAGCTTGCCCATGTGAAAACTACCAGGGCTGGAATCGGTAACGGTAATTAATGTGGAGTAACATCGATTTTTTACTTTCCAGTGGGTGGTAAGAAATAGGTTTTCATTAATTCGAAGCAGACTATGCTTTAGCCGGAACAACCGTATTCACATTTTAAGCGAAAAAAGCTCGTCATTCGTCAGTATCCTGCGTGTCAATATCATCAATCCCGTGCAATTTATTTGTCGGAGGTTTATAAGCTAGCACTCTGAACATACACCATAAAAATAGTCCTGTGACAAAACCGACGGAAATGATCATGATTATCCAACCATATAGTGTCATAGTGTTGACTCCTTATCTCGTGATTTTATTCCATCTACGCCCTGCGGAAGCTACTAATATAGTGAGGAATAACGCCACTACAATTATAAGTGTTACACTTAACCGTGCGACTGGGCTACCGTTGCTTGAAATGAGGTCTTGGACGTAGGGGGTAGGAGCAATCTGCCCAGTCTGTGGGTTCCACCCGACTACTTTACATACGACAAATAATGCGAAAATGGTAATAAGGTAGGCAGGGGTTACATATTTGATGATTAGTTTAAAGAATGCTGGGATTCGCATTTCGGCTCCACGGTGTGTTTCATGCCAAGCTTTGTCGATGCCAAGGATCCAACCGTAAGTAATTGCCAGGATGGAAGCCATAATGTAGATGCAGACGGTACCTACCCAGAAGTCGAGCGTATCCAAAGCTTTTAGATCTTTGCTAAAATAGACAACAAACAAAGTTCCCAAACCAGTTGTTAATCCGAGTAAAGCAGTGGATTGCCGCCTGTTTAACCCTAGACCTTCTTCAAGAAATGCTATGCCTGGTTGGAGCATAGATAAGGAGCTTGTTATGGCAGCGAGGAATAGGAGTAAAAAGAATAAGCCACCAAAAAACCAACCGGCTGGCATTTTAGAAAATACCATAGGCAGTACGTTGAAGCCTAAGGAGAATGTGCCTTGACCTACTATGCCAGCGGCACCGAAGAAAAGGTAGGCAGCAGGTACAGTGATCATACCTCCAAGAGCCACTTCACAGAATTCATTGGCACTGCTTGCACTCAACCCACTTAGTACAATATCGTCGTCTTGGCGGAGGTAACTAGCATAGGTGATTACTACCCCAAAGCCGACCGAAAGTGAAAAGAATATTTGTCCGGCCGCGGCGAGCCAAAGCTGGGGATTTCTAAGTTGGGCCCAGACGTTACCAGGATTCCACATAAAACCAAGGGCATTGTTTACGTTGAGTTCGGGACGGTTTGGATCAGGCGTACCTAATGTGAGCACGCGAATTAGCACTAAAATCCCGAGTAACATTAGTATGGGCACTGCATACTTGCAAAAGGCCTCTATGCCTCGCACAAGGCCTTTGTAAATGAAGTAGAAATTTAGGGCAAATACCAAACCTAGGAACAGTACTGCTTGGTTGTGTGTTTTTGAAAACGCTAACCCGTCAGAATCTGCACCAACAAATGAACTCCAGAACTTCACATATTCTTTAATGTCGTTTCCCAGCTCGAGTTTCCGTGTAAACATAAAGGTGGCGTATCCTAAACACCAAGCCTCGATATAGACATAGTACATGAAGATTACAAGTGGTATGAGGATTCCAAGCACTCCAAGGTATTTACCAAAGGGATGTCGAACCAATACGCAGAAAATCCCTGGGCTCGAGTGATAGCCGAAACGACCAGCGTATCTCCCCAATGTCCATTCGATCCAGCAGATGGGAATCCCCAGCAAGATAAGTGAAATGAAATAGGCAATCATGAATGCCCCGCTGCCGTATTGGGCTGCTAAACCCGGGAAACGCAAAAAGTTCCCTAGCCCCACAGCGCTCCCAGCCACGGCCAGGATGACCCCTATACGAGACGACCAGTATTCGTTCTGCCTATTATAAGCCATGTGTTTTACTTATTGTGGCCATAATAAAAAAATTGCTGGTATGAAGCAAAGCAAACTGCCGTTCGTGACCCTGGTTTCTGGAGAATCAAGCTATACGGTTAGCCGAGACACTTTACTATGGGTAGGGGTTGCTTACCTGGCGAGCCAACCACCATCCACATTCCATACAGCCCCGTTTACATAATCGGCTTCGGGGGAAGCAAGGAATAGGTAGGCCCCAACAACGTCTTCAGGGTTTCCCCAACGGCCTTCTGGTATTCGGGCAAGGATAGCCTGGTTGCGTTGGGGATCTTCCCGAAGAGGCCGAGTGTTTTCAGTAGAGATGTATCCAGGAGCGACGGCATTTACATTTATTCGTTCCTTAGCCCATTCATTAGCTAAGGCACGGGTTATTCCCGCCAGGCCGCTTTTGCTTGCTGTATACGCTACTATCAATATGCCACCTTGGAAGGAGAGCATGGAGGCTGTATTTACGATCTTTAGCCGTTCTTCTAGTTTGGCTTTTGCACGGCCCTCGAGAATCCACCATTTGGCAGCCGCCTGTGATAATAGAAAAGGTACGGTGAGATTAATGTGAAGTACCCGTTCCCATTCGTCCTCGGGGTAATCCACAGCAGGATATCGGCGGATTATCCCAGCGTTATTTATAAGCACATCAAGTCGGCCCGTCCGTCTTACTATCTCGCTTATTAGAGCTTCCGCATCCTGTCGTTTAAATGTTTCCAAGTCCGCTGGCAAAGATATGAATTTAAGATTTTCGCGATTAAAAATATTTGCTGTTTCTTCTAAATTGCGACTCACCCCAACAACGGTTGCGCCTTCCCGTCCAAACCCAAGGGCTACAGCTTGGCCTATCCCCCGGCTAGCACCGGTTACAACTACAACTTTTCCTTCAAACCTTTTCATAGTCAGAACATAGCCAAGGCTAATCGTGCTAGTTTAAATATACTACTTCATCTAAGATCGTGGGGGTTAATACTATCCATGTCATCAAACCGTTGATTTTCGCCTGCCATACCCCAGATAAACTTGTAAGCAGCTGTACCTACTCCAGCATGGATTGACCATTCAGGGGCTAGTACCGCTTGCTCGTTATGAATCCAAATATGACGTGTTTGTGTGGGCAGGCCCATTAAATGTAAGACTACATTTTGACCCAGGTCGAAGTAAAAGTATACCTCCGAACGCCGGTTATGCGTGTGTGGCGGAAATGAATTCCAGACGCTCCCGTCCTCTAGTTCTGTATAGCCCATTACGAGTTGGCAACTGTGTATTCCGTTCGGGTAAATGTACTTGTAAATTGTGCGCTTATTGGCTGCGGATTGGGTGCCAAGCGGGGTAGCCGTAGCTTCGCTTTTTTTCATTAGAGCCGGGGACAATGATTTATGAGCAGGAGTACTAAGGAAATAGAAGCGCGCAGGGTTTGATTCGGTCTCGGATTCGAATGTTACCTCGTTTGTCCCTGCTGGTAAATAAAGACAGTCCAATCTTTCTAAGCGGTAAGTTTTGTTATCTGCATGGACAATCCCAGAACCGCCTATGTTGAAAATGCCTATTTCACGCTGTTCTAAAAAGTAATTACGGCCTGTATTTTTATGGTTTGGCAGTGAGATCGGGATACCAACGTGGGGAATCACACCACCAACTACGAATCGATCCATGTCGGTAAAAATCCCGCGTATTTCCCCAGGCGCAAATAAGTCTGTAACTAAGAAAGCCTCTCGAATCTCTTCTGTGGTCATCCTTGCCACTTCCTGAGGTCGTGGCACACGTCTGATGGAATCTTGGAACATAGCTTAAAAAGCTAGGTTGTAAGACCGCCCTAGTCAATAAATTACTGCATGCTTCACTTTTCAAATTTATCAGCGCAGGTGCTTTCGAAGAAGCTACAGGATCACGTAATTACAGCGACTATTCAGCTTGGGGATGTGAAGGTCAAAGTCTTTGACCAGAGTTAATTAATTGAAAGTGGGAGGTCAGACTCGTTATCGTTTCCCTATGCGTGTAGGCATTCTTCAGACAAATCCAATTATTGGGGATTTCGATTATAATTTACGTTCAATACTGACGGGCTACGAGCAAGCTAGTAAAGAGGGAGCAGTTTTTGTGGTAGCGGCACCAAGTAGTCTCATGGGGGTACCTATTAAGAACTTAGGTAAGAATCGTGATTTCCTACAGTTGGCAGAAGTGGCTTTGAAACACCTTGCCTCAAGGGTGGGGAGCATTCCACTTTTGGTCGACACCTTTTGTTTGAAGGAAAATGGGGAGGTTGCGCGGCAGTTAGTTGTTTTAAGAAACGGCCAAATTCAACAATCGTACTTTGCATTGCAGAAAGGTATAGGTGGCTTATTGCCTGATTTTCGGTTAATTGATCCTGGTTCTACTTTTCTATTAAAGGAGGGAGACATAACCCCAATTGACTTAATTTTGGAGATGAGCCCTACGCCGTGGTTTAAAGGGGTAGAAAAAGAACGGCTAAATAGTCTTCGAAAGCTTGCAGGTGAGAAAGCATGTTGTCCCGTAATAGCTCCAAATGTTGTAGGGGGCGCGGATGGGTACGTATTCTTTGGTGAGAGCGTTGTGATAACTGCTGAAGGCAAAATAAAAGCAATCGGCAAAGCATTTGAGGAACAGATAATTATGTTTGATTTTGCTGCCGTTCCGAGCGTGCCGGAAAACTTGGAAGGAGGTGTATGTGAGAGCGAAAGACTCTATCGTGCACTTACGATGGGCATTCGTGATTTTGTACATAAAACTGGGTTTAAAAAAGTTGTGTTAGGACTGTCAGGAGGAATTGACTCGGCAGTGGTAGCAGTTTTGGCAGCAGATGCATTGGGTCCGGAGAACGTTTTATGTGTTTCTATACCGAGTCGATATACAACCAGGGCAAGCGTGGAGGACGCGAAAACCTTAGCTTCCAACTTAGGGGTTAGATTGGAAATTATACCACTTGAACCGCTTTATTCGGCTTGGGAACAAACACTAGGCCCTTTGTTTGTCAATTGTAAGCCCGATATTACAGAAGAGAATGTGCAAGCACGCTTGCGGGCGGTTATCTTAATGTCGCTTTCAAATAAATTTGGGTATTTGCTTTTGAACACCGGAAATAAGTCGGAAATCGCCACGGGATATTGTACTTTATATGGTGATTCTTGTGGAGCATTGAGCGTTATTGGGGATCTTTACAAGACCGAAGTATACACTTTTGCCCAATGGATTAATTCGCAAAGATTGGTAATTCCAGAGTCAATTTTGACAAAAGCTCCTTCTGCGGAATTGAGACCTGGTCAAACTGATCAAGAAACACTACCGCCATATGAGAGTCTGGATTCGATCCTCCGGTTATGGCTTGAAGAGGGCTTTACAATAGATGAGATTGTCCAGCTAGGTTATCAACGTGAGATGGTACTAGATGTGACAAATCGTGTAATAAGGGCGGCATTTAAACGGAAGCAAGGACCGCCTGTGATTCGGGTTTCCTGGCATGGGTTGGGTTTCGCCTCAGATCTCCCAGTCTCCCAAAAATTAAATATATGATCAGGGAGTGGACTAGTTCCGATTAACCACTTTTGGTGTGCCCTTTAAACCTTATTAATTTGGTGGGGTTTAATCATAACAAGGTACGAGACAACGGCCGTATACCGGCTCGTTGTCTCGCAAAAGAGCTTTTATAGAAGGTTACCTTTGGATTCTGGCAGATCGGCCTTTTGCAAAGGCGCGCACTTCTTCTAGGGTAGCCATGGTTGTATCACCCGGGTACGTGGTTAGGAGTGCGCCGTGTGCCCATCCGAGATTGAGTGCTTCCTGGGGCGGCTCTCCAGTCATTAACCCATAGAAAAAGCCGGCAGCAAATCCATCTCCCCCACCGACTCTATCATAAACATCTAATTCACATGTTGGGGCTAAATAAGTTTGACCTTCAATCCATGCAACCGCACTCCAACGATGCCTATTAGCAGAAAGGACTTCACGCAAGGTTGTTGCAACTACTTTTAGATTGGGGAATCGCTTTGTAACATCAGCCATCATTGCAATAAATCTTGCTGGGTCTAAGCTTGAGCTGCCTTCAACAGAAGGCCCTGGGATACCCAGTCCCAATTGTAGATCCTCTTCGTTTCCAACTAACACGTCCACATATTGTACTATGCGGGTTAGCACCTGTTGAGCCCGCTCTTGCCCCCCGTTTGCAGCCCATAGTTTGGCTCGATAGTTTAGGTCGAAGGAAACAATCGCCCCATGTTCTTTTGCTGCTTGCATAGCTTCTATGATTACCTCGGAAGTGGTTGGGGACAGGGAAGCAAATATTCCACCGCTGTGAAACCACCGGACCCCGAGCCCAAAAATTTCTTTCCAATTAAAGTCCCCAGGTTTAAGCAAGGCCGCGGCTTCGTTACTGCGGTTGTAAAATACAACCGGTGGGCGTACACCAAAACCACGATCGCTGTAAACGGTGGCCATGTTGGGTCCCCGGACACCATCATGCTTAAAATACTTATAAAACGCTTGGACACCCATAGCCCTTACACGTTCGGCTATTAAGTGACCTATAGGATAATCCACCATTGCCGTAGCAATTGCGGTACGCATGCGGAAGCAATCAGCTAAGTTTGCGGCGACATTGTACTCGCCTCCGCTAACGTGAATTTTGCACTCAGTTGCTTTCCTAAATGGGACAACGCCTGGGTCCAAGCGATGGACCAATGCACCTAGTGCCAATAAATCAATTGAACCTTCTTTTCGAATATTCAAACTCATAGTTCGTGTCGTAAGTTTTGTGATAACTTTCAAGTCATTGTGTGGTGTTGCACATCGCCTCTGCCGGCGCTACACCACACGGCGTATGTTTTTATCACTTTTTTTAGTTCGTGTCTCGAAAAAAATTTTTGCAAATTAGTGGTTATTACGGTACCAAAACAGGTGAACCGTATGATGTATTTCGAACAAGGTTCGCCTGAAACGGCAATGACAGTCGACCAGATCCGGGCAGCGGTAGTTTCTGCCTTGGACAAATTAGGACCACGGCGACGTGTCATTGTTGTCCCACCAGATTTCACTAGGTTTCACTCGCAAGCCGGTTTAATAACAAAAATCATTTACGAGTATTATAGGGACCGGTTGGTTGAGATTTTGCCCGCTGTGGGAACCCATACACCGATGACAGAGGAACAAATAAATGAAATGTTTCCTGGGGTACCTCGATCGCTGTTTAGAGTGCATGATTGGCGTCGTGGGATTACCACAATTGGAGAAGTGCCAGCCGATTATGTAAAGCAAATATCAGAGGGGGTGGTGGATTTCAGTTGGCCTGCACAGATTTCCACGCTGATTTGGAATGGGAGGCATGATTTAATCATATCGGTAGGGCAGGTAGTTCCTCATGAAGTTATAGGGATGGCCAATTACAACAAGAATTTCTTTGTAGGCACTGGTGGTGCAGAGGGTATCAATAAAAGTCATTTTCTAGGTGCCGCTTATGGGATGGAGCGTATCATGGGACGAGCAATTAATCCTGTGCGACAAGTAATGAATTATGCTGCTGACGCGTTTCTCCGGCACTTGCCTATTGTATACATTCATACTGTAGTTGCGCGTGACAAAGAGGGTAAACTGCAAGTCCGGGGCTTATACATTGGCGATGACATTCAAGTGTTTACTAAGGCTGCGGATTTGTCGTTGAAGGTTAATTTTGAGCTTTTGGACCGTCCGCTGGAAAAAGTAATTGTTTACCTTGATCCTGCGGAGTTCAAGAGTACTTGGCTGGGAAATAAGGCAATCTACCGTACCCGTATGGCTATTGCCGATGGTGGTGAGCTTATAATCCTTGGCCCAGGCATCAAAGAGTTTGGTGAAGATAAAGAAATCGACATGCTAATTCGGAAGTATGGTTACCGTGGGACGCCTGCTATCTTAAAAGCCGTGAGGGAAAATGCTGATTTACGGGCAAATCTTAGCGCAGCTGCGCACCTTATTCACGGATCTTCGGAAGGTAGGTTTAAGATTACGTATTGTCCAGGGTACCTTACGCAGGAGGAAATAGAAGGGGTTGGATTCCAATACGCAAAACTGGAAACCATGCTAAAAAGGTACAATCCAGCTAAGCTAGTAGATGGATTTAATGTTCTGCCGGATGGTGAACGGATTTATTACATTTCAAATCCGGCGCTTGGCTTATGGGCTTACCGAGGCCGGTTTGGTAACTAAACTTAAGCCCAAAAACGGAAATAATAAAAAACAAAAAGCTAAGCTTATGATAAAACTACCTTTTAAAGTAGACTTGGCAGGGAAGACAGCCTTGGTTACCGGAGGCGGAGGCGTGCTTTGTAGCACAATGTCTCTTGCACTTGCTGGATGCGGGGCAAAGGTTGCTGTGGTGGACCTTCGTAAAGAGGCAGCTGAAACTGTGGCAGAAGAGATTCGAAAGGCGGGAGGATCAGCAATCGGGATTGCCTGTGACGTTCTCAGCCTAGAGTCGCTCAAGGCAGCTAATGAAATTGTGAAAAAAGAGTTAGGCCCGGTAGATATCCTAATAAATGGCGCGGGCGGGAACCATCCGAAAGGCACTACTAGCCTTGAATATTTGCGGAAAGAGGACCTCGACCCAGCCACAAAGGCGGCGATCACATTCTATGATCTAGATTTAAAAGGGATCGAGTTTGTTTTTAGTTTAAACTTCATGGGTACTCTTTTGCCCACACAGGTGTTTACACAAGACATGGCGCGCCAGGGCAAGGGAGTAGTTATAAATATTTCTAGCATGAATGCATTCCGGCCGCTTACCAAAATTCCAGCGTATAGTGCAGCTAAGGCGGCCGTAAGTAATTTTACTCAATGGCTTGCTGTCCATTTTTCGAAGGTAGGTATCCGTGTAAATGCAATTGCACCTGGGTTTTTTATTACCGAGCAAAATAAAGCTCTTTTAACTAACCCAGATGGTTCACTCACGCCGCGTGGACAGACCATCTTAGCACATACTCCCATGGGTAGGTTTGGGAAACCTGAAGATTTGATTGGCACCCTGTTGTGGTTGGTAGACGACAATGCCTCAGGGTTTGTTACGGGTGTTGTTGTGCCAGTAGATGGTGGGTTCTCAGCTTTCAGCGGAGTGTAAGGATAAGGAAGCGGCGTTTATCCACGGGAGCTATAGAACTAAAAGCCACATGAGTATAAATGGCACTAATAGGTAGGCAGTTGTTGATATACTAGGTTGACGCATGTTTTGATCCAGAAATGCCGCCACTTGCGAGGAGCAAGTGGCGGCATTTGTATTTTAAAATTGCTTGGTTGAAAGAAGCTTTGTCTTCTAATTTGACCCTATGAATTTGAGTTGTTTACAGACAGCCGGTGGAGAAAGTCCGACCTTAGATTGGCACAAATTGATTGGTCCCAATGAGACGGAGGTTCGGGCTATGCTCGAATACTTAGGGTTTGGGTCAATCGATGATTTTGTGGGTGCTGTGGTGCCCGAGGGCATTCGTACAACACCGAGTTTGGAACTTCCTACTCCCCTGCCGGAGCATTTAACGTTGCAAGAATTAGTAAGCAAGGCCAAGCTAAACAAACCAGCGAAATCGTTAATTGGTCTGGGTGTGCATAACACTGTTACCCCCGCGGTGATCCAACGGCATATTCTGGAAAACCCAGCGTGGTATACACCTTACACGCCTTATCAGGGGGAAATAGCGCAGGGACGTTTGGAAGCGTTAATGAACTTCCAAACGATGGTTGCGGAATTAACGTGCATGGATGTGGCGAATGCATCAATGTTAGACGAAAGCACGGCGGCCGCTGAGGCCATGATGATGTGCCGTCGGATTAATACCGATCGTAATCGTTTTATTGCGTCGCCCAACTGTCACCCTCACATTTTGCAAGTACTTGCCACGCATGCGCGAGGTCTTGGAATAGAACTACAGTTTGTTGATTTGGTTCGCGATGGAAGAGTGCCGGAAGATTGCTGTGGCGTTTTAGTACAATACCCAGACACGTTTGGTGCTATATATGATTTGTCAGATTTGGTTACACGGGCTCACGAGGTGGGAGCGCTAGTGGTTGTTTTGATAGACCCTTTGGCTTTAATACTGATAACACCTCCCGGAGAATTTGGCGCAGACATTGTTGTGGGATCTGCACAGAGGTTTGGGATTCCACCAGGTTTCGGTGGACCTCAACCGGGATTTCTTGCCACCAAAAAGGAGTTTCTCCGGCAGATGCCAGGAAGAATAGTGGGTTTAAGCAAAGATAAATTTGGTAATCCTGCGTATAGGTTGGCGTTACAAACTCGGGAGCAACACATAAGACGCGAAAAAGCCACAAGTAATATATGCACTGCAGAATCTTTGGTGGCTATAGCCGCATCCATGTATGCCATATTTCATGGTCCTGATGGTTTGCGCCGGATTGCACAAAGAATTCATCAACAGGCTTTAAGACTGGCCTTGGAATTGACTAAAATGGGATTCAGAATTCACAATGCCTGGGTGGGATCGACAAAGGTGGAGTCTCCATTGCTACCATTTTTCGACACGGTCATTTGCCTTGTCCCTTCAGGATCTGCATTTAATGCACTTAAAATTGGGTGGGGCAAAGGCATAAACTTACGGTTTGTTGCCCAGGATGCAGTTGGTATCTCCTTAGATGAGACTGTAACGGAAGAAGATTTGGAAAAGGTGCTTGAGATTTTCATAACTCTTAAAAAGGTGGTAGGTGAGTGGTCAAATGGTGGACCGGTGAATTATACCCCTGCTTTTCACAATGTTGCATCTTCAGAGTCGCCGTTTCGCCGATGTACACCGCCGTTAAAACACGAGATCTTTCAGAGATACAATGGAGAAACTTTAATTGTAAGGTACATCCATTCATTGGCGTCCAAAGATATAGGGCTTCAGCATGGCATGATCCCTTTGGGGTCATGCACGATGAAATTGAATCCTACAGGGGCTGTTCTCCCATTTACCTGGCGTGAGTTTCGAGATATCCACCCGTTTGCGCCTCCTAATCAAACGGAGGGGTGGTCCGCAATTTTTAAAGATTTAGAGAAGTGGTTAGCCGAAATAACTGGCATGGACCGTGTGTGTTTTAGTCCTCTCTCGGGTGCTCATGGCGAGTATACGGGGCTAATGGTGATTAAAGCCTACCATCAAGCAAATGGTCAGGGACATAGGCGAATCTGCGTTATACCCGAATCAGCGCATGGCACCAATCCTGCCAGCGCAGCCAAAGCCGGTTTTCAAGTTGTACCAATTAAATGTGATGCATGTGGAAACATAGACCTTGATGAGCTCCGCGCTATCATTACTAGTTGTCGTGATAACCTTGCAGCCATTATGCTAACATACCCCTCAACATACGGAATTTTCGATCCTGCCATTAAGGAAATCTCGGAAATAGTGCATAGGTCAGGAGGGTTAGTGTACTTCGATGGCGCTAATTTAAATGCCTTGCTAGGAATAGCTCGCCCAGGTGATTTAGGAGCCGATGTTTGTCACATAAATGTGCATAAGACTTTTGGTACGCCCCATGGTGGGGGTGGACCAGGGGCAGGTCCAGTGTGCGTGAAAGAATTTCTCGCTAAATATCTGCCGCGCCATTTGCTGGATCCGCAAGTGAACCAGCCCATCTATCCTGATTGTACTAGGACAAATGGCTTCGAAATGACCGGCCCAGTAAGTGGATATCCCATGGGCAACGCCCTTGTGTACATAATGGTATGGGCGTATCTGCGGATCTTTGGTAATCAGATCGCACAAATTGGACCAATTGCGATACTCAACGCAAATTACTTAGCAAGAAAGCTAAGTAAATTTTTCTCGATTAGCTTCACGGGACAGAACGGTTTCGTAGCTCATGAATGTATAATCGATTTAAAGAAGAGCCCAGTAACTGTTGAAGATGTTGCTAAGCGGATGATCGACTATGGATATCATGCGCCTACCATTGCATGGCCAGTGAGTGGTGGTATGATGATCGAACCCACCGAGTCAGAACCTAAATCTGAGCTGGATAGGTTTTGTGCGGTTATGGAGTCTATTTATAATGAGATCAGGAAAATCCAGCTGGGTGAATTTCATAATACTGATAATCCGCTCAAAAATGCGCCACATGCATGGTTTGAACTGATCTCGGACGAATGGTTCCACTCATATTCCAGGCGTGTTGCTGCGTGTTTGGGCTTCTTTAAAGATCGTCCTAAATATTTCGCACCCGTTGCAAGAATTGACAATGTTTGGGGAGACCGAAATCCCATTCTAAGCCGGGCCAGTGGGCTATAGCTGAATTTTGAACGTGCAACGCATACTCTTAAAAGTGATTTTACTTTGAGATAGTCGCACCATGTTGAGTATTGACCAAAGAGGAGGGTGGTGGAAATTGCGGTTCCCACTGGCCTTGCAGGGGAGAAATTGCACGCATCATGGTGAAAGATCTTTAACATTCTATCATCTTTCTACACGAAATCATTATGAAGAATTTGGTCTGGTTGAGCAGTCCATTGGTCCTAAGGTGTAATAAAAGCGGAGAAGGGAGTAGCGGTATCTTTAATTCAGGCTGGTAATGGAGACCGCGTTTGGCTTTTAAATTGGTTCTGGAAAGAACCCGATATGCGTTTCTTCACTTCTGGGGGGGCGTAGGTTAATTAGGCCCCGGTATATTCCGCTTTGATGTCTGACGCGTGACCTTGTTGAAGTATCCTTTTGGCAACTCACGTGATTGTGGTATCTAACCCGTTTGCATTGACAGTAGAAATAATTTATCGCCTGCGTTATCTCGTGGGACAAAAAACTATTGTGGTGTTATGGTGGTTAATGATCGGATTTCGTTTAAAGGCAGTGTTCTCTATTAAAGCTGAGCAAAATGGTACATAAACAAGTTGGTTGATTGCTAGAGAGCCGTGCTCAAATCTGTTAGGTATTGAAGAGGTTTTGTGCCAGAACCAGTGATTCCATTGGGGCTCCCGTTAAAATTTTTCCTATGCCAACTATGGGGTAGTTGTTTGGTACCATGGTGCTTCGGGTGACGGGAAGGTTATTCATGTAAGCGCTTGTTATTAAATGGACACCTGCTTTGCTAGATAGTGCTTTTAACTCGTACTTATAAGTGTGCTAATTATTGGTTTGTGGTAGCTTTGACAAAGGAGCTGCCTGTTTGGCATATTGGTATGCTAGTATTATTTACATGAACCGGATAAGGGTAAGGCAATTGGGCGTTAGAGTTATTTGTGGTGGGATGCCGCGCCGGCCGGTTAAAGTTTAAGCTATTTCGTGTTTGCCAATTAGGGGTTTTGGACGAGTTTTTATAGTGAAATTAAGACAGTGTGTTGCTAGGTTTTCGTTGCAATATGAAGAAATTTGTGCGCAAGTCTGTTTTAGTATGGTTGGGTTTGGTAATCTTATCATGTTCAGGGTTGGGTGTTATCGGAGGGAGCCAAACTGAGACTGTTTTTCCCGTAGGAAAGGTAACAACTAATTATCTTTTAAACCCGCCGCCTGGGGCTTCAGCAATCGCATATTGGGTAGCTCGACTGTTGGAACGGCACCATTATTTACAGCGGTCTCTGGATGTCTCGGTATCTACAAATTGGTTTGATAGGTACATCACGGACCTTGATTACCAACGGATCCACTTTTTGCAATCGGATTTGGAGGCTCTATCGGGGTATAGGACGAATTTGTGTCGGCTGTTGTTGCGTAGGGGGGATACTACACCCGCATACGTTATATTTTCATTGTTTATGCGGCGTTTAGAACAGCATGTTAGTTACGTTACAAATTTGTTAGAAAGGGAGCAGTTCTTGTTTGATTCCGAAGAACGGGTGTTAATTAACCGCAAAGGCGCACCTTTTCCAAAAGATTTATCAGAGGCTCAACAGCTTTGGCGTGATCGTGTACGAGCTGAGTATTTGGAAGAAAAATTGGCGGGCAAGAAACATACTGAGATAATTGATACTTTGAAGCGGCGGTATGCACGCACGTTTAGACTTTTCCGTGAGTGGGACTCGGAGAATATATTGGAGTTCTATTTGGCATCTTTAGCCCGGGTCTACGATCCACATTCCACATACATGGGTAAATCCGCCGCGGAAAATTTCGCCATAAGCATGAATTTGTCATTGTCTGGAATAGGGGCCACCTTAATGTCGGAAGACGGCTACTGTAAGATAACGGAACTTATTCCCGGCGGGCCGGCACATCGAAGTCGGAAATTAAAGGTGGGGGATAGGATAGTGGCAGTGGCCCAGAGTAATCAGCCCCCAGTGGATATCGTAGATATGCCTTTATCGAAGGCAGTTCAATTGATTCGAGGACCGAAGGGTACGGAAGTTCGGTTGATAATTATTCCTGTGGATGCCCCAGACATGTCAGTTAGGCGGGAGGTAAATCTGATCAGAGACGAGGTAAGTTTGAAAGATCGGGCTGCGAAAGGCAAAGTGCTGGAAGTGTTGGTTGAAGGGAGTACCAACATTTTTAAAGTTGGGCTGATCGAAGTGCCTTCGTTTTACGGTAAGGTGGAACTTGGAAGCGGCGTTAATGGAGGACATGGGCGTAGTTGTTCTGCAGATGTGGCAGTTTTGATTGATAAGTTAACTAAACAAGGGGTAAGTGGGTTAATCCTGGATTTACGACACAATGGAGGGGGATCGCTTGACGAAGCTATTAAGGTGACAGGTTTGTTTATCAAAGGTGGGCCAATAGTAGCGGCGAGGGATTCTGACGGGACTCTGATTGTGTATCAGGACCGGGACCTGACAGTTGCGTACGCTGGCCCATTGGTTGTCTTGGTTGATAAGTTTAGCGCTTCTGGGTCGGAAATAGTTGCTGGTGCCCTGCAGGATTACGAACGGGCGGTGTTGGTGGGCGATGCCAGCACGCATGGTAAAGGTACAGTACAGTCACTGATCCCACTTAAACCGTTCTTAGAAAGTGTTTCGAAAGACGTCACAAATGATCCTGGTGCATTGAAATTAACCATCAGAAAATTTTATCGCCCAAGTGGATTTTCTACCCAACTGAAGGGTGTAGTGCCTGACATTGTATTACCCTCGGTTAACGATGTAGCTGAGATCGGGGAACGATATCTAGATGGAGCTTTGGCTTGGGATATGATAAGGCCCCTTGATTTTCAAAAGTTAAACCTGGTGTCGCCATATTTGGAAGAGCTGCGTCAACGAAGTGCAGCACGTGTCGCTAATGATATTGAATTTAAATTTGTCCAAGAAGAGATGGAGCTTTTGCGCAAACGTCTTGCAGATCGGACGGTATTATTGAATGAAGCACAACGATTGAAAGAGAAGGAGGAAATGGAACACCGCAACAAACTACGAGAAGAGATGCGCAAGCAACAGAAGTCCATTATACTTACCAATTGGGTGGTGTCAGTGGAAGAGGAGTCGGAATTAACCTTGGATACTGATGAACCTTCGCCAAGCGTTGGAGGGGAAACAAATTCGGTTAGCCGATTATCGGCGGAGTTAGAAATGAACCAAGAGGAAGCTGAATCGGAAAAACCATCAGGGCGAGATATCGTTCTTGAGGAAGCAATACGAGTAATGCGGGATTGGTTTGAACTCTTAGGTCCATCTCCGGTAGTTTATGTGAGTAACATAGTGGTAGGCGTGGCTTCGGATACAGTCCCGCAGAAGTGATACGATTAAAACTAAGCGTTTCTTATCGTCTCGATACGAAACATTACTGGTTTTGCTTTTACCACGGGTAATTTTGCAATTTTTGTCAATGCGGTTACCATGGCTTGATAAGGGGCGTCGTGCGTTGTCAGTATCACCGGTACAATGCCTTTCGGAGGTTGGTCGGGATCTTGAATAACGGCAGAAATACTAATCCCAGCGTTCCCTAGTATATTGGCTATTTTAGCGAGCACGCCGGGTTTGTCTTCGACGGTAAACCGCACATAAAACTTTGAGCAGGTTTTACCGATGGGGATTACTCGTGCGTTTTGGTGAATGCCAAACGGGTTTTGATAAGGTAAGCCTGGTGTGAGAACGTATTTAGCGGCGTCTGCAATGTCGCTTATCACCGCGCTGGCAGTGGCGTCTTTTCCTGCTCCTCGTCCATAAAATAGGGTACTTCCTACGATGTCCCCGTTTACACACACTGCGTTGTAAACATCGTTTACGTGGGCCAATAAATGGTTTTGTGGAATAAGGGCTGGGTATACTGCGACCTGGTATGCAGGTTGTCCATTTTCATCCCCAGCCTTTGCAACGGCAAGCAGTTTAATTGTGTAGCCGAGTCGCTTTGCGTATTGGATGTCTTTATGTGTGACGGTCTGGATGCCTTCTACGTGTATTTGGTTGGGGTTGACCCAAGCACCTGCCGCTAACGAAGCCAAGATGCAAATTTTATGCATTGCATCTATTCCGTTTATGTCTAGACCAGGATCCGCCTCTGCATAGCCTAATTTTTGGGCTATTTTTAACGCGTTTTCTAGTTCGAGTCCGTCTTGGGACATTCGCGTGAGTATGTAATTGCATGTACCATTGACGATGCCATAAATCTCATTGAACCGATTAATTACGAAGCCTTCCCTGATTGCCTTTATAATTGGAATTCCACCGGCTACGCTTGCCTCGAAAAAAATCGGTGTATTATACTCTTCAGCAGCTTCAAACAATTCAGCTCCGTAAGTAGCTAGAAGTGCTTTGTTGGCTGTGACGACGGGCTTCCTTAGTTCAAGTGCAGTTAAGACCATTTCCCTTGCCACAGTTGTGCCCCCTACCAATTCGGTAACAATTTGCACCTCTGGGTTATGAACGACTTCTTTCCAATCTGTAGTGAGAAGGTTTTCGGGTATGTGGTATGGTCGAGGTTCCCGAATTTGCTTAACTGCAATTTTAGCTATCTGTAGAGTGCATCCAGTCCGTTTTTGAAAAATTGCACTGTTTTTGGTCAGGGCATGATAGACACCGCTACCCACCGTCCCGCCGCCAAGCAAGCCTAGTTTTATTTTGCGCATTGTCCCCTAGAATTTTTCACATTTTTTACCAGCTAAGAACGCGCCTTTCAAGTACTTCTGCGAGGATGCAAATGAACCCACAGGGCAAAGGACTCGCCCTGCGGGTTCTAATCCTAAAGGGTGTCAGTTATTGTTGCTGAGTTGGAGTCTGAGCGTTTTCCTCTGGGCTCGCTTCCTGCTGCTGAGATTTTTCAGCAGGTTTTTCTGTGGATGCAGTTTTGGTTTGTTGGGTTGATGTAGCCTGCTCAAAAATTTGTTGCAAAGCCAATAAGTCTTCGCCCGGCTTGAGCGAATCGAGATATTTTTGTTCTGCTAACAGACGCTCGGGCGTGTATTGGGCCGCCTTGATTGAAAGGCCTATTCGCCTTTCGGCCTTATCAATCTTGATCACACGGGCGGTAACCTCCTGTCCCACCTTGAGTACGTTTTTAACTTTGTCTACACGTTCTTCGCTAATTTGGGAGATGTGGACCAACCCGTCGATACCATGAGCGAGTGACACAAAAGCACCGAAGCTAGCCAGCTTGGTAACTTTACCAGTCACCAAGTCACCAACTTTGTAAAGTTGATCGATGTTCTCCCATGGGTCTGGTGTGAGTTGTTTAAGCCCTAATGCAATACGTTGGTTGGCCTTGTCTACTTCTAATACAACAGCTTCTACCTCTTGGCCTTTCTTTAGGACTTCTGATGGGTGATTTATCTTGCGGGTCCAAGACATGTCTGACACATGAATGAGTCCGTCGAGGCCATCTTCTAATTCAACAAACGCGCCGTAGCTCGTGAGATTACGTACTTTGCCTTTAACCCTTGTACCAGGTTTGTATTTCTTATCGGCTTCATCCCACGGATTGGGTTGCAATTGACGCACTCCAAGTGCAATTTTTTGCTCGTCTTTGTTTACTTCTAATACAATTGCTTCAATTTCTTGGCCTACTTTTAGAACGTCGGATGCCTTGGTGATCCGTTTCGTCCAAGAAAGCTCAGTTACATGTACCAGTCCTTCGACGCCTGGTTCAAGTTCTACAAAGGCTCCATAAGGTACCACGCTTACCACTTTGCCTCGTACACGAGAGCCCACTGGGTATCTTTGTTCAATATTATCCCATGGATTAGGCATCTTTTGTTTAAGTCCTAAGCTTACGCGCTCTTTCTCACGGTTCACATCCAACACGACCACTTCAATTTCCTGGCCAATTTTAAGCATTTCCGATGGATGCCTAATCCTACCCCAGCTCATGTCGGTAATGTGCAATAGCCCGTCGACGCCATTCAGGTCAATAAATGCACCAAACTCAGTGATGTTTTTTACGATGCCTTTTCTAATGTCCCCCGGCATCATTTCTGCCAAAAGCTTTGCTTTGCGTTCCGCGCGTTCTTGTTCAAGTAACTCTCGCCGAGACAAAACAACGTTTTGGCGTTCTTGGTTGACTTTAACGACCTTAAATTCGTATGTGTTGCCAACGTATTGTTGAAGGTCTTTTGGTGGGGTTAGGTCGATATGGGAAGCAGGGACAAATGCTTCAACGCCTATGTTAACTATCAATCCTCCTTTAACTACGCTTTTGACTTTGCCAGTGATTTTACCGCCTTCATTACAAATTGCGATAATACGTTCCCAATTTTTTCTAAACGCGGCCTTTTCATGCGAAAGGACCACCATCCCGTCCTTATTCTCCAGCTGTTCGATTATGACGTCTATTTCGTCCCCGGGTTTGAGTGAGGAAGGATCTTCAAACTCTGTGATGGGGATGACACCTTCGCTTTTATAACCTATATCGACAAGGACTTCTTTTGGTCTTACTTCGATAATTTTGCCCTTTACAATTTCACCTGGTGCAAAGCGTTTATCGCTTTGCTTTAGGGCTTCTTCCATCGTTAACATATTTACAGATCGGCTTTTAGGTTTATTCTGTTATCCACCAGGGTTGGTCAGCCTAACCATCCCAGTGGTTTATCAAAACGAGACAAAGCTAATCCCGTTTAATTCTGCTTATGTTGTTTACTTTTGACTGGCTGGAACATCCGCACCCGCGGCGTCCAAGCATGCGAAAAAATAATTTGATACTCTTTAATTGCAAGCTTTTTTAAAGTTTTTGGGCATGTATTGTAGGCTTGAGACTATTTATTTTCCCTTAGGAGATTCTTTACCGAGGTATTTCTTGGTTTCCGTATCGACCCGTACCTTTTCGCCCTTTTCGATAAACAGGGGAACCATGATTTCTAACCCGGTTTCAAGTTTCGCGGGTTTCCATGTGGAATCAGACCCACCTTTGATTGCCGGAGCGGTATCAACCACTTCTAACACCATTGAAGGGGGCAACACGATATCCAATAATTTGCCTTCTAGAAAGATCGCTCGATACTCTTGGTTCTCTATTAGAAAAAATCGTCTCTCCCCAATCTGATCTGCTGTTAGGGTCACTTCGTCGTACGTTTCAGTGTCGAGAAACACATAGTTATCGCCTTGTTTATAAGAGTACTGAACCATGCGATAATCTACCTCTACAGTCTGGACTCGGTCGTTGTCGGTAAATACACGTTCTACAAATCGCCCAGTCTTCAAATTTCGCAGTTTTGTATGCAGCTTGTGTCGGGTTTGAGCAGTCCCCGTCACATACATTTCTTCCACTACATGCGGGGTGTTCTCTAGTAAAATTACAGTGCCTCTTTTAAGTTCTGATGGTAATACTTGCATAGCTTGTTAATTACAATTTTTTACGCAATTTAGTGGAGACGTCAACTTAAGTGCGTATCAAAATTCTCAGTGTGGCTCGACTTTTTTAGCCGGTTTCCTATTGTGTTGTAAGCAGGTGCAATTTGGAATACATTGGCTTTGGTCGTCCTAGATGCAGTATCTTAGTGAATATAGGGATGTAGACTTAGTAAGACGACTTGCGCACCGGCTGCAAGAGATTACAAGGGCCGGATGGCGAGTTATGGAAGTTTGCGGGGGGCAAACACATAGCATTTTGCGGAATGGACTAGATCAATTGTTGCCCACGAACATAGAGTTGTTGCACGGCCCTGGTTGCCCAGTATGTGTGACTGCTGCTTCAGAGATTGATAAGGCTATTGAGCTTGCAATTAAGCATAAAACAATTCTTTGTACTTTTGGTGATATGATGCGTGTCCCAGGTACGACCGGCGATTTGTTTACAGCGCGTGCGCAGGGGGGAGACGTACGAGTTGTGTATTCGCCTTTGGATGCGCTTGATATTGCTAGACACAATCCAGATCGTGAGGTGGTATTTTTTGCAATTGGGTTTGAAACTACCGCCCCTGCGACGGCTGCAGTGATTTTAAAGGCGTCTCAAGAAAGGCTAGTGAATTTTTCCGTATTAGTGGCACACCTACGCGTACCACCTGTTCTATGCTTATTACTAAGTTCCCCGGATTGCAAAATAGATGGATTTTTAGCCCCCGGTCACGTCTGTACTGTGATGGGTTACGCGGAATATGAAAAGATCAGTCAAGAATACAAGGTGCCAATTGTAGTTACAGGGTTTGAACAGGTTGATATTTTACAAGGGTTAGTAATGTTAATAGAGTTGTTAGAATCGGGTAAAGTTGCAATTCTGAACCAGTACCGTAGGAGTGTTAGACGGGAGGGCAACAAACTCGCCCAGGAGTTGATAAATAAGGTCTTTTTCCCTATGGACCGGGAATGGCGCGGTGTTGGAGTAGTGAAGCAAGGTGGATTGGCAATGCGGGAGGAATTTGTGCAGTTCGATGCCGTTCGCCGATTTAGTTTGGGCGGAGGCATATATGCCGAAAAAAATCCACGATGTCGAGCTGGAGAGGTGCTAATGGGTCGCATAAAACCGACGGAGTGCCCCTTTTTCGCTACGGAATGTACACCGCAGCATCCTTTAGGTGCACCAATGGTTTCCAGCGAGGGGGCTTGTGCGGCTTATTATCTTTACGTGCGCACGCGAGGCCAGGGCTAGGACTTTACGGTAATCACCTTGCATGGGTACCTCTTAAAGGTATGAACAGTTTTGCATGTCCATTGCCAAATTCGATGTATGATACGATAGTGTTGGGACATGGAGGTGGAGGACGTTTGACCCAAAATCTAATCGAGGAATTGTTTAAACCAGCCTTAAATAATCCCGTTTTAAGCCAGGGGCATGACGCGGCAATCATAAGTGTTAGTAATTGCCAAATGGCTATTACGATAGATGCTCATGTGGTGCGCCCAATTTTCTTTCCCGGAGGTGACATAGGTAAACTTGCGGTGTGCGGTACTGTGAATGATCTCGCGATGTGTGGGGCGAAACCTCTATACCTGAGTGCAGCATTTATTTTAGAGGAAGGTTTTAAAATGGCGGATTTATGCCGGGTGGTGGAGTCCGTGCGGATAACTGCCAAACAAATTGGTGTGGTGGTAGTTGCCGGGGACACAAAGGTAGTGGAGCGGGGGAAAGGAGACGGACTTTATTTGGTTACTGCGGGACTTGGTGTAATAGAGCATGGAGTAGAGCCACTGCCCAAGAATATCCAAGTGGGAGATGCAATTGTGGTAAGTGGGGACATTGGGCGTCATGGGATTGCTGTATTGAGTGGACGAGAGGGTTTGAATTTTGAGACAGCCGTTGAGAGCGATGTTGATGCGGTGTGGCCTCAGGTGGAGCGGCTTTTAAATTTAGGGATTCCTTTGCATTGTATGAGGGATTTAACGCGTGGGGGATTGGCATCGACTCTCAATGAACTTGCACTGGCAAGCGGAAAAAAGTTTGAGATACAGGAGGACTTGGTCCCAATAATCGAGCCTGTAAAAGCTGCTTGCGAGATACTAGGATTGGACCCCCTTAGTATTGCGTGCGAAGGTAGGTTTGTGGCTTTTATGCCAAAGGAATTTACCGAGATGGCAATAACCGCACTAAAAGAATTTGGTTTGAATGCTTCAGTGATTGGATTTGTAGAAGAGGGTTCTGGCGGTGTAATATTGCGAACCTCCAGTGGAACGCGTCGGATTTTAGAAATGCCTCTCGGCGTTGAACTCCCAAGGATTTGCTAGTAAATAAATGTATGATTAGTCTGATTGTGTATTTCTGGCTATTTCAAGAATTTGTTTCGTCAGTTCAGTAATCTTGCTCCATTCCCCAGCTTTTATTAGTTTTTTATCGGCTAACCAAGTTCCCCCGATTGCAGCCACTATTGGTAATTTGAGATATTCTGCAGCGTTTGAAGCGTTAATACCTCCCAATGGAATGAATTTTACACCTGTGTGGCTGTAGGGACCCATGAGCGCTTTTAACATGGCAATCCCCCCGGCGGCTTCTGCTGGGAAAAATTTCAAAATCGTGCATTCTAACATCAGCGCCGCTTCTATTTCGGTTGGGGTCATGACTCCTGGAATAAAGTCCCAATTGAGGTGATTCGCGAATTGCACAACTGTTTCGCTTAGTCCTGGGCTAACTCCAAAATGAGCACCAGCATCATAAGCCCGTCGGACCTGATCCACCGTTAAAATAGTTCCTGCCCCCACAAGCATTTCAGGGAATTTTTCACGTACTTTTGTAATTGCATCTTCAGCTGCCGAAGTGCGGAATGTTATCTCAATTACGTTCAACCCACCTGCTAGTAGAGCCTCTGCCAAGCGGAGAGCTTCATCTGTTGAATTAATTGCTGCAACTGCACAAACACGTTTCTCAAACAGTCTATGCATGTTTGTTCTTTAAGGAATTTAGGTGATAAAAGTCAACTTTTTACTGTTGGACTTGTAAGGTTAGACACACTAGGTGTGGATGAGAAGTGAGCAATCACATCAATTTCAATTTTGGCTCCTCTTGGCAAGTCGTCAACCTGGACGGTAGTCCTGGCTGGGTACACAGGGCCAAAATATTTGGCATAAACTTCATTCATTGCGGGAAATTCTGTGAGGTCAGTCATGTAAACCGTGGTTTTAACCACGTTTTCAAGGTTTAATCCGGCGCTTTGTAGTATTGATTTTATGTTTTCGATTACTTGAGTGGTTTGCACCTGGATGTCTCCTTCAACTAGTTGACCTGTGTTTGGGTTGATAGGTATTTGCCCTGAACAAAAGAGGAAATCCCCAACTTTGATAGCTTGATTGTAGGGTCCTATTGGTTTGGGACCGCTCTTGGGATTTAAAGCCTGCTTCATGTTAAGTTTATATCTTGCTTCGGAAGTACATGGCAATTTAAATGTACGTGCCACTATATACCAGAAATGCCGACCTCAAAGAGAAAGCTTCCCATATGTCCTTGCTACACTTTGAGAATATGAGGGTGGTTGCATAGAAATGCTTCAACTTTTTACCGACTTGGGGGTGTCAAGGTTGTTCCGTGGGAATAAATGATGGTATGGGGAGAATAAATTGGTTTGTTACCGGTGAATGCCTTTAATGCGTATCCCTTTTTGGGCGCGTTCTTATTTTAACGGTACTACTAAGAACTTCGCAGCTCCTTTTGACCACACCCGGATGAGAAGCTTGGATTCACTCTGTTTTATCGCCTCTTCGAGATCTTGAGGGGTTTTCATAGGTTTTTTATTCGCTTCCAGGATTACATCTCCTGGTTTAAGGCCAGCTTGCCAACCAATTGATCGTGGGTTGACTTCGGTAATTATGAGTCCTTTGACGCTTGTTGGGATTCCGTATTTATGTCGGAGAACGTCATTTAATTCTTCCACGATGATGCCGAGGTCTTCTGGAGTTTGGGTTATAGAGGACTTATCTGGGGGGATGCGAGAGCTAGCCGTCCTGGGGAGTGGCTCGATGATAATTTTGATGGTCAACCTCCGTCCTTCGCGATCGATTTGCATTGTGACACTGGAACCGGGTGGAGTAGATCTCACCGCCCGCTTAAATTGTTCGGGTGAAACCACTGGTTGTTCTTTAAAATGGGTAATTACATCGCCGGGTTTCAAACCAGCTTTTTCTGCGGGTGACCCTGGTAAGACTTCTGCTACAACCACACCGGTACCGCGGATTTTAAGGAACTCTTTTAAATCGGGGGACAATTCCTGAATTATAACCCCCAGATACCCTATCTTTTCTTTTACTCTTGTTTCGGGTTCCAGAAATTGAGCGATAGTTTTAGGTGGGATGAGTTTGTAGGTCCGCCCTTGCTCAGTTTTGCTCAAAATCCCCAAAAATTGGCCTTCGCCTGTTATTACGAGGTCTCCAGAAACGCTCTGGGGAGCTGTAATAATTACTTCGTCATGGTCAACACTTGCAACTAAACCAATTTGTGGAACGATTGTCTCATTTTCAGTTCCAATGATTAGTACTAAATCACCTGCTCTAACATCTTCCAAAGTTCCTAATGGTACGGTTTTGCTCCCACACTCGTCCCTGCAATCCAATAATGCGATCCCACTGTCTCTATCGACTGTGATAACTTTAGCAGTTCTGGATTGTTTTGAATTTGGGAGTAGGATTTGGAGTGAGTCACCTTCCTTAGCTCTAGGCATGTAGGTAATGCAGTGGCGTTCCTCTGTAACACATATGGCAAGTGTGTCTTTGTTTTGGCCTGGCTCCAAGGGTTCTTCTGGGAAAAAGCTTCGAAAGCGTTCTCGAAAGGGAATTCCAAACTGTCGATTGAACGGTTGAGGGGATATATCGCGCGTTTGGGAGGATGATTTTACTATGAGAAGGGCACCGTTTACCTTCTCAAGGGTTGGAGCAAAGCTGATTGTGGCGTTGGCTGTGCCCAGGAAAATGCCAGCTGTTAAGATAATTAGCGCTATTAGCTGAGAACAAAGCCGTTTCATATTTGGAAAGCCTCTTATTTCTAGGTTAACCAAAATTTAAGACATGGAGGCTTGGGGTTGGGTTCAAAAATTTGGTGCCCCGGCCAGGACTCGAACCTGGAGCCAACGGATTAAGAGTCCGCTGCTCTACCAATTGAGCTACCGAGGCACTAACCAGGCAAAAAATGCAATTTTTGTGCGGCGTTGTCAATGCTTTGATAGTTAGCGCTTTTTGTGTGCTATTAAACAGTACGCTATTACCAGTTGGAGTTACTTCTTATTGGGTTTGTAAATATATAAGATTTGTCTTAGACTTCGGGATAAGTTTATAATGGCAAAATGTTTTAGTGCGGAACATGCAATTTGATAGTTTAAAAGAGGGAAGTGGAATAGGCACTTCACGCAAAATTGTCTCTCCGGTTTGTGCCTCTCTGCAGGAATTTTATCTGAGCATATCAAAATGCCGTCAAAAACGCGTGCGTACCGGTGCACCAGAAGGTAGATTCATTTAGACAGCAACGAGCATTTTTATGTTTCCTTTACGTGACAATATTCCCTCTTCGCGTTATCCGATTGTGACCACCGTATTGATAGGAGCCAATTTAATCGTTTTTGTTTGGGAGTTGATGCTGGGCTGGAATTTGGATGAAGTCTTGGCTCGGTATTCGATTATCCCGTTACGGTATACATGTCTTGAAGTTGCGCAGTTGCATACTCCTGGTCAGCTTCTGGTGCCATTTTTTTCGGCAATGTTTCTTCATGGAGACTGGTTGCATCTTATTGGAAATATGTGGATCCTGTGGATATTCGGGGATAACGTAGAGGATCGTTTAGGATATTTTCGTTATCTACTTTTGTATTTACTGGGCGGAGTTTTTGCGAGCCTAATTCACATAGTTACAAATCCTAACCTTGGAGTTCCTACGATAGGAGCTAGTGGCGCTGTTTCGGCGGTCATGGGTGCGTATTTTAGGTTTTACCCGCTAGCGATGGTAGAAACGATTATTCCCCCATTTTTCTTGGGTCCTACGATAATGATACCAGCCGTTGTGTATTTAGGGGTGTGGTTTATCATCCAGTTTTTTAATGGGGTGCTGAGTTTGACCGGGGCAGGTAATTTTGGAGGGGTAGCATGGTGGGCACATATTGGGGGATTTATCTTTGGATTATTTATGGGGAAAAAGCTTTGCCATCGGCGGAAAAAAGTTGTATACGTATAAGTGATTCCCGTTGCGCCTCGCTGTTCGGGCAAAGACCCAAACTTGTTGTGGGAAAAGGGGAAGGGTAAACGACAGCCACCGCCAAATAGGAGTAAAAACCTGAAGGGTGGTGGGCGTGTGGCCGTCTAAATACATTTGAAATGAAAATGCAGATGGCCCGAACGGCAGTGGTGTGTGTGTTGCTGAGCCTGTGCATATGGGCGTCGGAGGGTAGTCCTGTAAGGCTGCTTGTATACGCGGATAAAGATGGGTCGATAGGGACTGGGAGCAAGGGGAAAGTATTGGTGGAGTACGGGTCTTTTAAGCTTATCGAAGCCTTTCAAGAGGAGGTTCAATTAAGAGGGCCAAAGATAGAGTTACAATCGCCAAAGTTACTTCTACCTGCGGGTGCTATTGAAACAGGGACGACACAATGGAAAGCAAAAAGGGGTAAAATTTCAGCGTTTCCCAAGCCTGGGGGTAATGGTTTGTATTTAGTGCAATTTATTGGGCCGATAAAACCCGATTGGGTCCGAGGACTTGAAGCTACTGGAGTGAGAGTGGTGGGATACGTACCTCAAAATGCTTACCTTGTGGCAGGTGGAGCAGCCCAGTTAGTCCGTTGCCAAGAATGGGCTAGAACAAATGAATTTGTCGAATGGGATGGGGAATTAAGCGCGGAGTTGAAGATACATCCCAGCTTAACCTCCCGGGCAGTTTCCGCTTTTCAAAAACGGAAAAACACGCTTTATATAGGCGTTCAGTTATTGCAAGAAGCTGGGCTTGAAATGAGGGACTTCGAATCTGTGATCTCCAGGAGAGGCGGGCGGATAATCAATTCATTCAATTACAACCAATTTACCTATGCAATTTGTGAAGGGGAAAGTGGAATAGCCTTTGATTTAGCCCGGCTGACCTCAGTGTTATCAGTAATTCCTGTTGATCCCCCACGAAAGCTTGACGAACGCCAAGCGATAATTGTGGCAGGAATGGTGACAAACGGAAGCTTATGTGGACCTGGGTATTTAGATTGGTTGCACGAATTAGGATTTACTCAAGAGCAGTTCGACACTTCGGACTTTATAGTTGATATAACAGACAGCGGGATTGATAATGGTACAGTAGAACCCAATCACTTTGCACTATATAGGTTTGGTGATTTTACCCAAGGGAGTCGGGTGGCATATAGCTGGCTCGCGGGTTTCCCTAATGGGGGGGGAAGTACATTGGCAGGATGTGACGGGCATGGGACATTAAACGCTCATATTATTGCAGGTTATGTAGGTGAAAATGTTATGGGGTATCCGCATGTTGATCCTGAAGGTTACAAGTATGGCTTAGGAATTTGCCCATTTGTTAAAGTAGGTGCCTCTGTAGTTTTTGATCCAGATGCTTGGACTAACCCGGATCCAGTGGATCTGGTTTCAACTGCCTATTTACTGGGTGCCCGTATAAGCAATAACAGTTGGGGTAGCAGACAGAATTCTTACGTACTATTTTCGCAGGTTTATGATGGATTAGTGCGAGATGCGGTACCTCTAACTGCTGTGAACCCACTGCCTGGAAACCAAGAGATGGTTGTGGTGTTCGCGGCGGGGAATGGGGGGCCTAGTGAGGGGTCAGTGTGTGCCCCTGGCAATGCGAAAAATGTTATTACAGTTGGTGCTTCTGAAAACCTGCGTTTAATTGCTTACGAGGGAAATCCGCAAGGCTGTGAGCGTGGGGGTGAAAATGCCACGTGTGATCAGGATGCCGATAACACTGATGAAGTTGCTAGTTTCTCTAGCCGAGGTCCGTGTCCAGATGGGAGGATGAAACCCGATTTAGTTGCTCCTGGTACCCACATTACTGGAGGGGTTATTCAGGCTGGAAAGATTGGCCCGAATGGGGGGCTTGGCGCAGCTGACCCGTGCTTTAGTGGCAGCGCGGTTTCGGCTTTGCCAGGGGCCGAGACAAATTGGTCAGCTAGATTTTATCCTTCGGGCCAGGAGTTTTATACAATATCGTCTGGTACAAGTCATTCAGCACCAGCGGTGGCTGGAGCTTGCGCATTGTTGCGACAGTATTTTTTGAACCTCGGTTTACCGCCTCCTAGCGCAGCTATGACGAAGGCATATTTGATTAACTCGGCACGATATTTGTCCGGGGCGGGCGATAATCTGTGGTCTCCAGCTCAAGGTATGGGGGCGTTGGATCTTCGAAGGATGTTCGATGGAGTCCCAAGGTTTTTACGTGATCAGCATGCGGCAGATGTATTTACAGCTACCGGTCAACGCCGTGTCTTTATTGGCCAAGTAGGAGATACCAATAAACCGTATAGGGTGACCATAGCTTGGACTGATGCCCCGGGTACTTTAAATGGTGGAGCAGCATACGTTAATGACTTGGATCTAACGCTGGAGCTAGAAGGGGAAGTTTATATAGGGAATGTATTTAGTAACGCGTTTTCCATTCCTGGAGGCGCGTATGACAGGTGCAACAATGTTGAAAGTGTTTTCCTGCCGCCCGGTGTAGGAAAGGATTTTGTGCTTACGGTCACGGCAGCTAATATCGCGGGTGATGGGGTGCCAGCATTTGGAGATGGGTTGGATCAAGATTTTGCTCTGGTTGTTTATAACGTAGGTTACGTTTTAGCATTAGAGCGAGTGGACTTTGAAGAATGCGACCAGGGAAGACAAAATGGGGCAATAGATTGCGGTGAAGTAGTTGTCCTGAAATGCCAGGTTAAAAACTGTGGCCCCGCATCAGTAAGCAATGTAGTCTTTCAGCTTATGCCAACGCTGGGTATTTGGGTTTTCGATGGGCCCTCCGAACTTGTGAATCTGCAGAGCGGGGAGGCGTATGAATATAAATGCCGAGTTTTGGTCGCTGGGGAATTTGGGGAAAAACGTGCAGGAACGTTAAAAGTGGCTATTCCAGGAAGACGCGAAGAATTGTTGACTTTTGAAATACCACTTGGAAAGACAATTACTAACATCTACCGATTTGGAAACACAAATGTTATTGGTGGGGTTGATGGTTGGGATCTCAATGGTTGCAAGCCAAATCTATACCCATCCACGATAGCGGTGCCATTGCTGACAGGCAATTTGAGTAGGTTCGCTGTGACGCTTCATGAAATCACGTCCGCCAACCCCCTGAAATTGAAAGCAATGTTATTAACGCCCGATGGTAATGCTATTGGGTTAATGTCGGGTGCTGGTAGCGAGAATTCCATCACAAATGTTACAATTACTTTAACCTCTGGTGCACGAAGTTTGCCAAGGCTGAAAGACCTTTTGCCTGGGGTTTATGCTCCAACATTATGGGATGAGTTAACAAATGGGGTATTTCCATCCCCGGCCCCTCAAGACCCAGTTTGGTGTGCAGTGGATACCCTCGGAGGGATTAATCCGAGTGGGGAGTGGCAACTATTTGTAGTTAGTGACCCCTCGCAAACAAACGATGGAATATTAGGCGGTTGGACGTTGGAGTTGGAAGTAACCAATCGGGTGTTTGATCCTGTTTTGTTGGGTTGGTGTGATCTATCAATCCACGGCATGGTATCGACCAACGTGGTAAATCTCGAAAGTTGTTTTGAGTATATGGTAACTTTGACAAATCGTGGGCCTGTGACTGCTACAAATTTAGCAGTTGAATTTGATTTTCCGGATGGTGTTTTCGTAATTGATGCATGGTTGGAAAGTGGCGAGTTGAATGTAGGTTCTAACGTGCTGACATGGGTTGTGCCTCACCTAAATCCAGGGGAAGCATTTAGTTGTGTTCTGACCAATCTAGCCTTACACCCGGGTAATAAAATCATTTCGGCTGCCATAAGGACTCACATAATCGACCCATTTTGGCTAGATAACGAAACGAAGTGCGAATTTCGGATAAACTCTCCGCCTGAGCTGTCTGGATTGCCATCAGAAGTTAAAAGCGAAGTATGGGAATATATTATTTTGAAATGCCGCATAGAAGATATAGACGACCCCGTAACAAATATCTCAATTAGATGTTTCTCCACTGTACCAGAGGTAATACCCGAGGATTCAATTAGTATTGTGTGGGAAGGAAAGGAGGATGAGCTGTGGTTTTCTTTTGGGCCTACTAATGTGGGATCGGGCGAAATTGAAGTTGTAGTTAGTGACGGTTGGATTCAGAAAACAAATTCGGTAACGATTCGAGTGTACCCCAGGAATGAAAGGCCGTGGTTTTATTTGGAAAATCCCAATCTAATCGTCCATGTCGGAATGCCGGTTGAAGTTCATATCCACGCGGAGGATCAGAACATAAAGAATAGTGACTTGCCTGCTCAAACGCTTAGATTTTGGCTTGGTGGTGCTCCACCAGGAGCAACTATTAGTCCTACTGAGGGGACTGTCTTTTGGCTACCTACTCATGAGGATGTGGGCACTCATGAGTTCACGGTATGTGTTGGGGATGGGGGATGGGAAGGATGGAACGAACTAACTAATTCTGTTTCATTTAACGTGGAAGTACGTCCACCTCCCCAGGTAAAGGTCACTTTAATTCCAGAAGCTAGGAGTTTTTACCTGGTATGGGATGCAATCCCGGAACTCAACTACTGCGTAGAGTGGGCTCCGCATCCAAGTGGACCGTGGCAAATATTAACCGATTCAGATGGACAACCATACTATATTAAAGCCACGGGAGATGAAGTATGGGTTTGGGTACATATGTTGGACCATGTGTCGACAGCCTTTTTCCGCATAAGAACTGGGAATGGGAATTGAGTTCATCTTTCGGGCTGCTTCAGATTTAGAAAGCACTTATCATACATCAGGGGTCAAGGTAACCAAACCGTTATCAAGTTATTCGTATTAAGAGTGCCTAGCTGAAGCAAGGAGGCGTTTTCCCAAAGCTGAAGACTCCGTTTGATCAGAGGTAACCCCATTTTTTGCCTAACTTTTTGTATTTGCTGCAGCCCCAGCAGGTCCGTCGCTATTGGATCAGTTCCTATCCATATTTGATTTAATGGGACAACATAGTGGGGCTGGCCTGTGGGGCCACCTTCATATTGGCACAGTAGCGCATCTGTTATGCAAAGAGCTAATTTGTCACCAATTTGCTCAATTGCACATATTTCCGGGATTGCTATTGCAAAGGTATCCTGATCTCTAATAAAACGTTGTGTATTGTCAACGCTTTGGAGTCCGAGGTGGTAAAGGTGCCCACAAATGCCGAAGCGTGGATGGTAGACTAACGGAGTGATTAAGAACAGGCGTGTTACTTTTTGGGATAATATTCGAGTTACGCGGGATTTTCGGCTCGTATTCTCAGGAGAAAGACCAAATTCCACATCACCCCAATTCAGATTTCCTACAATTGGGTTTTCGTAGAAGACATTTGTATCGTACCCAGTTTGAAGCACGTCCAGCACCTGAATGCCCCATTTTTTCTCAAGGTTAAGGAACCCTGCATTTGTTAGATCGACCTTGTTATGGTCCCAGATTATGATGTTAGTATTAGGCAGAATGCCAGAGGCAATAATTGAGGACACTAAGGCACCTACCAAACCCACTCGGGTGCCACAAACGGGGCCCGGTTTTGTAAATACCTTTATTCCAAGAACGTCATTGGTGTTTAAAAAATGTTTCCACGCATTTGTTATGTCAGATGCACCTGTAAGTTTGCATATGCCGGTGTCAATCGCAACCCGCACTGCGGTGTCGTTTACTATAAAATCTACCGTTGCTGTAGGACAGTTGATGATGAGAATTGGTAGGTTGGTACTGTGGACCAATGATTTAGGAAAATTAAGCGTATCCTGTTCAGGTTGTGATGCTGAGGCTACGAGAATACAGTAAAAAAACAGCAAATTGGAATAATGAATTTTTCTTTTTTCGCAGAACATCAGGTTTAAAAGAATGAAGCGCAAATTGTTAATGTCTATTAAAAACTTGTGGGAGATCGGATTGGAACACCCTATTTTTGGTGAAGGACTGGACTAACGCCGTGCCTCCCATTATTGTGGTAAACAATGAAGGGTGGTTTACCAACAGTTATTTGTTCGTGCCTATTATTCGTCTGCTTAGGTTGTCATAGCTCGGTTGAATCGTATTTGCGGACCTCGCAAGTGCGGATTCGAACGGGGGATTACTCAGGAGCTATAAGGACACTATTAAAAGCAAGATCTTTTATGGAAACCAACCAACTTGTTTGGCATGAACTCGGGGTCGCTTACCATCTTGCCGGGGATGTCTCCAACGCCGTTTATGCATACAGAAAAGCAATCTCGCTGAATCCGGAGGTGGTAGAAACTAGATTAAACCTCGGATTTTTATATCTAACTCTACGGCAAGCAGATCTAGCAAAACGTGAATTTACAAGTTGTGTGCATTTGCGAGATTCGGAGGCCAGGGCGTGGTTGGGTTTAGGATATGCTTCCTTACTCCTAAGGGAAACTTCAAACGCGGAACGCGCGTTTGTGGAGGCAATCAGGCTAAGAACGAACTACGCTCGGGCATGGAACGGATGGGCCATAGTCCAAATTCAACGAGGAAAATATGCAGAGGCGGCTCGCGGATTTGAAAGAGCTTACGAGAGCGATCCTAAATATGCACCCGCTCTCTTAAACTATGGCATTTTGGCACTTTATCACCTTGAAAATTATCCCTTGGCTTTAGAAAAATTTAATTCGTATTTACAGTTAAACCCCAACCGCCCGGATACTGATCACGTTCGTTTAATTGTTCAAGACCTAGAAAACCGGCTTAAAACGGTTGGAAAACCCTAGTCCAATCCAGCGTAGAGGGGTAAATTCACTTCTTAAACGTTAGAGGGCTATATCCTTTAGCAGCAGGGAGATTATTTAACTTCTGATGACTGCTTTCCTCATTTCCTCCTTATTAAGGATTGGGAAGTAGGAGATTAGGCACCGCACTCACTGAAAGTGGAAAAGGCTTCAGTGCCAATCCTTATAGCATGGCGGAAATTTTCACAGGGGGATAAATATCGGGGTTATACTGAGCTTGGGTTGGTTTGACCACGAGGTCTTGTGATTCACTCAATGTTGGACGTCTAGGTAGGTTTATCTTAAAATGTGAAATATGAAAAATTTGCCATGGGGCTGGTTTGATTTGATTGTTGTCGCGGTGTTGATATTTGGAATTGTACGTGGTCGCATAAATGGTATATCCAAAGAATTTGTACCGTTAGTTCAGTGGCTTGGGATAGCAATAGGTGGGGCATTAGGGTACAAACCGCTGGCCCAGTATATTAGGCGGGTTGCAATGCTGGAACCGTTTTATTCTAATTTGCTTGCTTACTTGTCGATTGCTTTTGCGGTTTTTTTTCTTGTAATAACCGTAAAGAACACTGTTGAGCGGTGGCTGCAAAATAAGGATATCTTTGGACGGCTTGAATATTTTTTAGGTATGATTGCTGGAGTAATTCGATACGCGTGCATTGTAATTTTCCTGGTAGCGCTGATAAACGCTCGTGAGTATACCAGCGCTGAGATTGAGCGCGATCGCGCAACAATGAAAGAGATATATGGGAGCGAATTTTTCCCGAAGCTTTATACGATCCAAGAAATGGTATTTGTGAACTCGGTTTCTGGAAAAACATTAAAAAAATGGTGTCCATGGTTGTTAATCGAACCTCAGCGTCTTGGCGCTGAACCGACTAGGCTACGCGAATGGCAACCCTATTAAACCCGCTAGGAAGCTTTGTAGGATAAGTTTGGTGGAGTCGTTTAGCTGTGGCTGCATATATTTCGCCAGAATTACGTGAAAAGATAAAGTCCGCGAACGATATTGTGGACGTAATAGGGGAATATTTGCGGCTAAAGAAGGTTGGGAGTAACTACGCTGCGTTATGCCCGTTTCACAGGGAAAAAACCCCGAGTTTCATGGTGAACCCAAGATTGCAGATTTTTCATTGCTTCGGCTGTCACAAAGGTGGAGATGTGGTAACCTTCATAATGGAATATGAAAATATTAGCTTTTTTGAGGCTATAAAGCGTTTGGCTGCAAGGGCTGGTATACCCCTCGAGCTAAACACTTCACCAGAGAGCAATCGCTTGCGGGAAAAGCGGGAGCAGCTTTTGGATGTGCATCAAAAGCTGACCGAATATTGGCATAACATTCTTCTTAAAGCATCTGAGGCTGAACCGGCTCGAGAATACCTCCGCAAGCGTGGTATCGATTCGCAAGTAATAAGAATATTTAAACTTGGGTATGCTCCGGACAGACCAGACGATACAGTTCGGTGGGGCAGGGCAAATTCAATACCATTGCAACTTTTGGAGGAAGCAGGAGTAATAATAAGGCGTGAAAATACCCAAGAATGGTATGACAGATTCAGAGGACGTGTAATATTTCCTATTTGCAACGAGCAAGGTTGGGTGATTGCCTTTAGCGGGCGAGTTCTTACCACCGATAACGCTGTGGCAAAATATTTGAATTCCCCTGAAACCCTAATCTTTCGAAAAGGCCGTGTGTTTTATGGATTAGACAAGGCGCGTAGAGCTATCATGGATGCTGGGTTCGCAATTGTGTGCGAAGGTCAAATAGACCTAATTCGAATTCACTTGGCTGGCTTCCCAAACGTAGTAGCACCACAGGGAACGGCGTTTACCTCGGAGCACGCCCAAATTTTAAAAAGATATACAGACACTGTTGTATTATGTTTTGATTCTGATGAGGCTGGACAACGGGCGATGGTCAGGGCACTTGATGCACTATTAGCGGCGGAGCTAAATGTGAAAGTAGCGGTTATTCCTCCGCCTGACGATCCGGATAGCTTTATTTTGGCTTATGGAGCAGCTGCGTTTCAAAAAATAGTTAATAATGCAATGGAGTTTTTTGATTACTACTTGAACCGGCTTTGTTCTACCAATGACATAGCTTCTGACCGGGGAAAACGATCTGTCATTCAGCAAATGGCGGAGGCGGTATCCAAAGCACGCAGTGTGACGTTAGTAGAATCTATAGCCACAAAAACAGCAGCTCGTTTAGGTCTGACTCCTCTCTCTGTATACACGGATTTTATGAAAATTTACAAAACCATGTTTACCGATAAACCAAGTTTGGATGCAGAAGAACCTGGTCAAGAAGCAAAAACGTTTAACATGCCGCCAAGGGAAGAGATGTGGTTGCTTCAATTGTTATTGCATCGTCCTGAGGTTACCAACACAGTGCTCAGTTACTTGGACATATCTTGGATAAACAGCGTTGAAGCACGGGCGATAATCGAGGAAATTCAGCGAAGAATCCAATTAGGAGTGGTAATAGATGCTGGGTCGCTACTCGATTGCTTTGAGGATGAAAGCATCCGATCGGTAATAACCGCAGCGGGGACCGAACAACCTATTTTTTCAGATCTTAAGGCGTTTACAAAGGATCTGCTTCGCAGGTTGCGGGTAAGGCACATAGAAAAACAGTTGGTGGAATTGCGCCGGATCATTGTTTCTGATGCAGTAGGTGAAGAGGAACGGCATAATGCATTTAAACGATTTCAAGAACTGCAAATCGAAAAGCGAGAACCGTTCCCGCCGGCCACATTTGAAATAAAGTGACAGTTCGCTGCGATTATGGAAAATCAGCACGAAGGAAAAGCAATTGTGGTTGCTACAGCAAACTCACACAAGGGAATAGAAATCTCTCAGTTGTTGGGTTGTCAAAAAAGGATTCTTACCTTGAAAGATCTTGGTTTGTCTATTTGCTGGACGGAAGACGGTCTTACGTTCCAGGAAAATGCCATAAAAAAGGTTTTGTGCGTTGCAGATGCTTTGGCGAAAAAACAACCCCCGTGGCGACAAATTTTAGTTCTAGGTGATGACTCTGGGTTAGAGGTGGACGCCTTGGGAGGAGAGCCAGGAGTTTACTCAGCCAGGTTTGCTGAGATTAAGGGCGTATGTAAAGGACGGCCCACGGATGCAGACAACAATGCGTTATTACTTAAATTATTGAATGGGGTTCCATGGGAAAAGCGTACCGCTAGATTCGTATGCGTTATTGCCCTGCTCGCTTTGGAGTTCAATGACACTCAAGGTGCAAGACAAGCACTAAAGCTGTTCACTGGTACTTGCCATGGGAAAATTTGTTTCGAGCCACGCGGGGTAAATGGGTTCGGATATGATCCATTATTTCAACCTGAAGGATATGAATTAACCTTTGGTGAAATGCCAGCCGAGGAGAAAAATCGAATTAGCCATAGAGCACGTGCGATTGAACAAGTTAAGCAGTACTTACACTCTAATCCAGAGTTCCACCAATTTATGTATTGATGTTTTCTTACCATTGAAGGAAGTTGGAATGTATTTCCTGCGTGACAGTTTGGCAGTGAGTAGGTAAAAAAGAACTGGGGAATTAGGTGTGTAGGGCCTGAAAATGCTTCTCTCATACTTACGCAAGGGAACGGTGTTATAAAAAACGTATTATAGGTAATCGCGTACAGAAGCGGTTTTTAAGTGGCGTATAGGAGATTAAGTGCCTTGTATCTGATTTGAGGTAAGGTTGAAATTGACCTCGAATAGAGTTTTAACGTAAAAAAAGTATGCCTTCAACAGACATTAGACGTTTTATTCGAACGGCGGAAGTTGTTTAAGCAGTGCCTGGTTGGTTGCAATCATCCGAAAAAAGTTTGATTTCGGTGTCGTTTCGGTCCAAAACACGCCCCCGGCGCATTCGAGTATGAGCCCACCAGCCGCTATGTCCCAGATGTTGATTCCGCGTTCAACATAAACATCGAACCGGCCACAGGCTACGTATGCGAGACCGAGGCCGGCTGAGCCCATTATTCTAGTTTTAAGTGCGAGTTGCGATACTTTGCAAAAATATGGTAAGTTGGCAGAGACCTCTTCGGACGTTTTGCCGAGGCCTATGGCTACCAATGCATGTTTGAGTTCAGTGTGTTTACCTACGGCAATGGTCTTGCCATTCAACTTAGATTTTTTGCCTTTAATTGCAGTCCAAAGCTCGTCCATGAAAGGGTCGTATATAACACCTATTTGGGTGATGTAAGGGTACATTGAATTATCTTTTTTTGTCTCGTCTTTTATTTGAAGGGCGATACAGGTGCACGCGTGGGGTATACCGAACGAATAATTAACTGTGCCATCTATTGGGTCAACCACCCACCGCATTTCGCTTGATGTGTTTCCTAAAGTCCCTTCTTCACCAAGGATAGGGATGTATGGAAAGGAGTCAGTCAAAATCTTTTGGATTGTTTTTTGACATTGTACGTCAAGTGCAAGCTTGACGTCATGGGAGGTCACCGCAGTAATACGTTTTCGCTTATTTATGTTTTCCTTCATAATCTGGCCGGCAGCGCGTGCAGCTGCAACGGCTACCTCCAATGCACTATTTAATGTAAATCTCTTACAAGCGCTCATATTAATAGGGTGGCATCTATTCAGTTTGCACTTTGTAGCATGCCAATGGTTTGTTCAATGCGTTCAATTGTGGTTTGCAGTTCGGCTAAGCGTTCCTGATGCTGCAAGATAACTTCGTTGGGTGCTTTCTCGAGAAAAATTGGGTTATTAAGTTTGCTTGAAACTTTTTCCATCTCACTCTTTAGTTTTGAGAGTTCCTTTTGCAACCTTGCAATTTCGCTGGGGATATCAACTACGCCTGCGAGCGGTAAATAAAGTGAACCAAGTACAGAATGTATCACAGGTGTGCCTCGCAGCACTTGATATACTTTCACTACTTCCAAGGTTTCGGCCCCGAGTAATATACGAAGCACCTCTAGATCGTCTTCAGATAGGTCAACTTCAGGAACTAAAACAAAGTTCACTTTTTTAGAGGCTGGTATGTTTAGTTCACGTTTAAGATTCCTTCCCTTTGTAACAAGCTCATTCCGATGTTGGATAAAATCAATGACTTGGCTTGTGATTCCGTAAAACTGAATTTGTTGTTCAGAAAGTGGTTTTGGCCAGGGTGCAAACATAATTGTTTTACCACCCGTATCGGGATCATGGTGTGCAGCAAATCCCATGGAGTGCCACAACTCTTCGGTGATGTGTGGCATGAACGGATGAAACATTCGTAGAGAGGCATGCAGTACGAAATCGATTACAGCTAATGTGTTTAACCTTTTGTCCTGGTGTTTCCCACGTGTTACAATAGCTTTTGTGGTTTCTAGGTACCAATCGCAAAATTCTGCCCAGAAAAAGCGATAGAGGATGTGGGTTGCCTCATTGAATCTGTATCCTTCTAGTGCTGAGGTGAGATTTACTATTGCATTGTTAAGGCAGTGTAAAATCCAACGATCATCTGTTGTGAGAAGGTTTGGGTTTATAGGTTGAAGTACGGGACCGCCTTGCAGTTGCCTGTACCTGCATGCGTTCCAAATTTTGTTACAAAAGTTGCGTCCTAGTTCGACATCCTTTTCGTCAAATAAAACGTCTTGACCCAATGGTGCAGCGCGAATTGTACCATATCGGAGTGCATCGGCTCCATATTTGTCGATAAGCTCGAGTGGGTCAGGTGAGTTACCAAGGCTTTTGCTCATTTTCCGCCCAAGTTTATCGCGAATAATTCCTGTAAAGTACACGTTATAGAAAGGCGGTTTTCCTGTGAACTCGTAACCAGCCATTATCATTCGTGCTACCCAAAAGAATATAATATCAGGTCCTGTTACAAGGTCGGTGGTTGGGTAAAACCTGTTAAGCGTTGGGTTTTTGGCGTCTGCCTCAGGATTGCCTGTCCAACCCATCGTCGCGAATGGCCATAGCCATGAGCTAAACCACGTATCTAACACGTCTGGATCCTGCTCCCATCCGTCGGCAGGGCTTTCCATTCGTGCTAGTGTAAAGGCCGGGTCACGATATGGATCGGGGATTAATTCCCGAACAGTTACGCTATTTTTAGGTGCATTATCTTGAGTAAGATTTTGGATTTGAACTCTTGGCAATACGGGGTTTGTTTCGCTACGTTGCAGCAAAAGTTTTCGGACGTAAAGCATACCATTTTCTTCGACACAAGCAATACGAAGGGCGTATAGCTGGCCTTCGTAAACGAGTGCGTGTAAAAAGTTGTGAATTGGCACTGGCCCCACATCTTCACCTGGCGGTGTTAGTCCGAGGTATAAGGCTGATTCAAAGATTTGTTTAATTTGATCTTGGGTGGCTTGGGTTAGGAGCTCGCAATTTGTAATTGTGATTTCTGAGGGGTCTTTCACATAAAGCATTTTGGAGGCGTTTGGGTTGTAAATAGGCTTCGCTGGCAAACGGATGTGGTTAGTAATGGCGGGCTCGATACCGGTAATTGTTATGGGGATTAACCTTTTCTCCAAAAGCTGGAAAGCTGTTCTATTATACCATACTGGTATTCTATGACCCCACCATAACTGCCTGCTAATGCACCAGTCTTTGATGTTAGCCATCCAATGGTCGTATACTTTAGCCCAACGATCGGGATGAAACTTGATGATACCTTTTGCAACGGCTTCTCGTGAAATTTCAACTGCCGGGTACCGTAGAAACCATTGCTCGCTTAGGTACGGTTCAATAGGCACATGGCTACGTTGGCTATACCCAACGTTGTGAGTATAGTTCTCGGTTTTAACGAGATAACCTAGTTTTTCGAGTTCTTCGACTACGGCTTTTCGAGCTTCCATTCGATCGAGCCCAGCGAATTTCTGTCCAGCATTTGCAGTCATCCGACCGTCTTGCCCGATAACAATGGTGAATGGTAGATTGTGCCGAAGTGCGATTTGATAGTCTGCGGGATCATGGGCGGGAGTAACTTTTACACAACCTGTGCCGAATTCAGGGTCCACTAATTCATCTGCAATTACAGGGATGGGTTTGTTTTTTATGGGGAGGAGGACTTTTAGACCCACGTAGGATTTATACCGTTCATCGGCTGGATTTACCGCCACTGCCTCGTCGCCCAACATAGTTTCCGGGCGGGTAGTAGCTACCACAAGATATGCTGACTCCGAAGGTTCCCCTGTATTTGGATCAATAATTGGGTACTTTATGTACCAAAGGTGACCTTTTACCTCGATCATTTCAACTTCCTCGTCTGAAATGGCGGTTCGCGAAGCCGGATCCCAATTAACCATTCGCATACCACGGTAGATAAGGCCTTTGCGGTAGAGATAAATGAAAACTTTCTGGACGCACGCAGAATATTCAGGGTCAAGCGTAAATCGGAGACGACTCCAATCACACGAACAACCGAGGCGTTTTAGCTGCTGAATTATGATGTTCCCATGTTTATCTTTCCATTCCCATACATAGTGAAGAAACTTTTCGCGCCCCAGCTCTTCGCGGTGCTTCATGATACCTTGCTTTTGTAAATGCTTTTCTACAACCGCTTGAGTGGCAATGCCCGCGTGGTCTGTACCTGGTAACCACAGCACTTCCTTCCCGTCCATGCGGGCTTTGCGGGCAAGAATGTCTTGGATTGTGTTGTTCAATACATGGCCCATGTGAAGGACGCCAGTCACATTTGGGGGAGGAATAACTATGGAATACGCTGGTTTGCTTGAAGCCGGATTTGCATAAAAGAATCCCGAACTCTCCCAATAAAAATACCAGCGGTTTTCAACAGACCGCGGATCGTAGGCTTTTGGAATTTCACTCATAGACGTCAATGAGCTGGTTTAGAAGCTCTTTTTTTGCGGATGAACTTAAGTAGGGCGTACTCGTAGCTATCGACGAGAGCTTGAAGACTGGCTTCAACGATGTTTTCACTTACGCCAACGGTTCCCCATTGGTGTTGACCGTCACTGGATTCAATTAAAACCCTGGTAGTTGCGCCTGTTCCACGCGTACTTTCGAGGATTCTTACTTTGTAATCCACTAGTTCCACCTTTTCTAGCTGTGGATAGAATGAAACCAAGGCGCTTCTTAGTGCTTTGTCCAATGCGTTTACAGGGCCATCACCCTCAGCAACAGTGTGTGCGGTTTTGCTATCGACTCTTACCTTAATTGTTGCTTCACAGATCGTATTTACACCGTCGCGCCGCAAGGAAACATGAAAACCTAGTACTTCAAAGGGGGATGAAACCTTATTTAGTGTTTTAAGTAGCAATAAATAAAGTGACCCTTCAGCGGCTTCAAACTCGTACCCTTGATGTTCGAGTTTCTTGATTTTACTTAGTAACTCACGGATTAAAGGTGAATCCTCAGACAACTTGAATCCTAGTTCTTTGGCTTTGGCTATGAGGTTGCTGCGCCCTGACTGGTCACTTATGAGAATTTTACGGGTGTTTCCCACTAAAGCTGGATCCACATGTTCGTAGCTATTAATGATTTTCATTATTGCGTTCACGTGCGTTCCCCCTTTATGGGCAAAAGCTGCGTCACCTACCCATGGCTGTCTAGGGTTGTGGCGCACGTTAGCCACCTCGTCCACAAAATGCGATAGCTCTTTTAATTTTCTTAGCGACTCTTCAGGTATACATCGCTTGCGCATCTTAAGAACTAGTATTGGAATGGTGGTAGTGAGATTGCAATTCCCTGTACGTTCGCCGTAGCCGTTGATTGTACCTTGGATTTGGATTGCTCCTGCCTCAACTGCAGCTATTGCATTAGCAACCCCAAGGCCAGCATCATTGTGTGTATGGATCCCCAAGGGGGCCCTCAAATGACGTTTGATTTCGCTAGTTATATCATAAATTTCTCGGGGGAGGGAACCGCCATTGGTGTCGCAAAGAACGACCATATCGGCCCCCGCTTCTTCCGCGGCTTTTACAGTTTTGATTGCGTACTCAGGGTTGGCTTTGTAGCCGTCGAAGGCGTGTTCTGCGTCGTAAAATACAATTTTCCCATGGTTTTTAAGGTAACGGATGGTGTCTATTATCATGTTTAAATTTTCCTCAGGCGTAACGCGTAGGACGTGGTGTACGTGAAGTAACCATGTTTTTCCGAAAACGGTAACCACAGGAGTACCTGCTTCCACGAGCATTTTTACTTGTGGATCAGCAGCCGCTTTTAATCCTTTCCGCCTTGTAGCCCCAAAAGCTGCGAGCTTTGCGTTTTTAAATTTGATGTTTCTTGCTAATGCAAAAAACTCGGCGTCTTTGGGATTTGAGGCTGGCCAACCACCCTCAATGAAGTGAATCCCAAATTCGTCGAGCTTCTTAGCAATGCGAAGCTTGTCGGACACGGAAAAATTAATTCCCTCGGCCTGTGCGCCGTCGCGCAAGGTCGTATCGTAAATTTGTACTTCTGGTTCAAAATGTTTTGGCATTTTCAACTGCAGATTTTTAAGGCATTAACTTCTGTTTGCAAAGTGGAAATCTGTATTACGACAAAGCAAATATAAGTCGCCAGATTATGTTCCCACCAGTCTAGAAGCTATTGCTATAATAGCTTTTTGACTGATGCTTTTGCTGCATTGTGTGGTTTAAATGTAGCAACTCTAAGGAATTTCAAGAGTTAAATTTATAACTTTTCGCGGAAAATTGTAAGTACTGGAAACCACGCACTGTAGTGCCCCTGGCGTCAAAGTGCTCGGATTTTGATGTTCTGTACAGTGTTTTTGACTGCTATGCAGGTTACTTTTTGGCGGGGTTTAATCGCGACATCGGACTAGAGGTTTTTGCTAGGTAGACGTTGTAAGTTTAAGCTAAGTTTCTGAATTGCTTGACGTTAAATAAATCTTCCACTATGGCGTGGGCGAGGATTTTTAAGGCCCATGAGCATTTTGCCCATGGGCTTTTAATGCATTAACTGTTTGACAGTTAAAATTTAAGTGTTTAAAGTGCATCTTGTAGTTGTTGTGAACTGCGGAGCGCAACCGTAAACTAGGCAACTTATAGACTTCCTACCATTGGTATGAATGCGCAAAAAGTTGAGCTTTGGTCAGTAACAGTAGAGGACAAACCCGGTGCACTGGCTAAAATCCTTAAGGGTTTTGCGGATACTAAGATAAACTTGGAAGTTATTTTAGCGCGCCGTGAGCCCGACAAACCAGGTCAGGGGATGGTACTAATCGGCCCGATAAGAGGTAAGAAAGCGGCGGCGACTGCTGAAGCGGCAGGGTTCAAGAAGGTTGAAGGGATGTACGTGGTACGAGTGGAGGGCGTTGATAAGCCCGGTTTGGGATCTGTAATTGCGGATAAATTAGGCAGCCAAGGAATAAACATGCGAGAACTAGACGCAATGGTAATCGGCCGGCGATTTGCATGTTATATAGTTTTTGATTCTGAAAGGGATGTAGCAAAAGCGTTAAGGGTATTAAGAAAGTTAGGCTAAGGTAGGCTGAAATTGACATTGTTGGAGCAGAGGAAAGGCGACGAGGAGTATTAATTCCATTTGGATTACAACTAAAGAGGAATTTTTGAGCTGCAATGTTAAACTACCTTAATTTCATGATCGTGCAAAGATGGAGCGTGTTATCTTTATTTAATCCGGTGGCATAAAAAGTTTTTTGGATCCTGCATTTTAACCTAGCAAATCTGTTTTACCAGCTACCACGTGTTAGTTGTATAGAAGGAGGTGGGGAAGTGCAGCGTTATATCTCGAAAGGGTGCTAGCTGTAATCACCATAATTCGGGCACTCTTGCAACACTTCAGTACTTAAAATTAAAGAGCTCCGCCTGAGTGTGTCATGAGTTTGAAGGGCGGGCATAATTATATCTAACATATCTCAGAGTTTTTGAAATGTGGATGGTAGGGTGGTATTAGCAGGAGGCCCTAAGCATAATCGCTAGCTTAAATACAGCCGGTTGGTTTTAAACAAGTTTTATGTATGAGATGTTAGAGGGTTGCCGAGTAAGTTTTGTTTGATTTATGTCTCAGCATTGCAGCGCCACCTTCTTAATTTCTGTGAGTATCGATTGAGTGACGGTCTAGCCAGCATTAGCGAAATTGAGTCGACAACCCCATTTAAATATTTAAAATTGTAGACAACACAAAAATGAAGGTATTGGTTCTTAATGGGCCTAATTTGAATCTGCTTGGGCAGCGTCAACCAGAGATTTATGGAAGCGTGACGTTGGCCCAGATTGAAACCATGCTTAAAGAGAAGGCGGTTCATTTGGGAGTGGAAATTGACTTTCGCCAATCTAACAACGAAGGGGAGTTAGTTAGTTGGATTCAAGAGGCCCGCGGAAAATTTGATGGGTTAATCCTAAATGCGGCTGCTTATACGCATACGAGTATTGCAATCCGAGACGCAATTAGCGCTGTGAACATACCCACGGTTGAAGTTCACCTGAGTAACGTATACGCGCGTGAGGAATTTAGGCACAGATCTATGATATCGGATGTGTGTGTAGGCCAAATTTCGGGATTTGGACACTTTTCCTACCTACTTGCTCTCGATGCGTTGGTATATTTTTTGAAAAAGTGAAGTCCCAATTTGCGTGGCCATAAATAAGCGTTTTTGGCCAATAAATTTAGCGTAAAAACAACAACAAAGTGTATGGATCTTAAGGACATCAAAGCAATAATAGAATTGATGAAGAAGAACTCCTTATCGGAGTTCGAGATGGAAAAAGATGGTTTCCGAATTTACATTAAGCGAAACGCTGCTGGTGCGGAAGAAATGCAAGAGGAAGGTAAGCAAGTCTCGGCAAATATTGAGGCTGGGGCTGCGCCAGCTTTGCAAACTAAAGTTTCGGCTCCAAAAACGCAAATTTCAACTGACACCCTGCGAGTGGGAACAGCTGAAGTAGAAATCAAATCTCCCATGGTTGGGACATTCTATCGTGCACCGGCGCCTGATGCACCGCCCTATGTAGATATTGGCTCGGAAGTAAATCCTGAGACTGTAGTTTGCATTATTGAAGCTATGAAGGTGATGAATGAGATCAAAGCAGAAGTTACTGGGGTAATCACGGAAGTATTAGTGGAGAACGGTGTGCCAGTCGAATTCGGTCAGCCACTTTTCAAAGTACGGCTTAAAGATTAGGTGATTTGTTCTTTCCAAACCTTAACGTTTGAATAAATTCCCATGTTTGAGAAAATTTTGATCGCAAACAGGGGGGAGATAGCTGTCCGCATAATTAGAGCGTGTAGGGATCTTAACATCCGGACAGTTGCTGTTTATTCGGAGGCGGATGTTAATTCGATGCATGTGCAGTTAGCAGATGAGGCTATTTGTATTGGAAGTGGGCCTGCAACTGATAGTTATTTGCGGATTGATAGGATAATTAGTGCGGCGGAAATTGCCGATGTTGATGCAATTCATCCAGGGTATGGTTTTTTGGCAGAGAACCCGCATTTTGCCGAGGTTTGCGAAAGTTGTAACATAAAATTTATCGGGCCAAGTTCCAGGGCAATGATGGTGCTGGCTGATAAAGCTGTGAGCCGTGCCCTTGCGATCAAAGTTGGTGTACCCGTACCTCCAGGATCTGATGGCCCTGTAAAGAATGAGCAAGATGCGTTAAGCATTGCAAAAAAAATCGGGTATCCCGTAATGATAAAAGCGGTTGCTGGTGGGGGAGGCAGAGGGATGCGTATTGCTCACAATGACATATCCTTAGTGAAAGGGTTACGCATGGCAATGGCAGAAGCTGAAAAGTCCTTCGGTAATCCCGGAGTATATGTTGAAAAATACATCGAAGGAGCTCACCATATAGAAGTTCAAATCCTTGCAGATCAAAAGGGGCATATAATCCATTTGGGTGAGCGAGATTGTTCTATCCAGCGTAGACACCAAAAAATAATTGAAGAAACCCCTTCCCCGCTAATTGAAAATAAGCACCGCAAGCTCCGTGAGCGTCTTGGACGCGCAGCTATTAGAATTGCAGAGGCTGCCAAGTATACAGGTGCGGGAACTGTTGAATTCCTGGTAGATGAGCATGGGAACTACTATTTTTTGGAGGTGAATAAACGCATTCAGGTTGAACATCCCATTACCGAAGAAGTCACTGGTATAGACCTTGTGAAGTGGCAGATACTCATTGCAATGGGTGAACCCCTAAAAATTTCACAGGGCGATGTAAAATTCATGGGACACGCCATTGAATGTAGGGTTAATGCTGAGGATCCATTGGATGGCTTTCGCCCTAGTCCTGGATTGATTGATATGTGTTATATACCAGGCGGATTAGGCGTGCGGGTTGACACGCATATTTATGGTGGCTATGTCGTCCCTCCTTATTATGATTCATTGCTAGCTAAGTTAATTACAAAAGGACGTGACCGAAACGAAGCTTTGGTTAGGATGAACCGGGCATTGGCAGAATTTACGGTTACAGGTATTAAAACTAACACAGCCTTTTTACAGGCGGTTTTACAAGACCCGAACTTTAGACGCGGAAGTTATACCACAAGCTTTGTAGAGCAGTTCTTATCGGGAGCGCGCAAGGATTTAATGGAAGGGTAACGCAGTCTTGGTCGCGTTACGAACGAGTGAATTTTACCTTCAACTATTCTTACAAGTGTAAAAGTGACCGTCCTTGAAGCTATCAGAAAAGGCACTGAGTTTCTTGAGCGGAAAGGGATTGATTCACCACGTTTGCAAGTAGAGCTTCTTTTAGCCCATCTACTTGGGATAAAGCGCATGGATCTCTATTTGAATTTCGAACGGCAGCTTCAACCTCAACAGATTGATGCGCTACGAGATATGATTTTGAGGCGAGCCAAACATGAACCTCTACAATACATTTTAGGAAGCGTGAATTTTTGTGGACTCGAGATTAAGGTAACGCCAGCAGTTTTAATCCCGCGGCCTGAAACAGAAATTCTGGCTGAATTGTGCGTAAAATATTTGAAAGAAATCAGTAAAAAGACTTTAGATTTGACCGAAGCAGCCTCAAAAGTAAAAAGCAGTGACAGGAGTTCCTATTTAAAGGTGATTGATTATGGAACGGGTAGTGGCTGCATTGCAGTATATCTGGCTGTGAATTGTCACAAGGCGCAAATATTAGCTGTTGATGCATCAGAGAGGGCGTTAGAGGTGGCGCGCGAAAATGCAGCTCGTCATGGCGTGCAGGATAGAATTGAATTCATTAAGGCAGATTCCATTTTAACGCTGTGTGAAGGTCCAAAAGTGGACCTTTTAGTTTCTAACCCACCTTACATACCCACTGAACAAATTCCTAAGTTACAGCCAGAAATTCGTGACTACGAACCGCGAATAGCGATAGATGGGGGTGCTGATGGGTTGCAAGTGTTGAAGCATCTAGCCGAGCATGGTGGTAGAGTTCTAAAGGATCATGGAGTAATAATGGTAGAGTTTGGAGATGGCCAAGAACAAAAGTTAATGGAGTTATTTAGCGCATGTGGTTGGTCTGATATTCAAATAGTAAACGATGACGGAGGACAGCCACGGTTCTTGACGGCGGTATGGTCTAGATTGCAATAATTTGCCATGGTATTTGAGCAAATATGGAAAGCCTTTTAATTCACGGAAGTGTGCCTTTACAAGGGGAGGTTCAGATAAGCGGAGCTAAGAATGCAGCATTGCCAATAATGGCTGCTGCACTTTTGACCAGCGAACCCTGCGTAATCCGCCGGGTCCCAGATTTGAGTGATGTCCGTTTCATGTGCCGATTGCTTCAATCCCTGGGGGCGGAGGTGGAGTTTAACAACGGCATGGTGAAGATTTGTGCACGGGAACTTAAACCTTTTGCTGATTATGAGTTAGTGAGGCAGATGCGAGCTTCCGTGTGTGTGATGGGTCCGCTTTTGGGTAGGTTGAGAGAATGTGTAGTCTCATTGCCCGGAGGATGTGTAATCGGACCTAGACCAATAGACTTACATTTGAAGGGCTTTACAGCTTTGTCTGCTCAAGTAAAAATTGAAAGGGGGTATGTTCATGCCAAGGCGGATCGACTCCGGGGTGCTGAGATTTTTTTGGGTGGTAGAAACGGCTCCACCGTTTTAGGCACGGCTAATGTGATGATGGCAGCTGTATTAGCTGAGGGTGAAACGGTGATTGAAAGTGCAGCATGTGAACCAGAAATCGTAGATTTAGCAAACTTTTTAAAGGCAATGGGGGCTAAAATTGAGGGTGCCGGCTCTCCTACAATTAAGATTCAAGGGGTAGAAAAGCTTCATGGGGCTGAGTACGAAATAATCCCCGATAGAATAGAGGCGGCAACTTATATAATCGCGGTAGCGGCTACCAAAGGGGAAGCAATTATAAAAGGGGCACGGCCAGATCATATGCACGCCGTATTAGATAAATTACAAGAAGCAGGGGTGCTTATAGATTGGAATAACAAAAATGGAACTATTTACGTCCAAGGCACAGAAAACCTTAAGCCTATTGAGGTGACGACTTTACCGTACCCTGGATTTCCCACCGATGTCCAAGCACAGTTAATGGCTTTAATGACACTCGCCCCTGGAATAAGCGTCATAACTGAGCGTGTGTTTGAGTCGAGGTTCATGCACATCAGTGAATTAACAAGACTGGGTGCAGAGATTCAGCTGGAGGGACCTACAGCTATTGTTAAAGGTGGAAGACCGTTGAGTGGAGCTCCCGTAATGGCTAGCGATCTAAGAGCTTCCGCTGCACTTGTGATAGCTGGATTAGCGGCTTCAGGCACGACCATTGTCCACCGTATTTACCATATTGACAGGGGTTATGAAAAAATAGATTCCAAACTAGCCCAACTGGGGGCTCGAATTCAACGGATCAAAGGGGAATAGGAGTCAACAGCGGTAGACATGCGATATTTTGCGGAATGTCTTGGGGTAGATAGTCATTTGACATAGACTCAAGAATATTTGGGGTTTTGTATCCTGTTGTTTTCCCTCGCCGGGTCAGTGTACAGAATCCAGGGATTTGAGTTTTTAACACCTAAAACCACTACGTGCAATAACTTTAGAAATCAAGGCCTTCCGTTCGATTGGAAAGAAGTAGGAAGTGGGGTAATTTATGGTTTTTGGGGGTACCAAAATAGGCAACCACAGCTACGGCTACCTGGGCAGAATCGAGCCGCGCTTAAGTTTTAAAATTCTCTCCTACGCACGTTTTTAGCTAAGTAGATAAAAGTTTGTTTGTTCGGATTCTTAGATTGCGAAATCAGCCCTTGCCAAAACTAGGAAAGTAGTATATAAGAAATTAAGGGGTTTGGAGGGGAAAATTTCGTCTTTTTAAAAAACAGTTTTATGGTTTCAAGATTGGTAAATCCTTCAAAAACAGGAAGGCTCCACGAAGGGTTTACGTTGGTGGAAATTATCATTGTTGTGGCAATTTTGGGGATGCTAGCGACGATATGTATCCCAGGCATAATTCATGCCCGTCTGGAAACACAACGGCGTTTGTGTATTGACAACTTGCGCATAATAGATCAGAGCATTCAGTTGTGGGCTCTAGAAACGAACAAAGGTACGGGTGAGCGTGTGGATTGGCCGGACTTGATGCCATATATTAGATTTGACCGCAAACCCATTTGCCCTGGAGGTGGGGAGTACAATATTACAATCGTGGGCGAACGGCCCACCTGTTCATTATCGAATTTAGGGCATAAATTGGAATAGTTGTTACAAAGCCATTTCAGTAGTCGGGACTGTCTGTAAAGACCAGTGCTCTTCGCGGACCAATTTGAATGACAATAGCTAAAGGTGCGGACTGATCCGTATTCCTCTTAAATTTTTCCCTGTTATTCGGTTAATAAGAACAACTTAGCTTAGGTCAAGGGGCGCAGTAATTAACCGTTTAAATACATTTATCCCAGCGGCAGGCAAAGCGGGCTTACAGGTTTCAACCTTTTGAGCGCAGGCAAAAACGTAACACCCAGTTGCTCGAATAACGTAATGAGTGTAAGACCTTCCTTATAAAAACACATATTTGAAGAATTAACAGCACGCACTTGGAGCGTTCGTTAATTCTCCATTTTCAAGCTTCTTTTTAAATTCATTGTAAAACATCATGACGGGAGCTCCACCCATTGCAATTGCGCACCAAGCAACCTCGTCAATTTCAGCCTGTGATATACCCATTTGAGTAGCCTTCTTATAGTGTGCTTGGATGCAAGGCTCACACCTAGCCATTATAACTAGAGCAAGGAGAATCAGTTCCTTGGTTTTTGGGTCCAAGACACCAGCACTTGCAACGCTTTTGAGGAAGTCGACGTATATTTTTTGCGAGGTTAAGGCTTGGGACCCGGTTGTTGATGAGGTCCCATTCCCACAACAGCATTTTTGATCAGAGACATTCGGATTCGTATTCATGTCTGTATCATAATATCCCAACGTGGAATAAGTTCGAAACTTTTTTGCTTGAGTGGTTAAAATGATTTTTGCTGGTGGTTCTTCTGTAAGTTCACCGATGACGAACCCTTGATCCCCTCGGCTTACAAGCTCGTGCAATAACTTATCCAACTTGTTTGGTGATATGGTGATTAGAAGACCACCTGACGTTTGCGGATCGTACCCCAACCAGATCCATTCTTCGTCCACACCATTGTCAACTATAAGATCCTCGCCCACAAACTCGCGGTTCCGTTCCGTTGCGCCGGGCACGACACCAGCCCGAATAGCCTCAAGAACCTGGTCAAAAGCAGGTATTTGATTAGCGAAAAGCCTTGCACCTAATTGCTTTTGGCGTAGTAGCCGGATTAGATGTCCAAATAAACCGAAACCGGTTATATCAACAGCCCCTGAAGCACCTGCTGCAATCATTGCCTCAGCCGCTGAGTTGTTTAAGCGACACATGGCTTCAATTGCTTGGTTGAGTCCGACCTCATATGTCCTTCCAATTTGTCTGGCAAATGTAAGGATTCCTGTGCCAAGGGGTTTTGTAAGTACTAGAATGTCTCCGGGTTGTGGTTTGTCCAACTCCTGGGCAAGAATTGGGTCAATAACCCCGACTATAGCGAACCCAAGCTTAATTTCGTTGTCTTTAAAGCTATGACCACCAATCAGCGCTACACTCGTTTCTTCGAATGTTTCCATTGCTCCATCAAGCATATGGTAAAGCACATTTGGGTGGATCGTGTCGATTGGAAATCCCACGATGCTTAAAGCTGTAAGAGGTTTGCCACCCATTGCGTAGATGTCAGAGAGGCAGTTAGCTGCACAAATGCGGCCAAATGTACGGGCATCGTCTACACACGGCGTAAACACGTCTACTGTTTCCACTAGGTGGACAGTTTCTGAAACCCGATATATTGCTGCATCGTCGCCGGCTGCTAGGCCTGAAATTACGTTAGGGTCTTTAACAGGGCGAAGTCGCATTAGTATTGATTCGAGTTCCCCGGGGGGGATTTTAGATGCACATCCTGGGTTGTGGACGAGTTGGGTGAGCTTTACCTCTTCTTTTAAGGCCGACTCAATTTTCTCTCCTGCACACGTGCAAACACCAAAATTTTTAAATGTCTCGCATGGACATGGCTGGCGAGGATTACATATACAGTGTCCCAACGCCCGGGAGCGGGTCATTACTCGGCGCCTCTTTTCATTGTCAACCTTTCCCATGACTACGAAGAAATACTAAGTCTGAACCGCTTTCTACAAGAAATTTGTAGTTGTTGGGTTGGCTGGAACAAACATTAGCAGTTTAAGTTCTGGTTCTTCCCCACAATTTGTGGTTCATGGTTATGTGTTAGTAAATCGATGGTTTGCAAAAAAAGAGCCAGGGAACTGTAGTGCCCCAATTACGTACCTTTGCTTTACATGGTTTAATGGAAACGTGTAGAAAAGCTCGATTTATAAGTTTTAAGGGGGTAGATTCTGCAAAAATTAAGCTCACACCAATGATGGCTTATGAATGTCTAGCGGACGGTCCGAACAGGTTAAGTTGTACCTGGCCATGTAAAGGGCGCTACCACTACAAATATATGCGCCATGAGTTCTATAAAAAGTTTATTGCTCAAAAACATGCATTATTTAGTTTATACACAGCTATGAATTCAAAGCCACGTGATAAGAAGGATGTGCTTGAGCTGGTGAATGAGCACAAAGTAAGGTTTGTGCAGCTTTGGTTTGCGGATATACACGGGCAGCTCAAGAGTATGACAATCCATGTGGATGAGTTGGCGCATGCTCTTGATGAGGGAATGGGGTTTGATGGGTCGTCAATAAAGGGGTTTGCGAGGATTGATGAAAGTGATATGGTGGCGCGCCCAGACCCGAGTACATTTGCTTTGTTGCCTTGGAGCCAAGGCGAAAATGTAATGGCGCGGCTTTTTTGTGATATTTTGAATCCGGACGGCTCACCTTACAAAGGAGACCCCAGGTATGTGCTGAAACGTGGACTAGAGCGGATGAAACGGATGGGATTCACAAATTTTTATCTGGGGCCAGAGCTGGAGTATTTTTATTTTAAATCGAATCAAGGGACCGAGATTTTGGACGAAGCGGGTTACTTTGATTACCCATTAGACGCCGCTGAGAATTTGCGGTTAGAAACGATCCAAGCGCTTGAGACAATGGGCATCCGTGTAGAGTATTCTCATCATGAAGTCTCACCATCGCAGCACGAGATAGATCTTCGATATGCAGATGCATTAGAGATGGCAGACATGGTCATGACCTATAGAGTTGTAGTGAAGGAGGTGGCGAAAAAGTATGGTTTATTTGCTTCATTTATGCCAAAGCCGATTTACGGGGTAAATGGTAGTGGGATGCATACTCATCAGTCGCTATTTAAGGGGGATCGAAACGCCTTTTTTGATCCGAATGATAAATATCATTTGTCGGACGTGGCCAAAGCATACACAGCTGGTTTACTTAGGCACATAAAAGAGATTACACTAGTGTTGAACCAGTGGGTGAATTCGTACAAGCGTTTGGTACCAGGGTTTGAAGCGCCCGTTTACATATGTTGGGCTCGGCGAAACCGGTCTGCGTTAATCAGGATACCGATGTACAAGCCCGGAAAGGAAAAAGCAACTAGGATAGAGTTACGTTCGCCTGATCCTGCATGCAATCCTTATTTGGCGTTCACGTGTATGTTGTACGCGGGGCTGAGGGGTATTGAAAAGAAATACAAATTGTGTGACCCGACAGAGTTAGATGTTTACCATTTAACACCTGAAGAGAGAGCCAAGCTTGGGATAGAAGAGTTGCCTGGAAGTTTGATAGAGGCAATTGAAATAGCTGAGAAAAGTGAGCTTTTAAGGGAGGCTTTAGGTGATCACATATTTGAACAGCTAATACAAAGTAAACGGAAGGAGTGGGATGAGTATCGTGTGTTGGTACATCCTTATGAACTACAGAAGTACTTGCCGATCTTATAGAGTTGAATGAGTCGTGCGGCAAAATGAGAACAATGGTTTAGTGTCTCGGCGAGTTATTACTGCCTTGTGGCAATGGTTGGTAATGATATTTGTGATGGGAGGATTATTGGGGTGTAGGGCAGAGCGGCACCACCAAGCCCACGAGACTGAAGCAATCGATCCGGTTTACGGCCATTTACTTAGGCCGTTAACGAATCTTCCAACGGTTACGTTGAGGGTTAATGGAGTAGAGTTAGTAGCGGAAATTGCTGCGAAGTCGCATGAGATTGCAACAGGAATGATGTACAGAACTAATGTGCCTGAAGGTACAGGCATGCTTTTTGTTTTTAAAGAACCCGCCAGGCGTAATTTTTATGCCCGGAATTGTTACGTGCCGTTGTCGATCGCTTTCATTGACCCTAACGGGCGGATTTTAGAAGTGGCTGAGTTAGAGCCAGGCGACATGCGTGGAGTAGAATCGTATTCATCAGATGTCCAATTTTGCCTTGAGGTGCCTAAAGGATGGTTCCGAAAAAATGGTATTGGTCCCGGGGCCGTGATCACAGTATCAAATATGTCACTGAATAAAATTTTTCAGTGGTTACAGTGACTGTTGGTTTGATCACGGATAGTTCGATTCTTAGTCTGTTGAACAACAATTCAAGCAACGGTATTTTTTACAGCGTCCAAAAAGCTTGTAAAAACAAATGAAAACCCCCACCCAAAATACTGCATGTATGAAAAGGTTAACGAGTACAATCCACGTGTTAGCAAATTGTCTTGGCCTTTCCCTATTTTTCGTGGGGCGCTCAACCGTGATGTCGCAGACACATCAATTCATGAAGGAAAATAGTTACGTGGATCGCTGGGCTCGTGAGTTTGTAGCAAAGATGACTTTGGAAGAAAAAATAGGACAGATGGTCCAGGTTGATCTTCTTGCAATTAAAGATAAGACCGACATCACACGTTATGGCATTGGATCTGTGTTAAGCGGGGGTGATTCAGATCCTAGCGATATCTCGCCCAAAGGATGGGCGGAGACTGTTGACGAGTTGCAATCCTACGCGCTGAAGACTCGGTTAGGAATACCTTTATTATACGGGATAGATGCAGTCCATGGTCACAACAATGTCGATGGAGCTGTAATATTTCCGCACAACATTGGATTAGGTGCAACCCGCAATTCTAAACTTGTTGAAAAAGCGGCTCGGGTTACTGCAATTGAAATGAGTGCGACTGGAATTAGGTGGACTTTTGCTCCTGCAGTAATTGTGGCTCGAGATGAGCGCTGGGGCCGGACCTACGAAAGTTATTCTGAAGATCCAGAAGTGGTTGGTAAGTTAGGTGAGGCTGCGATTCGAGGGTTTCAAACTAAGAATTTGAAAAATAGGACAGCTGTTCTGGCGTGTGCAAAGCATTATCTTGGGGACGGGGGGACGTTAGATGGGGTGGACCAAGGGGATACTGTATGTGACGAGGCAACATTACGCAGGTTATTTCTTTTGCCATATGTGCACGCAGTTCAAGCAGGAGTAGGTTCGATTATGGTCTCTTATAGCAGTTGGAATGGGGTTAAAATGCACATGAATAAGTACCTGTTGACCGATGTTTTGAAAGGGGAAATAGGATTTAAAGGATTTTTGATTACAGATTGGGCAGCTATTGAGCAGCTACCTGGAGATTTCAAGCAGCAGATTGAAACTTCGGTTAATGCGGGATTGGATATGTTTATGATCCCACATGGCGCTGGCCATCCCACTGGGTATGTACGGTTCATCCAGCTGCTGAAAGAATTAGTGGCAGAAGGTCGAGTACCCATGGCACGAATTGACGATGCCGTGATCCGGATTTTGCGGGTCAAGAAGGAGTTGGGATTATGGGAGAGACCTTTTGCAGATCGGGCACTTTTACCCAAGGTCGGATGCGCAGCCCATAGAGATGTAGCACGCCAGTGCGTTAGGGAGTCGCTTGTCTTGTTAAAAAATGATGGTGAGGTTCTACCCCTTAAAAGAAAAGGAATGCGCATTTGCGTAGTTGGGCAAGCGGCTGATGACCTAGGAGTGCAATGCGGGGGCTGGACTATTGCGTGGCAAGGAAAACCAGGAAAAGTGATAAACGGGGGAACAACGATACTCGAAGGAATGCGCCAAGTAGGTGGTAAAGATTACCAAATAGTCTACGATCCTGTGGGAACAAACTTGCCCCCTTCAGATGTAATTGTGGTTGTATTAGGGGAATTGCCCTATGCCGAAGGTAAAGGAGATAGAAAGGATCTGCGATTGTCTAAGAGAGAGGTCCAGTTAGTACGGGAAGCTAAGAAAACTGGTGCCAGCGTAGTGTTAATTTTAATATGTGGCAGGCCATTAATTTTGGGAGAAGTGAATGATTTGTGTGATGCTATTTTAGTGGCATGGCTCCCTGGTACTGAAGGAGCGGGGGTTGCCGACGTGTTATTTGGTAAATTTGCGCCTCGTGGTAGGCTTCCATTTAGTTGGCCCCGAGATATGAACCAAATTCCTATCAATGTAGGGGATGAGAAATATGAACCACTTTATTCCTACGGTTATGGCTTAACATACACACGCAAATGAGCCTGCTATATCTCATTGGTTTCTAACTGCCCAAGGTAGGACAAGGTGCCAGAGAATAGGAATGGATTAAGTTCTAGAATTTCGGAAAATTTCCACATCAGTTTATCCTTTGTTAGGGTTGTGACAGGTTTGATTTAACTGAGTGTTGATTTATAAGGTGAATTTAGCCTTACTTACGACAGAACGCTAACGAAACAGATGTCTTGCAATAACATTTGGGAACCATTGCTATTTCACTTGATATCGCGCGTGGTAGGTTATCGGTCTTTAGGGTCGTTATATCTGACTGTGTAGGAAATTGTCGTTTTGCTGGCTACCGGTATTGTAGGTTCAAACAGAACAGTTTGCGCATCTACGCGAGTAAATGGGTGGGAAGAGTTAACGATACGCCACCGGGGATATTCCAGAGGCTCGAATACTTTTACCTGGACAGCATTAGTCTTTGCATTATTTATCACGAGTTCAACTAGCTTTTCAACTCTAGGGCCTATACTTGAAGGTTCTGTGCCCACAATGCTAGTCTCACTAAGTATTTTGCGTTCCATTGTCAAATCAAATGCCAGCCCCAGAGTCAGTTTCATTTGTTCATTCTCAGGTGTATCAGGCATCATACATTCGCCAATTAGCGTGGTAGTGCCATCAGCTGATTTCGAGTATGCTTTAACAAGTCCACTTGGGAGTGGTTGGCCCAACCCGAATTCTACCTTGTTTGTGGTTTCTAGTGAGATCGTGGCAAAAATTCTTTTTGACGCCATTTGTTCAAAATACCTTTGGGGTTGAAAAATATAGATAATACGGCCTTTCATATTGGGAAACCTAAAGAGTTCGTATAACTTCGTTTGGCCCGCACAAATTGAAACGAGGTACGGGAATTGAAATTTGTAGTATTCGAACTCGGGTGTTGGATATGTTTCATCCACGGTTTCTCCAGCGGCTGTTGCCATGGGCATAATTGCGCGTCTGGCTGGATAGGTTGGAGGTCTGGGCCTGTGTATTTCGCCTGCAAGGAGTGTTACCTGGCTTTGATAGAAATCTTTGGTAGTATCGTTTTTGATCATTGCCTGAGCTATTAGGGAAGCAGACGTTTCACTTTCTAAATTTATCACGTAAATGGATTCCCACCCAAACCCTGTTGCTTCGTAACATAACTCGCATTGGTACCGGCCTGGCTGCGGCACCTTGATTTTTAGCATTGTAATTGGCTTTACGGAGGTTGATAAAATTGTAGGGTCGAATAGCGGTTTACCCGGAAGACCAAATCTTATTTTGCCTTCCAATTCAACGATGGCGTCCCACAAGGGGTGTCCTTCTACTGGGGTGTACGGGGCCCGGATTAAACGTCCGCGGATGATGCGTCGTTCGCCTGTAGTCGGGTTTATAGTTTCAAAATCCAGTACCTTGCCCTCATACAATTGCAGTAGGGATGTTTCATCCACAGGTCTTGTTAAGGATTCACATTCAAGTATTTTTATCGTATCGGGCTTAGACGGATGAGTAAGGATGAGGGTCCGCGGATCCACAGTTGCCGGTAAATTCGTAAGAACTAGGTAGGTCTCCGCCCGAGATGTGGTAAGTGTTATTGGTTCTGTAACGATGGCAAAATTTTGTTTGTAAATGACGATCTTAGGTTGGGCTAGGGTCAGAGATGGAAATAGCAACGCGACTAGCAAGATAATTCTCTTCATGGTGTGGCAATGGGTTTTCATGGTAAGTTTGGAGTTGTTATTTACCGATGTCAATAGGCGTCTTGGCCTACAAAAGTATGAAGTTTATGCTTAGAAAACTCGTTTTTAGCTCTCGCCGTAAACTTTTTGCGGGCTCTTGTGATATTTGGCTTCAGTAATTCGCTGCAAATTTGTGGTAAACTTATTGGTTGGAACGCAAAGAGTTCGCGTTTCGTGTTATGAGCTTTATTATGCGCGCAAACTATTTCCTGGTGCAGCTTTAATTATGCTTGGGTGTGGATCGGTAGTTGGTTGTTCCGGTTCTTTACAGTGCTGAAATTTTATAAACATAGAAAGAAAATGTTTTTAGTTTAATACATTGGCGAGCGAAAGAGGACTTTAAAATACCCTTGGGTTGCTTTTAAAGAAAAGCAAAGCTTAAAGCCACACATATGATTAAGGCGATGTGTGGTTGTGACTGAAGATTTTGCAGACCAAACGCTTAACGCGCTATTTATTTGTAGGGTGGTTCGTAAGTTTTTCTAGTTCTTCGGCCTTAATGATTTCGATTTTGGCTCCCTTTTTCATCTCTTCCATAGAGGGGACCTTAATTATGTCGCTTGTGAGTTGTTTCCGCTCAGGCAAAGCGGGTGATGATTCAGCCTTTACAGGAGGGGTGTTTGAGATTAGTTCGACCTCGAAGATTAAGAGAGAATTGGGTGGGATATTGGGGCGACCGCGCTCACCATAAGCCAATTCGGGTGGTATAAATAGTTCCCATTTTGATCCAGGCTTCATTAATTGAAGTGCCTCACGCCATCCAGAGATTACGCCTGCGAGTGGGAAGGTCGCAGGTTGACCCCTTTTGAAGCTGCTATCAAATTCAGTACCGTCCAATAAACGTCCCACATAGTTTACGGTCACTAGGTCTTCTGGTCCGGGCGGAGTTCCTTGGCCTTCATTTATGATCCTGTATTGCAATCCACTAGGTAGGGTTACGATGCCGGGCTTCTGTTTGTTTTCGGCAAGAAAACGCTCTGCTTTTTCCTTATTTTCTTTGGCAATAGCCTTAAGCTTGAATTCTTTGTTTGACACAACCATTTGCTGGGCTTGCATGAGGGTTTCACGCATTTCTTGCTCTGTTAGCCGGGTTTCGTTGCTATGTAGGGCATCTTTGAGGCCTTGCATTAAAGCATCGAGGTCAACTTGGAATTCTAAGCTTTTGTATGTTTGCCCTAATTGCATTCCAATTGCGTAGCTGTATTTCTCCATTTCGGAGGCGAACCCAGGGGAATTGGTAGACGCACAGACACACGAGGTAACTGCACTCAGCAGAAACGCAAAGTATACTTTGATTGGCCCTTTCATTATTGCTTAATTGCCAAATTTTATGGTGCCTGACAACAAATTTTCCAGGCGAATTTGTTTGTGGGCTTAGCGGGTCAAAAACTTCCTACTATATTGCTTTTTTGCTTGGAGGTTAGTGCGAGGAAGACTGTTAAATTGCATCCAGGGTACGCCTAACCACCTCAGCGAGTTTTGAAGGTGGGAAAGGTTTAATCAAAAGGTTTTCTCCTGGTATAAACTCGAAATATCTAGCTATAACTTCATCACTATATCCGGTCATGTAGATCACTTTTAAATGTGGATTTTGGAGTCTAAGTTGGTCAGCCAATTCCCGGCCACTCATACCACCTGGTAGCACCAGATCGCTGATTAGCATGTCAAATTTACCGTTGTGGGCGTTCCATGCTTTAATTGCTTCTTGTCCACTTGCTGCTTCATATACAGAGTAACCGAGTCGGCGCAACACCATAGCTGCCACGTTTCTAACTGAAGTGTCGTCTTCCACAAGTAGAACAGTTTCGCTACCTATGTACGAGTTCCAGTCAAACTCTAGAGTTTGCAATTGTCGCGTTTCTTTCTCCTGTATCGAAGCGGGCAAAAATATATGGAAAGTAGTACCTTTACCAACCTCGGTGTCAAATGTGATAAACCCACCGTGCTGTTGGACAATACTTAGAACCACGGCCAAACCTAGCCCGCTTCCTTTTCCTGGTTCCTTGGTTGTAAAGAATGGATCGAAAATACGAGTGTGGATTTCTGGTGGTATGCCAATGCCAGTATCAGCCACAGAAAGTTTTACATATCTCCCAGGTTCGACACCAAAGGCTTTTGCTCTATCTGGTTCAACGTTCTCTGCGTTTAAGCTGATTGTGATGGTCCCACCCGAAGGCATAGCATCACGGGCGTTGGTAACTAGGTTTGTAATAACTTGCTCGATCATCCCCAAATCTGCGTGAATCGAAGGTATGTTAGGAGTGGTTTGCAGGTTGATGCTAATGTTTTCTGGTATCACCCGCTGGAGCATCTTAAGCAGATTTGCGACGACATCGTTAAGGTCCAAATACCGAGGTTGCTTATGCGTACGTCTGGCAAAGGTTAAAAGCTGGTGGGTTAGGTTGGCCCCGCGTTCGGTTGCTTCGATTACCTGGTGGAGCATTTGTTGCGAGTCGGGTGAAAGATTTTCTCCAGTTAAAATTGCGGTTGTGCCCATCTGAATCACGGTAAGCAGATTGTTAAAGTCATGAGCAACACCTGCGGCGAGTTGACCCACGGCTTCCAAACGTTGTGCGATTTCGAGGGCTTTCCGCAAGCGCACATCTTCTGTAATATCCAAACCATAACAATGCGTGGTTCCAAGTTTCGGAATAGGATAGAATCCCCATGCTATGATGCGCCCTGCACGCTCGCTCCTATGATTTATTGATGGTGTATTGGTTTGCAAACATTTCTTGACTATTAATTCATAATCGTTTGGCAAAAGTTCCTTTGGATCATGCATACCTAATTGGAATGCTAATTCCTTTGCCTTGGGATTTGCGTATATGATAGTCCCGCTCTCCTCTATCTCAAAGACAGGCAGTGGTAGTAATTCTGGGAAACTTGCCAGCCTAGCAATTTCAACCTGCGCTTTCTTAAGAGGGGTGATGTCGATGGCTACACCTTCATAATAAACTGTCTTCCCAGTTTCATCGCGGACTGCAATTGCGCTTTCAATTACGTTGATCGCCTTCCCATCCTTTCTCCCGCAAATGTTCTCATATGCTTTAAGTACACCAGTTCGCTCCACTTCTTGTAGAAATTTTTCCCTTAGCTTTGGAGTGGGGTATAGTTCCCAAACGTTTCGACCCATAAGTTCCTCTGGCGAAGCAAAACCCAGCATGCTTGCTAAGGTGGGATTCACCATCAATATTTGGCCGCTAGGAGTGGTTCTGTAAAAACCAACTGCTGCATTATTAAAGAATTCCCTTAATTGCTTCTCTCGGGCCTGTAATGCCTCAACTGCTTTTTTCTCACGTTCTTGCAACTCGATATTGTGCAAAGCCAAGGCGATATCATTAGCTAATTCGCTAACAAGGTTGTGTTCTTCAGGGTTGACCGCGTACTCATCTAATAGGGATACAACCAATGCCCCGAAGCGTTGACCCTTATATTGCAAAGGTGCGATAATAACAGTTCCTTCTAAATTTGCCGTGACTGGGCAATTAGCACGAGCTTGGCGAGGACTAATAAACAGTTCACCAGAATTAATCACTTTTAAAAGTAATTCGGGCACCTTTTGACCTATATAGTTTTCGAGGGGAGATTGGCATTTTTTTTGTAAACCCCACTCAAATACACCGGTAATCCACCCTTCGGCGTCAGTAAGAATAATAATGGAAGCAATATAACCTTTCGTTTCTACCAGTGTTCGGCAAACAGATTTAAGGAGTTCTTTTTTATCAGATACTTGGGTGATTGTTTGGTTTACGTTCCGAATTGCTTTGAGTGTGATGATCAAGTGTTTCAAATGTAATTCTGAGTTTTTCTGCTCGGTTATATCCTGGGCCGCCCCAAGAAGGGTTGTTACTTGTGCTGTATTGGGATCCTTTACCGGCGCGATAACACTACGTATGTATTGGACCTGGCCGGATTTCGTCATCACTCTAAATTCGGAGGTACTTTCATTGCCATTGAAGCATTGACTAAGGTGGCTGGTAAAAATCTCGACGTCCTCAGGGTGTACCGGATACAACTGTTCTGGTTTAAAGCCTTGTGGATTTAAGGCGCCGAATGCATCAGTGTAGCGTTTGCTAAACCAAATTGGTTTAAGCCGTCCATCGGGAGTTAGTTCAACTTCAAATGTGTAATCGCTTATTATATTTGCTATTTTTTCGTACCACGATTTAGTTTTATACAATTCGGTTATGGCTTGTTTGATTTGTGTTATGTCTTCGATTGCTACCATTATGTAAGGTTTGTCAGATTCTACGGGGGTAATGGGGGTTATGTTTACCTTCAATATTTTGGTGCCGATTGGATTAGGAAAATCCCACTTTAACTCGTATTCTTGAATTCTTACCCCCTTGGAAAGGGCAAGGTGGATAAGGCTTTGTAAATCAGGTATTCGCCATGCCCCATGGTGAATTTCAGAAAGTTCATGTCCCAATACCAAATCCGGTTTCGTTTTAAAGGTATTGTAAAAGGCTTGATTAGCGATGACCACATGCCCATGGCTATCAAGCACTAATATAGCTTCGTGAAGATGGGTAACGATGTTTTGAAACAAATTCTGGGCCCTTGAGATTTGTTGCAGAGCTATTTCTTCTACTGTTCGATCACGTAGGATAAAGATGTGGCTTACCCCCTTAATTCCTTCGATTATTCCCAAGGCATGAGTTAGGCCTACAGGGATCTTCTCGCCTGTTCGGCGTTTTAGGGTAAATATAGCTTCACTCTGTGTATTGGCCCCTTTTAAAAAAGTTTCCTCAACATTCACTTCGCAATTAGTTATAGGGTCTGACAGACTGAAAAGCTTATGTACAAATTGACCCGTAGTCTGTTTTTCGTTGATATCCAAGAGTTGACACGCAGCACGGTTAATACATCTGACTTGGCCCTTGTCATCTGTGATAATTATAGGGAAAAGAATTGTTTCAATTACAGATTTTAAAAAGCGCAAGCGGCTTTGTTCCAAGGTTGTTTCAGTACTACGTTCGACCGCATAAATCAGGTAACACGGTTTACCGTTAAATTCGATGGGTAATACAGAGAGTCGGACTGGGACCTTGACATTTGGTTTTTTAAGATGATGCCATGGTTGTCGGACAAAACCCCCGGTTTCCTTGATTAATGTGAGCTCGTTAACGATTTTGTGCCGCTCGGATTCGATATGAAGCTCCGGATAGTAACGGTCTTTAAACTCTTCTGGTGTTGTGTTGTACGTTTTACATGCTAACTCGTTTGCCTGGATAATCTTTAAGGTGACGGGGTCAACAATCCAACATGGGGCAAACGTCTGGTTGAAAAAAAATTGATACAAGAGTGAGCCGCCTTCACTTGTTGAACTAAAAGTCAAATAATGTGATTTATGTTTCGAGGCCATTAGGGAAATAATTGAAAATCTGGGAACTAATAACCATCTCTTTTTTAAAGCGTACTTTTTTTATAGTCAAGGCGGCCTGGCATCCCGTGTAGTAGTAACGTAAATTGGGGCGGTTATATGGTTTTTACATAATTGATAGTTTATGCTTAACCTGAGCTATCACTTCGGGTTGATATAAATGGGCGCTGTTTATAAACAGTTTTTGCGTATATATCTGTGAGAAATTGTCTTGGGTTTTGAAGTTAGTTAGCCTCATTGCACATTGTAATACTCTTACGACGCTGGGAGTAAGGGAATTTGTCATTGGTTAATTTTTAATTGAGGAGTTCTCAGAAACAATGCAACCGGTTCCCATTCCGAGAACAATTTTTGGAAACCTTAGCTGCATCAGTTTATATGAGCAATCGGTTACTACGCAAAGGGGAAACAGAGGAACGTGTGCCTTGCCAAGGTATTAGGGAGTACATATGTTTAGCGTATGAAACTAATTTGTGGTGTTGCTTTGTTTATATTTGTTATTTCAGCCATTCTAGGAGCAAGAGGCGAAACCGTTCGGTTGAGGGGAGGGGGTGTTATAAGGGCGCCGATTTTAGCACAAAAGCCTAATTTGATAGTTATTGACTTAGGATTTACCGTTGTACTTATTCCCCGGAGTGAAGTGATTTCTATTCTATCGGACGAGTCGAATTTAGGGACTGATGTCCAGTTAGAAAGAAACGATCAAAATCTGCATGGAAAGGCTGCAATTAATGTTGTTCGAGAGTTTACGAACAGTGCCCCGAAAGAAATACCTAGAGAGGTCGAGAAATTTTATAGATTAAGCGACTCGGGTGGCCGGGCGGCTTCAGTTAAGGAACTAGTACATAAGCTGGGAGAAGCGGTTGTACAAGTCCGGACTCCGCGAGGTTTGGGCAGCGGGTTTATAATTAACGAAGAAGGCTACTTGGTTACAAACTTCCACGTTGTCGAAGGAGAAACGGAAATAGAGGTTGAAGTATATCATCAACGCAGTGGTCAGCTCGAACGTAAAACGTATAAGCAAGTTAAGATTATAGCGTTGAACAAGTTTGATGATTTGGCTTTGCTAAAAATAGAAGACAAGGATGCCTCGAAATTTGTGTCGGTGCCAATAGGATCAACTGAAACCCTGGTGGTAGGCGAAAGAGTATTTGCGATTGGTAGTCCTTTGGGGCTGGAAAGGACTGTGACAGAGGGGATTATTAGTACTAAGACGCGGTTAATTCAGGGCAAATTATATTTGCAAACGACAGCGCAAATTAATCCCGGCAACAGTGGTGGACCGTTATTCAACCTTGCTGGTGAAGTTGTTGGAGTAACTAACATGAAGGTTATGTACGGTGAAGGTTTAGGTTTTGCAATACCGGCAGAGGTTGTAAAATATTTCCTGGACCATCGGGATGCCTTTGCGTACTCTGTAGATAACCCTAGTGCGCCGTATAGGTATTTGGATCCTCCTATGAGGACCGGCCCTAACAGCGGCGGGGGGGCAAAAAATTAGGATAGCGAGGTTCCATGAACACGCAAATTATACTAAATCGTTATCTCTCCATAGTAGCGACCGGGTGTTTAATGCTATCAACTACCCAGGCAGCCACGGTACCACCCGCAGAACGGCTGTTACCTCATGACACATTAGCAGTATTTTCTATACCTAGTGTAAAGTCGTTAAACGAAGCTTCAGAGCGTTCGCCAATGATGCAACTATGGCGGGACCCGGCTATGCGTCCATTCCGCGAAAATTTTACCAAGAAGTTTGAGTCAACAGTTGTCAAACCAATCGAAGACGTCCTCCAGATTAAGTTGGCTGACTATACGAATCTCATCACGGGTCAGTTTACCATTGGTTTTTTAAATACGGAAAATGTGGTAGAAAAAGGGCCTGCTACTATATTAATTGCAGATGCGGGCGACAGGGCATCACAGCTGCAATCGAATCTTATTGCAATCCGGAAAAAATGGGTTGATGGCGGAAATAAACTTCGCACGGAGAAGATTAGGGACGTGGAATTTACGGTTTATATAATCGGCCAAAAGAAATTGACTGAGACTTTCCAAAAAATTGCAGAAAAATTTGGGATTACTGAACTTCAGGAAGATTTGGACGAAACGAATACTGTAAACGAAAGCGAATTGTATGTTGGCCAAAAGGGCTCTTTGCTTTTAGTAGGTGGGGATCCTAAATCATTAGAAGCCGTTTTAGCATCTCTTGATGGCAGTGGTAGGCAAACACTTTCTGATTCGCCGAGCTTTAAGTTCTGCAGTTCTTATCACTTTCGTAAATCACAATGGTATTTATGGATAAACGTTCGTGGGATTATGGACCTGATAATAAAGGCTTATGATGAAGAGCAGAAAAAGGCAAAGGATGAGGAATCAGAAGTGTCGGTTTTTGCTAAGCCACCTTCTCCAGCTCAAATCTTTGATGCGTTAGGATTGAGCGGAGTGCGTGCTGTTTCAGCAGCGTATTATGAGGATGCAGATGGTGTGTATTTTGAAGGATTGGCGTTTGTGCCAATGGGCGAGCGCAAGGGACTTCTAGATCTGCTGACGAAGGAAAAGAAGGACTTAATGCCACCGGATTTTGTCGCTGCAGAAGTGGCCACGTGGGCGCGTTGGCGGATCGACGGTGCAAAATTTTGGAACACTATGCTTAAAGTGGCAGGAGAGATATTGCCATTCCCAGTTGCTGATCAGCTAATCGCAATGATTAATAGTGCCATGAGGGAAAAGAACCCAGATTTCGATTTTGAAAAAGATTTTGTAAAAAATTTGGGGGACGATTTTATCAGTTATGAGATGCCTCCGCGAACTTCAAAGCCTGAAGATTTGGCTTCCCCGCCAAAGATATACTTAATTGGTTCAGGTGATCCGGAAAAGCTAGTGACTACTGTGTGTACAGTGATTCCAGAATTGGGGGGGGCTTTAACAGTGAAAGAACGAGAATTTGCAGGCCGGAAAATTTACTCTGTGATACCTACTGTGGTCAGGCAAAGTAAATCAGCTAAAGAACCCATAATTAGTTTCGCGGCCGTGAATAGGTATATAGCGTTTTCCTCAGACACGGCGTTGCTGGAGGAATTTGTTCGTCAAAAAGGTCCAGACGCAAAACTTAGAGAAAATGAGCAGCTGATGCGGGCTTTGCGGAAGTTGGAGTTGGATAGTGCGACGGGTGTGTCGTACTTAAACAATGCGGTATCTATGAAGGCTTTTTTAGGTTCGCTAAAGCAGAACGGTGGTACAGTCACAAATATCGCAGATTTATTTGGAATACCGCTTGAAGCTCAACAAAAAGAGAAACTTGCTAATTGGATCGATGTAACGCTGCTTCCATCCTATGATGCCATCTCTAAGTATTTTCATTTCCAGGTGACTTCGCTGTTTACCACGCCTGAGGCAGTTATATTGCGATCGTTTGCTCCAACCCCACCAATGCTTAAAAAATAGATTGTGCGTGTACTGATTACAAAAAACACGAATTCCAATAGGTGCCTTGATGGTAAGGCTTTAGGTCCCAGCCTATTGACGTGTCTCGTAAAAAATGGCGTCAAAAGGTCATTTGTGAAATTACCTGTTTAAGGAGGTTAGCAGATTTTTTAAGTAGGGTTAGTTCGTTTTCTGGGAGAGGACATTCTACTATTTTTGAAATGCCATTTTGATCCAAGACACACGGGACGCTTAGGCAGACATCATGTAAACCAAACTCGCCATCCAGGTATACTGAGACTGTTAGAATACTTCGCTCACCGCGAAGAATGGCTGCTGTGATTCGCACCAGGGCTACACCAATTGCAAACCAGGTAGCTCCTTTATAGTTTATAATCTTGTATGCTGAGTTTCGTACTTCCTCTTCTATGAGCTTACGTTCGTATTGCCAATTGGGGCAGTTATGGCATTTTGGGCAGTAGTTGTCCATTTGTATACCGCCGATGTGAACCATTGACCAAGCGGCGAGTTGACTATCTCCATGTTCACCCAGAATATATGCATGTACGTTCCGAGGATCTATTCCACAATGCCGACTTAGTAGATGTCTGAACCGCGCGCTGTCTAACACTGTTCCTGAACCGATTACCCTTTTCCGGTCAAAACCCGATCGCTTTAAAGCAACGTAGGTCATTATATCCACCGGGTTCGTAACCATTAAAATTACAGCTTTTGAATTTTGCCTTTTTATATCGTCAATGATTTCCTGGACAATAGCGGCATTCCGATTAAGTAAGTCTAATCTGGACTCCCCAGGTTTTTGTGCAACCCCGGCTGTTATGACGATTAACTGAGCATCTGAATAATCCTCCGGAGTCCCAAATTTTATTTCTGCCGGTGGGAAGAAAAATTGCCCATGTACTAGGTCCAAAACCTGACCTTTTGCAAGAGATTCGTTTTTGTCAATTAACACGATTTCTTCGGCCAAGCCTGAGTGGGCTAAAGAATAAGCATAAGTCGAGCCTACAGCTCCAGCTCCAACGATCACTACCTTCCGTTTCAGACGGTTATCGATCCTGGTTTGTATGAATGTGATGTTTTGTCCGTGTAACACGCACATAAGGTGACATAGACGCACGGGTTTTGCAACATCAACAAGTATAGGTGATAAGCAGCTCAATTTACAGGAACAAACCGGTCTTGCACATGTTGGGTTTTAGGCTTTAAAACGTAGTTTTATTGCATAGAATCCGAATACATGAAGCCTAGGGTTGTAAGGTTAAAACGTGTCACTCGGGAGACTAACATTGTTATTCGCCTTAATCTGGATGGGCGAGGCAGAGCTAAAGTGGATACTGGCATACCGTTTTTCAATCATATGTTGGAGCTGTTTGCACGCCATGGCATGGTGGATTTAACCCTTAAGGCGAAGGGGGACTTAGAAGTAGATCTCCATCACACTGTTGAAGATTGTGGAATTGTGTTGGGGGAAGCTTTCAATAAAGCTTTGGGTGACAGAAAGGGCATTCGCAGATATGGAACGGGATTTGATCCTCGCAATCCAATGTGTGGTGAGTCATACGTGCCTATGGACGAGACACTGGTTAGATGCGTAATTGACTTTGGAGGGCGCCCGTACCTTGTTTGGAAGGGATTTGATTCGCTTGCTTACAAAAGGTTAACAATGGAAGAAAAGACTCAGGATCCGGCTTGTGCATTTAGGTTCGGATTGGCTAGGGAGTTTTTTCAAGGGTTTGTCAATCACAGCCGATGTAATTTACACATTGAGCTATTGTATGGGCAGGAGCCTCACCATATTGTTGAGGCTGTTTTTAAAGCTTTTGGGCGCGCGGTGGATGAAGCCTGTCAGCGTGACCCTCGGATTTCTGACCAAATCCCAAGCACAAAAGGTCGACTGATTTAACCAACGGATTACGTTTGAATGACAAGCGCTAAAGCTTCGTCAAATTATATGGGTCCAAAGATAAATTATGAAGCCTTGGATGATGAAGCGCTTGTCAAAGCGGCCAAAGACGGGGACATGGAGGCGTTTGAAGAGTTGGTCCGCCGTTATTCTAACTTACTGTACAACCGTGCAATGGCGTTTGTAAGGGAACAAGATACAGCTTTGGACATTTCTCAAGAAGCGTGGGTGCGAGTATGGCGTGGCTTGCGTAAGTTTAAAGGCGATTGTGCCTTTGCTACGTGGGTCACACGTATAGTGACGAATTTATGTATTGATTATGTACGTCGTCTCCAGCGAAACCGAAATTTATCAATTGAAGCATTGGAGGAGGAGATCGGAGGGGTAGAAAGGCTGGTGGAACCTATTGAGGTAGATCCTTTAGAAGGATTGACTGTCGAGGAACAAAGATTGGTACTCAGAGAGGCACTAGGTCAGCTGACTGAGGTGCATCGTGCGGTTATTATACTTCACGAATTTGAAAACCTAAGCTATAAGGAAATCGCAAAGATAATGGGGTGTTCGCTTGGGACTGTAATGTCTCGTTTATTTTACGCAAGGCGAAGTCTAGCCGCTGCAGTGCGTGAAATCTTGCGCAAGCGAAATGAAAAATAAAATGGACAAATTACTTAAAATACAAGCCTATTTCGATAACGAGCTTGGTCCGGGGGAAGCGCGTGAAATAGAACAACTATTAGTTTCTGAGACAGAGGCTCAGACGATTGGAGACTTCATCCGTAAGCACCGTGAAACATTAAGGAAACTCGATCTTGAACACGGTTATTCACTGCCTATTCCATTTGAAGTTTATTGGGCAAGTATTAGATCCCGGATAACTCAGCCGAGCATGATAGACGTTATTTCAGGAGCCATATTGGATTTTGTGGAGAGGGTACGCTCGATCCGCCGCACGGTTGCGCCAGTAACAGTTATCGCAGTTTGCCTGATTTTATGCATTTTGGCAGGTAATGCCTTGACACGGTATAGGAGCCAGGTTTCAAATACCAAATTTGAAATTGTGGCGTTGGTAAAAGATCCTGGCGTAGTCACGTATCGCGATTGGGCTCAAGGGGTGACACTCGTGTGGTTCCCTTACCCAGCTAATGGGGAGTAGTTGATATGTTTTATGTAAATGTATAGTTTTACCCAAGTTCTATGCGTAAGAGCGTGAGTATATTTGCAATTGTCGTGTGTGCGTTGTTGTTTCGATGTGTGATTTATGCGGAAGACAGGGGCCCTTCGATGCAATTGGAAGCGATATTGGTTTGGGGTACCAATGATGAGCAGTCTCCGGATCCTAACCATAAACCGTTGGAACCAGGCATAGAAGCAAAACTTAGGAATCAGCCATTTAAGTGGAAAAAGTATTTTGAGGTTAATCGCCAGAGTACAAATCTCGTAGCAAAGGCCGCCGCCAAACTTAAAATGAGCCAGGAATGTGAGATTGAGGTTTTAAGTCGTGGCGACTCTACAGTGGAGGTAACGTTAATCGGCAAAGGGCAACGTGTAGGTACTGTAGTTCAACCCTTGCCGCCTGGTGAACTGCTCGTTTTGGGTGGCAACGCTCCCAATATGACGGGTTGGTTTGTGGTGATCCGCCAACGTGGGAAGGGCTCGCAATGATTTTTTTCTTCCTTCTATGTAAGCCGTTTGGTCTCAAGCGCGTCCCGTGATCCGTCGCCAACCAGGTTCAAAGATACAAGGAGGGCTAATAGGACCGCCCCGGGGCACACAATTAGCCACCAGTAAACTTTGACCGGATTTATTTGCTCTACACCTTCGGCGATTAACGATCCAAGGCTTGCCATAGGAGGCTGTATTCCAAGCCCTAAGTAGCTAAGGAAACTTTCGTAAAGAACAATCGAGGGCACTGTCAAGGTCCAGTACACTATCGCGATGCCAAGCACATTTGGAATAATGTGTCGGAAAATAATCCGGGAATGTGATGCGCCGAGCACTTTAGCAGCGTCAATGAACGGTAGGTTCTTAAGGGAAAGAACTTGGGCACGAATAATCCTAGCCATAGTAAGCCACGAAACCGCACCAAGGCCAATTATAAGCGTTAAAAAACGTGTCATGGTTTTGGCTGTGGGGATAATAGCTGCTAATTTATCTCCTACAAACCGTTCTGATGTGGTAACAAGCACAATGACCACTATTATTCCCGGCATCGAGTAAAGCACGTCGACTATTCGCATCATTATCGTGTCGATTCTTCCTCCGGCATATCCGGCAACTGTTCCCCAAGCTACACCGATTATGAGGCTTATTAATGCACCTGTTATACCTACCAATATCGATATGCCGGTTCCATACACCACCCGTGAGAACAAATCTCGGCCGTGTACATCTGTGCCAAACCAGTGTTTTACGGAAGGGGCCTGGAACTGATCGTCTGAGAGGGCAAGTGGATGATACGTGATAGCAAAGGCTTGCCCTTCTTGTCCAAATAAGGGAGCAATTTTTAAAGCAATCGGCCATGTGATTACGATCCCAATTAATATCGCCAACGTGATTGCCCCCAAACATGCAGGCTTATTGGCAAGGAAAAGTCCTAAGGAACTGCGTTTTTCCATTGAACCGCATTGATCTGCATTCACAAGTTTTGGGCTTCCTTTATTCATAACGAATCCGTGGGTCAATTACCGCATAACAAACATCCACAAATAGGTTAAGACTTATAAGGATAATCGCATAAAACGTCACTAAACCGACTACTAACGTGTAGTCGCTATTCAATGCGGCGTGAACGAACATCATTCCTGAGCCTGGAATTTGGAAAATGTTTTCGATAACAAACGATCCGGTTAAAAGGTCTGCTAACATAGGTCCGCAGTAAGTTACAACGGGCAGAATTGCTAGCCGGGCGACGTGCCGAAGTAACACTTTGCTTTCTGGAAGTCCTTTTGCACGCGCAAGTAGAATGAATTCATTTTGGGAAACTTCTAGAAGCGATCCTCGAAATAATCGGGCAATCCGCCCCGCATATATTAACCCTAAGGCTATTGTTGGTAGAACGACGTGTTGAATATTACCCCACAAAGCCGGTGGCAGTAGTTTTAGCTTTAACGAAAGCACTAGCACAAGAATTGGGGCAAGGATAAACCCTGGAGTACACATCATTACGATGATAATTAAGCTGCTTGTATAGTCTTGCCAACGGCCACGTCTTGCTGCGGTGTAAAAGCCGATAGGTAAACCAAGTCCAAGTGCAAAACCAAATGCTAGTAACCCAAGAATAGCTGATACAGGGGCCGATTCTCGGATAATTTCATACACCGAGTGTGACCGATATCGCAAGGAAGGCCCGAAATCAAGCTGGAGTGCTCCAAAAAGGAAACGCATATACTGCTTCAGTAAAGGTTCGTCCAAATAATATCTTGCTTTTAGTTGCCGTTCTACTTCGGGGGTTAATGGAGCCCGTTCGCTATCGAAAGGACCTCCTGGGGCGATTTTTACGAGGCAAAACGACAAAAGGGTAATCACTAGGAGTAAAGGAACAAACAAGCAAAGCCGTTTTACAAGGTAGCGGATCATGGCTGCCCAGTACGTTTATGGGTAAAAGAGGGCAAAATGTTTGTAAAAGTTACCTTTTTTATTGCGTTGAGCGGGTGTAAATCGAGCACGTTTTGGTGTATACCGGCCACTTTATTAGTGTCGAATACATTAACACCCGTAAAATAGAAAAGTGGTACAATCGGGGGGTCTTCTTTAATTAGGAGCGTTTCTGCTTGGTAGTACAGCTGAGCACGTTTTTCCATGTCTGGTTCAACTGCGGCAGCTGTAACTAGCTCATCATAGGTCGTATTTTTCCAGCCAGTCCGATTGTTACCATTGTAGCTGGTAAATAGTTCAAGAAACGTGGATGGATCATTGTAATCTGCCACCCAGCTTGATCTTGAAATATCATAGTCCAACTGGGACTGTGCACTAAAGAAAATCTTTCGTTCCAACTGGCGCAGTTCCACCCTGACTCCTAAAGTATTTTGCCACATGTTTTGCAATTCGACCGCTATTTTGCCATTCAGCTTTGCGGCTCCGCGTGCCGCTGCGTCAAAACTATACTGAACCACTGGGAAACCTTTGCCTTCTGGATAACCAGCCTCGGCCAAAAGCCTACGAGCTCTGGCGGGGTCGAATGGTAATCCCTCAGCGGGGATGTAATTTGCCGTCTGTGGTGGGACAAAGCTATTGGCAATTCTTTCCCCAGCCCGCGTTATTTTTGTTACGATCCGTTCTTTATCGATTGCCATAGCAAATGCCTTTCTAACCCTAGAATCGTTAAACGGGGGTTTTGTCACATTGAACCTAATAAAGTAAGTGGCTAGGTAGTCGAACTTATGAAAGTCGGGGCGCTGAAGCAGCTCTTCTAAGAGCTCAGGGGGGATCATATCCTTGTCCCAAATAATGTCTGCGTATCCTCTAAGGTAAAGGTTTAGGGCAGTAGAAGGCGAACCGATAGGTAAGATGTCCACAATATTAAGCTGAGTGTTTTCGGCGTCCCAATAGTATGGGTTTTTAGCTAGGCGAATAGAATGATTGGCTTTCCAATGTACCAACTGAAAAGCTCCACTGGTAGGTAATGGACGTGTCTTCAGCCATCTATCGCTTTGGGCTTGAATTACTCGCCAGGGGACAACCGAGGCAACTGGCAGAGCACATATATCCAGAAAATACGGAACGGGTTTGGTTAGCTGGATGGATAGGGTGGTTGGGTTTAAAACAGTTATACCGACTGTTTCAGGGTTAGTGGTTTTCCCATAGTAAAATTCCGTGGCACCCTTTACACAGAACAAGAGCGCTGCATAATTTGCGGCAGTTTCTTGTTTTAGAACTCTAAGCCATGATTGGCGGACGTCCTCAGCCGATATTGGTTCGCCCGTGGACCAACGAGCGTTTGTCCGCAAATAGAATGTCCATACGCGGCCGTCATCTGTTGCTTCCCATCGTTCTGCAAGCCCAGGAATGGGTTTACCCGTAATCGGATCTGGCCTGGCAAGGCCTTCGAACAAAGCCATAGCTATCCGCATTTCAGCAAATCCAGTAATTATAGCTGGATCAAGGCTTTCAGGTTCAGTCCCATTTATTATAACTAGGTCCGGTCGAGAGGTTTTAAAATTACATCCTATGCACACCAATGTGCCCAACAAACAAATCGCAAAAGGTTGGGTTATTCGGGCAACCCGATCCCTAAATCTCTTTTTTGGGTTAGGCGCTGTTTTAGTTATTGCTGCCCTATGTGACCTCATCTACTAGTCAGAAAATATCCCAATTGGCCAAAAAACAAATTAAGATTATCCGAACCCAAGGCAAATTTTTAAGAACCCTAGGGCGGTTCTAGGAAACATTTGTTTTCGAAAATAAGGCGAAAACGTAAAAGTCCACGTAAAAGGCCAGACGGCTTGGCATAAAGGGTAGCTAAAAGTATCCCTTATTTGGCCCGAGCCTTAAGCGAATGGACTTTATAATATTTCTCGCATTCATTCATGACAAGCCTTTGGTAGTCAGAAACTTTCTTGTACGAGTTTCTTAATTCCGAACTGGTGCAGAAGCGGTGATATTTCATTCCCAGTTAAGCATTGCATTGTGGTTTTCTATTTGCTGGGAATTCCCACAATTGAGCGTTTGACTAAGTTGTAAATCACAAAACCGATTGCGACGGTCCCTGTACAATCTGAAGGGCAGCGTAAAGGAAGAATTTGTAGCCAAAAGCGTCTTTTTGGTGTAAATGCTTAGGTTTTGGATAACAACGGATTTTACCGGTGGAAAATCAGATTGTTACAAACCGGTGATTAGAAACTGGTGCAGTCAATCGTATAGCGGAGAGCATTGTTTACGATTACTGGCTACGGACATTCATATGTCCAAGGTGGTTATTATTCTTGCTGGGGTGGTTGAGTGGGGGTTACCGGTTGAGGTGCCGCTGGAACTTCAGATGCTGGTTGCAGAGGTGTTCCAGAGGTTGTTTTTTCCGAACCCGTCTGCGGGGTTATGTCTTGGGAAGTGGTTGCCTTCAAAAGCTCCAATCTTTCGCGCTTAGCTGCTTTCATATGTAATCCTGTGAGTGATAGGCACAGGGCAAAGAAGAGGATAGCCAGGTATTTGGTTGCTTTGGTTAAAATTGTACCTGTGCCTGGACCGAAAAGTGCATCTGCTGCTGCTCCTCCAAACGCAACTCCTAACCCAGCTTCCTTTTTTGGCAGTTGTATAATCACTAATAGGACGAGGATGACGCAAACTAACACTAAAATTATGGTAAGTAATCCGATTAGCAGGCTCATAGACCTTTCTTTGTTAAATTGAATTTAGCACGATTTCCGCAAAGCTACGCGCTTCTAGTGAAGCGCCCCCCACGAGTGCTCCATCTACGTCTGGCTGACTCATAAGCTCTCGTGCATTTGATGGTTTGACGCTTCCGCCGTATTGAATTCTTACCCGGCGTGCAACTGAGGCACCGTACATGGATGCTATTAAACTCCGGATGAAAGCATGGGCCTGTTGTGCTTGTTCGGGGGTAGCGTTTCGTCCAGTGCCAATGGCCCAAACGGGCTCGTAAGCTATAATGGTATCTTCCATTTGCGCGGGGGTTAACATCGAGAGACACCCGCGTACCTGTCGTTCTAACACTGCCTCAGTAAGATTTCTTTCGCGTTCTTCTAGAGTTTCACCTACACACACGATTGGAACTATCGATGCTGCGTGAGCAGCTTTTACTTTTTTAGCAATTAACTCATCGGTTTCTTTTTGGTATTGCCGGCGTTCGGAATGGCCTAGGATTACGTACCGCACAGAGAACTCTTTTAGCATCGCAGCGCAGATTTCGCCGGTGTAAGGGCCAAAGCTGTTCTCATTCATATTCTGCGCTCCCAAACGAATATTGGAATCTAGAATTGCTTTGGAGACTGCATCCAAAGCGGTGAAAGGAGGGCATACCACGATGTCGACCTCCTTCACGTGGCCCAATAACCGTTTTAATTCTGTGACCAAGGGGATTGCCTCGGCCACCGTTTTGTTCATTTTCCAATTGCCTGCGATAATTAAACGCCGTTCTTTTTCCATTTTTAATGTATGGTTAAAAATTCTCTTTCATGTGCTGTCCAAATTCCAGGGACAAGGCTATTTTATCACCTAACCAATCGAGGAACGGACCTTGCTTTTTTACTATTGTACTATTTATCCATCAATACCACTACTCCGGGTAATTCACGACCCTCTAAGAATTCTAGGCTGGCACCACCACCGGTGCTGATAAAGGTAATTTTTGAGGTCAAGCCGGCTTTGTTTATGGCTTTCACGCTGTCTCCACCACCGACTATGCTCGTAGCTCCGGCACTGGTGGCGTCTGCCACCGCCTGTGCAATTTCGAAAGTACCCTTTGCAAATTCGGGTTTCTCAAACATACCCATTGGACCATTCCAGAGGATGGTTTTTGCTTTTGCAATTTCCTGGGAGAAGAATTTTACGGTATCTGGCCCTATATCCAATCCAGCGTACTCATCTGGACAATTTAAGTCTTTGTTAATGCGGATGTCCTTGTATTCTACAACGGGCTTACCTTTCTTATCGACCTTATCAGTCTGTACGGGTACGGCGATAACGTCATCAATTGGTAAGAGGAATTTCACTTTCCGTTCTTCCGCTTTTTGGAGCGCAGCTTTAGCTACATCTATTTTGTCTGGCTCCACCAGTGATTTGCCGGTTTTGTAGCCCTGTGCCAGCCGGAATGTATACACCATAGCACCGCCTACAAGTATCGTATCGGCTTTCTCAAGAAGCCTATTGATGACACCAATTTTATCTGAAACCTTTGCGCCTCCTAAGATAACTACAAATGGTCGTGCCGGGTTTTCCAATTCTTCGCCCAAGAATTTGAGTTCTTTTTCCATTAACAGCCCAGCTACGCATTTACCACCACGTTTTGCGATAACGCGAGCGACACCCTCTGTGGATGCGTGTGCGCGGTGTGCTGATCCAAAAGCGTCATTTACATATACATCTGCAAAGGCGGCTAATTTTTCAGCGAAAGAGGGGTCATTAGCTTCTTCTGCCGGGTAAAACCGTACGTTTTCCAATAAGAGGATATCACCATCTTGAAGTTTTGCTACGGTTTCTTCTACTTTGGGTCCAATGCAATCGTCCACAAACTGAACTGGCCGCCCTATCATTTCTGAGAGTTTCTCAGCCACTGGCTGAAGCGACATAGAAGGTTCACGTTTACCTTTAGGACGTCCTAGATGCGAAGCCAAAATGATCTTGGCACCTTTTTCAATTAAAAGCCTAATAGTGGGTAAGGTCTCCTTTATGCGTGTTAGGTCGGTTATAACCATCTTCCCATCTTTTTCTTCCATGGGTACGTTGAAATCAACACGCACAAATACACGCTTACCGCGGACGTCAATGTCTTTGACTGTAAGTTTTGCCATAGTAACGCAAAGAATATCTGACCCGCTTGAATAGTCAAAGCTGAATTAAAGGTATACTTACTGTGCTGGTTGGTTGACGTTTGCGTAAAATGTTATGTGGTTCGGCCAAGTTGCCGTAAATTAGGTGTGTTTACAAAAAATCACCTGCGACACCTTTAGCATTCGGGAGTGGGGGGTTAGATCTAGACCCCCTATTCTTGTGTAGCAAAAAGGTTAATCATTCGCCAATGATTGTAACCACCACAGTCCGGTTACGAGGGCGGATATCACATTCTAAATGGAAGACTTGCTGCCAAGTACCTAACACTAGGCATCCATCTTTAATTGGGATTGACAGTGAGCACCCAAGCATAGTGGCTTGGAGGTGTGAATGACCGTTGCCATCATGCCAGGTGTCTTCATGTGCATAAGATTTGTCAGGTGGGATGAGCTTATCTAAAAGTTCTGGTAGGTCCTTCTGGAGGCCCGGCTCAAATTCAATTGTGCCAATAGCACTAGTGCTGCCGACTGCAAACACATGGGCAACACCGGTTTTTACACCAGATTCCTTTACGATTTTAAACAGTTCTGGTGTAAGATCACGCATCTCCCGGTGTCCACGTGTGCTGAAAGTAATACTTCGCTGATATATCATGCCAGGAAGTTTGTCATACGCAGATTTAATTGCAAGTTAGTTTTGGTTGGAGGCGCATTCAGTTAATGCGTATTTTAGCTTAGATGAAATGTGACGATTTGTTACATCGGTGGGATCTCACAGTCTCAGAAGCAATCGCTCTTCAGCGCGAATTGGCAACCAAGGTAATATCAAAGCCCCTATGTCGAAGTGTGAAGAAGATTGTGGGCTTGGATGCTGCATTTGATGAGCATGTAGGGCAGTGTTATGGGGTTGCCGTGCTCTGGGACGTTAAGTGTGGTGAAGTATTGGAGGTTGCGTATGCGGTAGCGCCAATCAATTTTCCCTACGTTCCCGGATTGCTATCGTTTAGAGAGGTACCTGTCCTTTTAAAGGCGTTGTATCGGTTGCGCGGGCAACCCGATTTGTTATTATGCGATGGCCAGGGCATTGCACACCCACGCCGGTTCGGACTCGCAAGTCACCTCGGAGTAATCGTCGGCATGCCTTCCATTGGCTGTGCTAAGAGCCGGCTTATTGGCACTTACGAAGAACCTGAACAGCGCAGAGGCGCAACCTCAATTTTGGTGTATAAGGGAGAGCCGATTGGGGCAGTGGTGCGGACGCGTGACAAAGTTCGGCCTGTTTATGTAAGCATAGGCCATTTGATAACCCTACCTGAAGCTATCCAGATCGTTTTGTCCTGTGCGCGTGGATACCGCGTTCCTGAACCAACGCGAATCGCGGATCATTTAGTACGGCAATTGAAGGCTAAGGGGAGGTTATAAAATTTCGGATATGGCAACAGCCTAGAGTTCGATGGGAGTGGGATTATGGCTTGTTTTTTTTCCTCTTCTATCTCTTCACCCATTTCATTAACTGGCCATATATAAAATCCACCTCGTGCTACGGGTGGGATTTCCCATACACCCCAAATACCGCGTCCTTCACGAAACCCGCGATATCTTACTTCGTGTGAACCAGGATAAGTTTTGATAAAGTTGCATTCCAATTCTTGGATGTCGTAAGTTCCGACAATTGTAAAAAAACCTATGTCGTCGTTTCCGGATCCGGTGACTATACCACCGGCGAATTCCAGGGTAAGGCTCATGTAATGTCTTTCGCCACCGGGCCGGTAGTTATAAAAGCCTATCCACGGTCCTGAGGGAAACAATTCCCCAGTCATCCGTATCAAATATAAACTTACTATTTTCAGCCTCGACGTCAAAGTCCAGTTGGGATTTCTAAAATGCTTTAATCGTTAAAATGGTTATGATTCTAATTGGGGGATAAATTTGGGAGTTCGCGAGGGAGAAGGACTCAGAAGAAGGGTGCGAAGCAAAATAACCTTAGTCATACGTGGGGTGTGTAAGGTCATTTTTGGGCAGGGTGTACTATGGATCTAGGTTTCCAGAAAACAACCGGTTTGTATCATTTATTTGTGCCTGTCCTTTAGTTCTTGGGCGTGTTAATTTCATTAATGTATGGAGGTCCGTTTCTTCTGTTTATGGTTTGGGAGCTGGTCTAAAATCCATTTAAATGGGCGGAGCGGGTAGGTAAGCTCTTTGGGGAGGTAAAGAGGCTTGATAGAGGGTGAGCTAATAGGACCAGTAATATGGAATTCGAATGCCTTTATAAAAGGTGACATGATGTCACTAATGACCGGGCCAACGACCCAGAGCTCCTTGAATATATTGGCGATCAAACGCATATTCAGATGACCGTGGTAGTCAATCGTGCCCTCCAAAATCATTTCCATAAGTGGGGAGCGCATGCTCAAAGGTGAAAAATTGACTACGCCGTTAGTGATAATGAACGAAGCGGTGCCTTCTGAGAATCGGGTTGAACCAAGACCTGGGAAAGCAGAGTCTATTACCGGCGACAGGATACTGAACATTGGCAGTTCCCAGAGATAACCATCCTTGAGGAGGGCAGAGCCATATCCGTTCCAGGTGGGGTAATCCGCGGTGTTAGCAGACGTTATTATTAATTGGCCTGTGAGCGACCCTGCCGTTTTGTTGGAGGTTGTCAAAATATCTGTAAGCAGGTAATTCAAGTCTACATTTGTAAATGTGGATGAGAACCGAAAATCGGTGCCGATGGTAGGGCTCCAATCGAAATGCCCCTGAAGCTGTAAATTCCCTCTGTAAAACTTACATTTTTGAACATTTAAATCCAATTGGTTGTCAACTAGCCGTATAGCGGCTTCGTAGTCTTGGAATTTTAATCGCCACCATTGCAACTGGTTGCCTCTAAACTCGAGTTTAAGATTGATTTCTTTGCTACCCCTAAGTGGAATTTTACCTGAGATTGAACCAGTGGGTGCGCTTAAGAAGTTGAATGGCTTTAGTGCGGTGGCCGTTTTTGGGCTAACCAACTCAACAACGGTATGTGGATAAATGACACCATAAGCGTTTTGGATTAGTAACATCGAATTACTGAGGTCGACTGTAATGCTGTCAGCGCAAGCAGTTTGGTTTGAAATTGAAACAACTGGATTTGAGATCAATAGCATAGCATTTGAATATGTGACTGAAGTATTTAGGAATTCGATTAGGTGGCCTAAATATGAAAAGTTAGTAGCGGTGATTGATCCCTCAGCTACTTCTGGAAGGTTTTGCCGTGCGCGAAGTATTGCCTTTCCCATGGTACTTATCGGTTGTGAGAAAGCAAACCGATCTAGTATTTGTTTTGTAGGGGTGGGGAGCATAGGTGTTAGCAAAGTTGGGTTGATAGCACCTGCAATTGATATGATAGTTAGGCCATCTTGGGTTAATGCTCGGGTAAGTTGAAAAGTTACTTGGGAATCTGCAAAGTTAAGAACCCCTTTCGGAACACAAACAACGCTGTTGGTTAACAGGAATTCTACGTCAGCTTTGTCAATCTTAAGTGCTTTATACGCAAATTGTGTAGCGTGGATCTTCCCGGTCAAGTTTATGCTGTCGGTAGATATCTTTGGAGAGAAATCCCCATGCTCGATGTTATATTTTGGGAGCGGCAAGGATCCGAAGAGCATGATATTCGGTGGCAAAAACCAGTCGAATTGAGCCACGATACGCCTACCGTTGTCGCTTAAAAATGGCCAGAGATATCTGGGATTGCACTGGCTGTGGAGGTTGAATTGGATCGTAGACGATGAGAGATCCGCGATTGCTGTGGCACGAACTTCGCCATCTTTAACGCCTAACACAAGATTGGTAAACAATAACTGTGGATGAGACCACTTTACTGTGGCAATAAATCTGTCTACTGGGCCACCCCAAAGGCTGAAATTCGTGATTCCAATAGTGGCCGTGAGATTTACACTTGCAAACAGTTCGACCAAAGGAAATGTTTTGTAAGGCACTGCTACTCCAGTATGATTTTTATTGGGTTGAATCGATGCGCTTATGGTTAAATTTTTAAATGTACCTAGGTCCCATACACCTTCGCGTAATTCACCGCACAATTCTACCATAAGAAAACGGTCGCACTGAAAGCCCAGAACAAGTGTACCGCCTAGCCTACTGTTTTTCACGCTACGCACCGGATGATAAACCTTGTCGGATCGGATGTCGAAATAGACCGTAGTGTTTGAAGCATTGATAGACGGTTGAAACAAAATATCGGCTACTAGATTTTCGATGACTGTATTCCCAGTTGCCACTTGTGGCAGAAGAATTTTCAAATCCCCCGTAGATTGCACAAAACTTGAACAGTTAAGTGTAGCTACGAAGGCGATTGTCCCTTTACTCTTAGTGGCAACTTGGTAGATGTTAGTAATGAAACTCAAATATTGTGAAGGCAGAGTCCGTACTTTTGTTTCTGGGTGTGGTTGTGTGCGCTTGGGACTGAACTTTAGAAAATTCTTAGGTAAGTTGGAAACCGTGCATTTAGCGTGAATGTTTACTCCGCCCATTGTGAAATCGCAGGTTTGGAGCCACAGATTTGAGTAATCTCCCGAAGCTATTAGGTTTAGGTTTGTCAATTGAAAAAGAACCGTTCCGTTTGGGCTTACAATCGTAACTGTGCCGTTGGAAATATTAATAATTTCGGGGCGTATTGATGGTAAACTCAAAGAAGGTGTCCAGAACCGTGCTCTTAGGGATTTTGATTCAAAAGTAAAGATTGCTGAGCCCAAATGAGTGCGTATTTTGGGGTTTTCCAAAGCGAGTGTCAGGGGATAGATGACCCTGACTTTTTCGGGTTGTACTTCGACGCCAGTTTTATTTATGTGAGTGGTAATGGCTTTTAGTACGGGCTTGGGTAGTCCGAAGATGTATAGGAAAATAGGAATCGCTACGCATATCACTGCTGGTACCAGAACGCAGAGCAGCAGCGCCTTACGCCAAAATCTAAAAGCTAAAGTAGCGTTGTCTGATTGCGGTTTGTTGTTATGGTCGTGACAAGTCACTTTCGGAAGCCGTCAGGTAGGTTTTAACAAACTCGCAGATTGCCCGTGGAAGTTCTCCAATCCAGATGGTTCCTTCAATTTCCACCGCACCGTAGAGCGATCCGTAGGGGGTGGGCCCACCAAAAGCAAGCCGGTACGTTTTCCCGTCTTTGGTTTCCACGGTTACTGCGTCGGGATCGTCTGAGATGCCAAACTGTGGCAACGATTCCTTGCCGATGGCAACCCAGGCAACCATTGTGAGTTCACCAAGTCGATAAATGGTTTCTTCGATGGCAAACGGGTTAATTTGGATGCGAGGACCGCTATTCTGGACCCAGTTGTTAGTTCCCAGGCGCAGAAATTCGTAATTTCTTGGGCCTTCTTTTACAGTTACGCGGGACACCTGATCGACATTAAAGCTCCAGGCGCGACGGTCCCGCAATTGAAAAGGCGCCCAAGCCAAACGGTTATAATCAGCAAGGCGGATTGCATAGATTGAGGTCTCATCGGTCCTTCGCACAAAGACTCTGTTTCCTTCGATTTTACCAAACTGAAGTTCTATGGATGTAGGGTTGGGCTGGCCTGTTTTCGCTGGGTCCAGGTGTATAATGTAACGAGGCGAATCCGCAGTGATTCCATAAGCAGGCAAATCATATTCAGTGGCGATCTGTTTAACAAACTGGAAGACCTCCATGTTGCAAAGGACTTGTTGCAGCAGTGCGACGAGTTGGGTGTCAGCGTTCCAAACCTGGTTTGCGTTGACTTGCCATTCGCCATTGCTTCCACGTTCCACCCTAAATCGTGAAGTTGCGACAATTTGCAAAGCCTGAATTTGATCCGGGCTAAACTCGATAAGCCGCGGGTCTCTGAGCGCATCCATTTTAGTGAGGCAATCTTGAACATCATAAGTAGCCACGGTAAAAAACAAAGGAGGTGACTCCCTCAGCGCATAGATTTCATCGCCGGTCTCATTCGCAGGGCCGCCTAACCGGATTTTATTGATGACGTTGCTGTCAATCGCGGGAGCAATCTCAATTTTTGGCGGTAGCAGTCCATAGTCTTCCAAGTTATTTGGAATGGAATCTGCGATAAATTTTTTTACCCTGGCTGAAGCGATCTGCTCCAGCATGCGGTTAACCTTGGATGTGTTCGCACGGGCGTTTATCGGTTTTACAATACGCCATCGTGGCAGGGGGGGATGGAGTTCTAATTCAACAGGAGTGTTATCAACCAATAACAATAGCCGGTTACATTGAATTTCACGCGCGAGGAATATTGATCTGTCGCGCCAATCATCGATTGTTGTGGGAAGACATTTACTCAAGATCTGGCTTGCAAGGATAACAATGTTTTTGTCTGAAGGCTGGATGTAGACTTTGTCTTGAAAAGGAGTTTGGTTACCTACGTAGATTGTTTTCCCGAGGCTTCCCACATTAATCGTGAGAGTGTATTTAGGTGGCTGCAATCCAAATTCAGGCAACTGCTCGGATTTAATCTCTCCGATAGACGCAGTGAAATCTAGCTCAGCTAAGACTCGCAAAAGTGTTTCTATCGTTTCCGCGGCAGCAGGATAAGAAATCGGCTCCGTTATGTACCATGACCCATTTGAACGAATTACATTAAGTTCATTGGTTAAATTAAATATGACCCGAACACTTGAAACGATCTCTGGCGTAATTTCTGGGAATACCCTTTGAGGGGTCCGGACCCTGTATTTTGCGGCCAACCGAGGTTCAATTTGAAACACGAACCCTGCCATCAATATAGCAGAAGCTAGAAGTATTAATGCGGTTTTTGGGCGCATAGATCTAGAATGAGTTTAACGGCGCCACCAACTGATTATACTTCCCATGACAACGAAAACACCCGGCACTATTACAAGGAACAACCATTTCAAAGTGTTTTGCTGTGCTGGTGTGAGCAATAGGGTGTATTCCTTCACGGGCATGGCCCAGGTGCCCTGAAAAATTGTGCTAGGTCGAATCAACAACCAGTTTATAGCCAACCATGCAAATTGTCTGTTAGCAGGCGGCGAATCTATCAACTCATTGTCCACAAAGAGCGAATCCCCCACAACTACTATTCGGGTAACGCCGCGTTCTGCGGTGATTCCCTTTACGGCGCCGTATTCAACTGCTACTGCAAGGGAAAACCGCCCTTGACGGTCCTGAAGAGGATTCCGTTCTGGTACGCCGGCTCGCAATGTGGATGCCTCATATGCTTGTTCACTGGTAAACAGTAGGGGGACTACCTGGGGTTTGTCTGGGGTTGAGGTACCGGTTCTAAAGAGAGGTTGAACGGGCCGCGGCAACACAAGCCGCAACTTTATATCCGGTGTGTCTGCCAGTAGCGCGCGTGTAATTTGATGTTCACCATTTAACCCTGCAGTTAGGACATCGCTCCCAGTAGGGGAAAACTGCGGGTCAAATACGATTTTTTTAGGTGCATTTATTCCCCATCTAATAAGAAGGGAATCTATTCTTGAATCGTCTCCGATCGCAATTGGAGGAAGGAAAATCAATGCGCGACCGCCATTTTTTAAGTAAGTATCCAACTGCTCAATTTCAGTTGAGCTGAGTGGAAGCCGTGCGCCAGCAATAATTAGCAACGAGCAATCTGAAGGAATTCCACTGGTTAGCCAGAGTTTTTGCCAAGCGATGTTCAGCGCTTGGGATAGCATCTCAGCTAGTTTTGAGTAACCGTGGGGGTGTTCAATTAATTCAGGGTCGTGTTCACCATGACCCTGCAAAAAGTACACTTTGCCACTGATTGGATGTGTTAGACTAAAAATGGCCTCTGCAATCAATTGTTCGCCTCGGAATGTTAATAGCTTTCGGCGATATTGAGCAGCTGCATTTCCAGTTTGCGGGAGGATGTCAATCTTGTACTCGCCCAACTCGTTCGCAAACAAGAGTTTTGTACGCCCATTGGCTTCTACAACCACGAAGTTACGATGTTTAAGAGAGGACAATTTGTAGTTAGCAAGAATGCGTTCTGCTTCGGCAGGTTGTCTTGCTGGATTAACAAATCGGTAGGTGATGTATGGGGTAGCGTGCGCAAGTTCACGCACCAGACTTGTCACAAGATGGTAGAGCGTTTCATCCTCTTCGGGATCGAAAAAGACCATAATGCTAACTTGATTAGTGAGTGTTTCTAGGATACGGACTGTTTGTGCAAAGAGTTTTTCAGATCGGCTTTGCTCGAGGAAAAAGCGGGTATAATACTGGCTGCTCAGGTAGTTAATCATTAACACCAATGCAAGCAACGAAGATATGCCGATGATCAGGTAAGTTCCCGCTTTTAGGCGGGGCCTTTTCCCAAAAGTTGGAGTAGCGACCTCAGTTTTGGCTTCAGACTTCATTTCCATTTTCTACTTCCCACCACAACAACTGTCAGAGTCAAAAACAAAGTCGTCAAAGTACTGCAATAGACAATCAAGCGTGTGTCAACTATTCCCTTTGCGTAATCTTGCAACAGGCTTACGATGTTGATGTAATCAACGATCTGCGTTGCCAGCTTAGATGACACCATAAATTTACCGCCAATAAAACTAGCAAGAAATAACGTCATATTCCCTGCAAGTGCAATTACGGCGGCCAGTATCTGGCTCCTAGTTAAAGCGGAAGCCCAACACCCAATACTAACAAATGCAGCACCAAGCAATCCAGTCCCGACAAACATTCCCACCGCACTTGGGAGTTTAAAAAGTTCAGGCATACCACTAACTTTTGCCAATGCGTACATGTAGACGGGCACGGGTACCCAAATTAGCATAAAGAACAACCAGGCCGCTACAAACTTACCAATGACTACTGAAGTGTCCGTGACTGGAGCCGTCATAAGCGTCTCAAAAGTGCCAGAGAATTTCTCTTGAGCAAACATGCGCATAGTAATAAGTGGAGCTGCAAGTAAAGCGACTAACCAGTAGAATGGAGTCGCAAAGTACAGCTCAGACGCTGGTACTACAGTCGGTTCATCTATTAAACGAAGTAGGAGGATTACAAAGCTTAATCCGTTCAAAAAAGCGGATCCGGTAAGCAACCCGTACCCAGTCCACGAGGTAAAAAAATTGAGCAACTCACGTCGTAATATAATAAAACATGTGCGTATGGGATGAAGTCTAGGATTCATCTTCAGATTCTTCGCCGGATGGTTTGGGTTTTGTGGCTTGGACGTAAATATCCTCCAAAGAGAGCTTAACTGAACTGAGCGCGCGAATTTTGCAAGATGTTTCCACTACAATGTCAAAAACTGCCACGCGAATATCAGTGTCGCCTTTTACGGCGATTGTGAATTTTGTAAAGCCGTCTTCCATATTTTGGGTTTCGATCTTTTCCACGTTAGGTAGGGTGCTGAGCTTTTTAGCAAATCCGTCTATATTTCCAGTGACCTCGACGACTATGTGTGTCCCTGCACCCAAGTTTGCGGCGAGTTTTGAGGGGGTACCTTCAGCGATTAGAGTGCCTCCATTAATGATCAACACCCTGTCACAGATCATCTCGGCTTCGGACAAGATATGCGTGGAAATTAAAACCGTGTGTTGTTTTGAAAGTTCCCGGATCAGTTCCCGTACCGAGCGGACTTGTTGGGGATCCAGGCCGATAGTTGGCTCGTCGAGTATAAGTAAGTCTGGATTAGTCAATAACGCATCTGCTAAACCCACACGTTGGCGATAACCTTTTGAAAGCTGTCCAATGAGTTTGCGAGAGACGTTTGTAATTTCCAATCGCTGCATAACCGCATCAATCCGCTCACGTAACTGATGTTTTCTTAAACCTTTTAGTTGGCCCCGGAACCGTAGGTATTCGATCACGCGCAAATCGCCATACAATGGGTTGTTTTCGGGCATATAACCAATACGGCGGCGGACTTCTAAGCTGTGTTGGACAACATCTAAACCTGCGACTTTCACAGTGCCGCTCGAAGCCGGGATAAACCCTGCAATGATTCGCATCGTTGTTGTTTTGCCAGCCCCGTTTGGACCAAGCAGGCCCACCACCTCGGCGCGCCGCACAGTGAATGAAATGTTGTCCACTGCTACGCGCCCGGCGTATTTTTTGGTCAAATTCTTAACTTCGATCATTACATCTTCATGCATTTGACCCTCAAGCTACGCATACAAAAGCATATATTATTTGACTGGCAGTTCAACTATCCAACGGCGGAGGAAATGGAATTGGCCTTGCCTGGTTTGCGAGACAACCTCTAGTTGCACACGGTCACCACGTCTTTTTTTATTGAGAATACGGCCTACTGTGACAAGGTCTGTAGCTGGTACACCGTCGATCGATACAATTATCATCCCGGGGCGCAACACGCCTTCGGCTTTAGATCCACTTTCGACCTCAGTGACGACTAGTCCCGCAATATCCATTTGAGACGCAGTGGAAGTGCTGGTGTCCATCGGCTGTACGTCAATCCCAAGTTTTTCGGTAATGAGTTTGGTATTAAACACCCGTTCTAGCTGAACCAGCTGCACAACAGCATCGTTAATTGTGTTCGACCTGATAAGAGTAATTGTGATCGGCCCCGGTTTCCGCTCGCCGATCAGTGAAATCAAATGGATGTAATTACGCGGTATAACGCCATCAATTTTAAAAATTCTGTCTTGCGGACGCAGTCGGGCTTTGGCTGCTGGGCTGTTAGGCTCCACTTCTAAAACGGTAAAGGGTGATTGCCATCCACGGAGCCGTGCACCAAACCAAAGTCGGGAAGGTAACACCTCTGGCTGAAACATCTCACTTAAAGCATTTAGGATTCGGCGTACAGGAATTGCGAACCCAATTCCTTGAGCATCCCTTAGGATTGCGGTGTTTAGGCCTATCAGTTCGCCTCGGAGGTTCACGAGCGGCCCGCCGCTGTTACCGGGGTTGATGGGTGCATCAGTCTGGATCCAATCATAATCAGATTGTCCATCTTCGGCTGGTACATAGCGACTCTTGGAGCTTAGGATTCCGCGTACTACTGAACCACCTAATCCAAACGGGTTGCCAACTGCAATTACAGTTTCCCCTAGGAGAAGATCATCTTCTTGGGCAAAGGTAATTGGTGTAAATTCTTCGCCAGAAACGTTAAGCTTTAGTAACGCGATATCGGACTTTTCATGAATGGATATGACGAATGCTTCGTAGACCTTTTCTCCGGTAGACAACGTAACCCAAATCTTGCTTGCCCGTCTGACGACGTGGGCGTTACTTAAAAGATATCCTTTTTTATCAATGATTACTCCTGATCCAATGCTGTAGCGGGTTGTTTTTGGCCGCCTTTTATGATATGGATCCCAAAATTGCCGAAAAATCTCCTCAAAAGGGTCTACTACGGAAACAAGCTCTTCGGTCGCAATGTTAACAACCGAGGGTAGCACTCGTTCAACAGCTATGACCACGGCATCCCGGCGAATATCATTTGTTTGATTATTTGCGAGCGTTACAGCGGTCCCCACTACTGTACATGAGACGCAACATGTTAGGATCAACCAATTTGTTGTTAGCGCAGTTGTTTTCACAGTCTGCTTTGGTTATATATACTTCAAAGGTTGTACTGAAATGAACTCTGCGTGCCAGTCTGAAATTTATTTTGCAGTCTGGATTAAAATAAGGCAGCTCGCTACCGGGTGCATGTTAAAAACTTGGCTAATTTTTGCAAAATAAACGTCAAACGTGCGGGTTTGGTTTGTATCTAGCCTTTTTATGTTATGGTTTTGTGGCGAATTTTTGTCTTGGACAAAGTTGGGATGCAAAACGGATTACATTGGTGCGGTTCGAGTAAATTTGCTAATTGCGTGTTAGTAAGCTATTTAGGGTTAACCCATTAGAAATGAAGGTTTTTCCATGAAGCCTGCTCTTGCTGTTATTGGCTTCCATAAGAATATGCACAAGCCGCAAAAGCTGAATTGGGATAGCAACAGACCAAATTTAATTCAATATACTTTGCGGAGGTGGGACGGCAGGATGTTTAATTCGGCCCTATATTTTGCCACAGTGCGACGGGCGATTTTGATCCCGCGACTCCTGAGTATTTCTACAATCTGCTGGTCTGATAATGGGTTACGCGGGTCTTCGTTTTTAAACAATTCAGCGATCATGTTTTTAACAGTAGTATTTGAGAGGGCATTGCCTTCCTCTGTGGGAATGCCGGTGGTGAAGAAAAATTTCATTTCAAACAGGCCTTGGGGTGTCTGCATGTATTTGCCTGACACAGCGCGGCTGACAGTGGTTTCATGAACCCCCACAGCTTGCGCTATCTGTGCCATGGTCATGGGCTTCAAATGAGCTATGCCTTTTTCGAAAAACTCTTTTTGTCGATTAACAATCTCTTTGGCGATATTAAGGATGGTCTCTTGCCGCTGTTGAATGCTTTTGATTAGGAATTTGCCTGCGCGGATCTTGTCCCGTATATATTTTTTTGCTTCTTCTAATGATTGGCGTTCCCGAACTTTTGCTATTAGCTCTCGGACCTGCCTTTGCTGATCAATTGTGAGTTCAGGGTCATTGCCAAGAGTTTGAAGTAATTCCAAGGCTTTGGAATCATTACCCGCCTTGATGGCCTCTTGAATCATTTGTACTTTTGTCTGGATTTGTAACGAAGCATGCTGAAATGCAAGAGAGAAAGGTTGCAGGTCTATTCGTGTCCGTGTCATCACATCTTTGTAAACATTACTGATGCGCAACCGTGGTACAAAGTCTTCATTCAAAGTGACGATATATTCCTCCCCAACTTTTGTAACGTACACATCTGGTACGACGTAAGCTTCATTATCTGGGGCGAATTGACGGCCAGGTTTTGGATCAAGCTGTGCAATAGCTTGAACCGCCTTTTGCACTTCCTCCACTGGCACATTTAAGAATTTGGCGATTTGGGGGTAGCGGTGTTTTACCAGGTCATTGAAATAATCCTGGATGATTTTGTACTCGAGGGTGTTTTGGCGGCCAGCGCGTTCCAGTTGAAGTAGCAAGCATTCACGGATGTCTCTTGCTCCGACCCCAGGCGGATCAAAACTTTGCACCGTCTTTAATACTTCTAAGACCTTTTCGGGCGTTGTCCTTGCCTCTGTGGCAATCTCTTCTACGGTGGTCTTCAAATAACCGTTGTCGTCGATGTTCCCTATAATAAGTTCCGCCAAGGAAGCATCTTCTTTTGAAAGGTCAGACAATGCGACTTGCTCGAGTAAAAATTGGTGAAGTGTTGGACCCGCAGTAAGCGAATCAAACAAAAACCGCCTTTTCTCCTCCTCTTCTGGGGCAGGAGACTTAATCCCTTCCGCTTCAGCCAATTGGGACCGCCATTCTTCGTCAATTTGAGCGAGGCGCTCAAATTCCGCATCGAAGTCATCCACTGGTCCTGATGCAGGTTTGGCAAGAGCGGGATCATAAGTTAAGTCTGGGGGAGGCTCCGCTGGGTCGGCTAATGCCTTTGTTTCATTTGACAATTCCTCAGGTTCACCTTCGCCTTCAGATGCAGCAGTGTTAGGTACTTCTTCCAAAACAGGGTTTTGTTCGAGTTCCTTTTCTATTATCGCCTTAAGCTCCATTATTGGTGCTTGCAGCAAAATTAAGGATTGTTGCAGCTGCGGTGCAAGCACCAGCGACTGCGTTAAGCGTTGCGAAAGGTTTAATCCCTGCTGTTGGTTCACCAAAAAAAGTTTATGTTAGTTTAAAACCTCTCTCAAGTTTAATCCCAAGATTTTGTACTGGCTTGCTGGCGGTTGGTCTTGCCCCAGCAATTTTCCTCACATTGGCATGGGCGCCACTGGCTTTAGCAGTTTGTTAGGTGGTTTTGGTTATACCTCGTAGCCAATAGAAGTTTGTACCCCAGGTTGAGATCCAGGAAGTTTAATTGCGAGTGACCTTAATGGGAAGATGGCATGAACCTTGACTGAATCTGTGGTGAGGCAAATCTTCGGGATTTCCTACAGCTGGAGGTGCCATTCACGAGGTTTTCAAGGTAATGGAAGTTTATTTGTACATAGTGGTCGATTTCGGCGGGGCTTTTAGCCTTGCAAATGGTTAGAGTTACAACTAGCAGAGTGCGGCCCGAAGAATTTAGAAATTTATGAAGGATGAGGGTCACGCTTAGACGGAAAAAGCGGCTTAACATAACCATGAGTGTTTATTTCGTAATTTTGGCAATTCGCGAAAGTGCAAGATAAAAAGATTTCCTGGGTTTTTAATCCAGGTAGGGCTTAACGCATTATGCAATTGTAAGAGGGAAATTAGTTGAATGTGACGTTTTTAAGGTTTGGTTTTAATCTCGATCACGTCGTGGGGTCCGGCTTCACGCATTCCTGCTGGTGTTACCCTGATATATCTAGCCTTTTGCTTCAATTCATCCAAGTTAGCCGCCCCTAGGTAGCCCATGCCCGATTGTAATCCCCCGATTAGCTGTGCCATTACACGGTCAACCGAACCAGTAACCTCTTTTAACGCTTCGATACCTTCGGGTGCGATCTTCTGTAGACGGTTGCCAATGTGTCCGTAGCGGATTGCTGACCCTAATTTCATAGCGGCTAAGCTACCCATCCCTCTATATTGTTTGTAGAGTTTCCCATCAATTTCAACCACTTCGCCTGGTGCTTCATCGCATCCAGCAAATAAAGCGCCGCACATTACGGCGTCGGCCAAAGTCAATGCCTTTACGATTTCACCGCTTTTGGTAATGCCGCCATCGGCTACAATCTTAACTTTTGCTTTTTTTGCCGCACGTGAACAAACATACAAGGCAGTCATTTGAGGAATCCCGACGCCAGCCACTAGTCGGGTAGTACAAATTGAGCCAGGTCCTTGTCCGACCTTAATGATATTAGCGCCCGCTTGTGCCAGGAAGTCCACCCCTGCTGCTGAAGTGACGTTACCTGCCATGATGGGCAAACTTGGGAAAGCGTCCCTTAGCATTTTTACTAGCTCGCCTACGGTTTTGCTGAAACCGTGCGCGGTAGATATGGTTATTAGGTCAACGCCTCGCTCGACCAAAGCTTCCACATGGTTAAGGATGCGTTGTCGATCTAACTCTCCTGTGGGTGTACGAACTGGGCTAATGGAAGCCCCGCACACGAGTCTGTATTTAGAGTCACGAGCCGGTTTTATTTGAGCCTTGCGTTCCTGAGTAATACGTTCCACGTCGTTCATAGTAAACATTCCACTAAGTCTATCTTCGTCATCTACCACAATGAGCTTGTGAATACCTGGGTGCTCTGTGAAGAATTTATCAGCTGTGGCAATTGGATCGCGTCCTAGATCCTTCTTATTAATTGTGTGTACTCGGTCGCGAGGCGTCATAAGCTCACTGACCTTCTTTTGGCCATATCTGGGTTTTACTGCGTGCCCGAAAAGCAACCCTACCAATTTGCCAGATTGTTCCACTACTGGGAATGTACTAAACGTGTAGCGTTTCTCTTCGATCATCTTAAGCACGTCGCAAATGTGTTGATCTGGGAAGACTTTTATTGGGTCCTGAATCATGCCAGGCACATAGTGTTTAACGCGGCTGACTTCCGAGAGCTGTTGACGCTCTTGCATGTTGCAATGGATGATTCCCATACCACCATTCAATGCCATGGCGATTGCCATCCGGGACTCTGTGACGGTATCCATATCGGCTGAAAAAATTGGCACGTTCAAAACGAGCCCCGGTGCCAGTTCCACACTTAAATTGGTTTCGCTAGGTAAGATCTCCGAATATTGGGTCGCTAATGTTAGGTCGTCAAAAGTAAGGGCTTCGTTTGCGAATTTTTTAAAGAACTTGTCCGCTGGCAAATAGAATTGGTCGTCTATTGGGTTTGGTTTTTTGTGCGTAATCATACCCAAAAATGCAGTTTAGAAGGTGCACTACGCAAGCCGTTTTTCCAAGCGGTTGTACTATGGTATAAATCTCCCTGAAATTAAAAGGGCTGAATACCCAACTATCCAACACCCCCCAATATTGATTATGCGTGGGTTAAAATGCTTGGTTCAACTGAAAGAATTGTGAGATTGGGGTTAGACTCATATTTGAAATTTCTTTAAAAATATCGACAAACCATTGCGAAAACCATGTATTTGCAATTTTCCCTCCCAATGACTCACACCGATGAGGGGTTACGCCATTGTCTTTGCTGTACTACTCACACTTGCCATTTCAACCCTGAATGTGAGTGTGGGGCAATCAATCAAGCAAGGCTCCTGCATAACTGTATTGGAATTTCAAGGATTATTAAACACTCATTTGTTTGGTAGATGATTGCATGAAAAGCTGTATTTTATCCCGTGCAGGAAGTGGACAAGCGTTGTGTGTGGATCCTGCAATTGAACAAAAGAAATTTGTATACGCACGCTGGGGGTTGGCTTGCGGATCGGTGAGCTAAGAGACGTAGAGTATCGGTCTTTAGGAAGTAGGGGGAGTTGGATTCCCTTGGTTGGCCGTAGTTGTCTGAAGTAACTTTCGTCAGCATTCGGTCAAAGCTTAATGCAAGATTTAACCTTGGAAAATCTGCCATATACGCGCATGAATGTAGTTAAACGTTCGGCCGGAGGGCTCAAAATTAATTGTATCCGCATATATCGTTTAGGCACTCAATATACTTTATTTTTTGTGTGAGAAAGAGCATTTTGAATAGGGACATGGAAGCATACTTAAATTTGTTACAGCAAGTGTTGGAATTCGGCAAACCGAGACCTGACCGGACTGGAACCGGGACAATCTCGGTTTTTGGGTTACAATTTAGACATAACCTGAGAGACGGTTTCCCATTGCTTACCACGAAAAAAATTCACTTTAAGTCCGTTGTGTACGAACTTTTGTGGTTTTTGCGGGGCGATACGAATATTAAGTACCTGCATGAGCATGGGGTTACAATTTGGGATGAGTGGGCTGACCAAGACGGTAATTTAGGGAGGATTTATGGGGCACAGTGGTGTGATTGGCGGACACCCGATGGGCGATCAATCAACCAAATCCAAAAAGTGATTGATGAAATCAAAACTAACCCATACAGCAGAAGGCTGGTCGTAAGTGCGTGGAATCCAGGTGAACTGGAGCAAATGGCTCTTCCACCATGTCACACTCTGTTCCAGTTTTATGTTCAAGATCACCAACTGAGTTGTCACATGTATCAGCGCAGCGGCGATATATTCTTAGGGGTTCCGTTTAATATTGCGAGTTACGCATTGCTAACTCACATGGTAGCTCATGTGTGTGAGCTTGAACCCGGGGAACTGGTAATTTCTTATGGCGATCTTCACCTGTATATCAATCACATAGAACAGGCTAAAACCCAACTTCAGCGTAAACCCAAACCGTTGCCAAGGATAGTGCTGAATCCGGCAATCAAGGATATTTTCAGTTTCCGATACGAGGACATTGAACTAATCGGCTACGACCCATGGCCTGCAATTAAAGCACCAGTAGCTGTTTAACCCGAACACCCACTTAAAACCAACAGCTTTTGGCAATGCAAAATTCCGGCGAAGGAAACAAACAGCCGCAGAATCGAGCAACGAGTAAGATCTCGTTCCTAGGCGCAGCCCAAGAAGTCACGGGAACGTGTTATTTAGTCAAAGGCAACAATGCACATTTACTTGTAGATTGTGGTATGTTCCAAGGGCATGCGCACGCAATCCAGGAGAATGTCTTACCAAAGGAAATAGACCCGAATGCGATCTGTTGTGTTCTTCTCACCCATGCCCACTTGGATCATAGTGGCCGATTACCATTGCTGGTGAAGGCGGGGTATAAAGGTCCTATTTATTGCACATCGGCGACAGCTGAGCTTACTGACCTAATACTTCGGGATGCAGCAAAAGTCCAATTACAAGACATTCAGCGGATAAACCGGAAACGGATGCGTGCGAATGAACCGCCAATTGAACCTTTGTTTTTGGCGGAGGACGTCGCCCAAGTCAGGGCACTATTTAAGGAATTACCGTATGATACCCCAGTGAAGATCGCTGATAATATCACAGCTACTTTTGTAGAAGCGGGACACCTACTTGGTTCAGCCAGTGTTATACTCCAAATAACTAATAACTATGCAACTCACACTTTTGTGTTCTCGGGTGACTTAGGCCAAAAAGGCGCGCCGTTGCTGCGAGATCCCGCTAGCATTCCTGCAGCTGACACAGTAATTCTTGAATCTACGTACGGTAACCGGGACCATAAATCACTCCAAGAAACAGTTGATGAATTTGAAAGCATAGTCGTTGAGGCAGTGAAACGGAAAGGTAAGATCCTGGTTCCGACGTTTGCAGTAGGTAGGGCTCAGGTGTTGCTTTACGTGCTAGCTATTCTATTTCGCGAAAAGAAGATTCCGAAATTCCCAGTTTATTTGGACAGTCCAATGGCAATTGAGGCGACGCGGATTTATATGCGCCATCTGGAGTTGCTGGATGAAGAATTCCAAACGTTAAACAGGGACCGTCCCATTAACGAAGACCTCAGCACAGTCACGCCAGTAGTAACTGCACAGGAATCGATGGCGTTAAATGAGGTAGAAGGCCCATGCATGATTTTGGCTGGGGCAGGAATGTGTAATGCGGGTCGAATCTTACACCACCTTAAACACAACCTCTGGAAGCCTGAAACCTCCGTCATAATCGTCGGCTATCAAGCACGAGGAACACTAGGTCGTAGTCTCGTGGAGGGTGCCGAATACGTCCACATCTTCGGCGAAAAGATAGCGGTTAAAGCGAAGATACACACACTTGGTGGATTTAGCGCACATGCAGGACAACGAGACCTACTAAACTGGGTTAGGTCATTTGCTCACTGTAAACCTAGGATCTTTCTGACACATGGCGAACCGGATGCAATGGATGCTTTAGCTCAGAAAATCCAAGAACAGTTCGGGCTTCCAACTGAAAAACCTGGTCCAGGAACAACCGTCGAGCTACACTTTTCGGCAGGTTGTAACTCTGCCTAGAAGTAAGTGCATTGTTGAATACACCCCCATCGCAACTCACTCTAAAGTGAAAGCATGAATTCAGGTGGTTTTTCCTGCAAACTCTGCAAAACGCCCGGGTCTCGCACGTCGTACCACGGCCCAATTATTGGAACACCTAAGACTTGATATCCAGAGGCAACCATATTTTTTATTGCATCTGTCAGTTCATACTCTCCACGCCGCGATTTTTGAAGCTTGGCTGTGAACGTGAATAAAATTGGCGTGAATACGTAAATTCCCGCGTTATACCAAAGTGGACCACCAGGCTGGATTACCCCAGCGTTTTTTAGTTCCTCCATCTCACTTTCAGAGGGCTTTTCTACAATCGTAGTTAACTGGAACCCCTCTGAGAAAATACACAGCCCGCCTTTTTGGACATCTTCACCCGAGGTCACAGCTATTACGGCATGTGGGCCTCGCGTATGAAATAGCCGAATTAATTCCCCATATACGGTTGGAGGAACAATTATATCGCCGTACATGAGCAAAAACGGGGAATCACCAATAAAATCAATTGCGAGCTCAGGAGCCTTACCAGTGCCATCCTGCACAATCTGACGGCCGTACTGAATTCGTACCCCAAACGCTTCGCCGGTTTTAAAGTATTGTTCGACTACTTCCGCTCTGTAGCCAGTAATGATGAAAATTTCGCGAACATTGTTTTTTACTAGTGCCTGCACAATGTACTCCAGAATTGGCTTCCCAGCGATCTGCAGCATCGGTTTTGGCACTGCCGTGGTTAAATGCTGCATCCTGGTCCCCTTGCCAGCAGCAAGAATCACAGCTTTCATCTTCATGGAAGTTAACAGTCGTAGGCTGATTGCAAAACAAAATTTATCACACGCTGAAATAAGCAAACGGGTGTTAATCCAACCAATGCATACTGAATTAAGGCCTCTGCAGCGTCTGATATGAAAATGCATATGAGAAAATCCACCCGCGTGGTTTGATGTGTACCTTTGACGATGAATTTCAGCGATGAGGGGTGGGGAAGATAACATTCACCAAGCACAACTAAACACAAATTGTGATGAATTAATTTAGGCGTGGTATCATTGACAATGTCGCACGTTTTTCATAGAACGCCAATCTACAAATTTTCGGCATGAACCCCAAAATTATGCCAGACTGAATTGAGCTAGATTTTTCACATCGTGCTCAAACGTAATAATTCACCGTCACTGCCCCAGGAAAGAGAGAATTCAAACACTATAGAATGTGAAAAAACACTTTGGTTGGGCAGGTAATAACCTGCATTTTTTATGAGCGCAACCCACCCGGTTAACAACACACTAAACTATTACCAGTTACATAAGGGCGTGTGATTCACTAAAGCCAATACCAAAATAATTAATACCAGGTAAGCGCTTAGGTCGCTTGGGTTCGCAAGGCCTATTTCAGGCTTGCGATGGCAAATTCCAACCCCGACTGCGCCCTGTCAAGGCAAGGACTATGAAAGTTGGTTTTTAGCTACTGGCATTTTTACACCTTTATGGCCGATCGGAAATCCACTTGATTTGAAAGGATCGACTATCATGTTGAAGTAACCAATTTATAGCTGGAGAAGGTTTGGACGGAGGGTTGAACGATTAACCTTATTTACCGCGAGCAGAAATGCGCAACTTCAAGCCATTCATTTGGCATCGTTAGCTAACTATTTAATTGCTGTACATAACAAGAAAATAGACACAAAGGTAACACAGCGTTTTGAGCAAGAAGCATTAGTCGCGGCTTTGTTTTGTCATTTAAGCGTTAGCCTTTTTCTTGCTTGGCGTAATTCTATCCGGATTCTCCAATCTAACCGGGCACTCTTCTAGACAAATCCCATGTTGAATACGTGTTTATTGCGGAAAGTGCTCCAATTCAAAGATTAAGGTCGAAAGCAGAGGAACCTCGCAGGATTGCACCTTTTCGTAATGTGGACCGTTTATTCAAAACTCACCTCGCTTCCAAATCCTTAGATGACATTGCGAACATAAAGATGTGATGGTGGTGATGCACGTTGTCTACGGCCTAAATTTTGCACAGCTTTGTCCCAGGGGTTTCGTAGATTGTCACAGGTGGTGTTTAACTTCGCTTCACAAGGGGGTATAGTAAACAAATGTCAGTGACAAAAATTCAACCCTGTTATCACGTCGTGCGAGAATTGGAGTTATTAAAGACTTTCGCGCAATGGTGCGAATCGCAAGCATTCTAGTCATGTGCAAGGTGGATGCGAAACTGTGAGACGAAGTTAAGTTAACAAGGCGCATGCTCCTGGGCAGTACAGTTTTTTGAAAGAAGTTTGCATTTTTTCTGAATTCGTTTCCTTTGACAATGATTTGGGAGTGCCAAAGGATTTAAATAGCTATGATAAGGCCACCGGCACTCCGATTGAAGGCAACGCTAATTTTCCTTTCGGTTTTTGGGATAAGTGTAATTGGGTTGAGTCAACTGTTGGTTGAACATTTTGATTACCCTAATGGCCGTTTAGGGGATGCAGGAGTGGGATCGGCATTGTGGACTGGGGGCGATAGTCCAAGTACTGCGGTAATGGTTACGAACGTTGCGGCACTTGTTTACCCAGGATTGACAGATTGTTGCGGAGCCGGCGTTCTGATGTCGGGAGGAACATTTAAAAAGAAAGCTGCACCATTTGGCCCCGTGTCTAGCGGGGAGGTATATGTATCATTTTTACTAAGCATCGGTGAACCCGGCAATGCAAGTAAACTGATCTTGTATTTACAGAATGGCAATTCTGCATCCAGCTCACCTCCCTTGGGTGTATTCCTAAATGGCACCACTATAGGAATTGCGAAATATTCAAGTTCACCGCAGGCCACTATATCGGGCCTGGGTGTAGGACCTCATTTAATCGTAGTACGATACCGTTTTCTGTCAGGAAACGATGAAGTGGCATTGTGGCTAGACCCGCCAACGGGTCTGAGTAATCCACCAACACCAACATTAATAGCTGGAGGGAATAGCTCCTCAGATGCCCCATCTTTGTCATACATATTTTTGAATCACGGGGTCAACCAGAGCATTTATGTGGACGAGATTCGCGTGGGGACCACTTGGAGTGAGGTATTCCCTCTAGCAGAACAGGTCCCGAGTGTAAAGATTGAGGGGGGGCTACTTCCTGCAGAAAATCGATTTTATATCCATGCCACTGGTTCCGTGCCTGGAAGAGACTTTGAGCTATTGTCGTCTCGAGATTTAACGCTGCCAATTAATAATTGGGAAATTGTTGGATGGGGCACAACCGCCGACAACGGAACATGTGAAATCTCCGTGCCTATGGACACTAACACGGCTAGGTTCTATGCCATTAGGGTTTTAGCGACACCACGTCCCCGGCCGCCCATTATTATACAGCAACCAGTAAGCCTAGTGGTCACGTCTAGCCAGACGGCTGTCTTCTGTGTGGTTGCAAGTGGTACACAACCATTATGGTACCAATGGTATTTTAATGGCGGAGAAGTTTTAAATGCCACAAATCCAACTTATGTGATTGAAAATGTCCAAGAATCACATGGAGGACAGTACTTCGTAGTGGTTAGCAACAGTGTGGGTGCGGTGACTAGCAGTGTTGTTACATTAACGGTCTCCAATGTTCTTGTTGCGCCTTTTATAATTCGGCAACCGGAGAGTAAGATCGTTGGTGAAGGGGAGATTGTGACACTGAGTGTATCAGCAGGTGGGACCATGCCCCTCTGGTACATGTGGTATAAAGATCCGAACCTGCTTTTGTCTGCGAGTACGAATGCCTTTTTAGAATTAGGTCCTGTTACGACGAATGACAGCGGAAATTATTATGTGATCGTAACTAACTCCCTCGGATTAGTAACAAGCTCGAAAGCGACAATTATGGTGCAGCCGTCGGAGTTACTTAATGTTGACTTTAATCATATTGGTTATGCCAGTGTGGGAATAAATCTCACGGGAGGGGCTGGGGGACCAGTTGTGACGGTGAGCAATGCAACGCAGCTGCGGCAATATACTGACGCAAATGGTCCATATGTAATCTACGTGGTTGGCACAATTCCAATATCAGGCATGGATACACATATTCGACCTAATAAAACGGTAATTGGGTATGGGACAAATGCGACCTTGGTGGGCGGTGGATTATACCTGTACCGCTCCACAAATGTAATAATACGGAATCTGACAATTATTGGATCAACGGAGGATGGCATTGGGATTCATTACTCCACCAACGTTTGGATTGATCACTGTACAATTGCAGACGCCCGGGACGGTCTCATTGACATAACGCAGCAATCAGATCTAATCACTGTTTCCTGGTGTCGGTTTTACTATACAATCAACAGCGGACACAACTTTTGCAACTTAATAGCGTCCTCAGACAGTGACACGGGGAATTACCGGGTTACGTTCCACCACAACTGGTGGGGAGAGTTGTGTGTAGAACGAATGCCATCAGTCCGATTTGGCCGAGCTCACATTTTCAACAATTACTACAACGCTCCCGGGAACAACTATTGCATAAGGTCTAGACTTTATGCGGAATGCCGAATAGAAAATAACTGGTTCGAAAATGTCCAGAACCCGTGGGAAGTCTATATCACCAGCGGCCAGCCCGGTAAAGTTTACGCTACAGGTAACAAGTTTGTTAACGTCAAGTGGTACGAAAGCCCTTCAGACGGTAGGTATACACCTCCCGGGAACGATACAGTTTTTGCCCCTCCATACACCTACAGTTTGCATCCGGTCGACCTTGTGCCAACAATTGTTACCCGCTATGCGGGGGCAGGGCGAGGTCCGTTTGCCTCAAAATAAACTCAACATAATTTTAAAGGGCATCAATATGAAAACGATCCGACTCGCTAAGTACAATGTTGCAACCATCCGCTATACCGCAGGGCTGATAACAGGAACCGCACTTATAACGTGCGTCCTTTGTAGTTGGGCAGTACCCCTACCTTACTACGATGGTTTCGAGTATGCAGAAGGGCGTCTTAATGACGTGGGAGCTCCAAATTGGCAAGCTGGAAGTACAGGTTGGGAACTCATGGTAACTAACGTCGCGGCGCTCGAAGCGCCTGAGGGATTCCCCCATGCCGTTGGGAAAGGAGTTCGTCGTGCTCCAAGTGGTACTGCGAGACGATCCGTTTTAGCATTTGACCCAATTCAAGCAGCAGACGGCAATGAGGTTTATGCGTCATTTTTAATAAAAATCCTTGTGCCACCCCCGTCAACTCAGGTGATTGGATATTTGACCAGCACGTCCAGTAGCGAGTCTTCGCCACAAGCAGGGGTTTTTTTAACCCCGGATAATCGAATTGGTATTGGCAAGAGGGCAAGCTCACCGGGGTATACCTTGGGTACAAACCTTGATAGCGGTGTGCACCTGGTTGTGTTCCGGTACAGATTTCAACCCGGTAACGACGAAGTAAGTTTATGGGTGGATCCTCCTGTTTCCACTTTTGGAGCTTCCGTACCACCTGAACCGCTGGGCACTACGACCGGCGGTAGTGACCCATCCTCTATTGGATATTTCCAACTTTATTCAAGTCCAAGTTCAGGAGGCATGCAGTATATCGACGAGCTTCGTGTAGGCACTTCGTGGAGAGATGTGGTTCCATCGGGGGCTCCCCCAATGGGATCGAAACTGATATTTAGTTCATCTCCAACGTGGGCCAAGCCTGGTCAGATATTGGACCCCGTAACTGTTCAAATTGCTAGTTCAAGCGGTACCCCAGTTTCATCTAACGGAGTACCTATAACAATAGATGTCGAGGAAGGTCCAGGCCCGATAAGTGGCACCACAACACGTTTGACCGATGAAAGCGGAAAGGCTGTTTTCACGGATTTGATGTTAACCGTGGAAGGTATTTACAGGTTACGGGCGGAAGCATCAGGCATAGGTCTGGGGTTAGGTGCAGCAACTAGTCCTGTTATTCAGGTATCTTTTCTTGAACCACCTACTACTTTAACGATCACCGGTTGGGTCTATGATAAGAAAGGTTATGTGTTGGCTGGAGTGAAAGGAACTCCTCAGGCGAGATATAACATCCTTGCCTCTCCAGACCCAGCTATCCCCTTGAGCAACTGGATGGTAGCTACTGTAGGCGATTTCGACAGTCTTGGGAATTTTAGAATTACAAATCCTGTGTCTCCTGCAATCCCGCGTATGTTCTATGCGATAATCGGTCCTACCTCAAATACAAAGACAATCCCGCCTTCGATTGTCGCATCACCTAGCCACATAACTATTGCTCCTGGCCAGCCGTTCTCTTTGCATGTGGAAGCTACAGGACCTTATCTACATTACCTTTGGCTAAAAGACGGACAAATTTTGTCGGATAAAACTGAGCCCACGTTAGCAATCGGGGCCGCGAAGTCCACAGACGCCGGAAATTATGCGGTAATTGTGGCTAATGCAGCCGGCGCTACTACATCCACTTGGGCTAGGGTTAGGGTGGGGTTATTTGCCCCGGAGATAATCGTCCAACCTCAAGATCAGCAAATCGTCCAAGGCGGGACCGCGGTTTTCAAAGTTGTTGCGGATGGGACAAGTCCATTGTGGTTCCAGTGGTATTTTAACGGAGTTGCCATTGTCGGAGCAACGAATGACGTGTTAACGCTGACAAACGTTTTACCGGAGCGTTCCGGGGAGTATTGGGTTGTAGTCTCCAACTCATTGGGTTCGATCGTGTCTCGTTCAGCACTTTTAACAGTGACCGAAACACCAACTGCCTCGCCACCCACAAACATGGTTGGCTTTGCTGCGATTGCTGGAGTTACGGGCGGGGCGGGAGGCTTTGAAGTTATTGCAACCAATTATACCCAGCTCAGAACCTATTGCAGAAGCAACGCACCCCTAATCATAAAGGTAGTTGGCAGGATAGAGGCCAACGAAGATTATTGTTACATAAGAGCCCCAAACAAAACAATCATCGGCGTAGGCACGAACGCAGAGTTTGTAGGTGATCTGCGAATCAACACAACAAATATAATTGTAGCAAACATCACATTTTACAACCCCGACAATGATGGAATCACAATAGATACTGGTAGCAGTGGCACAGGGGCGTACGTTTGGGTGGATCACTGCACATTTATAGACTGTGGCGATGGCTCAATTGACATAACGAAAGGTGCGGATTACGTCACCGTTTCTTGGTGTAAATTCTTATACCCAACCAGACGAACACATGCATATGTCAACCTTCTTGGAAGTAGCGATAGTGAAACAGAATCGATAGGCAAGCTTCACGTCACATTCTGTTATAATTGGTATGGCCCGGGTTGCATAGAACGAATGCCATCCGTTAGATTTGGAAAAGTCCACGTCTTTAATAATTACTACGACTGCCCGGGAAACAATTACTGCGTTCGAACCCGACTATATGCTGAAGTGTTGGTCGAAAACAACTACTTCCAGAGCGTTCAGAACCCATGGGAACGTTATGTAACCCGTGGCCCAAGCGGGCTGCTCCGAGCCATTGGCAACATTACAAATAACTGCGTCTGGAACCCCAGTTGGACCTCAGGCGTAGAACTTATTCCCGGTACCGATTATCTACCATCATTCGATCCTATGCCGTACACATATACTCTATTGCCGGCTGAATGGGTACCGTATTACGTGACAAGATATGCTGGGGCAGGTAAGCCACCTTACGT
>CAZZJO010000006.1:0-27147 GCA_964654645.1 uncultured Verrucomicrobiota bacterium | reverse complement strand
AGTTCATCAACACAGGGGACAGGTAAATAAGCCATTGAGAAAGCGGCATGTTGATTGCTTTTAATAGACGCCCAAGAAAGTAGTTGGATTTAAAGCGAGTAATTAGCTGATGAGTAAGCTGTTAGGATAGCAAGGGGAATGTACGAACACTAGACGTTGGATGACTAATAATCAGACAGAAGGAGACACGAAAACTGATAATCGAAGATTTGGGGCCAATATCAGGGGCTCAAAAATAGTGACGTATGCGCATGTGGTTTTTGGGCTTGAAAATCTGCGTTGCCACTTTAGGGTAAAATCAAACGTTGTAGTTCGCCTAATTCCCTTGCTGGCTGGAATGAACGAGTGGGAGTTTAATCACTCATGAAGACGATAAAGAATAACCCTGCACAAAAACCTAGTGGTATGGAGCCTGAGTTTCCACGAGGAACGCTTTTGGTTGTGGATGATGAAGAGGGACCTCGCCAGGCAATCCACATGATTTTCAAGGACGAGTATCGAGTTTTGCTGGCAGGTGATGGGCCAACTGCGTTGGAGATCGCAAGGCAAACACCCATAGACGTGGCTATTTTAGACGTGCGTATGTCTGGCATGTCAGGCTTGGAGGTACTAGAACGACTGAAGGCAATTGACCCAAAAATTGAAGTCGTGATGGTCACTGCTTTCGAAACCACAGATATGTTGCGACGTGCCCTGCGGCTTCATGTGTGCGATTATATTCATAAGCCGTTTGATGTTACCACCATTCGGCAAGCAGTACAAAAGGCGATGAACCGAAGATTAGCACAGGAAGATAGGAACCAAAACGCCCGGGCTCGTGAGCTTGAGAATGAATTGCTTTCCATTCAGATGGGGGAGCAGCTTAGCCGGCTCCGAGCTGAATTGTATGCAGCTGTTCTGCACGACATGAAAAACACCCTTAGTATAGTGAGTGGTTATGCTCAGATGATTGCGTTACGGTTGTCTGGAGTTACTGAACCCACACCATCCGACTGGGCAATGTTTAAAAAGTATTTTTCCGATATTAATCAGCATTTGACTAACAGTGTCGAGCTAGCAAGACGCTATCTTGCCGATTTCACTCACTGGGTGGATGCGGGATCCACCACGCAAGTGAATCGGGTGTTACGTGATTTGGAAGCCTTTGTATGTTTTCACCCTGCTGCTCGGAATCACAAGTTTACATTGGAACCATTGCCTAAGGAATTGGAAGTCAACCTTTCGCGGACAGAGTTATTCCAATTATTGCTGAATATTGTATTAAATGCTTTCCAATGCACGAGTGAACCACACCAGGTTTGGGTTCAAGGCTTTGTTGTTAGTACTCCCCTTGACTTACTTTCCATCCATGAGACCCCATTTGAGCGGATGTGTAACTTAGAGGGTTTTGACAATACTCCTCCAATCGCAGTCGTGCAGGTAAGAGACACCGGACCGGGTATTCCAGAACATCTGCTACCCCGGATTTTTGACGGTGGTTTTTCTACAAAGCCTGGACATGGAGCCGGTCTGGGCATCATGATTGTTACAAGATTAATTAAGCGGGCTCGAGGCGCTTTGCATGTGTACACAAAGCCTGGCGAAGGTTCAGCCTTTACTATCTACTTACCAGCTGCCTTTGTAGATTGAAGTTGAGGAGGTCGCCTTACAACAGGGAAGAGCTTTGTGGCATTTGTATTCCTTTAAAACAAAAGGGCGTTGACACTTTTTTGCGTAAGCCTAGAATTAATAACCGAGGTGGGAGGAACAAATATTAACGAAAGTAGGCCACAAAAGTTTGGAGTGACGGTTGTGGGTGCTTCGTATGAGCACACCAACCTGGGGTTTCAAAGTAATTTCCTTTGCGACCTTGGTTGCACCAGAGTTTTCGGTTGGACTATTTGCGCCATTCCCCGCAAATCCACACGTAAACCCAATTATTTGAGAGAAAAGGCCGTTGTTTTCCCCCCCGAGTATTTTAAAACCTTGCTTAGATTTGACTCAACGGCGGTGGAAGGGTGTACCATTTATTTGGAAATGTGGGTTTGGCTTAGGTTGCAAGGCAAAGACTTCGAAGCCCTTGGAAAATATACGTGCTAAGATGACTTGGCAGGCAGTGCTTTATGTTTGAAAGAAAATGCAATGATTATGTGATTCTTTGGACTTCTTCGTTTTGCGGTTGGACCAGCTAGCGTTCGTAATTGCTAAGGAGCTTTAGATTATGGAAAGCAACGGTGGAAATAAAAATCATACGAGAATGTCTAACGGTGCTCGTTTAAATTTGCATGTGCTTGAGGCGGCTATTGAGCAGGCTGGGGAAGCGATCGTGGTGACTGATGTTCAGGGAACAATTCAGTATGTAAATCCCGCTTTTGAAAGGATTACCGGGTACTCGCGGACAGAGGTGTTAGGTAAGAACCCACGGATTCTTAAGAGTGGAGTGCATTCATTAGAGTTTTACAAAGGGCTTTGGGACACAATTACGTCGGGGAAAATATGGACCGGTTATTTTGTGAATCGGAAGAAAGATGGTTCCTTATACTACGAACAAGCTACGATTGCACCTATCAAAGACGAAGCCAATCAAATCACTGGATTTGTTGCCATTAAGGAAGATGTTACTGCTTTTGAGGAATCGCGCCGACGTTTTACCACCCTTCTATCTAATTTGCCAGGGATGGTATACCGATGTCGAAATGACAAGGAATGGACAATGGAATTTGTTAGCGAGTCAGTTTTTGAGTTAACGGGTTATACTCCAGCTGAAATTATTAATAACGCCCGGGTCTCTTATAGTAGTTTGATACTTGAGGAAGATCGCCAGATGGTGTGGGAAACAGTCCAACGAGCTGTCTGGGCGCGTAGCGCATTTCAGTGCATATATCGGATTCGTACTGCTGATGGACAAATAAAATGGGTTTTCGAGCATGGGTGTGGTGTTTTTGCGCCCACGGGTGAGCTGGTAGCTTTGGAAGGCTATATAATGGATATCACCGATTATAAAAGGGCGCAAAGTGCTTTTGAAGAAGAGGCCATTCGACGGCGATTGTTAATGGAAGGGTCCAGAGATGGTATAGTAATTTTAGATGGCGATGGGAAAGTCGTGGAAGCAAATCGAAGATTTGCTGAGATGTTAGGTTACACCTTAGAGGAAGTATTGTCGCTCTATGTTTGGGATTTCGACGCAGTCTGGTCAAAGGAAGAGCTTGCAAACAGAGCCCGAACTGTGGGGCCTGAAGGTGAAAGTTTTGTTACTCGTCATAGGCGGAAAGACGGGACTTTGATTGATGTGGAAGTTAATACTAATGCGGTGTGGATTGGGGATCGCAAATACATCCTTTGTATTTGTCGGGATATTACCGAGAAGAAACGAGTGTTAGAAGAGTTAGAACGATTAGCAAGTGAATGGCAGATCACATTCGACGCAACCAAGGACGCGATTATATTAATGGATGTTAAGCGACGCATTCTGAGGTACAACAAAGCTGCTGAATTGCTTTGTAAATCTAGTGCAAATGGAATTACAGGTAGGCATTGTTGGGAAGTGGTTCATGGATGTGCTGAACCCGTTCGTGGATGTCCTTTCGAGCGCGCGCGAGAGGCGAAATTGCGTCAGAGTGCTGAGTTGCTGGTTGGCGACAGTTGGTATGAAATTATTGTAGACCCTGTGTTAGATGGGAGGGGCGAGTTTGTAGGAGCTGTGGAAATTATCTCAGATATTTCAGAACGAAAACGGCTCGAAGCTCAGCTATTACGAGCCCAGCGGCTAGAGGCGCTTGGGGCGCTTGCAGCAGGAATAGCACACGATTTGAACAATGTTTTAACGCCTATTTTAATGGCAGCTCCGCTGTTAAAAGATGCAATTTCGAATCCTGAGCTTTTGGGTCTTGTAGAAACGATTCAGAGTTGTGCTGAGCGAGGAGCAGGAGTTGTGAAACAACTTCTGACTTTTGCACGTGGTCGGCCTAACGTATTGGCTCCCATAAATGTCACCTATCTCGTTAAGGATATCTATATGCTTCTGAAGGAAACCTTTCCGCGAAACATTCAGACAGAAGTCGTTTGTTCAAATGACGTTTGGCCGATTAAGGCAGATGCTTCCCAAGTACACCAGGCAATACTAAACCTTTGTGTAAATGCTCGGGATGCGATGCCAAATGGTGGAAAATTAAGAATCGAGGTAGCCAACGAACAAATTGATGAAATGTTTGCTGCGTCAGTTGGTAGGGCGAAAGCGGGAAATTATGTGCGCATTGGTGTGATTGACACAGGAGTGGGAATCCCGCCAGAAAATTTGGAAAAGATTTTCGATCCATTTTTTACCACGAAAGAACCCGGGAAAGGTACAGGTCTAGGATTGGCGATCGTTCAAAAGGTGGTGCACGGGCATGGGGGATTTGTATTGGTGAGGAGCAAGATGGGGGAAGGCACACAGTTCGATTTGTATTTCCCTGCATCGCCTTCTGAAGTGCCAACGCTTGTCCACTATACCCGGTCCCTTCCTCCTCGTGGACGAGGAGAGCTAGTTCTCGTGGTAGACGATGAAGTGGAAATCCTGGATGTTATTCGGCGTGTTTTGGAAAATCACGGTTATAGTGTAATTGTGGCCAACACGGGTGCTGAGGCAGTGATGCAATTCATAAATCACAAGGACGAAATAACTGGGGCTATTGTGGATTTAATGATGACAGACATAGAAGGAAAGGCACTTATATCAAGTTTTAGGAAAGTGAACCCACAGGTACCAGTGATTGCAATTACTGGTTTGTTAGATAGCGGATCTGTGTCCCAGGAACACGCTGCTGCCATTTTGGTAAAGCCTTTTTCAGCAACCGAGCTTTTAATCACACTTCATCGGAGTTTTATCGAATGGATCCGAACCCCTCGCCCCTCACGGGAATAATTGGAGTTGGAACGAGGCAACTTTGAGGACAAGGTTGTGCACAGGGTGTGCTAAATGTGGGGCGAGCTTTTGACCGGTTGGTAAGCATTGGATTTACTGATCGACCTTAACTATAAGCTTTCGGCAGGGGCACTCTTAGTATTTTTGCATTGAAGGTATGAGGATGGGGCATTGAGATGTGTGTCAAGCACAGAAATTCAGACTCAGGTTTATGTAGGTTGATGTTAGTATTCAGGGATACTCTTCTAGTGCATGACAGCCGGTATTTTGGAGGCAAAATAGAAGTTCCTTATCAGGCTTGGATTGTGGAGGTTTGCCAAGGCATGGTTTGGGAATCTGGAGGATTATTAGTTTTTTGGGGATACGTTCCTGCGAAATTTAGATCGCGCCCAACCCACACAGTGTGCGAATAAAGTCGCATCACAAAGATTTTAAGATTAGATTCGCTATCTAGCGATGAGCAGTATGAGAACACGACCTGTAGCGCTTACCATAGCAGGCTCGGACAGTGGCGGCGGGGCAGGGATCCAGGCCGATTTGAAGACGTTTACTGCTCTGGGTGTTCATGGGACTACTGTGGTTGCGGCGGTAACGGCACAGAATCCTCGTGAGGTATTGGGCATATTCCCACTTTCACCTCAGGCTGTGTTGATGCAGCTTGAGGCGGTATTTCGCCAATTACCTCCAAAAGCGGCAAAGACAGGTATGCTTTATTCAGCTGACATCATAAGAGCGGTAGCCGATTTTTTCCAGGCACATAGCAAACGGGTTCCTTTAGTAGTAGATCCTGTCATGTTGTCCACTAGCAATGCGCAGTTGTTGGTTGGCGACGCGGTCGAAGCCTTGATAGAAGAGTTGTTCCCCCTGGCTAAGCTGATAACGCCCAATGTTAATGAGGCCAGCCGGCTGTTGAACCAGACAATTGGCAGTGTGAGGGAATTGAAAGAGGCTGCTTGCGAATTGTACTTGAAATTTGGGACGGCTGTCCTTTTGAAAGGCGGGCATTTACCTGGCGGAACGGTTACGGATGTGCTTTTCGATGGGGTGCGGATGGTAATGATGAAAGGTACGCGTATAAATGTTAATGGCACGCATGGTACAGGTTGTACGCTGAGCGCTGCCATAACGGCGTACCTTGCGCAGGGGGTGGAGCTTCTGGAAGCGGTACGATTGGGCCGACGTTATCTTAGGTCTGCTCTAAAACGAGGCTATACAGCCGAGGGCCATTTTTGTTTGGCAAGTTAAAACTAATGAGTTTTGGATCATTCCGGAATGCTTTTTTTGAGCTCCCCAAAGACTACGTATCCAGCTGCTGTTTTAACCACGTTTATTACTTCAACTTCCACTTCTTTTCCAATCATGTGGCGGGCATTGTTTACCACTACCAGATTTCCGTCAAGTAAGTGGCCAACGCCTTGATGGTGCTCTTTGCCTTCTTTCACCAATTTAACTGTCAGGATATCGCCTGGCACTATTGGTGGTCTTAACTTGTTTATTATTTCGTTTAGATTGACACATTTGACTGAATGGAACTCTGCGATTTTTGCGAGGTTGTAATCTATTGTAAACAGCTTAGCACCTAAGTTACGGCTGAGGCGAATCAGCTTCATGTCTACCTCCCGCTCTTCTGGGAAGTCAGCCTCGTGGAATTTTACTTCAATTGAGGCGCATTGTTTTAACTGGTTAAGGATTTCAAGGCCTCGTCTAGCACGGTTACGCTGGATTTGGTCGGATGAGTCTGCTAGGTGTTGTAATTCCCGCAGAACAAATTTCGGGACTATAACAATTCCCTCGATAAGTTTAGCTTCCGTTAAATCTAGAATTCGGCCGTCCATGATAGCACTTGTGTCCAGGATGATATAGTTTTCGGGTTTATTAAGGGGTGTAAACCGGACATAGGGTATGATTAAAGCGAAATCTTCCTTGTTACTTCGCATGGCTAAGATCATGCCTATGTAACCGAAGGCGAGGAATAAACCAACTCGTATTAACCAGCGAGTAGTTGAACCTTCCTCAAAAGTTTCAAATAAACCGGAGCGATCGATTAATTGTGAGACCACAAATCCTAGCAATAGGCCGAAAGTGATTGCTGAGAATGCACGTAGTGAAAACCCGCGCAGTAATTGGTCGATTAGGATTAGGAATAATGCGAACAATAGGCCAACAGCCACTCCTGTATACGGTGAAGAGAAGATTGTGGGTTGGAGGACGGTTAAGCCATATCCACCTAACCCGCACAACAGCAAAAACAAAATACGAGTAATCCAGATAGTCATGGTGAGTGTACGCGCAGTTGGTTATAGTGGTGGGGTGTGATTTTAGTTGGCAGTACATTTGTTTTAGGTGGTCGAGGCCGCCACAACACTCGCCACAAACCAAGCGAGTTTATATTGCTTGTAGTGATTGCGAGGTTGCTTGTTGTGATTGAAATGTGATTTACAAGTTGTGTGTCGGATAACAGAGCAGATATTAAGCCGTGACCGTATTGTACCTGGTGCAGAATTTCGTGTAAGAGTCGGCCCGATTCTTCGATTTCAGCTAGTGCATTTGTTACGTTGGGTAAGTTAGATTCAGCGAGATTATTTATAGTGTCGGCTGTTCGAGCTAATCGATCTGCAACGTAGCTAAGGTTGCTAATTCCTGATTGAATGAGCGGGGAGTTATTGGTGAGGAACCGATCGATCCTAAATGTTAGTTCTCGAGCATTTTCAGCGGCTTCGCGCATTAAGGCAATAGTGGCAGCCATGTTTGATAGCGTTTGGACATTTAATAGATTGTTCCTTATTTCAAATATTGTTTGGTCGAGTTTTTTTGCTATAGCGTCAACTCGGGCTACGAAACCGGCAACATTACGCGCAGTTTCTAGCAAATTAAATGGGGCTTCACACTCGACATGGTCGCCTTCTTTTAGCGTAGGTCCCCGGTTTTGCCCGGGTATAACACATACATATTGATCTCCCAAGAACCCCGATTGTTCTATTACAAATCTAGCGTCGCTGTAGATTTTGACGTCTTTGAAAATTTGTAGGGTAACACGCACTTGTGTGCTATCTTCGGTGAGTTGAATGTCAGAGACGCGTCCGATTGGGACTCCTGCCAGGAGCACAGAAGCGCCCTTTTTAAGCCCACCTACATTTGGTGTAGTCATATAAATCCGATAGGTTTTTGTAGTTAAAGAAATCCCTTTACTAAAAAGGACTATCATTGCTGCTAGCAGGATCAAACCAGCTAGCATAAACAGTCCAACTCGAAAGTTTATGTTTTTGGCATTCATGCGTCTGTGTGAAGGTACCTAGGCGCGTATGGATCCGAGACGCCTTCTACAAATTGGCGGACGATTGGATCGGTGGATGTAAATACTTTTTCAGGCGAATCGTCAATGCGAATGGTGCCTTCGTGGAGCATTATAATGCGAGTAGCCAATTTCTTCGCACTTCGCATGTCATGGGTCACCACCAAAGTCGTAATTTTAAGTACGTCTCGCACGTTGATTATTAGTTTATCAATCGCGTCTGCGACAATTGGATCCAGTCCGGTCGTAGGTTCATCATACAAAATTATTTCGGGGTTGTACACTATTGCTCTAGCGATCCCAACACGTTTCCGCATGCCGCCTGAAAGTTCGGCGGGCTTTTTATTTTCTGAACCTTTGAGGCCTACAAGATCAAGGACTTCCATTACCTTTTTATGGATTTCGTTTTCTGAGAGAGATGTGTTACGTCGGAGAGGAAAAGCTACATTTTCAGCAACGGTCATAGAATCGAATAAAGCGGCACCCTGGAAAACCATGCCGAACCGCTTTCTTATCCGCATTAGTTCTCGTTCGTTCATGGAAGTGATGTTTTCACCATCAATCCAGATCTCGCCTGCCTCGGGTTTGATTAATCCGATGAGAAGTTTTAACAGTACGCTTTTACCGCATCCGCTACGGCCGATGATAACTAATGATTCGCCGAGGGAAACTTTGAAAGAAATTCCTTTTAGGACTGTTTGTGTGCCAAAGCTTTTGTAAATGTTGCGTACCTCGATCATAGAACCCCAAGTAGCTTGCCGAGACCCAAAGTAAGGAAGAAGTTCGTTATGAGGATGGCGATGGAAATGTTGACTACGGCTTCCGTTGTGGCGTGGCCGACGCCTTCTGCACCTTCTGGGCAGTTCAGCCCTTTGTAACATCCAATCAATGCGACGATAAACCCGAACACGGCAGATTTAACTATACCCATGGTGAGGTCCTGGACATCTGTGTATCGGATCATATGGTGCCACGAGTACGTTGGGTCGATTCCCAGAAGATACACACCTACAATGTATCCTGCGAGGATGCCAATAGCCATGGCTTCGGCGGTCAAAAGTGGCATTGCAGTTAGAAGGGCGATAGTACGTGGCACTACAAGGTAATCTACTGGGTGGGTAGCGAGGGTTCTTAATGCGTCTATTTGTTCTGTGACACGCATCGTGCCGAGTTCAGCGGCAAAGGCGGCACCTACGCGGCCTGCCACCATTAAGCCAGTGAGGACCGGACCCAGCTCTGTGGTCATGGCCACTCCGACTACCGCTAAGGTAGCGGTATCCATTTTTACGGTGTGAAATTGAAAGTAGGTTTGTGTTGCCAACACCATCCCAGTAAAAGCACCCGTGATAAGTATGACGCCTTGGGACCTGCTGCCAGCCTGATAAAGTTGATAAAGTACTTGGTTCCATTCAATTTTTGTAGTGAGTATAGAATGGAAAATTTCTTTGGTTAGGATGGCAATTCCACCGAGCTCATCGATGAGAGATGTAAATCGATTTGATATCCAGCTAATCATACTATTAGCCATGCGTTGGTGTGCGACCCTACCAGGGTCCTAATCGGACCTTAGCTATAATTGAAGCATCGTACCAGACAAGGGATGTTAACTATTTCCCCGCTCCGAGTGCAATCTTACTTCGCTGGGGATTTTTTAGTACCTTTGCCTGGAAGGGTTTGGGGGTTGTTTAGCTTGAGAGTGCGCTTTCTGTGGCAGCGGATTCTTGTCGGAACACGAGTTTCTCCCCCTGTACTTCCACAATTATTGGTTCGCCCTCATGCAATTTTCCTTTCAGTAATTCTTCAGCCAATGGATCTTCAAGGAACCGCTCCACGGCACGCCGCATTGGACGGGCCCCAAATTGAGGGTCGTAGCCTCTCTCCAAAAGGAAGTTCTTGGCTTGTTCACTTACGATTAAGCTCACGTTTTTGTTCTTAAGCCGTTGGGCCACTTTCCCTATTTCGAGATCAAGGATTTTAATTAAGTCTGGGCGTGTTAGAGGTCTAAACACAATAATTTCATCTAGCCTGTTAAGGAATTCGGGTCTAAATGTTTTCTTAGCCTCCTCTAAGATGCGTTCTCGGATTTTTTCGTAGTTTGTTTCCTCCGTCACTGGTGCAAACCCTAACGATGTTTGGCGGCGTAGAGATTCCGAACCTATGTTAGATGTCAGTAGTATGATAGTGTTTTTGAAGCTAACCACACGGCCGACGTTGTCAGTAAGTTTCCCTTCCTCCAGGATTTGTAAAAGCATATTCCAAACATCTGGGTGTGCTTTTTCAATTTCATCGAAGAGCACCACGCTGTATGGACGTCGTCTGATGGCTTCGGTCAATTGCCCACCTTCTTCGTAGCCGACATAACCTGGTGGTGAACCCACAAGCCTTGAGACATTGAATTTCTCCATGTATTCGCTCATGTCGAGTTGGATGAGGGCTCGTGGGTCTCCAAAGTAAACCTCAGCTAATGTTTTTGCCAGGAGGGTCTTACCAACGCCAGTAGGGCCTAGTAAAGCGAATGAGCCAATGGGCCGATTGGGGTCTTTCAGATCAGCTCGTGATCGTCTAAGCGCCTTACAAATGGCTGCGATAGCTTCAGGTTGTCCTATAACGCGCTTAGAAAGTTCTTCTTCCAAGGAGAGGAGTTTTTGTGCTTCTCCTTGTTCGAGGCGGTTGACTGGGATACCCGTCCATTTCGATACCACCTGCATGATGGCGTCTTCGTCAACGACGACGTGTTGTTCTTCGCGTTTGAGGCGCCATTCAGCGAGCATTTGTTCTAATTTTTCCCGGGCGCGGCGTTCTTGATCGCGTAATGCGGCTGCGCCCTCAAAATCTTGGTCTTTGATAGCTTTTTCTTTCCGACTTTTAATATCTTCGATTTCGGCTTCTAGGGCCTTTATTTCGGGCGGTGGAGTAAGTGATTCGATTCTTGCCCGTGCCCCAGCCTCATCCATTAAGTCAATAGCTTTGTCGGGGAGGAATCTGTCTGGGATGTAACGATCGGATAGTTTAACTGCAGCCTCTAATGCACGATCGGTGTATTCAACTTTATGATGGTCTTCATATTTGCTTTTGAGCCCGCGGAGTATTTGTATGGTTTCTTCTACGGTAGGTGGGTCTACCCGAACAGGTTGGAACCGTCGTTCCAAGGCGGCGTCTTTTTCGATGTATTTTCTGTATTCGCTCAATGTGGTCGCGCCAATACATTGCAATTCGCCTCGGCTGAGGGCCGGTTTAATGATATTGGCGGCGTCCATTGTCCCTTCAGCTGAGCCAGCCCCGACGATGGTGTGGAGCTCGTCAATGAAAACAATCACGTTTCTGGCTCGGCGAATTTCGTCCATTACAGCCTTTAACCGCTCCTCGAATTGGCCTCGGTATTTGGTCCCGGCCACCATTAGGGCTAGGTCTAGGGTAATGATCCGTTTATCTCGGAGGGGTTCTGGTACATTGCCCTTGGCGATCTCTTGAGCAAGACCTTCAACAATTGCGGTTTTACCCACGCCGGCTTCACCAAGCAGCACGGGATTGTTCTTTGTCCGACGGCACAGGATTTGTATGACACGCTCAATTTCGTTGCGGCGTCCGATTACGGGGTCCAATTCGCCTTTTCGTGCAAGTTCGGTCAAGTCACGGCCGAAAGCCTTAAGAGCAGGTGTTTTAAGTTCCTGCTTTTTCTCGGTTTGTTGTCGGAATAACGGATCGGTAGGTTCTTCTTGGCCGGAGTAATTGGCATCTAGCTCTTTCAGGATTTCTTGTCGGACTTGTTCGAAGTCTAAGTCGAAAGCTTTGAGGAATTGAGCGGCCATGCCTTCCTCTTCCTTTAGGAGGGCTAGCAGAATGTGTTCTGTGCCGACATACGAAAGGTTCATCGCTCTGGCTTCTTTTTGAGCCAGCATTAGGACTTTTTTGGCGCGTGGGGTAAACGTAATTTGGTCTTTTACTTTTCCAGGGTTGGCAGGGAGATGCCTTTCGATTTCAGCACGCAAGGCGTCCAGATCGACACCTAATTTGGTCAAAACGTTACAGGCGACCCCTTGGTTAAGCTTTAGGAGGCCGAGCAGAATATGTTCGGTGCCGATATAATTGTGGTTTAGCCTGTCGGCTTCTTTTCTTGCGAGCGCAAGGATTTGTTGCGCTCGGGGTGTTAAATTTTGCATAAATTCTTCAGCCATGATTCACCATAAACAATAGTCAACAATTGGCTTCAGGGCAAGGGGGGGTCGGGAAAGGCAATCCCACGAAGTTTACTGCGGATTAGATCCGCACGGACTGAGTCGCGTACTTCTCCTGCGAGCTTTTTCCCGTGCCAGAGTTGTAAGTGGGCTGGCTGTACCAGTGTGAAAAGCTCGAGTAACAATCCTTTTTCCAGTCCTGGGAATAAACCCCAATCAGCCCCGAGTCGAAGTAAAGAAAATAGATTCATTGCTTCTTTCGAGGAAATTGCATATGAGTTACTCAAGATCCCATAAGCACGGCCAATGTGATTGTACACCACGCGACGGTGTTTGTCTAGAAGCATAGCACGGGCATTTTGTTCTGCCTCAAGGATTTGACGGGTAATTTTTTCTAGTCTTTCGATGATGGTTGTTTCGGAGTCTCCTAGTGTACTTTGATTGGATACTTGGAAGAGGTTACCCAAGGCGTCGGTGCCTTCTCCATATAATCCTCGGACAGTCATTCCGAGTTTATTCGCAGCCTGGATGACTGGGTTCATTTGTTCAGACAATACCAGGCCGGGTAAATGCATCATTACGCTTACCCGGATTCCAGTTCCCACGTTGGTTGGGCAGGCCGTTAAGTATCCTAGTTCTTCGTGGAATGCATATTCGACCCGTTCTTCTAAGGCGGAATCGAGTTCATCCATTATACGCCATGCTTCATGTACATTGAAGCCAGGTAAGAGGACCTGCATACGAAGATGATCCTCTTCGTTTATCATCACGCATATGGTTTCGTCTTTTTTGAGGACAATCCCGCTGCCTGCAGTTTTAGCTGCGTGTTCTCGGCTAATTAAGTGGCGTTCTACCAGTACTTGTTTTTCTAAGGGGGTAAGAACATCCATTTTTTCAGCCACGGCCTCGGACATTTGCGGAAGGGACTGTACAATGGGGAAAAGAGTGTCCAAAACTTTTATGCGGTCAGTTTTTTTGGCCCAGCCTGGGAAAGGATGGTTTATTAAGTTTCTAGCCAGTCGGACCCGGCTAGAAAAAATAATTCCGTCTGCTCCTGGAGACAATCTGCGGGCCGATTCGTGGATAGGAAGCAGCTGGTCGGTAATACTCATTGGTTCGATTGGCTTGGTAAAATGGAATTTAACCGAGCATTCAACTCTTTGATTTGGTCACGAAGGACAGCTGCCAGTTCAAAGTTTTCGTCTTCGATAGCTTTTTTAAGCTGGGCTTGCAACTGTTTAATCTGCTCGGTCAGATCTTTTGTACTTCTAATGGATTTAGGGACCTTACCCACATGCCGGAGCCCTCTATGCATTGTTCTGAGCATAGTACTTATAGGCTCCCGAAAGGTATCATAACACGCTGGGCACCCAAGACGTCCGATTTTTTTGAAATCGCCGATTGTCATTCCGCACCGTGAACAGGTGGGCTCGTTGGTCCGGCGTTTTGGGGGTTCTGTTTGAGGTTCTGCTGATGATTCCATACCCAATAGGAGATCTGCCAAGGCATAACTGGTACTATCCATAACGCCTTTGGCTTTAGCACATTGTTCACAAAGATCCACTTTTTGAATCTTATCCCCAACAATTTGGGTTAAGTGAATCCTAGCCTCCCGTTGTTTACATATTGCACAAAGCATAACTCCTATTGGTATATCGGCTCGCCCGTGGTTTTAGTCAAGACCCGGTACCGTTCAATTAATTTTTGGGTTATGACGCCGGGTTTACCATCTCCGATAGTCCGGGCATCGATTTTCACTACCGGGACGATTTCAGCAGCCGTACCAGTTAGAAAACATTCGTCTGCATTGAAAAGGTCGTATCGAGTTAAGTTAACCTCGTGCACGGGGATACCCATTTCAGTTGCTATTTCCATTACAACTTGGCGTGTAATACCATATAGGGCGCCTGCAGAGAGAGGAGGAGTTAAAAGGGCGCCTTTTTTGACGATAAAAATGTTGTCACCGGTGCATTCGGCTACAAAACCCTCGGCATTTAGCATTACGGCTTCTACATACCCTCCGATATTAGCTTCGATTTTGGCCAAGATATTATTGAGGTAGTTTAGCGATTTAATAGCTGGGTTAAGTGCGTTGTGCAGGTTCCGCACGGTTGGGACAGTAATTATCTCAAGCCCTTTTTCATAAAACTCCGGGGGATACAGCTGGATTTTGTCGGCGATAATGATGACAGTTGGTTTTTTGCACTTGTTTGGGTCAAGCCCTAATGTGCCCACACCGCGAGTGACTATCAGCCTTATATAACCATCGATGATTTTGTTTTTTTTGCAGGTCAGGAGGACGGCTTGCTGCATTTCTTCCGGGGACATAGGGATGTTTAGCACTATTGCTTTGGCGGAGCAGTAGAGTCGTTCGATATGCTCTCGTAACTTGAAAACGCGGCCATTATACGCACGGATTCCCTCAAAAACGCCATCCCCGTATAGGAGACCGTGATCAAATACCGAGATTTTGGCGTTTTTTTCGTTGTAGAATCTGCCGTCAATGTAAACCTTCATTTTTCGTTCTTAATCCATTCATGATTGTATGGTTACCCGGTTATAGCCCAGGTTTGAAACACGTTGTTTTTAAACCTACACCGCAAATTACATGTTTGGGCTTAATCAGTCAAAGAGAACATCGTAAAATGGTTTATCACGCGCTCTAATAAACTCGGATGGCTGGGTGAAAAGTAGGCCTAACTCTTTGCTTACTGCTCGCTGACATGCAAGTGTGAAACCAAAATATAGTCCAGTTGCGGGTGAAGGTTCAATGGCATTGGGTATGCTAATTTATCAAAGCTTGGAAAGGTCTAGACTTGTGAAGAGAGTGGCGAAGGTGCTAGGTTTAGGAATGTTGGAATTGGATTGATGAGTGAGGGGACAACAAGGAAACCGTTAGTAATGGTGACTTGTTCGGGATGCGGCGCCAAAGTTTTTATTCCGGGCGACATCCCGCCGTTACATAGTACACCATGCCCACGGTGTGGACATCCCGTAATGATGCCCTTGCGAATAAAGAACTATGAATTAAGGGATAAAATTGGGTCGGGTGGCATGGGTACCGTATACCGGGCGTTTGATCTCTTATTGGAGCGGTCTGTGGCGGTGAAGTTAATGAAACGTGAGCTGGTTTCTGATGCGAAGGCCCTTAAGAGGTTCACCCATGAGGCGAAAATATGCGCTTCTTTGAATCACACAAACATTATCCATATATATGTATTCGATGAGTGGGAGGGCTTACCCTACATAGTGATGGAACTGGCTGATCAGGGGAGTTTGGATTCGAAGATTGAAAAGTTGGGTCGGTTGCCTGAGCTAGAGGTCTTGGATATCGGCATAAAGATTGCCTCCGCGTTGGATTTGATGTGGAAACACAAGCTTCTTCACCGGGACGTCAAGCCGGGTAATATCCTCTTCAATTACGATAATGAGCCCAAACTCGTTGATTTCGGTTTGGCACGGAAAGTGGATGGCACATTGGAGTTTGAAGAGGCTGTATGGGCAACTCCTTACTACGTTGCTCCTGAACGAGTAAAACGTGAAAATGAGACTTTTTTGTCTGACATGTACAGCTTGGGTGGGACTCTATACCACGCCTTGACTGGCCATGTTCCGTTTGAGGCGCCCACGATTGAGGAGTTGTTGGCTGCGCATGTCCAAACCCCTCTTACACCCCCACACCTTGTTGTTCCGGAGATAACCCTCCCCACGAGTGAAGCCATTGTTAAAGCAATGGCAAAGAATCCTGAGGACCGATTCCAGAGCTATGACGAGTTTATAATGGCTTTACATGCTGCCCGGAGTCAGTTGCTGGTTAAAAAGTACGCGCAACCAGCTGAGATAAAACGAAAGCCAAAATGGTTGCCATTTTAATGCATGTAAGCCGGGTGCCATTGTTTCTATTTATCGCTGCTTCCGTTTCCTGTGGAAGTTAAATTTTTTAAGCGCTTAATGGTACCTTTATGATACAGGGCAGAAGGGTTCTAGTTAAGCCTTTGGGGGGCGGGGTGGTTTGGTTTTTGCCTTAGCGGGAAAGTTTCTCAGGGAGGATTGGCCAAAAATTGGCTTTTGTAAATAAATCGGTTACATTCAATAATTTGGGTTTTTGTATCACGTTCCCGACCCGGTGTTGAAGAAAGAGTTGCTGAGCTGCAAAGCCTTAAGCAAGAGGCTATGGCAACCGTTTCCTTTAAAATGGCAAGGAGAATTGTTCGCTGTGCGAACAACGGTGATAAAGGTTATTTTCCTGCCTCAGGGTCATTCCAAACCCGCGATTTTGACGGTCAGTTTTAACTTTTGGGTTTAAAATAAGCAGGGGTGGGATAAAAAGTAATACAGCAATCTCGCGATAGTGGATCCGCCGTTGGACGCGTTGGAGATTATTTTGCGGATTCGCGAATGCGGGTTAGGTAAAACTGGGCTGTGGGATCATTCGGATTGTGTTGGAGAACTTTTTCAAATTGGGTTCGTGCCTCTTCTAGTTTTCCTTGTTTGTACAGGGCTACACCCAAATTTACCTGCGCTTCTACTTGGTTAGGGTCCAGGCGCAACGCTTCGCGAAATTCCTTTTCTGCCATGTTGTGTTGCCCCATGAGCCCCAGCAGTGTGCCTAGTTGTATCCGGGCTTGTGGATTATTGGGAGCTAGATCTACGGCGGCGGCAAATTGAAATGCAGCGTCGTTGTATCGACCTTGCTTCGCTAAAAGCCGGCCTGTTTCTAAACGCAATGATACATCGAACGGATTAAGCTCGATAGCAGCAAGGTAGTTTGTCAGTGCCTGGTCGTACCAGCCTCGTGTAACACAGAACCTAGCTAATGTTACCAAATCTTCGGGCTGGTTGACACCTTTTGTGACGGCTTTCTTGTAGCATGCTTGTGCAATATTAGATCGCCCCACTTGTTCGTATACCTGGCCAAGCAACAACCAGGCAGTACCATAGTCAGGCTTAATTCTGGTGGCGCGTTTAAGCAGGGCTAAGGCCTTTTTTGGCTGTCCCATTTTGGTGTAACACTGAGCAAGGTTATGCATTGCCCAAACGGCTTGGGGATCAAGTTGAATAGCTTTTTCGAAAGCAGGCATTGCTTCTGTGTATAGGTGCTGGTTTGCGAGGAGGATGCCTAACATGTTCCAACATTGGGTGTGGGTAGGAAGGATCTCCAGTGCCTGTTTAGCAGCGGCGGTAGCGCCTTGCAAATCACCCTGAGCCTGTTTAACTTCCGCCAACTGTTCCCAGAGAATGGCATCGTGTGGCCATTGTTTTAAAGCCATCTCAATTTTGTTTTGTGCTTCAATCAGGGTTTCGGTGGAGTGAGTGGTTGGTAATTTGCGGGCAGTCTCGAAGAGATAGCGCATTCGATCTTCATGATTAGCCTGGTACGTGAAGGGAATATCTGAAAGGCGGCCTAGCATTTCAGTATAAATCAATTTCATTGCCCATGGAGTAAACGCTAGGCGATCGGCGCATGCTTCGATTGTTGGCCAATTCTTATTTGTAGGTAAATTCAATGCACGTTCAATAGCAGCGACGATACTTTGGGCTATCAAATAGTTGCCCAAGAACGTGAGGTGCACATGGTCGTAAAAGTATTCGAGTCCGGGGACACCTTCTGGGCTTGCCGTTTCCAGAATGCGCACGCAGTCTACAAATTCAACGTCTTTCGAGGCGTATTTACGAATGATTGTGTTGAGTTGTGTATCACATCTGAATCGTAGGGCGTCCAAGTCGAGCGCAGCTTCGAATTCTTCCTTTGCGTATTTTGAATCGCCCAAAGCTAAGGCACATTGTCCTATTCTAAAGCGTAGTTCAGCGTGTTTGTTATCAATGGACTTTGCTTTCTCATACAATGGTAGGGCATTTGTGAAGTTATGTGCAGCTTGGGCTTTTATGGCAGCTTCGAAAAAGGCTTTCCATTCGGATAGTTGGGCTTCTGGCAAGTCCTTGGCCTGCAACGAAGCAAACGGAGCGCAATCTTTTAAATTTACAGCCACAGTGCATAGAATAACCTTGACCCCAGATTTTTTAGCGGTCGCAAGAATGTCACTGAGGTTTTTTTCGAAGTTTTGATAGACTTTTTTCAAGCGAGGATCCCAACTAGGGACTTTGTAACCGACGAAGGCTCTCATACCTTCCCATTCATGAGTTTCAGCTCGGCTTTTAAGAAGCGAACCTATGATGACTTCGATTAATTGGCCAATCCGGGTTTGCTTAAGTAGTAATCCGCCTTGTATTGCTAAGCGGGGAAGCGCGTGGTTGCCAAAAACAGACCCTATACCGAATGGGCCTACGATTTCGTTGTTGCCCATGTAAATTACCCACACATCTGTTTTAGTTTTGGTCCAATCGCGTGCCAGGGGCAAAATTACATGGGAGTTAATGCCTGTCATTGCAGCGTTGATTACCTCAATCTTTTTGTCAGGGTGCCGCAGATTGAAAATGGCTTCTAACATACGGGGTAGGCCAAAGCGCGGTTCGGGGTCACCAAACGCTGCAGATTCACCAAATACCACCACTCGTACCGTGTTTGTTTCTTTTTCGTAAGGAATGCAAATTGGAGCTGGTTGCCGGGCGGCACGCGGCCCAAAAAACCGCCATCCGAATTGGTTGTTTTGAACCAGATAGGGTTTACCTTTGTGCCAGGTTTTCAAAAGAAAGCTAGTTGGGTATCCGAAATTTGCGACCCGTAGCCCAACTTCCAATAGTACCAGAAAAAGAATAGGGAAGCCTATACAGGCGAGTAATCTAAAAAACCAAATCTTGTGCCGGGATGTGGCCGCTCGAACAAGCTTTTCATGACTGCTACCGGATTTGCCCATATTTGTGCGGTTGATGCATTACAGAATAGCTTTCACAGGTACATAGACTAGCTTGATCATCGGGTTCTGAAAAGCCGAGAACCGCGCTTATGTTTATGGGATTTGTGGGTCTGCCATTGACCGTCTAAGAGCAACTTAGTGTGTTTAATGGAGACCAGGTAAAGGGGTGTCACAAGTAACTAAGTGGATGTACTGAATTAACAAAAGCAGGGGGCAGAAAAAGGTAAACAAATTATTTGAATGGATGGGCGGATTACCTGACAAATTTCTTAGCGTGATGTTATCCGATCTTTAACATGCATGTGTGTGACCACTTCTCCAGTTACCTTGGCAGGTATATGCTCCTTTTTGTTGCCATTAGATTTGTTTGGTGCTTGTTAAAGACTTTGGGAGAGATCCTCTCGGCAGGCATTTTGGCATATTATAGTGTGTCAGTGCCAAAATGCTGTGTTGTATTCACGTGCGGCACAGTCTGCTGCTGTGGTCCGGTGGACAACATGGTTTTTCTTGCAAAGCGCTGTATTCATTGGGTCGAGGGCGGGTTGTAGCAGATCGTGGGTGAAGGCTTTCGGCGGAAATCGACGAACGTGAAGGGAACTAATATTTCGGATAGAGTGCCCAAGCAATGCCTGACCCGGTGGCTAACATAACCAAGATGCCCAAAACCACAATTACGAAAATCAATGGGAACAGCCACCACTTTTTTTCCCGGGCACAAAAATTGAGAAATTCTCTCAGCAATTGTCGCATCCAATTATATTTTCTGCCCTCGTCACAGCGGGGCGTCAATTGCAAAAGCGGGTTACTTGTTGCGACTACTTAGAAAAGTGGCAGGCCATTGTTACACCCTATGTAAACCGGCGACATGGTTTTCCCTAACCAGCTGTAATGCTTCATCACTTGGTAAGGGCTACACCTAATTGCTTCGGAAGGTCATGTAAGGAGAGACCTGCGAGTTAATTGTAGGAAATTTACAATTTGGTGGTGAGGATTAAGTGTTGTAGACTGAAAAACCGATGTCTGAACTTGTTAAATCCTCAGGTGCAATGGCGCTGGCCACCCTGATAAGCCGTATACTAGGGATGGTTCGTGAGATTGTGTACGCTAGGTTTATGGGTGACGGTTGGGTGGCAGGTGCATTTCAACTGGCTTTTTTGGTGCCGAATTTATTTAGGAGGTTGCTGGGAGAAGGAGCGTTAACCGCGGCGTTTATACCGATTTTCAAGGAAAAGGAAAAAACTGCTGGTCAATCTGAAATGTGGCGTGCAGCTAATGCAGTGGTTTCGGGTTTGGTGCTAGCTTCTGTTGTCGTAGTACTCACTGTTGTTGTTGGCATTACTATTTTTTTGGCTTCGGGGGTTTCTGTGCCTCGCGAAACACTCCTCATGTTGCGGCTGCTCCGGATTATGTTCCCCTACATGATTTTTGTGTGTTTAGCGGCGGTTTTTATGGGGATGTTGAACGCTCGCGGTTATTTTTTTGTTCCTGCAATGGGAGCAACTGTTTTGAATGTTGTAATGATTGCTTCAGTTTTACTAGTTGCTCCGTTGATGGGTGCCACTTTAGAGGAGCAGATTTTTGCTTTGGCGATTGGGGTGCTAGTGGCGGGTATCGGCCAAGCTATCTTCCAGCTTCCTGCACTTTATAAGGAAGGTTACCGTCCTCGATGGGTTACTCCGGTGGGCAACGAGGTTGTTATCCGGACGGTCCAGCAAATGATTCCGGGGATGCTCGGAGTAGCCGCTTTTCAAATCAATGTCTTGATCACTCAGAGTATGGCGTTTGGTGTAGATGCCTCAATTGTGGCATCGTACAATTACGCTGTCAGGCTCATGGAATTCCCTCAGGGCGTTTTTGGGGTCTCAATCGCGACATATCTGTTACCTACTCTTGCTGGCTTAGTCGCGGAAAAAAAGTATTTGGAATATAAGCAACTGCTTCGCGAAGGTGTAGCGCATTTAATTTTCGTAAACCTTTTTGCTTCAGCCATGTTGGTGGTTTTGGCGGAGCCTACGGTGCGTTTGTTATTCGAACGAGGACGTTTTGGACCTGATTCAACGCTGCGGGTGGCATTTGCCCTTCAATGCTTAGCCCCCGGATTAGTTGCCTTTTCTGCAGTGAATATCTTTGCGAGGGCTTTTTACGCTTTAAGCGACACTTCAACACCAATGAAAATCGGTGTGTGCTCCCTTGGGCTAAACTTGGTCTTAACGTACCTTTGGTTGAGCTTATTTCCTATGGGATATAAACAGGGGGCGATGGGGTTAGCTAACACGATGACATCTGTGGCAAATGCAACCATTTTGGTTTTCGCCCTCACTAAAAAAGTAGGTGGCTTAGACCTCAAAGCTACTTTTCGGGATATCAAGATTTCAATTCTTGGAACTATAGTGGCCTCAATTCTGGCTGCTACTACCTGGTGTGGGTTGAAGAGGACAATTGGCTACGAAACATTCCTCACCAGGGTTATGGGCGTGGCTTTACCTGGGGGCTTGGCTATGGTTGTATACTTTTGGATTGGTATAAAATTTCGGTGTAACCCAGCAATTCAGGTGGCCCGTACAATTATTTCACGTTTGCCCTTTAAGAAATAACATACGTGATAGTAGGTGTTGCACGCCGAACTATTTATGTTAGCTCCCTTTGTCTTTGTCTAAAAGCGCCGGAGTCGGGTAAATGGGTTTGAGATGCAATGAAAAAAGTCGCAGTTATGGGTACAAGTTCTTGGATGTTAAGCAAAAGGTGAGTGGGAGTTTGGTTGAACTAGCAGGAATAAGGCAGACCAATATAATTTTAGCGGTTGGAATACCAACGCTTTGTCCGGGAAATTAGTGTGAGCAACTAAATTTAGCTTACGAAATTGTTACAGCGACAGTCGTCTATGCCTATTTATTAGTCTCGGCGGGCTTTGATGGCGGATTGATCACGCGGACCTTGCCCTCGGAGTCAATTTCTACGTTCAAATCATAAGTTGATTTAGGGGGTGGCGTTTGCCATTGTTGTCTGGGGACTAAGTATTCAGCCCCACGTTTCTCTGTAGGATTCAATGTGCCTTTTTGCATCCACTCAAGGCGTTTCTTACGAATAAGTTCTTCTTTCAAAAGTTTGTATCTAGCCCGAATAGCCTCCAAATCATTGAGTTTCCGTTCTAGTTCAGCTTTTTCAGACATCAACCGTTTCAGTTCACTTTGGAGGAAAGCCTTGTCACCTTCCGCCGCAGCTAACTTGCGTTGGACTTCTGCAATTTGAGCTGTCAAATTCGTTATGGTTACCTTCAGTTCAGCGACTTCTTCATCGAGCGATTTGTTCCGCGTTTCGAGTTCAGAAATTTTAATTTCTTTGTTGGTGAGGTCAGATTTTATTTGGGTTAGTTGTTGGATAAGAGCATTAGTCTGGGTTTTTAACTCGGATATAAACTGTTCGGCTTGGGTAAGCTGATTTGTTATTGACTCTAAAGTCGCGTTCAACTTTGCCAATTCATTGGAGAAGTCTGCAGCCCGTTGTCGTTCGATTGTTAAGGAGTCTGAGACGGTAGCTAGTTGGTTTGTTAACTCCTGGAGGGTATGAAGTTGATCGGCGGTGGTTTTCTGGTACTTCGATGTGCTTGAGAAATACAGAACCCCAAACACAAGGCACAAGGCCAAAAGAATAAATATCAAAGCCCGCGACTTCATAAGTCTACTTTGGTACTTGTTGAAAAAAAATGCAAGTCTGTATTGGGATCATCCCCAGGTCGTTCAACCTGCGGAAGCACAGATGGGTTTAATGAATAACCGACCAAAGTCCAGCCTACTTCAAAATAAAGAGCCGAATGTTTTGGATATATTAGATAAGCCAGTTTAGCATTAAGCATTAACACAGCTGGCCTTTTTACTTTACACTAGAGTCACGCAAGAGAAAAGGGGATATGCCATTGGCTTCTTGGATTTAAAATGGCTGCGTCTTGGAAGAAAAAGCTTGGGTTAGCTGCTTCGTTCGACTCAGATGTGAGACGGTCGGGATGACTCAGGGGGAATTGATTTAAGCAGGCCATTCAAGGGTTAAGCAGTAGTTTTGTTTTGCGAGAAATACCCCAAAGAGGTATACGGGATGCTTGACCAAGGCAGGGCCGAAGAGTTTTATGAAAGCATGCGAGCAGCTATGCTAACAGAACTTAAAACTCCGCTGGAGTTAAGGGATGTGGAGGTGCCACTGCCTGGACCCGGTGAGGTGCTGATTAGAGTGGAGGCGTGTGGGGTATGCCGCACGGACTTACATATTGTAGATGGGGAGTTGCCCGCAGTGCAGTTGCCGTTAATCCCTGGACACCAGATTGTGGGCCGGATTATTGAATTAGGGTCAGGGGTAACTGAATTTGTAATTGGCCAACGCGTGGGTGTTCCTTGGCTCGGTTTTACATGCCAAAGCTGTCGATTCTGCAAGTCAGGTTTAGAGAACTTGTGTGATCGGGCGGAATTTACAGGCTATACCCGCCAAGGTGGGTTTGCAGAGTTTGTCGCAGCAAATGCCCGGTATGTGTTTCCGCTTTCTGCAGAAAAGACCGCAGTTGAGTTAGCTCCGTTGCTATGTGCGGGTTTAATTGGCTACCGGGCGTTTACGAAAACTCAGAATGCAGAACGGATTGGGATTTTCGGGTTTGGCGCTGCAGCCCATATAATAACTCAAGTTGCCGTAGCTTTAGGCCGCCGCGTGTACGCATTTACTCGCGTGGGGGACTTAAAAGGGCAAGAATTTGCACGAAGCCTTGGGGCAGTGTGGGCTGGGGCGTCTTGTGATTCGCCCCCGAATGAGTTGGATGCAGCAATAATATTTGCGCCGGTCGGTGAACTTGTACCCCGAGCGTTGGCAGTGTTACGCAAAGGAGGCATAGTCGTCTGCGCCGGAATCCACATGACGGATATCCCCTCGTTCCCTTATCGATACCTGTGGGAGGAACGCACAGTTACATCGGTGGCAAACCTTACAAGAAAAGATGGGATTGAGTTTTTTGAATTAATTTCCAAGGTGCCTGTTAAGACTTCGGTGACCGTGTTTTCATTGGAAGAAGTGAATCAGGCACTGGCTGCAATTCGGGAAGGCAAACTTAACGGAAGCGTAGTCCTAAAAATCGCGGCTGATGATTAACCATTAACGGGCTCTCAACTGGTACAGTAAATCTAATTCGGGTCTTGGATGCTTGATTGGAGCAGGGATGGTGAAGAATCTTTGGAAAACTTTTGTATGAAGTTACACTAAGATTTACCTGAGCGGGGTCAAAAGGTTTCCCCCAAGCGCCCCTTAAAATTTTTAAATCGCTTGAGCGCTATATGCTGCCGTAAAAGTGGAATGCGTTAGTACAATTACTTTCTTGCATGCTCCCTAAAACTAAAACCTTTGAATCGATATTTTGCCGTTTTTGTTTTTTACTGCGAGGTATGTCTTCTGTAAATGTACACTGTTAAGTTTGAACAACTGCGGCCACAAAATTTGAGGTCAAAACAAATGTGGGGGTTCCCCACTAATCGGCCTATGCAATGCTGGTTCCCGCGCTTATTATAAGGCAGTTAAGATCATCATTCATGCGGCTCTAACATGGGTTTGTAAGGAAAAGGCAATTGCCATGGTGAAGCTTTTACTAAGCTTGTTGCTTGATGGAGGGGAGGTCAAGTGATTGCTTTTGTTGCTTTCCAGGGTTGTATTTTAGCAACCCTTTGGGTGCGGAATCCGAGTTTTACGCGTGGATTGATGCTTTTAAGGCAGGTTACAAAAAGGGAGGGAATCACTGTGGGATGACGCCGCCAGTAGCACTCATTTTGCCGCGCATCCCATCCAGGATCCCTTGAAGGAAGGCCTTTGCTGCGCGTAAATCCCGAATGTAGAGCAGGAAAAACACCCAAACTGTAAAACCCAGGTAAACAATTTTTTCGTACCATGGGATTTTTTTGCGGCGGAAGTAGAAATGAATTCCATTTTTAGCGAAGAGATAGGCCTGAAAAGGTGTGTATCTTTCGCTTCCTTTAAAGCCAGAAGTGGCAGAAACTTTGTGGATTACTAAAGGTTGTTGGATGAAAAGGTTGTTGCATCCCAGGCTATAATCGAGGTCGTCAAAGTAAATGAAGTACTCTTCATTCATAAGTCCATGTTGTTCCACGAATTCTCTAGCGAAGAACATGGAACATCCTACGCCATAAGAAGCGGGTTTTAGCACCAATCCGGCGCGTGCGACTTTGTCTACAGGTTTATTTTTGTGGGCACTCTTAGGAAAGTTTACAATAGGCAGGTCGTTAAGTCCGTTGCACCAAATTCGCTTCCCATCGGCAAAAGTGATAATCGACGAAAGTATGGTGTTTCTTTTGTCCAGTTTATGTTCATCGAATGCGCGGACGAGCAAATCGATGGCATCTTTGCGGACCTCAGTGTCATTGTTAAGGATCCATATGTAATCTGCTGTGCGGTCTAGGGCCATTTTAATACCCGCGTTATTTGCCTTAGTAAATCCAGCGTTGTAGCCCATGGGATGCAAAATTATGTTTGGGTATTCTTTTGCAAGATTTGTCAACTTCTCTATCTCGGTTTGGTTTGAACCGTTGTCTACAATTATTATGACTAAGTTTGGATAACCGGTTTCAACCAATGACTTCACGCACGCTTCTGTAAGTCCGAAGCCATTTCGGTTAATCAAAATAACTGCTACCTTTGGCGCCATATTTACAACGATGTTGCGTTGAAACCGAGTCTACCCACTAGGTTAGTTTACCTGCAAATTGATAATTGGTGGCTTTGCTTGGAATAAAAACGGGAGCTGGAACGTGCAAAATACCATTTATTATGCCAATGATTTGCTTAGCCCACCACTTATAATTCGAACTCTTAGCGGCAGAGGGTATTAATCTGGACCATAAAAGGAGCTGGCTTAGGCAGGTTTAAGGGGCACCCCCTAAACATCAGGTGGGACTACTATGCGATGCTAGCAACGCCTCGACCGCCGCGCCGATTGCTGCGCCGCCGTAGTACAGTCCGCTGCTGACCGGAATAACCGTGCACGAACATGCCGCCACAAAAAAGCTGCCCCCGGCAGCTAGTGCAATTGCCCTTAGCTTTTTGGTGGTTGCGCCGAGGTAGTGCATGATCGCTTCCCTGGACACGAATGTAACCATTGCACCAGCCAGCAAAAACGCCGGTAACAAACAGGTCAGTACGTGCAATGCCACGTACTCTTCGACTGCCAATAACCCGGCTTTTAGAATCTCCCAAATTGTCATGGTTACCTCACGTACACACTTTAGAGTTCAAAATTTGGCTGAACCGCCTGTCAAACATCCAAGAAATTCATTCTCGGCTTGCGTGCAGTAATTTCGAGGCTCGTGATGAAGTCGCTCGGCTTTGTACCCGGCGGCAGATGCGCCAGAATTTCGCGGTAAAATGGGTCCTGCCAATCGGCCATGCTGTCCACCCAATCTGACCGCAGGTCGAGCTGAATGTCCACCAGACCGGCTTCGCGCGCCATGCGTTCGGTTTCGCTCACCAGCACCGCCCCTGCGATGCACCCGACCAACGCCTGCACGCTTTCGGCAATAGCTTGTGGCAACGGTTGCACCAGCGCGATGTCGCTGACGGCGACACGCCCGCCCGGCTTCAGCACACGGGCGATCTCGCGCCAGACCCGGGGTTTATCGGGGGAAAGATTGATGACGCAGTTCGAGATGACCACGTCCGCACTCGCATCGGGCACCGGCAGATGTTCAATTTCGCCCAGCCGAAACTCGACATTGTCCAACCCGGTTCGCCGCCTGAACGTGACCGCATTGCGCCGTGCTTTGGCGATCATTTCAGGTGTCATGTCCACACCGATGACACGACCTGTCTGGCCGACCCTGCGCGCTGCAATGAACACATCAAACCCGGCGCCGCATCCGAGATCCAGCACGACTTCACCTGGTTTAAGCTCGGCTATGGCCACAGGATTACCACAAGACAAACCGAGATCAGATCCATCGGGCAGAA
>CAZZJO010000005.1:0-3793 GCA_964654645.1 uncultured Verrucomicrobiota bacterium | reverse complement strand
AAGATTTTTCACAATAGTACTACAACGCTCAATCTCCCTTTCCATGGTTGAAAGGTATTGATTGAATTTAGAATTTACATAATCCTCAGTTTGATTAAGCTTTTTTTGCATTAATTTTATGTAAGTAAGGACTCCACTTAATGGATTATTTATCTCGTGAGCTACACTTGCAGCAAGTTTTCCTAAGGCAGCGAGTTTTTCTGTTTGTAACAGTTGCTTATGAATCTCCTCGAGTTCTTTTGTTCTTTGTTGCACTTTCAATTCCAATGTCTCCACCAGTTCCTTTATCTCTAAATTTGCTTCCTTTAATCTTTTAGCCATCGCATTAAAAGCCAAAGTTAACTCACCTAATTCGTCCTTCGACGTTACAGGAATGCGATAATCAAAATCTCCCTCGGCAATCCTTTTTGTCCCTTCTAGAAGTCTTTTTGTGGGTTTATAAACGTATTCGCGTAAGAAAAGGCTTATTATCACCGAGATTAAAACCACGGTAACCCCAGCCCATGGGACAGTCCTGTAAAATAAACGTTTTATCCGTTCATCGGTCTTATTCAAGGAAAGCACCACGTCAAGAACTCCCAAAACTGTTTTTTCCGGCGGATGCGCGTGACAAGGAGCTTGCCAACAAGCTGGCTCATTATAAATTGGCGTTATCATCCCATGAACTCGCCCCTGAGGAGTCTTAAAAATGCGGGTACGTTTTGGAAGATCTAACCTCTCAAGAGGTTTATCCCTCGCATGGCAAGCATAGCAAGCTTCAGCTTTCATATCTACTTGATGGCCTATTTCAGTGCGATCCGAAGAATAGGTGATAATTCCCTCTTTGTTAAATATCCTTACTCTTACTATACCTTCTTGCTCACCTATTACTTTTATCGAGTGATATAAAGCATCGCGGTAATTGTGCAACATATCATACCAAAGACCTCGCACTATCACATCACTTAATTGCTCAGTACGCGAGGTTACTTCTTCCATAAGATATTTCTTTTTTGTTTGAAGATTAACATAAGTTAATCCCCCTATTGCAATAGCGGTTATCGTGCTAACCCATATGATTAATTTAAAGCTTAAGCTCTCTTTCCACTTAAATCTCATCTCGCCTGATTCACCCTCTTTCGCACATGGCAATCTTCACACCCAATGGGCCCTCCCATTTCCTTATGGCACCCAAGGCAAAGACCATGATAAGCGCCCTTGAGGCCAATACCTGCACCTCTTTTGCTTCCTTTGTAAGTATAAACGTTGATAACTTCATGGCAAGTTGTGCACCTAACTTGTTCCTGGCTGAAATGATGACATTGCGAACAATCACCCACATAATTGACGTGTGCCCCATGGGTAAACTCAATACCTTCATAACGGTTTTTCAAGATCTCAATTTTTATAACATCTAACCCCAAAACCCCTGTCGCTACCATTATAACTGCAAAAATAATAACAAAGGTCCGCCCCATTTTCGCACCCCCTTCATTCCTCTTCCTTCTCAACCGCGTATACAGGCATACGGTTTATTATCCATCTGAGAACCCATATCTCAGTTAAAACGACGGTAGCTGTTACCCAAATCTCCATCCAGCTGGGAAAATACCTTTCGCTCAAAGGTAAATACCATTTATAAGCTATAAACACGTAATTAAATCGAGATATTGCTACACCTATCATGGCCATTAATGCTGCAATTTTTATCAAATTTATAGCTTCATTCCTTGCCCCTGAAACCAGCATAAAAAGAGGTAAAAAACCAAAACCAACAACCTCAACAAGATACCATATTCCTATTTTTGAGATAACATAATTCCATCCGTATACATGAATGAACATTAAAATTTTCAAAACCAAATATGCGAACAAGGCTCCTGCACATCCTCTTGCCAATCCAATTAATATAGAATAATGCTTTTCGTGTATCTCTTGGGGAATGCGATAACTAAATACTCTATGTGTTATAGAACCCTCAAATATAACCATAGCGATTCCTCCGAATATGCTTTGGATGAAAAATAAAACCGGTGTAAATTCTGACCACCACAAAGGATGAATTTTACCTTTCGCCATTAACACTAATGCTCCTAATCCAGCTTGGTGAAGAGTTGACAAAGTAATGCCCAAGATAATAACTGGCAAGGCAATTGAATGCAAAAATCGTTTAAATCTCTGGAAGTTTAGCCACTCTGCTACTACAGGTAAAAACTCAATAAATTCACAGATCGTATATAGTAAGAAATGGATGGCCACCAACCATAGAGCTGATTGAAATCCAAATTTATTTCCTATGAATGGATTAAAAGCATTCCACCATCTACCTAAATCAAGCACTAACGCTCCAGCGTAAAAAGAATATCCTAAAAGCCCTGAAAGGATAGCAGCCCTCAAGATGGGCCTGTATTTTTCAAAGTGTGCCACATACACTGCAAAACATAAACAGAAAGCCCCACCGGCCCAAGGAACCCCTGTCATTACATCGAAAGCTATCCACAGACCCCATGGAAATTCTTGGGAAAGGTTCGTTACTGCTCCTAGGCCTTTAAAAAACCTGATGGCAATTATAATTAACCCTATGAGAATGATAGGAGCTGTTATCATATTAAAGGGGGTAAAGATCGGGCCTTTTGGTTTAAGTTCGGATAATATAAAGCTTATTACTTCTTTCCTTCTCTGGCTCATTGGCTACCTCCTTTTTTGGTGAGTTCATATACCAACCACATGCCAATGGGCCATAATATGTACACGAGATCGTCACTTTCTATGAATATCTTTGCATATTCAGGGTAAGGGGTATAACCCAAATCGGTACGGAATCCAATTTGTTCAAAAGACACTTTAGAAAGATATAAATAAGATGTACCTCCCACTTCATTTTCACCGTAAATATGGTGATAATATCTGTCGGGATCCTTATAAATTCTTGTTTTTGCTTCATGAATAAGATCCCTTCTTTTACCAAATATCAAAGCCTCCTGGGGACAGGCTTCTACACAAGCGGGAATCATCCCCTTTTTAAAACGATCCCAACAGAGGTCACATTTTTTTATTTCTGGAATGGCCTTTTCATACTCAAATTTCGGTATATCAAAAGGACAAACATACAGGCAGAACCTACACCCCATACAGTTTTTATCCCACGTTACATGAGCGTAAGGTTGTTTTTTAAAAGCCTTGACCAAACAAGCTGCCACACAAGCAGGCTGATTACAGTGCATGCATTGGGTTTTGACAAATACCTCTCCCTTTTCCGTTTCAAAACGATTGACCACTGTCAGTTGCTGGGTAGAAGGTTTTCTTGGGGTTTTAAACACGCTGGTATCCTTTATATCAGGAACAGGAAGGCCGTGACTCTCGGCACAAGCCGCTTCACAAGCCCTACATCCTATACACCGAGTTGTATCCACCAGGATTCCCATAAACTCCGTAAATTCTTCGTTTTCCGCTCTACCCAAAATAGGCCGAACACCAATGCTTATTAACCCTATCCATAAAGCTTTTAAAAAGTCCCTTCTGTTCATACCCCCCTCCCATCCATTAATATCCTTCTATATAAAGAATTTAGCATAAGTGAAAATTTGCACAAGTTTCTTGATAATTTAAGAAAATACCTGTGTTTAAAACAGAAACTCCTTTTTGTAAAAACGGGTAAACATTTGGTTTTGCCTTTATTCTTCTGGTATTAGGAATTCCCTGGCTATTTGTTCCCAGTTTTGGGGATCTATCATTCGGACAAATCCGCTCACCGGAAGACCACCGTCTTGATACATAAGCCCAAGCTCACCACCAAGCCTACCCCTTAACCTAT
>CAZZJO010000004.1:0-6017 GCA_964654645.1 uncultured Verrucomicrobiota bacterium | reverse complement strand
ATTTCAGCTGCGCTTGTCCAACCGCTGTTCCAAACGGTGCGCAGTGATATGAATCGGAAATATCGTGCTTCGACGGGTGGGAATCGCACCTCCTGAAGCGAGGGGTTATTTTGAATATTTGCAAATGACCCGTATGGAATGTTGGTGATCCAGTTTATTCCGTCGAGGCTTGTTTCAAATCTGAACCTTTCCACTACGCCGTTGAGGAGTCCGTCTTGGCGTGGTAGGTAAGTGAGTCCAGCGATGCGGTTCGTTTTACCCATGTCCACGACGATATAATGTGGTTGTTTTAAATCTTCGTTCCATCGTGTATGCCAGATTGTACTTGAATTCCCGTCAATTGCCCTTGCAGCGGCATTGTCGGCCCGTTGGGTTTCTTCGCTGTCGACTTCAACGACTTTCCAACCGAAAGGCATCATGCCTGCAAACACGCGTGTGCCGATGATACCCAGGGTTCCATCTGGCAATAGATTAGCAGCTTTTACGGTGACAGTTTGGTCGGATGGGAGTTGAATTGGCCCCATGTAGACAAGGGATTGTGGTGTTGGGTCAGTACCGTCTAACGTGTAAACAATTTTATGTCCCGTTTGGTTGCTCAGTCTGACTGCCCCGTTGGTGTCACGGTCTGAAATTACCGGCGGCAGTGTTGCGAGCGATTGTTTAAATACTCCGATTTCGGCGATGGTAGGTTCCAATCTTGAAGCGACAATACGTATACGCAGTTGGTCTGTGGTAACGGGGGATTTCAACCGGATCAGTCTTCGATAACCAACTGTGGTTAGTTCTTCTCCATTTATGGGTTCAGCTACGGTCCAGTTGGTACCGGTGAATACCTCGATGGTGAACGCTTCGATGCGTTGGCTGCGTTGAGCTACGGCTTCTTGGAGTGAGACAACATCAAAAGTGGCCTGGCTAGGCAAAGTAAGTGTAAGTATGGCGTTTGTTTTGCCTGGAGCGGCTTCCCACCACGAATCTAAGTTTCCATCTAATGCAAAGGTGGCTGGGTTGGTCGGATTAGAATTGTCTGCGATGATTTGTGCTTTGCTTGCTAGGTTGGTAACAAATGTTTCTCGGAGTATGCGGGCTGTTTTAGCCAAGGCATCTAGCTGATTGTCGGGGATCAAACCGCGTTTATCGGGCGAAAGATTGAGTAGAAGATTTCCATTGCGTCCTACTGAGGTGTAGTAAATATCAACCAATTGTGTTACGGTCCGAGGCTGCTTATGCGAAGCCCAAAACCACTGGTTGTTTTGGAGGATGGTGGTGTTGACTTCTGCAGGGTACCACCAAAGATACGAACCAGGCGTTAGCTTTGCACGGCTGCCCAGGTCTCCCGCGGTCATATCCGGCCAGTGGAATTTTTCTGGTGGAGCAGAAAGTGGTATAACACTCCACTCAGTAGTGCGGCCTATCCCGCTTTCGTTACCCACCCAGCGTACGTCAGGCCCTTTAACCGCGATCACGGCATGTGGTTGAAGCTTACGGATCAAGTCGTACCATGCTTGATAGTCATATTGTTCAGGGACGCTTGGGTCTGGGTTTGCTCCGTCAAACCAGACTTCATAAATAGGACCGTACTCGGTGAGCAACTCATACAACTGGTTTAGGAAGTATCGATTGTAATCGTTTACCACATACGTGTAGCTTTGGAATCCAGGGGGCGGTGTACGACCTTTCATAGGATCTGTTTGAAAACTGCCGGGATCGGTAGGGATGATTGATGGTACCTTCTTGCTACCGTTTCCATAATACCCGTTTGGGTTTTTAGGGTTTGTTTTTAGTTGGTAAAGGTCCGCAGGTGAGAGATAAATCCCCAGCTTGACCCCGTGTGCACGGGCTGCTTCGGCCACTTCGCGGACCAGATCGCCTTTGCCGTCTCGCCACGGACTAGAAGCTACTGAATGACGCGTGTAACGCGTGGGCCATAAACAGAAACCGTCGTGGTGTTTTGCCACCAATACAAGTAATTTGCCCCCAAAATTGGTTATAGCTCGCATCCATTGATTGGCATCGAGTTCTTTTGGGTTGAAAATGGACGGATCCTCACGGCCTGAACCCCATTCGACCTGTGTGAACGTGTTTACACCGAAATGGATGAAAAAGGTGCGTTCTAGGCGCATCCATGCGATTTGGTTTGGTCGCGGCAGTACTTTTGCGGCTTTCTCCACAACTACAGAAGGTGGGTCACCCTCCTGGATTATGTGCATTGTTGCGTACGGAATAATCAAATCTTGTTTTGACGCACTCACTGCAGTTGGTGCATCTCCGTTACCTAAAGTGGGATAAAAGGCGGCAGTGAGTGCTAGGAAAGTGGTTACTACGAGTTTACCAGTAGTTATAGGGTTGAAGGTACTTAAGGTTATGCCGTGTGATCGCGTGTGATCTGTTTTTAGCGCGCCTGCAGTAGGATAAATGGAGCGTAGGGTTTGGACGGTTGCATTTTTTCTAAACACGGGCTTGTGATTTGGGTGTGTATGGCTCATACGCGCTCAATAGTTGTATTTCTGATTCATGGATTGGCGTTGGGGTAGTGATCGGCGAAACAAAATTCGTTGTATTTATTACAAGTTTGCCCATTTTATTGGACTGTTACTGTGGTAGTTGCTGGGCTCAAGCCTGGTCCTTCGGCTTTTAAGGCAATTTTACCCCGTTTCCCAGTGGGACGTAAGATTACGAGTCCCCTTCCCAGATATGTTTCTAATTTTGGGGTGCGGAAGCTGGCTGGTTTATTAGGTGCGCCAGTTCCCACAGCGGCTAATTCTCCAGCGCCTTTGACCGTAAATTGGATGGACATTTCTGCGTATGGCACATGCAAACCACGCTCGTCGGTGATTTCCACAGTCACATAGCAAAGATCGTTTCGGTCAGCTTGTATATTGACTCGGTCTGGCGAAAGCCTGATTTTTTTCGGCGGGCCGGCTGTTTTGAGGACCTTTTCTGCCACAGGTTTATCAGCGATCAAGCCGATTGCGCGGAGTTGGCCCGGCTCGTAAGGGACGCTAAATTTCACTTTAAGTTTGGAGTTTGGTGTGACCGGTTTCTCACCAATAATCCGACCGTTTAGTTCTAGACGTACTTTTTCGCAGCGTGAGTATATGGTGACTTCCATGTTTTTTCCCTCACACCCTGGCCAGGTCCAACTGGGTAATTCATTGGGCCATCCCCAGCTACTGACACGCTCGAACGTACCTTCGGGCAGTGGTACGTGGACCATTATTTCGAGTTGGCTTCTACCCCAAACGACGTCCCTGTAATAGGACTGAGGTTTTTTGAAACCGCAAATGTCTAGGTCACCACACCAAGCGATGATCCATGGCCAAGGGCGCAGAAAACTTTCGGTTTCGGTGCTTAGGATAGCGTGGCCGATACCTGTCTCGCCAAGATAGTCCATTGCAGTCCATACAAAGTCTCCAATTACGTACGGATGTTTTTGCATCAATTGCCAACAATCGAATGCATCCCGGGGGAACGATTCGGTGCCCATAATGACTCGGTTTGGATGACGTCTATGGTCGGACTCGTATTTATCAAGCAGGTAGTTGTAACCGGCTACATCTAGGTGGACGAACGCTGGGTCTGAGAGTCGGTCCCAGTTACGCATTACCTCACCCCAGTCTGAACAGATAGCTTGAGTGATTGGTCTTGTGGGATCATGGCTCAGCACCGCGTCTCGAAGCATTTTTGCGGTTTGTTGGCCAAGTGGTTGGAATTGTTCGGGAATTTCGTTGCCGATTGACCACATTATGACTGAGGGATGGTTACGATCCCGTCGAACCATGGAAGCGATATCCTTGAGCGCCCATTCTTTAAAGTATAGGTGATAGTCATGTGGATTTTTGCCTATGTTCCAGCAGTCGAATGCCTCGTCGATCACAAGGATCCCGAGCTCATCACATGCATCGAGGAATGCTGGTGATGGTGGGTTATGTGCGGTACGGACTGCATTGAACCCATTTGCTTTTAACAATTCTACGCGTCGTCGTTCTGCGCGGTCGATAGCAGCTGCGCCAAGCGGGCCATTGTCGTGATGCACACAACCCCCTAAGAGCTTAATTGGCTTGCCATTGAGGCGTAGTCCATTTTGAGCGTCAATCTCCACTTTGCGGATACCGAACCGCGTGGAGACTTTATCAAGCACCTTATTGTTGTTTAAGAGCGTGACTTCCGCAGTGTAAAGTGCTGGTGATTCAGGCGACCACAACTCTGGCGTTTGAACCTCGATACTTTGCACCACAATTTGTGTGGTGTTGGGCGGGATTTGAATTGGTTGTCTAACTTCTTTTACTTTGCTTTTACGGGGGTTGAGGATGCGTATGCTCACCAGAACATCTGAGTTAGTGCTGGTGCTGTTGCATACTTCCGTAGAGATTTTGACTATTGCTTTTTCGGGTGAGACCTCCGGGGTAGTTATGAACATCCCCCATGTGGGGATGTAAATCCAGTCGGTAATGGTTAGCCACACGTGGCGGTATATACCAGACCCGGAGTACCAACGACTGTTTTTTCCCTCGTTTTTGACTCGCACAGCTAGCACATTTGTTTGGTGTGGGGGTCTCAAATAGGGTGTGAGTTCAAATTCAAAACTTGTGTACCCATAAGGATGATTTCCGAGGTAATGTCCGTTGATCCAGAAATCAGCGTTCATGTAAACACCATCGAATCTTACTGATATTCGTTTGCCGGTTTCTTGGGGTTTAAGCACAAAGTGTTTTCGGTACCAGCCTTTTCCTCCTACCACATAGCCAGTGGCGGTACCGCCTTCACTGAGACCGGTGTCGAAAGGCCCAATTCGCTCCGATTTAACCCCTTGCTCGTAGATACCTCCCACGCCGGTTGCGTCATATACGCGCACTGCGATCAGGTCGGAGCCGTCGCCACGGACGAGTGAGGCGGGGACCTCGTATCGTCGTGGGGTTGCCCAGGCACTCTGGTATTGTGGCGGGAACGATCCAGTGGCGCCTAAACGGACGCCGTTGAAAAATGTCTCGTCCACATCGTCGATTTGCCCCAGCAGGAGAATGAAGTTTGTGCCTTTGCATTCATCAGGGATTGTGATTCGTCTACGGTACCAACCGTAAGCGTTGTCATTTGTGTAGCCGGAATGACGCTCCCAGGTGCTTGGCAATGTGACTATCTGCCAAGAACTATCGTCGTAGTTGGGTTCTTTCCAGGCTGGGTCATCTCCTTTTTGGAATCGCCATTCGCCGGGCACTATAGGAAGTTCTGGTGGAAAGTTTGTGCGCGGAGGCAGGTCTTCGATGCTCCAATCGTGCGGGAGATCGATCACACGCCAGGTGGAATCGTCAAACTCGGGTGATTCTGCGCCTTGAATGTCGCCTCGGTAAAACCGCCATTCTGAATCGAAGAGGCGGTCACGTTCAGTGCTTTTATCGGGTAAGCCAGTGGTGGTGCTAAGGATTAGGAAAGCACCGCAAATGATGATTTGTAATTTGTAGATCGTTGCGTGCATAACGTGTATTTATCGCAAGGGTTTTATGTAAATTACACAACCTCCTGCTGGGCGAATGGTCATGGAAATCTGGTGCCCCTTTTTAACGAGTTGTTCCTCACGTTGCCATGCATCGGGACGCTCCGGGTGGTCTCCGAGCTTGGTCATATGATAATTTCCCCGGTCCAAGAAGTTTAGGGTTATATCGAGTTTTGTGGTTGTGGGGCCGTTGAGTATGCCAATGAACCATTCTTTTCCCTTTCGCCTGGCGAAGGCGACGCATTTACCGATTTCGCTTCCGGGTAGGACGATGGTTTTGTCCCAGGTAGCTGGGATGGATTTGAGCACATCTAATGCGGGGTTGTTAAGGTAGTTAGTGGGGTGATCGGCATAACAGAGGAATGGTGATGTGTAGATGATGGCTTGTGCTAGTTCGTGTGCCCAAGTATACCCACGTAACTCGCGGGGGTTAAACACCGTGGGGGTATAATCTCCCGGTCCGATCACGTATCGTGTAAATGGCAGGATACAGTTGTGTTCGGGTGGGAGTGTGCGGTTGTAGCGGATG
>CAZZJO010000003.1:0-14136 GCA_964654645.1 uncultured Verrucomicrobiota bacterium | reverse complement strand
GCTGGGGCAGATGGTTGTCCGATGGTGCCGGGACCTGGCTCAACCAACTTGGAAGCAAAAGTTGAGCCTCATTAGGAAATTCAATCTTTGGGCATTTCCCGATAAAGAGGGTAAGCCGTACAATTCTGTCCCTCTCCAGCTAGAACCAAACGATAACCAGCTCACACTGCTGTAAGAGATTGCTGCTTTATTCACGCCAACGCCAAAACTTTGCCCGCGCTAGACCGCTAGGTTGGGTTGGCACCTGTTTTTGATAGAAACGAAAACTACAAGGCACATCCCTGAGTCACAGTCGGTATCGCTCTATTGGAATTTGCCCCACCCACTTTGGAGATGCGCTAGCCATTTTTAATCCTGCACCTGCAATGAGGCGCATAACTTCGCATCATGAGATATCGGCCACACATTGAGTAAACTTACTCTTGCCCACTTCCGTACAAATCTCTTGGGTGTATGGTTGTAGCCACAGGTGGTACACGCCAAGTTGTTACTGGAGGATTTTTGAGTGAATGATGCGTGCCCAGGGTTCAGGGCCGGCGGCAGATTTGATTGACGCCGGCACAGTGGGGCCATTTCGTTCCCATACGTTGCCCGGGCCAACCGCATTGCTAAAGAATTTTTCTTCGGGACACCAGTTGTCGCGGACCGTGATGTACGATGAACCTTCGTCCAGATAAATGTAAAACCAGTGGTTTGGATCGTGCACGTACGGACTCATGTGAATGTCGTGAATTGCGTTTTCGCTGATGACCGTCCCCGGCTGACACGATAGCGTGTAAATGCCAGCCGTGTCACACATCCGCGTGGCAACGTGATGGATGTGATTGGCATGGATCACGTTGTCGCGCATGCAGTTGGTTGCGCGTGTCCAGCCCCACCCCACACTTATGCCGGTGTACGATGTGTTGCTGACCTCGTTGTGCGCGATTGTGATTTCGCGCGCGAATCCGACGCAGATGCCTACGCAACCCCAGTCTTCGTTGGCGGTGTTGGTGACAAGGTTGTTGGCTATCCGGATTCGCGCGCAAACCTCGCGCTCGTCTGCCGGACTGTACGGTAAATGCGTCTCTATGCCCGGGTCAGAAAACTTGCCCAATTGAATCCCATTACCTCCAATGTCGCGGAACACACACGCCTCGATCACACTGTCACGCACGCCGTGGACTATATCGAGCCCCGCAGACGCTAGATGCTCAAATGCGCATTTTTCGAATCGGATATTGTGTGCGGCGCGGACGGTGACCGCCCCCGGCGGTCGACCTATCCAGGCCTGATTGTCCAGGCTGCGCCATTCGGGCGTGCCTTTGGGAACGAGCTTATAAGCATCGAGCATGTACATGCCAGCCTGCAACGGCACATGCCCAGCATAAGATGGCCGTAGCCAGGTCGTGTGCGCAAAGGCAATGCCTTTGAAATGCACGTGCGACACGGGGCGGTCGAGGCTGCCTAGTATTTGAACAAGTGTCTCCAGTGCTGGTACAACTATATGTGCCTGTCGCATGTCTTCGCCCGGGCGCGGCCAGTAATAAATCCGGCCGCTGGGCAGTTCCTGAAACCATTCACCGGGTTGATCCAGGAACTCGATTGCATTTGCTAGATAAAACGGCGACGAGTAATTGGTTGTCATGACCGGCTGTGGCCACGGATGCTCGAATTGGATCCGGCTTTCGGGGTCTTGGAATCGGACGCATGCCCTGTCGGCTTCGATCCGGAGTGATTTTACACGGCAAATCGCAATCTCCCATTGTTGGTGAATGATCATTTCCAGTTGCGGGGTTAAACGCAGCGACCGGACCAGGGCGGCAGGTATCCAAGCTTCCTCCCGTGACCGATCCCAAGCTAAGAGTCGTTCCATGGTTTCGCCGTCGGGTTCGCGGGCGCGGACCGCTTTGCGACCGTTCACCCAAAGCTGTCGGAACTCAACCATCCGCCCGCAGAACCATGGTGCATCGGCAACCCAGACATTCCCTTGCGCCGCTTTCGGGAGGCCTGGAACTTTACCCTTCGCCTTTCTCCAGCCCCTCACTTGTATGCCTCCGCTGAGCACGGGCCGTTCGCATGGTGCAGCTTCAATCACGGTCGGGCCAGATTCAGTGCCTGAGTCCTCCGGTCTAATTAAGATCGGTTGTTTGAGCCAGTAAACTCCCCCGCGGAGAATGATGCGTACGCCATTTGCCACGGCCGCATTGGTTAGTCGCCGCAATTCGCGTGCCTTGCGCAGGGCTATGTCAATCGAGGCCAGGGGTTGTTCGCGCGTGCCAGGGTTGGCATCGTTGCCGTCCGGTGCAACCCAAAACTCGACCCCTTTGGGTTCACCAGAAATGCCTAGGTGCACAAATGTAAGCAAAGCGGCCGCTGTAGCGAGACCGACTCGGCGCAATTTCGCAATTCGGTTCGATCGGACTCGGGTTTGTCGAACCTCGTTCATGTTTATGATTCCGCGCTCGGGAAATTTGTATAACGCCGTGCGGTGTGAGCCAAGGCGAAATGAACTCCGGCAATGGTTTCGGGGGTAGCCAAAAAAACATTACAGGTCGTACATTATCAGGTACGCACTCTTGTTGTTATGGTAGCCGCCGCCGTAAGGCAGCGGATAATTGATTCGGTCCGCCGGCCTATGCGGCGGCTACCAGTTTTTTCCAACCAACATCACATTCCCACCGGAGATTAATCACACCAACCCAACCTCCAGCTCCGAATTCAGCTATCCACACTCCCACGAGCGCGGCTACCGGACTATCGGATAGTAGTTACCGCGGTGGAATAATTCTACGGTGACTCGTGGACCCATAGGGAAGATTTATCCGCCGACTCACGCCGGCGGCTACCAGATGATTAATCTAGTTTTTTCCGTAGCCACCGTCGTAAGGCGGTGGATTAAAATAGCAGCTGGTTACTTCCCACCCCACCCGCAGAAAACCTCCAGCGAACCACAATTAAACCTAATGTTCCCTTCCAATTATGCTACTATTACTCGTGAGCCATTAGGGGAGTTTATCTGCCGACTCACGCCAGCGGCCACCAGATGATTAATCTAGTTTTTTCCCGTTACCACCGTTGTAAGGCGGTGGATTGATTGGTTCACATTTGCATCTACTGGCTCGTGTAGTTGTGGGGGCTTTATGGAAGTTTTCGTGGTGACTTATGGGCGATTGTACTGCGGGGACTAATCGTACTGGATCATTCTTGCCCATATTCAAATATATACCTTTTGCTTTATCATTTGCCTATCAGCTGATAAGGTTTGGGGCAACAAGCTATATGTGGAAAGCTAATTGGGACCAGACACGCGATCGGTTTGTCCAATGGTGGAACCGTAAAGGTCTGTTAATCGGGATGTGGGGTGCGATACAAGTCGACCGACCAATCCATGAAGTGGTCTCTCAACCTCTGGAGCCTGAGACCCTGGAAAAACGTTATTGTGACCCAGAGTTTCGCGCGGCCGAAAACCATTATCGGCTTTCACGCTCCTTATTCCCTCTGGATATCCTTCCCATTGCAACCACCGATCTTGGCCCAGGTTCGCTTGCCCTGTTTTTGGGTGCGCGCCCTGAATTTACCGAGGATACCGTGTGGTTTCACCCGTGCTTCGATAAGGAACCTGAACCAGAAAAATTATCACCGTTACAGTTTGATGAAGAAAACTACTGGTGGCGAGTAACCGAGCGGATCTTGCGCAGCTGCGTTGAGTTATCTCGGGGCAAATACATTGTCGGTTGCCCAGACCTTGTTGAGAACCTGGATGTGTTGTGTTCGTTACGTGGTACTCAACAAGTATTGATGGACATGATTGAAAGACCGTCATGGGTTGAGCAGAAAATATGGGAGATCAATCAAGTGTGGTTTGATGCCTACGAACGAATTTACAACATAATAAAGCTGGAAGATGGTAGTTCAGCATTTGGAGCGTTCTATCTTTGGGGACTGGGCAAAGTTGCTAAATTGCAATGCGACGCTTCAGCAATGTTCTCTCCAAAGATGTTCAAACAATTTGTTGTACCGGCCTTAACTGCCCAATGTGAATGGCTTGATTATTCGCTCTATCACCTTGATGGAACCGAAGCGTTAATACATCTCGACGCGTTGCTTGAGATTGAGGCATTAGACGCCATAGAATGGACGCCGCAAGCCGGGATTGAAACTGGTGGAAACAAACGATGGTACGACTTGTACCGCCGCATTCTATCAGCCGGCAAGTCTGTGCAAGTCGTGAATGTGGAGTTGCATGAGGTAGTACCACTCTTAGACGCGATAGGTCCTCACGGGGTTTACATGCTTATCCAATTCAAGGACGAACGGGAAGCGGAACAAGTAGCTCGAATGATTGAACCCTACTATTGAGTTGTTTGCGATGAAAACTTCGTATGTTACACGATTTAGTTATGCGGCGACGGATGTAGCCGGGCAGCTAGTATTCTGTTGGGTAACTTGGTATGCGGCATATTTTTATAGCGACGTGTGTAAAATCCCCGCCGCAACAGTTGGTACCATTCTACTACTTGCACGGTGGCTTGACGCGTTGGACGCACCTATTTGGGGGCTTATTTTCGATAAAACGCGCAGCCGGTTGGGCAAATACCGTCCTTGGTTTCTGTGGCTTTCCGTACCATTTGCCACATTCGGGGCGTTAACGTTTTTAATGCCCGAGCTTAGTTTACCTGCCAAAATAGCCTACGCAGCAGTTACGTACATCGGTTGCAATGTACTGTATACGGGGATCAATACACCAGTGACGTCGATCCTCTCTACACTGACGGCCGATCCCCATGAACGTGTCACGTTGACCACGTTTCGGATGTTCGGGTCGAAGCTTGGGGTTTTGATTGTAAATCTTACCGGGCTCGAATTAGTGCGGTTGCTCGGTCAGGGCAATGAGCGACGCGGGTTTATGCTAGCAGTGCCAATTTATGCGCTTGTCTCGGTGGCACTTTTCCTAATTGCATTTCGGAACCTGAAGGAGGTGGTGCCTGTTGAAACAAAACCTCAACCATTTTTTACTGCATTTAAAGCATTGAAAGGGAACTGGCCATGGCTAATTATTTTTTCCAGCAGTCTGATGTTCTGGATTGGCTTCATTGCGCGAATCACCGTCGTCCCCCACTACTTCAAATATTCCGCCCAAAGACCAGAATTAACCAGCGTCGCTAATGCACTGGATTTTGCTTCGCTAGGAGTGGCGGCGCTTTTGCCCTGGTTATGCACTTTGACATCTAAACGCAACGTTTGGGCCTTGGGGCTAATTGGGATGATTATAGGGCAAACCATTCTTTGGGTAGCAGTGATAAATGACCATTCGGTGAGTTTGTTCATGGTAGGATGGTTAATTGGGTTTCTGGCCAGTGGCGCGGCGATGGCCATACCGTTCTCGTTGCTACCTAATGCAGTGGACTATGGCGAATGGAAAACTGGCGTCCGAGCCGCCGGGTTATTAGCGGCTATTGGAGCAGCCTTTTGTCTAAAGGCCGGCGCGGGTATTGGCGGTGCACTACCAATGTGGATCCTGGGGGCGGCCGGGTTTACACCCAACGCAGAACAATCACCTACTGCGCGTTGGGCAATCGATTTCAGCGTGGTATGGCTGCCCACTATCTTTTTTGCCTTAAGTACAATCCCTGTGTTGTTTTACAAAAAATTTGAGCAACTCGAGCTAAAAATCCGCGCAGAGCTAGAACAGCGCCGTGCACAACCAACCAATCCGCAAAATGTTTAACATTGGCTTTTACCTATGGTTTCCCAACATAAATCGTCAACTTCCGACCCCATGTTTGCGATTGTGGTAAATAACGGCGAGGTGGTACTTGCAAAGGCCGAGAAAAAACTGCGTATCAAGTTTATTACAGAAAAAATTGCGCGGATCACCTTTACGGAGGACCAGTCCTTCAAAGATTCTCCGAGCGCTATCGTTATCACAAATTCGGTGTTCACTGGATACCGGTTTCACGAAAGCGAGACTGAGTTTGTTATTTGTACCGATGCTCTCAAACTCATGGTTAACAAAGACACTGGGGCGATCAGCTATTATGATGCAAACGAAAATCTACTGGTGAGGGAGCCTGAGCGAGGTGGCAAGTGGCTCACCCGGAAAGAGGTTTACAAATACGTTTATCCTACTCAAACCGAAGTATCAGTGAATCAGGGTATAGACGGCGTGCGTGTTCCAAGTGCAAAAGGTCAACGGGTGTTAGACCGTATCGCCTTTGAAGCTAAGTTAGAGTTTGTATTCAGTGCCGATGAAGCGTTGTTCGGTTTTGGCTCACATGAAGAAGGGTTTGGAAACCTGCGCGGCAAATCGCGCGAGTTGTACCAGCACAATCTAAAAGCTGTTGTGCCATATTTTGTTTCTACCAAGGGGTATGGCGTATTAATTGACTGTGGGGCGCTTATGACTTTTCACGATGACGCGCATGGGTCGTACATTTGGGCTGACGTAGTTGATGAACTAGACTACTATTTCATCTGGGGGGAAAGCTTCGATGAGGTAACTAGGCAATACCACTTGCTCACGGGTAAACCTCCTATGCTACCCAAATGGGCTTTCGGGTACATCCAATCCAAAGAACGTTATGTGAACGCCCAGGAAATGATTCAGGTTGTCAGCGAGTATCGACGCCGGCAAGTACCCCTGGATGTGATTGTACTGGACTGGAAATACTGGCCAGCAGAAGGCGGTTGGGGCCAGAAATCCTTCGACCCCGTTCGCTTTCCCAATCCCAAAGCTTTTATCGACGAGCTGCACAAGCTAGGCGCAAAGCTAATGGTTTCGATTTGGCCTAAAATGACAGGGGATTGTCCTGACCGGCGTGAATTGCTCGAACGTGGCTTAATGCTAGGCGATCAATCGACTTACAACGCCTTTAATCCAGAAGCCCGGCAATGTTACTGGGAACAAGCTAAACGGGGTTTGTTTGTGCATGGGATAGACGCTTGGTGGTGTGATTGCACCGAGCCTTTCGAGGCTGACTGGTCCGGCGCAGTCAAACCAGAAGTCCATGTTCGCCTCCTAATAAATACGGAATACGCAAAACAGTACATCGACCCCGCTATGATTAATCTGTACTCACTTTTTCATTCCCGGGGCATTTACGAAGGGCAACGCAGCACCACAGACCGAAAACGTGTCGTCAATCTTACACGCTCCTCATACGCAGGACAACATCGGTACGCCACCATTACATGGTCGGGCGACATCTGCGCAACTTGGGAAACTTTGCGCCGGTCAATTCCTGAGGGTCTCAACTTCTGCGTAACAGGGGAACCCTACTGGACACTCGACATTGGCGGGTTTTTTATCCGGCACGACCCCACACTATGGTTCTGGCGCGGTGATTACGATGCGGGTTGCCGGGGGTTGACCGCACCCGATCTAACCGAACCTGACCTTAAAGACACCGGTTGCACAGATCTGGGCTATCACGAACTTTACACACGCTGGTTACAATACGCCACGTTCCTACCAATTTTCAGGAGTCATGGCACTGACGCGCCCCGAGAAATATGGCGATTTGGCGAACCAGGCACACCTTTCTATGACACAATCGCCCACTTCATCCGTCTTAGATACCAGCTCATCCCATACATTTACTCCGTAGCTGCACAAGTGACCTTGAACAGTTACACCATTATGCGCCCCGTAGCATTGGACTTCCCAAACGACATAACAACTTACAATCTCACTGACCAATATATGTTTGGCCCGGCATTTATGGTCTGCCCCGTTACCCATCCAATGTATTTCCAGCGGAATTCCAAACCACTCCAAAACGCCCCAAAGACACGCGATGTCTACCTTCCAAAAGGCAATCTGTGGTACGATTTTTGGACAGAAAAACCATTCCATGGCGGGCAAACCATAAAAGCCGATGCACCACTGGAAATAATCCCGGTGTTTGTTAAAGCAGGTTCAATTATCCCAATGTGGCCAGTAATGCAATACGTAGACGAAATCCCTGATGCCCCATACGAAATCCGAATTTATCAGGGTGCAGATGGAGAATTCACCATATATGAAGACGCAGGCGACGGCTATGAGTACGAACATGGCGCTTTTGCACTCATTCACTTAATTTGGGACGACAAAAAAGGCGAATTGGTAGTGGAGAAGCGGCAAGGCAGTTTCAAGGGCATGGTGGAAGCACGCGAGTATAATTTCGTGTTCATCTCCAACACCAATCGCATCACAAAAAAAGCAATATACACAGGAAACTTACTGAGGGTTTCCCCCAAAGAATAAATAGGCCGCAATAAAAACAATTCAACTCCGAAGCGGAACCATCTGGAGATTCTGACTTTACCAGGCCAAACGCAAATTTAACGATCCGGCCTTAATCACTTCGAATGCCGAAGTTTGATTGATATCTCTGGCATTCACCACCAAACGCTGTTTCTAAAGCACACCATTCGAAGCCAAAATGCATATGATTGTTGCTTTGCATTACCGGAATTCCTGAGGCAATTCATGCAACATGCCGTGCAAAACCCGTAACATCCAATTCCTCCAATGAATTCCGAGCACCAATGCTTGTTACTGAACACATCGCATTCCAGCAACTTATTCCGCAATTGCTTCGAATGCGTGCAATCCGGGGGGGTATCGCCTAGCTCTTAAACAAAAATCTCTGCGGGTTTTCCAAATAACGGTAAGCGTTTAGCAAGCGCGTATCGTAGCTTGTGCTGTGGAAATCGCCTGCGTGTTTAGCGAAAAACCAGATATCACGCACCAGAGAATTCCAGGCTTGCTGCTTGGGATCCTCCCAGTTAGGACATAACCTCGAAAATCCCGGTCTAAGTTCTTGAAAACCTTCGACGATACTCGCTGGGGGTAAGACCGGTTTCATGTTTGAACGCGACGCAAAAACTATTCAAGTGTGGGTATCCGCACAATGAAGCAATCTCCTCAACTTTCTTATCCGAGTCAACTAAGAGCATACGAGCTCGCAGGATTCTGATCCGGCGGAGTTCCCGCCCCGGTGTCCGTCCCAGGCACTGAAGAAAGGCTTTATGCAAACCGCGCCTAGACAGGCCAGCTATAGCAGCCAATTCCTTAATCCTTACAGGTTCGTCTATGTGTTGGTAGAGATATTTTAGGGCTGCTGCTACTCCCCGGTGATTAACAGCCAACAGATCGCTACTTTTACGGACGATCAATTTTGATGGAGGAATTCGGATTGGTTCTGGGGGTGGTTTTTCCCCATTCATTAATCTGTCAAGTAACTCTGCGCCTTTGTATCCCATCAGTTCGAGGTTGGTATCCACGCTGGAAATTGGGGTTTCCATCGCCTCAGGCGCGAGTAGGTAATTCTCGGCTCCCACAACAGCGACGTCTTCCGGTACCGAAAGGCCAGCTAATTTACACGCATCTAAAACGTCTAAAGCGTGGTCATCATTTGCAGCAAACACTCCCAAAGGTTTCGGCATCTGTTTTAGTTCTCTTGCCAACCACATGCATTTTCGCGGCCATTGGTCTCGACTCATAGTATATTCCGGGGCACGATGCCACCGGAGCCATTTGCAGGTGTAACCGTACTTTGCCAGGGCTGAGATGAAACCTTCCCCTCGCTCTTCATATGACCAGTTATCGATCTCAGAATAAAACGCAAAGTTACGTAGGCCACGCTCAATAAAGTGTTCTGCAACTAATCGTGCTGCTGCTGCATGATCTTCCAAAACCCGCGCAAATTTCAAATAAGGTCGGCGATAGCTAAAATCCACGGTTGGTTTATTGGTCAAACGTACGAACTCAGCCAAATCGTCCCCGGCCCCCAACCAGGCCAAAATTCCATCGCCTTGCCATCCCCAAGGTATGACCCGCTCCCTAGCCAAATTAGCATACAAAACCCACCCATGTTCGCAGGCGTATCTTTCAATACCACGATGCAATCGGTAATCGTACCAACCGAAAGCTAAAAGCACACGCCGTGGCCACTTCTTACGCACATAAATAAAATGCCGATCGCTATCTTATTTTTCAATACGTATCGAAAGGCCAGGCCAGACGCAGGGATTTCTAGGGTTTCAGTTGGCAGTCGTTATCTAGCAATACAGCTTAGGAAAGGTCAGCAAAAGCTCCGCAGGATGTTGTGCATGGATATGCACCCGTGACACCTTAGTAGGAAGCATGACAAATTCGCCGGCTGACCTTACCACAGTCATATCATTGCCCGTTACATCAATCCTGCCCGATACCACTCCAACTATTAAGCATTGATCAATGGAAAACGACCATTCATCTTTACCCCCCAATCGGACGGTAAACACACTGAAATAAGGGGTGTCAACGACTAATGCGGCTGGCCACCCTAACAGCTGTGTAGGCTGAGGTTGAACTAAGCCCGGCTCTACATCATCGAAATTTATACTGGCAAGGGATTCTCGCAAATGCAATTCCCTCGGTTTACCATCCAAACCTACTCTACCCCAGTCGTAAACCCGGTAGGTGGTATCCGAGTTCTGCTGGATTTCAAAAACTACCACACCTCTACCCAGCGCATGAATGCGGCCTGCAGGGATAAAGATTATGTCTCCCGGTTTAACGGTTACTTTATAAAGTGCCTCGGCCGCCTTTCCCGCAGCTAAGAGTTGTTCAAACTGATCCCGGGTAATCCCTGCCCGCAATCCCAAATACACCACCGATTCTGGCAAGGCATCTACTACATACCACATCTCGGTCTTGGGCTCACCACCAAACAGTGCGGCAGCTTGCTCGTGTGGATGTACTTGGACGGATAACACATCCTGTGCATCAATTATCTTAACCAGGATCGGGAACCGTTGTGGGTATTGTATGGCATGACCAAAAATGGCCTGTGGATAACGTTCCACCAATGTGTGTAGGGAGGTTCCTGCTAAAGGGCCGTTGATCAAGCGCGAGTTATCCCCAGGCCGATCACTTATCTCCCAGGACTCACCGATTGGATTTCCAGAAGGGAGATGTCTACCAAACAAGGTCGATATTCGGGATCCTCCCCAAACACGCTCTTTGTATATCGGCTCAAATATTAGCGGGTAATTGGGTTCCCCCATTGCGTACTCCTAAACCCTAGGCGTTGTGCTCGTTTTTAATTGTACCGAGGTTATCGGGAAGTGGTCCGGATTGTTGTAACTCAGAGGGAGAGTTCTTTTCCAAAAACTGCCCTATCCGACGATACTTGTTGTAGCGTTGCTTTAATCGCTCTTCCATCGGTATCTGAAGTAACTCCTCAAGATTCCGTAAGAGTGCCTGCTTTAAAAGTTCTGCAGCAGCAGGCGGATCCACATGCGCTCCTCCCAGTGGCTCGGGAATTACCTCATCTACTATCCCGAATCGCAAAAGATCTTGGGGTGTTAATTTAAGTACCTCAGCCGCAAGAGGTGCTGCCGCACGGTCTTCCCATAAGATTGCTGCACATCCCTCAGGGCTTATGACAGAATAATACGCGTTTTCCATTATTAGGATTTTATCAGTTACTCCTAGGCCGAGGGCTCCCCCAGACCCCCCCTCCCCTATAATTACTGCTATTGTGGGAACCCTTAAGGTTACCATTTCACGCAAATTCACTGCTATAGCCTCAGCTATATGGCGTTCTTCGGCACCCACGCCAGGATATGCACCCGCCGTATCGATCAAAGTAATTATCGGCAAGGAAAATTTATCTGCCAAACGCATAAGGCGCAGGGCCTTTCTATATCCTTCAGGGTGTGCACAACCAAAATTCCGAGCCACATTTTCCTTTGCGTCGCGCCCTTTCTGCGTGCCAATAACCATTACCTTATATTCACCCAGCACCGCGAAACCACCAATCACTGCCTTGTCATCCCCATACAACCTATCTCCATGTAACTCCGAAAAGCTTGAGAAACCCATCCGCAAGTAATCCAAGGCATATGGCCGCAATGGGTGTCGCGCAAGCAACACCCTTTGCCATGGAGTCAAACGTGAAAAGATTGCGCGCCGCATCTCAAAAAGTTGCTGTTCCACAGCTTTGATTTCATCTTCTGGCGCACCATTCTCCTTCAGCGAAGCCAGTTTGGATTCGAGTTCGACCAATGGCTTCTCAAAATCTAGAGCCTGCCGCATAATCAAATTAAGCATAACATGACGCCGGACTTCGGCAATTATATAAATGCCAGCAGTTGAATGTGTGAAAAAAGGCAGGTTACCACAAATTAGTCCAAAATGTATCCTATGGTGCTTTTTTGTCCTTAGGGTTGCGACTCAAACTCCCAGAAATCTTTAAAAGTAACTGGGAGAGTTCCTGGGGTTTGCTCCGCTGGGGGTTATGATCTGCCTCCATTATGTACAGAAGCCAACCTCGCTGTTTCGCACGCTCATAAAACCTGTAGAAAAAGTCCGTGCTCGGTTCCTTGCCGGGATCAACGGTAAGCAGGTAGGCCGAGGGAATATTACTCCACGAACCATTAGTGCACCGCACTGGCTCTGTAAATGTCTTGATGGGCTGCGGTACATCACGCGGAATTGCATTAGGATCTTTTACCCAGACTGGCAGAATGAATCCATTGGACACCACCAACGGGAAACTCACCTCTGTCACCAGCTTTTCCACACTCTCTCCATTCTCGGGCAACAACGCATCCAAATAGATTAACGCTCTAATCCTGTTAGGCGCCTGATCCGCAACCCCTGTTATAACCATCCCCCCGTAGCTATGACCAACCAAAATCACGTCGTGCAAATCTTCCCAGAGTATTGTGTTTACCACATCCGTAATGTGGACACTCAAGTCAATATTTGAATTCGCCAAATGGTTACATTCTCCCAACCCTGTCAGTGCGGGTCTTACGACTTTATGCCCTTCCTTTTCCAAGTATTCCGCAACCTCTTTAAATGCCCAACTGCCACCCCAGGCTCCATGAACTATCACAAATGTTTGGCGTTCAGCCCCGTTCCCAAAGTTTAGTAGCTGCAAGCCAATCAAAAGTAAAGCAAACCGCAATATCACAGGCATAAAAAGTCTCCGTCCATCAACAATAACCACCCCAGCCAAGACTGTAAATTAATTTCCGTGGATATGCTCGTAAAAAGTTTGTTTGTGCAAAGTACCCCTATCAAAATTGCAATTGGCTAAGCATGTTTTAAGGTTAACCCCGCCGGTCGTTGACAAAATTTAGTTTAACTCCACATTGAAAAACCAACAACCCGAAGAATGAATTCTGCATTTGACACCGCTAATGAAAAACAGCTCAATTCAGCCTGTTACTTCCCATAGCAACTGTGGGCATATTGCTTGGATGCATCTGTGCAAATGCCCCTTTGGTTCAGCCCAAAAACAACCCCCTCCTGTACTTAACAATGGAAAACGAAATCCGACTTTCAAATAAATACATTACCTCTGACAATGGCAAGCTGGGGGACTGGGAAAGGTATTCATGGTTAAAGGCATATGGGTTATTGGTTTTGATGGGAGTTGGCAGCACGTTTGCTTGTCTGCTGTTTCACTGGAACGGATGCGGATTCAGCTAGGCCCATAGTAACAATTGGGCGTTGTGCAGGTTTTGGTGTTTGGATATTTAGTAGGGCTTGGCACCAGTAAGCCATGTAATGTAGCCCCCGGCGTAAGTCGGCGGATAAATCCACCGCGTTGGATAAATCCTCTCTTTATGGGTTCACGAACCGGCGCAGAATTAATCCACCGTCTTACGACGGTGGCTACGGAGAAAGCTACAATCCAGATTAAGGTCCACCGCCTCACGGCGGTGGCTACGGGAAAAAACTGGATTAATCATTTGATAGCCGCCGACGTGAGTCGGCGGATAAATCCGCCGCGCGTTACCGCGGCAGCTCCGCAAAAGGATGATTTGCAATCTAGCCGTCCGCATTCTTACGGGCGTGGCTACGTTGGAAAGGTTGGATTGAAACTAAGGGTTCCGCTACGGGATTATGGCCTGCCCATCCGTAGGTTTGCCTGCCACTACCTCTACGCACTCAAGGCGGAACCGTGTGGGCTGTGGCATGTCAAGACACGACGGCGGCCTGTAGCCTATAGGCAATTGTCGGTGTACCCCCGGAGTAGCTAGCCGCCTGACAACGTGTTGGTTTAAGTTTTGATTTGAAAGTTGTCCTCCGTGCCTGACAGGGTGTGACAACACAGGTAATTCGAAACTCGGCTCTTGGCAAGCACCCATGTCATCGTCATACCCGAT
>CAZZJO010000002.1:0-3191 GCA_964654645.1 uncultured Verrucomicrobiota bacterium | reverse complement strand
CTGGCATTCCCGATTCCATCGAGCCTGTTTTTCAATTTTATCACTGCAGGCAAATAACCCTGCGCTTCTTCTGCTTCCTTCTCGAATTCTCTAACAGCACTCCTAATCAGGGTGCGTCTTGAGGGTTCTACTTGTTCAGATAAACTTACAATCACCGAAACACTAATTGCCCGTTCGTAAGCAGCTCGTACTTTATAGGCGAGCTGTGTAATGAAAAATGTGGCTGCACAGCAAATCAACAAGCAAATGAGACCTAGGATGAGATTTTCAAGTCGTCCTGCCTTCAGTTCCAATAAAGTCCACATCATAAGACTTCCAAGAACCACAGCTAACAATGTTAAAAGCAATATGCTGTTCATACTCATTCTCAGTCCTTTTCCCACCCACATGTGGGACCGTACCAAAGATTCCCAAAGTTAGGCTTAAGACAACATTTTTTCGCAAGCTTTCCGGCCCAGTCTCCACAATTCCTGAGTACTGGATGGTACGTACCAACCGGAAAATGTGCGGGATTTTTGACACAGGCTTGGATTTGTTGCGGTGTAGCGCACCGGCATGGAGTTCCATCCGGAAGCTTTCCGGTTCTTCTCCTCTCGAGATCAACCTCGTAACGCTCCGCTTCTTTGTCCAGTTCTTCTGAATATGGATGGCCGGCCCAGCCCACCGTCCAATCACCAACTTGAAGATAAGCATGCCAAAGCGAGTAGTATTTGCCTTGTGAAAACTTCCTAAATCCCATTTTCACTCCAGGAGCTTCAGTGTTAGCTCTGCAACATATCGAAGACGAAGACCCGGGTAATGCACCAGGATAATACATATGCAGACCAAAGGGATCATTCGCTGAAACAGGCTGATTTTGTACAAACAAATAGAGTCCCGGGCTATCAAGCTCTTCGACCGGATCCTGGCTCAGCCAACGACCCAAGCTGGGACTGTAGGCGCGGTATTCGTAAAGGACCAGGTCGGTGGTGTTGCAGGTGCGCTTGCTCGAGAAACGGAAGGGGTTTTGGTTGGCGGCCGGGCCGGTGACGCGGATGGGTTCGGCGAAGGGGCCGTACTCATAGCGGGCGGTTTCGGTGCCAGTAGTGGCACTTACAAGGGCAGCAACGTTTCCATTGCCGTCGTAGGCCGCAAAGTGGGGCCCAGCAGCAGGCCCAGTTGCAGTGTATAACGTCACCCACAGCAAACCACCGACACCACCGGCACCGTCCATTGTCCCCGAGAGATCTAAGCCCCATGAATAGCTCCGCACCAAAGCGTTGTCGCTGGCCCGCAGCTCTGCAATATGCCGCCCAAACAGCACCGGATCGCTCACAAACTTCAGGTCCTCGGTTACTACCCAACTGCCTGAGCTCCCGTCGGAGGTAATCTGACGAATCCGGCGGCCCAAAGCGTCAAATTGCCATTCTACCCGACGCCAGGAGCCCTGCGGCGTGTCTGAGCGGCTCTCCACGCGCAACAGCCTGTTCTCAGCATCCCACGTGTAGTTCCAGCGACCATCACTGGTCATGTTACCATCAAGATCGTGGGTAAACGGTTCAGGTGTCCGCGGCACGAATACATTCCCCGTCACTGGCGTCTCTCCACTCGCCGTCACTGTCACCTGTTGCCACACTGGCGCTGATGCGTTGTTCACACTCAGTTCTTTCCGGGAGTATTCGCCCTTCCGACACCCTTGTTTTGAACCCACGGTAGCTGCGTTCGATCAACTCGGTGCCCCGCAAGACACCTTGGACCTTCCTGGAGTGAAAACGGAGGGTAGGGCTTCCCACTAATTGGGCACATCAAACCATTAGTCCCATCGTGAAGGTACTCGATTAAATCCTTCGGTTCTATCTCCACTGAGTCGCCTAGCCCCCTCTCAGCCGCGTAAGCCCTCGCCGCCGCCCATAAGCGGATTTGGGCATCTATGCAAGTCGTAGGCGAAACCGACCGACAGCCAACCAAAAAGATGACGGCCGTGATGCAAAACCATCCAAACAATTGGAATTTAGCCTTCATATACCACGTTACCTCGACATACTACTCAGTCGTTTGGGAATCGATCAAAAGGACCCCCTGGCACAGGCTTCAAATCGCACACACAGTAACCTTCTTTTCGGCCAGCCTCTTGGAGAAAACAGTGACACTTATTTTCTGCCTGCGTCGATTTACTGACCCATACCCCATTTTCACAAGATTTAAACTTCAACGCTGCATAGATTACCACCATCACCGACCCCTTGAAATCCTCGTCAATTTCGTTGGCTTGGCGCCATGAGGCCCAAGTGCATGTCCACCAAAATAAAGTAACGTCCTTACAGTTTTCCGCTTCGTAGCCTGCTTTTGCGTGAATCCAAGTCTTTTTTGTGACATCAGCCGTAATTTTAAAATTGGTGATTTTGCAGGGTTCACCGGAGCAGCATTCTGCTTTCGGCATACCTGAGCTGGAAGTGCTGGCGCCAGACAGCCCTAACACATCGTAAAAATCCGTCGGGTCATTTGACAGGAAGGAATACAGCAAAGATTGTTTGGCCGGTTCAAAAGGTACACCCAGTAGAGCAAATAACTGCACCAATGCCGCCAGTCGGTTATCTCCTGCCCAAAACCTCGCCCCATAGTCAAAAATTGGATCCCGGCTGAGCCAGCAGCCAATGATAGGATTGTACGCACGATATTCGTACAGTACCAAATCAGTAATGTTATCAGTGCGCTTGGTGCTAAAACGGAAAGGATTTAGGCTGGCCGCAGGACCGGTGAGGCGGATGGGCTCGCCGAAGGGGCCGTATTCGTAGCAGGCGCTCACATCGCCGGTTGTGGCACTGATTAATGATACGACGTTACCATTGCCATCATAGCAAACAAAATGAGTCCCAGATGCTGAACCTGATGCAGTATGTAACGTCACCCATGCAAGGCCACCAATTCCCCCGGCGCGTCGTCCATCGTCCCAGAAAGGTCTAAGCCCCAAAACGTAACTGTGCACCAGTGTGTTGCTCGTGCCGTTTAGCCCCACAATGTGACGACCAAGTAGCATTAGATCACCCACAAATTTTACATCCTCAACCACGGCCATGCATTGTTAGTCCATACCAACGTCCGCTGCCTTATCCTACGACCAAAAGCATCATATGTCCACTCCACCCTCCGTCACAACCCCTGCGGGGCCTCCGAACGGCTCTGCTCCCACACCAACATGTTTCACCCTGACA
>CAZZJO010000001.1:0-6018 GCA_964654645.1 uncultured Verrucomicrobiota bacterium | reverse complement strand
CAATCGGTCGTACTCGTACAACCAGTACGAACCGTCAGCAAGGGTAACGCGCACACGCTGGTTCGCATCGTTGTAGGTGTAGGTGAACGAGGACAGGGTGGAACCTGTCCCTCCAGTGTTGGATATCTGCGTCAGCCGATTGAGATTGTCGTACTGCTTGGTTGTGACCATCCGTCGCACGCCATTGTTGGTGAACAGGATCTGGCCCACCAGAGTCGAGTTGGGAAGGTAGGATTATGTCGCTGTTCCGAGGGTCTAGAGGCCGGAGTCGAGGGCCGAGACTGTCTGGAGGCAGGATGCGGAGTCGTAGGGATACGTAGAAAGCGTTAAAAACGTTAAAGCGGAAAAGTTAGTGCGGCGAAGGAAAGCGTCGCAGCCATTGGTGCCAAAAAGGTGTCAGTCCCGTCTATTGTAAAAAACCATTTCATCGCTCCAGGCAGTGGCCCACCATGTGACGACACCCTATATGCAAGCTTCGCGCATTCCAATTCAAGTTCATCACAGTCTCGCTTCTCAAATCGCGTCGCTATTTTCACCTTAGTAGCGACCGTCTTGCGGCGCTTCCACAAATTTACTTCCGCTCACCAGTGCTCTTGCAGTTCCTATCCCACTAGCCGTTCGGCTTCTCGTTCCTCAACCCCTCGATTCTCCTCACCACCATAATCTTGTCCCGCCATGAAATTCATCCCCCACCAACAGTTCTTCCTTTAGTTGGCGCCCCAATATCATAGTACTCACCGCCTTGGGCTATCTTCTTGGCAAGAAAGGCAAGCATCCCAACAAAATAACTGGGAGTGGCACTTTTTTATGAACGTTAGCCACCAAAAATTAACGCGCTGAGCCGGTGCCAATGCTACTCGAATGAAGGAAAAATGTATTTAACATTGTCACTGCTGTCATAAATCACATCAATCGGCTCTCGCCACAAAATTTTGTATTGCCAACAATACCCGCCCGGCTCGAGCACAATATTTTTCCCCCAAAGTGAGTTTGTGATCTCGATTCTTTCCGCCGAATAAAGGAATAACATGCCCTCCAACTGAGCTCTGGAAGATGGTCTTTCCGCAACCAGTCTTTCATATTGATACGTCGCCAAAATATAAGGAGCTGCTGAGTAAAGCACGGTTAAAAGGCCTAGAAAAACGACCATCCCACCCAGCACAACCCATTTAGTTGCTATTCGCATAACGCCTCTCATTTACTTGTTAGCACCCTTTAGAACCTCCTGTATGGCTTTTAACTCCTCCGGTGTAGCTTGGCGAAAGCCGTCATCAGGTTCGCAGTTACATCCAACGTCAAAAGTCCACATTCCAATTTTATACCACGTGCCGTTTACCTCCACAAAGTCGACGTCCACACTATTAGGCGTACTCTGGCCAGGTCCGACCACGTAAACCTTTTTATTGTCAAGATCGACAGCACGGACTGATTTCGGACACTTTTTGTGGACCTTCACTCTCCCGTTAAATGGCCATTTTCTATCCTTTAGCCCATAAGGATCGACAGCACCATTAGGATCGTTGTGGCAAAAGGCGTACACGTCTACCACCTCAGATAAAAGGCCAGATTGAATCTGGCGCTGCGTTTCGAATCCCCGCTCTCCCACTGGATCCCTACTTAGCCATCGACCCACGGCTGGACTGTACGCCCGATACTCATACAGCACCACATCGGTGGTGTTATCGGTGCGCTTGGTCGAAAAACGGAAGGGGTTCAGGCCGGCTGCCGGGCCAGTGACGCGGATGGGCTCTCCAAAGGGACCGTATTCGTAACGAGCAGTTACTTCGCCAGATGTGCCACTGACTAATGATACGACGTTACCATTGCCATCATAACAAACAAAATGAGTCCCAGACGCTGAACTTGATGCAGTATGCAAAGTTACCCATGCAAGACACCCTACGCCACCAGCATCCTCCATCGTCCCAGAAAGATCCAAACCCCAAACGTAGCTGCGCACCAGGGTGTTGTCGCTCGCCCGCAGCTCCGCAATGTGCCAGCCAAATAGCATCGGATCGCTGACAAACTTCAGGTCATCGGTTACTACCCAACTGCCGGAGCTGCCGTCGGAGGTAATCTGACGAATCCTACGCCACAAAGCATCGTACTGCCATTCAACTCGCCGCCACGACGCCTGCGGGGTGTCCGATCAGCTCTGCACCCGGATCAAGCGGTTCTCTGCATCCCAAGTGTAGTTCCACCGACCGTCACTGGTCATGTTACCGTCAAGATCATAGGTGAAGAGTTCGGGCGTCTTTGGCACATACACATTACCTGTAACTGGCGTCTCCCCACTCGCCGTCACTGTCACCTGTTGCCACACTGGTCCTGATGCGTTGTTCACACTCAGCTCCCGCCGGAAATACTCGCCCTTCCGACTGGCCATCTGTCCATTTACATACACCGGATTGGTTGCCAAAGCAACCCCAATTATGTCCACAAACCCAGGCACCGTACGTTGTGTGTATTGATTGAGCAAATTAGCTGTGTAAATGCTCTGCCGTAGGTTCCACCCATTCTCATCACCGCCGCGTCGGGCTACTTTGCGATTCCCTATGTCATCAAAACCATATTCAAACTGTTGGCCAGCCACTGGGCTGCATTGGCAGACTGATATCTGTCCTTGGGTAATCCAGACAGCGTTGAATTAAATCCGGGAACGATTTGCCACCTAATATCAACGAACAGCATGCCACAACCCGACCGCGCTCCTATTCATTCAGAACGCGTCTGGAAAGCACCGATGGCTTCTAATTCGCTGGGGTTGATGCCGGAGTTGCAGGGGTTATTTCTAACCCGGGCTGTTGCCGCAAGACGGTCAGTAACTCCAGTTCCATAAGTTCACATAAGCGGCGCACCCGCTTCCCGCCAAATGCCCATGCCTCCAGGACTAATTCCCCTTGCTCATTTCGCATGAGTTCGATCCAAACCCCGTCTTTATACCAACGTGATAACTTGCCTGGTTGTTCGGGTTGTTTCTCAAATCTCCTGGATTCCAGCGTCTCTTCGATGACCTGCCTCAGCTTCTCCTCACTTGCCGCCGCGACACCTGTCGGCGTATGATAGCTTGCTTGGCCCTGTAACGAAAGTTTATACATCCGAAGCCGGCCAGCATCGCAACCAATCGTAAGACACAATACAAGCACCAGGAAAATCCCGGTTGCCATTCGGGTGACATTCATAACCGTTTAAAACAAACGCTTTCTAATTGTTCACACAGCACTTTGTGACTTTCTCAACCACGCCATGGTCAAATGGTGTCCCTCCAAGTATGTGGGTCATCTCATGTGCGAGCACGCACTTCAGCGACAGTCGGCATTCAAAAGGATTATAGAACTGCCTGTCGCAAACTACAATCACGCCCCTACCAACGCCGAGTGATTGCCAAGCGTGGGCACACGCCCAAGGACAAAGACCCTGGTCGTTCCTCCTGCACTTAAACTTCACATTCCCCCAGGAACAGCGTCGCTCGAACATTTGAAGCAGTTGCGATCGCCCAACACAGCAGCGGAATTTAGGATCTCTCAATAAAGAGCACATCTCCTCCCATGCCTGCCTCAATTGCATTATCTGGTCCTCAAAACACTGGTTGAATGAAATTAGACCTAGCGGGTCAACGTGGTTTATAGGCGCGTTCACTACGAAGCCGTACAGGCTTTCCGTTTCCTGATGCGGAAGACGAATTCGAGGTTCTTCATCCTCATCAAAGTCCTGGGCGCGCCCCAGTCGCTCCCCAGTTGTCCCAAAGGTGAAACCTAGTTCCCACATCGGATCCCTACTTAGCCACCGCCCGAGGCTTGGGTTGTAAAGGCGGTATTCGTAAAGCACCAGGTCGGTGGTGGAGTCGGTCCGCTTGGTAGAGAAGCGGAAGGGGCTTGGGCCAGCGGCAGGACCCGTGACCCGAATCGGCTCTCCAAACGGGCCGTATTCGTAGCGGGCGCTCACTGACCCATCCGACGCAGCCGACAGCGCTACGATATTGCCGTTCCCATCGTACGCGGCGAAATGCGCACCAGCGTTCGGGCCAGTGTGCTGCGTCAGCCAGAGCAGCCCGCCGACACCCCCGGCGCCGTCCATCGTGCCGCTCAGGTCCAAGCCCCACACGTAGCTGCGCACCAGGGCGTTGTCACTGGCCCGCAGCTCTGCAATGTGTCGGCCAAACAGCAGCGGGTCGCTCATGAACTTAAAATCCTCGGTCACTTGCCATGTGCCGGAGCTGCCGTCGGACGTAATCTGGCGGATGCGACGACCCAGGGCGTCGTATTCCCACACCACTTTCCGGCGGGCTAGCGACGGGACGTCGCTTCTACTCTCCACCTGCCACAACCTGTTCCCTGCATCCACGTGTAGTCCCACCGTCCGTCGGTGAGCATGTGGCCGTGGCAGTTGCGGCTCAACACGTTCGGCGTCCTGGGCACGAACAAGTTATGCGGCTCGGTGTCCTGCTGCTTTAGCTGGAGATGACGACGATGGTCTGCCACAGCGCCACGCACTTGCTCGTCATGGGTAGTTCCTTGCGGGAGTACCCGCCGCGGGGATAGCTCCAACAGCGCAGCCGTGACCTGCGATGCTGCCTTGCACATTGCTGACCTGCAGCAGGCCACGTGTGTCGCGCAGACCGACACTGGAGTGCTGTTTCTGGGGGTTCACGCGCGATTGGTTGGACTCAATTGCATCTCGACTTCCGTTCAATTCAACGTCGACTCGGTTAGCGCCAAGAGGGAGCGCCAGGCTTCTCGCACGAACGCGGGAGAGCGCTCCAACTAGGAGTGAGCTGAACACCACCCGATTTCTCCCACCCCGTGTGTCACACAGAGGAACTCGCTTGGTACTCAAAGGTATCCGAAATACCATGGCAGATAAAAGAGCCAAACGGTCGAGCCGGAAGGAGGCTCTTCATATAATGTAATAACAAGAACGTATTCACCTTTTTCCTTAATGCTCTGATCCAGCGTTGTTGGATCATGCAGAAAGTACGCGCCCCAGACCCATTTCCTGCCCTCCTCGAACCATGGGCACTCCCTGAGCGCCTCTGGCGAGAATTCCAGCTCCCAAACCGTCTGGCCGTCGCGTTTAATCACGGCCTTGCCTTTCAAGGCCCTACGTAACCTCTCCACGTCCGGCTTTGCAGAAACGACGATGAGCCTATAATGATGGCTGCCCTTTGGACGTTTGAAGGGGTACTCCGATACACCCGCTTGAAGCTTTCCCAACTCAACAGCTGCGCCCACATTGAACGGACCTCTGTGAGCACAGGATGTACAGAGCGTCAGCAAAGACAATCCAAGCACCAGCGTGCCAGACCGTCTCAATCTCCGCCCAAGCCGGTGCGGTCGTAGCTTGAAAGAAAGGACTTTTGGCAGTTCCAGAAATTGTTGCATAAAGGTCCTATCGCCTGCTTGCCTTCTTGCAGCTCTCGATGAGCCTCTCTCGCCAGTGCCAACAGTTGTGAAAAACGATATTGTAAAGTCCCATGTCGTGCTGGTAACAATGGGCCTCGACGCACAGCTTGAATCTCTGAATGTCGTATTTACAGTCATCGAGCTTCACTGGAGTCAATTTTTGCGGCGGCCCCATTGGATCAGGACTGTAGACGCGTCCCTTTACCCACATGAATGGCAGAAGAGAAAGGAGCTTCTTTTTTCCGCCCCTTGGCCAAAAGCCGCACGTAGTGCCATCAACTTCCAAGAAATAGTGAGCGTCGATAGCGATGTACCGAAATGGCGTCTCGGCTCGATTGACGCCTGTTTCGACCTCGACGAGCCCCAGTAGGTCCACGGCGTCCTTCGGCCCATTGCGAACAAACAAATATTCATTGTGGCTGTCCTGGCCCATTCCCTCTGTGGCTTCGTCGGCCATTTTCTCAGCGAGATCCTCGTGGGTCAGCCCAAATTCGTACCCTGTGACGGGATCTCTATGCAGCCACCTCCCTAGGTTGGGGCTGTAGGTGCGGTATTCGTAGAGCACCAGGTCGGTGGTGTTGCACGTGCGCTTGGTCGAGAAACGGAAGGGGTTCAG